>CANRND010000006.1 GCA_947631905.1 uncultured Clostridia bacterium | reverse complement strand
ACGGTTACAGCAGCGGCGGGAATGAGTGGGAACAACCAACCGTGGATATGCTTCGTCGGTATCAACGGCGACAAGGCGGGAACGCTTGACGCGAACTACTACAAAGGCTGTGGAGCGCGAGAATGCACCGAGCGGGATATAATCGCTTGCGCGGTGGCAGAAAGACGGGTCATCTACGTCTACGTCCGTCGCCTCACTCCGACCGAGTGCGCTCGCTTACAGGGCATGCCCGACTGGTGGTGCGCAGACGTACCTCATGCCGATGCGCCCGAATACAAAATGTGGGGCAACGGAATGGCGCTTCCGAATATCCTTTACGTCATGGAGGGGATAACCGAAGAAGGAAAGGAGGAAAGAAATGGCAATTAAGAACTATTCGACAACGATTTCGGCGGCGCAGACTGTCGGAGAGATACAGGGAATCCTTGCCGCCCATGGCGCAAAGAGCGTGATGATGAACTACGACGAACAGCGGGAGCCGAGCGCGATCATGTTCATCGTAGAGACTCCGCGTGGGGACAGGCTTTTCAAACTTCCCGCGAACATCGACGAATTTCAAAAGGTCCTGCAAAAGCAGAAAGTCAAATGCGACCGCGAGCAGGCAACGAAAGTCGTATGGCGGAATATCAAGGATTGGATCGCCGCGCAGATGGCGTTTCTCGAAACGGCAATGGTGACGCTCGACGAGATTTTCTTGCCGTACATGGCAGACAAGACGGGGACGACGGTCTATCAGCTCTATGCGGGCGGCGACCTGCCGCTCCTCGGCGACGGGAGATAATGTGAGCATAGCCCATATTCAAAGCTATGGAAATAGGACGGTGCAAAATGGACAAGGAAAAATGGGCAGACATAAAAGGCTTTGAAGGCTTGTATCAAGTTAGTACACTTGGTAGAATCAGAAGTTATACGAGGGTTGTAAACAAGCGTACATACTACGGAAAAATTATGTCACCAGTGGTAAAACGAACCACAAACGGAAAGCCCTGCGGACTGTGCGTAAGGGTTAGAGATGTTGCAAGGAGTAATAAGCAGATCGGAATAAATGTTGCAAAAACAGTTTTGGAAACGTTTGTCGGAGAACCGATTGGGGATGCAAAACAAGTAAGGCATAAAAACGGCAATGCACTTGACAATACTTTACAAAACCTTGAATGGGATTGTTCCTCTGCTTTATATGCGGAAAGAAATGAAAAGGCAAGGAAACTATTCGATGAAGAGGCATTTGGAATTGTAAAGGGTATTTGTTACAGTAGGTATAAAATCTATAACCCGTGGATGTACGGAATGTATGACACAGATGATTTGATACAAGATTGTTTGCTCAGTATTTGGAAAGTAATCGACTTGTATGATGAGAATAAATGCACTTTTTATACATTTTGCAAGATGAAAGTAGACTGGGTATTTTGCAAACTGTATGAAAAGTGGAAAAGAAGAAATGTGCTTTGTCAACAAGTGTTATATGGTGATATGGAAGCGGTCGAGGAAGAAATCACGGCAAAGAGGTTAGGGATATGCAAGAAGAAAACAAGGAGAGATTGAAAGACTTTGAACTTTATCTGTATGATAGAGAGCTTGCAGAAAATACAATACGCGCATATCGGCAGCATTTATCCGATTATTTTTCAAAGTATGATGAGGTATCAAAGAAAAATTTGATTGAGTGGAAAGAGGGGCTAAAAAAGAGACTATGCCCTGTAAGTATCAATAATTATCTGTCGATGATGAATGAGTATTTGAAATATCTTGGAAAGCACGATTTGATTCTTCGAAAAATCAAAGTGCAAAAGGTAACGACGGTCGAAAATGTTATCAGTTTTGACGAGTTTAATAAATTACTTACCTGCTTGAAAAATGATGGCAATGTGCGGTGGTATTATGTCGTCCTGTTTTTGGGCAAGACGGGTGCAAGGGTGAACGAGCTGACAAAATTTAAGTTTTCGGACTTGAAAAGCGGGTATGCGGATATACCAACAAAGGGGAAAATACGACGGGTTTATTTTTGTGACAGCCTGCGAACGAAAGAAATATTCGGTTATTTTTCCGAGAAAAAAGATGATGATTACTTGATTACAAATAGATTTGGGAAACAAATGACGACAAGGGGAGTCGCCCAAAACCTACAAAATTTTGCAAAAAAATATAATATCAACCCAAAGGTAATGCACCCTCACGCGTTCAGGCACTTTTTTGCTATCGAGTTTTTGAAACGTGATAAAGACTTGTCTCTTTTGGCGGATTTGATGGGGCATAGCAGCATAAACACAACGTCAATATACTTGCGCTTGACCCAGCAGGAGCAACAACGCAGGTTAAATAATGCAATGAACTTTTAAGGCAGAAATCTGCCGCTTCTCGGCGACGGGAGGGTATGAAGAATGATACGCCACATGTACCTATCCGTCGAGGGTAGAATCAAGAACGCGAAAGAAAGGAGGATTACATCATGAACGAGGAAACAATGCAAAGCGCGCCGATGCAGATGAAGTGGCGGCGGGAAAAGAGTACGCGGCACATCGCGGAGGGAGCGGAAGGCGTCTTTTACATAGAAGAATCGCGCCGCTTCGGCGTGCGACGGTTTTGGGTGAAATATCGCTCGAAGAAGGCGGGCGGGAAATGCTTCACTATGCCGCCCTCCGGCTCGCTCTCCGCGGCAAAGATGGCGGCGGAAGAAAATCCGTATTGGGAAGACGGGCAAATACCGCCCGAGCCGAAGAAGGAAGAGCCTAAGCACGCATTTGCGCCGTCGCGGGAGGTAAAAAGGTGGGACATGAAATATTAACCGCTAACCGAGTACGTGGCGGACGCTACATCATCAATCAAATAAAAATGCGGGAAATTCATGCGCAGATTGCAGACATTCGCAATCTCACCGAGGAGGCGCAAAAAGCGTACTTCTCGGTTATTTGCGAGAAGTACGGGCGGCGGCTCGTTCTCCGCGCATGTTGCGATCTCATTGTCCTATCCAGCGGGGAGGATATTCCACTCCCGATTTGGGATTTTGCATCGCAAAGATGCTCTCGGACACCATCTCTTGATCCCGCGATCGGAGAGCGCATCACGGAGAAGCAAATGACAAAGCTCTTCCGAAATTGCATCGTCAAGGAAAAATGGGACGGCGCGCGCATAGTCGCGCATCAAAAGCGATGAGTTCCCGCCTCGCGTTCTTTCCTATTATATAAGGACACCGTGCAAAGGCTCTCTTGGACGCACAGACGCCATCGGAGAGCCGCACGGCGGGCGGCGGCGAAGCGCGGCAAGGCATAAAAATGAAGCGCCCGAAGCGGCGTTTTGAGGCTCGAAATAAGTATTATCTAAACGACCGAAACCATCCGCGAAGAGGGAAGAAGGAAGGGGTGCGGGGAAGGGAGAGAGGAAAGCTCGCCCGTCCCCGCAAGGGAGTGAAGGGAAAAGGAAGGAAAGAAACCCATGAGAAGGATATACAGGGAGAAATCATATCAATGCGGGGACTACAAAGAAGTGTATATTTTCCCATGCTACACGTCGGCAAGGCGTCAAGGGACGAGAAGGAAGAAGGCAAAGCCGACGACGGAGGGGATGAAGAAAGTCAATCGGAAGAACACGGAAAACAAGCTCATCCGCCTTCTCAACGCAAATTTCACGGGAGAGGACATCTCTCTCGATTTGACATATTCCCCGGAGAACAACCCGACAGAAGACGTTACAGCTCTCAAAAGTCTGCAAAATTTTCTTCGACGCCTCAAACGCGCACGCGCAAGGAAGGGCCTCGGAGAATTGAAATACGTTGCCGTCACGGAAAAAGGCTCTCGGAAGGGGCGTTTTCATCATCATCTCGTCATTTCGGGAGGGGTGGGAGCAAAGGAACTCGGCGAATTGTGGGGGAAAGGCTTCATCAAAGTTTCGCCGCTTTGCTTTGATGAGACGGGTCTCATCGGGAAGGGGCGCTACATGGTGAAACAATCGCTCTACTTCAAGGCGTTCAATGCCTCGAAAAATCTCATTCACCCGCTGCCGACGAACCGCGACGGACGGCTCTCACAAAAACACGTCGAAGAGTTGTGGCGCGACTCGGAGGACCGTCTCGCCTATGAAAAGCTCTACGAAGGATACATATTCGCGGCGGCGGACAATTATTTCTCCGATCTGGACGCGGGATATTACATCGTCGTTCGGCTATACCGAAAAGATGCGAATTTCCGAAGGCGAAAGAAGGGGGACGCATGCCGTGGAGAGCCACATCGCGGGATCCGACCGCATCGTACTCAACAATAAAGGCGCAACGGAGGTAAATTCATGGTAGACTATTTCAAGGAAGCGGAAAGTCTCCTCTATTCCGTCCCGAAAAAAGAAGAGGCAATCAAGCAAATGACGAGGCGCAAGGAAAGACTCTTAAAACGTATGGGTCCCTCCATGCCACGCGGGGGGGATTTTGCCCGCTCATATATGAAGGCATCGTTCCAGGGAGAAGCGATCAATGAAGTTTGCGCTCTCGCGGAACTCATTTCGAGTATCGAGAACGCAGTTGCGGAACTCGCGGAGATCAAGTCGTGCGTCGAGGCGATCACTGACGAGAAGCTCCGCACGCTCTTAAAATGCTGGTATTGGGGAAGGCTCTCAAAAGAGAAGATCGCGGAAAAAATCGACGTTTGGAGTACGACGACTGTCTACACGAAGCGGAACGAAGCCGTCTCCGCTTTCGCACTTCTCTACTACGGAAAACGCGTCGAAGCGGAGCAAAAAAAGAAGCGGAAAAATTGAAAAATCACTGAATGGTTTTTTCCATGCGAGGGGTGTAAAATGATAGAGTACCAAAGAAGGAGGCTTCCCACAGATGAGCCTTCCGAATGGGTTTCTTTTCACGCGCGGACGGTCGAGATTCCCGTTCGCGCTCCTTTTTGGAGAAGAGCATGAAGAGCTGGGCTTGCGAATTTTACCACTCGGCGGCATGGTTGAAATTCCGTCAATTCGTCATGGAGCGCGACAATTATCTTTGCGTCCGATGCGGACGTTCGGGGAAGATCGTACATCACAAAGTTTATTTGACGGAGAAGAATATAAACGATCCCGACATCTCCCTAAATATGGAACTCGCGGAAACGCTTTGCAAGAAGTGTCACGATGAGGAGCATCTTGCGGGGGAAGCGGCGGCGGAAGGACTATATTTCAACGAGGCGGGAAATCTTGTCAAGAAGGGGGGTGCGACATGAGATATAGCATCTCAATCATGACGCCGCATGGCTCATACGAATTTATGATCGAGGGCGACGCTTCGCTTCCTAAAAAAATTCGGGAAGCGTATGCGAAAGGCGACGCGATAACCTTCACGGACGTGGAGGGAGCGGAGATCATCTTGACGACCTTGAATATCATCGGCATCATCATCAAAGCCGCGGCGGAAGACGAAAACGTCGAGGCGGAAATTGAATTTGATCCCCCCCAGGGGTGAGGAAATTTTTTGCGCGCTTCCGTACCGACGCGGGGTCATTTTTATAACTCACTTTGCGCATATATCCCCCCCCTACAATCGGGACGGGCGGCGGAGGGCCGATATAATGGAAAAAGACAAACGCATCGAAAAAGAGGCGGCGCGCATCAAAAAATTATATAAAGACCTACCAAAAAACAGGGTGGATTCGTTGAAAAAGCTCATCGAGCGGGCGGCGTTTATGGCTGTTTCGCTTGAAGACATGGAGACGACGATCCAGGAAGAGGGGCAAATGGTGAAAATGCAGCAGGGCGAATATAGCATCGACCGCGCTCACCCTCTTCTCACGACATACAACGCCATGATTAAGAACTACACGGCGACCGTGAAACTCCTCGATGAAGTATTCGCGGAGACGAACGGCGACAAGCCATCGCCTGGAAGCAAGCTCGCAAAGTTTGTGAACAGAAGCAACGGGAAATGAATTATATCAAACTCTATGTTGAGGCAATCGAGCGCGGAGAGATCGTCACGAGCCGCCGCGTGCGGAAAGTATATCGCCGCCTTCTCGACGAAATCGAGAGTCCGCCCGAGGGCTATGCTTATTATTTCGACGAAGAGGAAGCATCGCGTCCGATCGAATTTATCGAGGAATTTTGCCGTCAATCGCAGGGTGTCCGCGGCGCGCCGCTTCTTCTCGAACTTTTTGAGAAGGCATTCATTCAAGCCCTTTTCGGCTTCAAACAAAAAAAGAACGGATTCCGCCGATTCAACGAGACGCTTTTCCTCGTCGGGCGGAAGAACGGAAAGACGACGCTTCTCGCAGCGATTGCGCTATATCTCCTCACGTCGGACGACGAGGGGGCGGCGGAGGTTTACGTCGTCGCAACGAAGAAAGACCAGGCGCGGAAGACCTTCACGGAAGCGTTCAACATGATACGACAGTCTCCCGAGCTAAACGCCCTCTTGAAGAAGCGGCAAAGCGACATCTATTTTCCGCTCACGGCGAGCATTTTTCAAGCCCTCGCATCGGACAGCAACACGCTCGACGGCTTAAATTCTCACGGCGTCATCATCGACGAACTTCATGCGATCCGCGACCGTGCGCTCTATGAAGTCATGAAGCAATCGACGACTTCTCGGCGGCAACCGATCATCGTCATGATTACGACGGCTGGAACGGTGCGCGAAGGGATTTATGATGAGCTATATGGTTACGCAATCCGAGTGGCGGACGGAGAACTCACGGAAGACGGAAAGCTCATCGACGAGAATTTTCTTCCGATCCTCTACGAGCTTGACGCTCGGGAGGAATGGATCGATCCGACGTGCTGGGCGAAGGCGAACCCGGGACTCGGGACAATCAAGGACTATGACAAACTCGCCCAGCAAGTCGAGCGCGCGAAGCGTGACGCCGCACGGCTTCCTGGAATTTTATGCAAAGATTTCAACGTACGCGAGAATGAGAGTGCTTCATGGCTCACATACGACGAATGCAAAAACGATGCGACTTTCACGCGAGCGGACGTGTATGACACATACGCGATCGGCGGCTGCGATCTTTCCGCGACAACGGATTTGACGGCGGCAACGCTCATCATAAGGAAGAAAGACGATCCAGTCGTCTATGTACTCCAGCAATATTTTTTGCCAGAGAAGCGTATCGAGCTTGTCGAGGCGAGTACAGAGAAGGAGGCTCCCTACAAAGCATGGGCGGAGCGCGGGCTTCTCACGATTTGCGAAGGGAACCGCGTCAATTTTTCGGACGTCACAGCCTGGTTTTGCAAGATGCGCGCCGAGTTCAAAATAGACGTCTACAAAGTCGGCTATGATAGAGCGCTCGCGGGCTATTGGGTGGACGAGATGCGGAATGAGGGTTTCAACATGGAAGCCGTCGCGCAAGGCCCGTACACTTGGGCGCAACCGATGAGGGAAATGGGAGCGGCGATTGCGGCTCACATGGTGAATTATAACGCGAATCCGATTCTCTTGTGGTGCTTGACGAATACGGGCATCAAGAAGACGGGCCTCAACAATATACAGCCCGTCAAAATCAAAGAGAAGCGTCGTATCGACGGGGCCGTGAGCCTACTCAATGCTTGGGTGATATACGTCCGAGACTTCGAGAATTATATGTATTTCGTGGGGTAAAGAATGGAGCAAAAAGAAACGGAACGCCGAAGCCTGGCGGCGAGGATTTTCGGGAGATTGAAAAAGAAACCGACGCGGCAAGAGCCGAGCGGATATGCAAAAGCGAAGCTCCTCAATTCATGGCAGACGATTTTCACGCCCTTCGGAGGGAGTACATACAACCAGGCGCAAGTGCGGGCGGCGGTGCATACATTCGCTAAGCGGGCGGCGTGCGTCAAAATTCGGCACGTCTGCACGGAGGCGCATAACGGAGAGGCGTGCGAGGACGTGAAGGGATCGAATATCGCCGGCATCTTCGAGGGATGGGCAAATCAAATTCCGACGACGGGATATAAGCTCCTCTATCGGCTTGCCACGCAATACAAGCTCTACAATAACGCCTTCCTCTATCCTGTTTATGAGTACAACGAGATCACGAGGCGGGAAAAGCTCGTCGAAATTTACAATATCAACGCCTCGATGACGGAAATTGTCGAATATGAGGGCGAATTTTTTTGCATCTTCACGTTCACGACAAGCGGAAATCGTTATGTCGTGCCATATGCGGACGTCATTCACGTCGCGGCCGACGTCAACGAGAACGATATTTTCGGGGAAAACAATGCCTCGATCAGAACGACGCTGAAGCTCGCGCACAGCTTGAAGCAAAATCTCGAAAAATACGCTGAACTCATTCAAATCGTCCGAGGGATTCTCGTCATCAACAATGGCACGGTGAAGGACAGCGATTTGCGGGAGATACGCAAGAAATTCATACGAGAAAATCTCACGGAAGATGAGGACGCCAACAGCGGCGGACTCATCGTCCACGACGGGAAAATGACATATAAACAGCTTGAAGCGAAGGAGACGCCTATCCCGCGGACACAGCTCGATTTCGTCAAAGAGGAGATTTATGAGTACTTCGGCGTCTCGTCGGCAATCGTAAACAATACGGCGACAACGGCGCAAGAGACGGCATTCTATAACGGAGAACTCGTGCCGTTCTATACACAGCTCCAACAGGCTTTGACAGCTCGGCTTTGCAGGGACAAAAAGACGAAAATCGTCTGTACCTCTTCGCGGCTCGCCTTCGCCGCCCTCTCGGAGAAGCATCAGATCATAACGTTTTTTGCGACGATCGGCGGCATCACGCTCGACGAAGCGCGTGGACTCGTGGGGCTTCCCCCCTTCGGCGGAGAAGAAGGACAGCGACGGCTGCAATCGCTCAATTATGCGTCTGCGAGCGTCGTGGACGATTATCAAACGGGAAAGAAAGACAAGCCGTCGGGCGGCGGCGACAAGCCGCGAGGCGGGAAGAAAGAGAAAGAAAACGAACCGCAGACCGAGAAAACGGGCGGCGGCGAGGAAGGAGAAGGCGATGCCGTATAAACCGAACGAAAGAGAATATCGAAGTGCGGAGCTTTCCGTCGCCCAGGAAGAAGGCGACGAACTCCAGCTCTTCATCGAGCCGATCGTGTTCAATAGTCGCACGCTTTTATGGAAAGACGGCGATGAAGAAGTTTACGAGATGATCATGCCGGGGGCGCTCGATGAGTGCGACCGCAGCGATTTCATCTTCAACCGAAATCATGGGGAAAACGATTCGACCGTCTTCGCAAGAAGCAAAAACGGCTCGATCGTGACGGAGATCGATGACCGCTCCATGCGGTGTACGATCCGCCTCGACAAGAGAGACACGCGGCACGTCCAGCTTCACAGCGACGTGGTGGCGAAGAGGATCACGGGGGCGTCGTTCGCGTTCTCCCGCGATTACGAATACGAATACGAGAGCGAAACGCGAACGATCAAAATCACGAAAATCAAAAAGCTGTATGATATATCCGCCGTGGATTTTCCCGCCTATGAGGCGGCGACAGTCTCGGCGCGGTCCTCCCTTGCACTGGAGCAGATCAAGGGAACGCTGAAGTCGGAGAGAACTCGCCGCAAAAGAAAACTCATGCTTGCTATTGGTTTAATTTAATTTCAAGGAGAAGAAGAAACAAATGGAACAATTCAATTACGGCGAGCTAAAAACGCTCGAAGAAGTTGAAGCAAAAAAGGCGGAACTCCGTTCGAAGATCGAGAGCGCGACGACCGACGAACAGATCACCGATCTCGAAGCTCGCGCCGCGGCTCTCGATGAACGGGCGGCGGAGATTCGCAAGGCGAACAAGACAGAAGAAAGACGTTCGCGCTTGCAATCGGCTCTTGCCGCCGGAGAAAAGCCCGAGACGAGAAACATGAGGAATCCTCTCGGCGGCGAGGAGACCGAGTCCGAAAAAAGATCGGTCGAGGAATGGCTGGAGAGCAAGGAATATCGGAGCGCGTTCGCAAAGAGCCTCATGGGGAAGGGACTCACGGTAGCCGAGAAGCGCGCGGTCAAAGCCGTCATGACAACCTCGACGGAATTTACGGAGGGCGTGGACAGCGGCACGGAAGGAGTCTCGAACGGCGGGCTTCTCATTCCTGCCGATCTCGATCTCCAACTCATGCAGAGGCTGGAACTCATTTCCCCCGTCTTCCGCGACATCACGAGAACGTCCTTCCCGGGCGTCAAGAAATTCCCCTACATCAAGGGGAAGAGAAAGGCGAAGAGATACGGAAGCACGAAGGAAACGACCGAGAACGACGACGGACAGATCGAATATGCCGAACTCGTCTTGAAGGAAGCGGAGATTTCCGTCACGATCCCCGTTACTTGGAAGCTGGAGACGATGGCGGTCGATGCCTTCTATACCTACTTCCTCGAAGAGTTAACGAAGCAGGTGGCGCGCTCTCTCATCGAGGGGGCGATCTACGGCACGGGCGAGGACGACATGGAGGGCGTCACGGTATGCGCGAAGAAAGTCGAGTATGAAGGGACGATCCTCGCGGCGATCGAGGCGAACGTCGGCGTACTCTCCGCCGAGGACAAAGTGGGCGCGAAGCTCTATCTCTCCACGACCGCGGCGGAAGCCCTTCAATTTTCGAGGGACAGCGACGGGAGATATATCTTCCCGATCTCGAACGGGCTTCCGAAGAACGTCGCGGGCTATGCCGTCGAATCCGATCCCTATCTCAAAGACGGGGACATCGTTTTCGGAAATCTCGGGGCAAACGCGCGCCTCAATATCATCGAGGCGATGAGCGTCACAACGGAGAAAAAGGGAAGACAGCGCAGGACGGAATACACCGCATACGAGATCGCCGCGTCCTCCGCGAGGAAAGAGGATTGCATTCTCTATCTCACGAAGAAAGTAAGCGAGGCTGTCTCCTTGAAGAAGGGCGTAAAAGTCGATACTCCCGTCGGAGACAAAGACAAGGGCTGAAATGAAGAGAAGGGCGATGATCTATGAAAGCGAACATTTCGGACGGCTATCTCAAAGCGATGCGCGACGCGATCCGCGTCGATGAGCTTGAATTTGACGATGAGATCAACAGGCTCATTTCGGCGGCGCGGGAAGAGCTTCGAATCGCGGGGATCAAGCGGGTGAAATGCTACGACGAGAGCGACGCCCTCATATTCGATGCGGTCAAGACGTATGTGAAAGCGAATTTCGGGCTTGAAAATGCGGAGCGCGCGGCGTATGTGGCGGCATTCGAGAAGATGAAGCAAAGGCTTTCCCTCTCGGTCGAATACGTCGCGGGAGACGATGAGGACGAAGGAGGCGAAGGGAAGGCATGAGCGAACCGTGGAAAAGAAGGTGCATACTTCTCTCCGAGACGGACGAGCGCGATGCCCTCTCTCGCCCTCAAAAGAAGCTCGTCGAGGAAAAGACGGTATTTTGCCGCCAGCTCGACGTGGGACAAGGAGAGTTCTATCAAGCCGCGGCGCAGGGCTACAAAGTCGAACTCCAGCTTGAAGTGCGCAAAAGCGTCATGATGCCGAAAATCACGCATGTCAAGTATAAGGGGAAGACCTATCGAATTTTACGCGTGCGCGGTGCAAAGAGTTCCGAAAACGTCGTCCTCGTCTGCATCGACAAGCACAATGAGGCAAGCGATGGCTGAATCGTGGACGATTAAGAGCGAAAGCGGCGGAAGCGGGAGCGAAATCAAGTATATCTCCGAAAGCAAGGAGACGATCAAAGTGATGCGCGGACTCGCTCTTTCCGCGCTCGGAGAAGTGGCAAAAACGATTCGGAATGACCTCAAAAAGGCGACGCCTTCGCGGGCGGGCAATCTCCGCAAGACAATCGCATCTTGGAAGTTCATCGGGAAGCAAGACGGAATCCCACAGCTTCAAATCGGATTTCGCGGTGCTGAGGGCGCGCGGAAATACCATAAAAAGCCCGCGTTCGGCGCGCATTGGCTCGAATTTGGCTCGGGTGTGCATCAAATTCATGCCCGCGAGGGCGGAGTCCTCGGTGGAAATGGATATTACTTCGGAACGGAGGCGTCTCACCCTGGAACAAAAGGGACGCATCTCCTTCGAGATACCGTCTACAACAATATTGAAAAAATTCGGGCGGCGGAAGAGAAATATCTCTCCGAACTCACCAAAACGCTGGAAGCGGCAAAACAAAAGGCGGACGAAAGCGAGGGGGTAGAAGAATGATCCATTCAATCGAGACGCAAATGAAGCGCGTGAAAAAGGCCCTCATGGACTCCCTCAATAAGCTCTCGCCCGTGCCGTGTTTCTTGGATCGTGCGCCGTCAAAAGAACCATTCCCTTATGCCGTCGTATGCCGAATGAGCATTACGACGCTCGACGAGGGACATCTTGCGACGTTCGATCTCGAAATACACACGGACGAGACGCTTGAAGGGGCGGCGGCGAAGCTGGAAGATTTGTGCGATCTCTTCCGTAGCCGCATCGAGCAGATGCTCATAACGGACGGGGAGACATTTTCGGCTCATGCAAATTACGAGAGCGAGCGCGCGGCGGGCGAGGCGGAATTTGATTTGACGCATCGGACGCTCGCGTTCACTCTTCGCATTTTTCACTACGAACAGATCGGAAAGATCGGGAGGTAACTATGAATATCACGAATTTAACGGCAAAAGACGTGGAGAAAATCGAAATCGACCACGGGATCATTTACATCAATTACGGCGCGGAAGGCGAGAGACTTCTTGCTCCTACGCGCGGGGGCGTCGCATTCGGCGGGACGACAAACGTCCGCGACATCGAATTTGACGGACGCCCAGGGAAAACAGCGGGAATGCAAGTGCGCGACGAGAACGGGGCGACGATCTCGACGACGCTTCTCGCAATGACGCAGGAAAATCTTTCCCTCATTCTCAACGGAGGGAAAAAGTCCGAAGGGGCAATCGAGAATCCGAAGCTCGGAGTGATTTCCGCGGACGAGTACATCAAGAACATCACGATGTTTGCGATGACGCTCGACGGGAAATACAAGAAGTTCGAGATTTTCAATGCTCTCTCCGAAGGCGAACTCTCTATACAGACGCAACACAAGACGGAAGGAGAACTCGCGGTGACGTTCACGGCTCATTACGGGCTGGAAGACCTTGACGGCGTGATTTGGCGCATCAGCGACATCGACAAGATCGTGAAAGTTCTCGCAAAGAAAGGCTCTCCCGTCGCCGCCGCGCCGAAGGAAGCGGACGAAGATGCAACCGACGAGGCGGACGGTGCGTCCGATCCGAAGTCGGGAGAATAAGCGAAGCAAAACGGAGGGAGCGGAAATTTCCGCTCCCTCCCATGCCAGCGGCGGAAGCCGCAACAAAAGAAAGACGGAATCTCCCCCTAAGCGGAGAAAAAATAAAGGAGAATCTCATTATGTTAAAAATCAAGGTACTCATTCCCGCGGCGAAAATCGCAAAGAAAATCGACGTCAATTCGATCACGAAGAAGCTCGCCTCCCTCGATTGCTTCACAGTCAAGAAAGGCGAGAAAATCGACGTCAAGAAACAGCTCGCGGAACACGGAACGGAGATCGGGCTTGCGATCATTCCAGAACTCTTAAACATCGCCGCAGACGTCGCGGAAGACCTTCCCGAACTTGTCGCGGCATACAAGGGAATTACGCCCGCCGAGGCGGCGGAGCTTGACGCGATCGAAGAGATCAAGGAGCTTGCAAAGGACGCAGGGGTTCTTGATTTTTTCGTTTCTGCCTTGAAAAAGAAGAGCGAAGGGCTCGCATAATTCTCTTATTAAACAAGGCATACCAATGGGAGTTTGTGAAAGAACTCCCATTTTCGATATTTTATGACCTCATCGAGGCGGCGGAAAGAGCGGAAAACGAAAAAATGCTCTTTCCGTTTTTTGTATGCGGCTGGGCTGTCGCGCGTATTCGCGGAGAGCAGCCGCCGAGCTTCGAGGATTTCATGCGAGCGACCATGCCAAAGCAGTCGGGCGGCGGCGCAGGATCGGAAAATCGCATATCGCCCGAGGAAGAGGCGGCGGCGATCATGGAAGAATTTGCGCCGATTATAGCGGTAGAAAAAGAACGGGGGGAGCGTCGTGGCTAACATTTTCCAGCTTTTCGGATCAATATTCATTGACAACGAAAAAGCGAATACGGCGATTGAAGAGACGGACAAAAAAGCATCGTCGAGCGGGAAAAGCATGGGTACGTCCTTCTCCGCGATTGCGAAGGGTGCGGCTGCAATGGCGACGGCGGTTGTCTCCGCCGCATCAGCGATCGGTGCAGGACTCTACAAAATGGCATCGTCCACCGCCGCGGCGGCGGATAAAGTCGATAAGGGTTCGCAACAAATCGGTTTCTCTTCGGAAGCCTATCAAAAGTGGGATTATGTACTTTCGCAAAACGGAGCGAGCATCGACAATTTAGCGACATATACGGCGCGATTGACGAATACGCTCGACGATGCGAAAAACGGAAGCGAGAGCGCGATCGCTAAATTTGAACGACTGGGACTCTCCGTTGACGAACTCGCGGGGAAGAGCCGGGAGGAAGTCTTTGAGGCGGTGATCGCGTCTCTCGCGGATATGACGGACGAGGCGGAGCGGACCGCACTCGCAAACGATCTCCTCGGCAACAAGTCTTCCGCACTCGCCGCAATGCTCAACACCGGGAGCGCGGCGATCGAGGATTTGAAGGATAAAGCGTCCGAACTCGGGATGGTGATGAACGAGGACACCATAAAGGCGGGCGTGAATTTCACCGATCTCGTCGATACAACGAAGCGATCCCTCAAAGGGGCTGTTTCCCAGCTCGGAGGGACGGTGCTTCCGATCATCAATAAAGTACTCAATGCGGTGATTCAAAAGCTCCCTTCGATCACAAACATGATAAAGAAAGCGGCTCCCATCGTCGAGGCCCTTGCGGATCAAGTGCTTCCCCCGCTCTTTGAGCTTGCGGAGCAGGTTTTTCCGCTTCTCATGGATCTATTCTCCGCCCTTCTGCCCGTCATATCGGAGATTATAGGAGCAATTCTCCCCGTCATCATAGACCTATTGAAGACGATCCTACCGCCGATGATTCAACTCGTGCAGGGTGTTCTCCCGATCGTGATACAGCTTCTCAATCTTCTCGTCCCGATCCTCAATCTCATCGCGCCGATTCTCACGCCGATTTTGGAACTATCGACGGCGATCCTCTCGCCTCTATTAAAACTCATCTCGGGAATTTTAGAGCCGCTTATATCGATCCTCACGACGCTCATGAACGCGATTTTGAAGCCGCTCACGGGCGTCATGAATAGTACGGCGGGAACAATGACGGGATCGTTCATGGGGGCATTTCAAAGCATTCTCTCCGTGATCGAGAACGTAAAGAAGCATTTCCAGCTCGTCATTGATTTCGTAAAGAATATTTTCACGGGCGATTGGAAAGCCGCCTGGGGAAATATCAAAGACATCTTCTCAAACATGTGGGAAGGCATCAAGAACGTCGGGAAGGGCGCGCTCAACGGACTCATTTCGGTATTTGAGATGGGCTTGAACGGGATCATCAAATTCATCAACATGATCACGCAAGGCGTGAGCAAAATATGGGATTGGACGGGCCTTCCTTCGATCCCGAAGATCCCCGAAGTCAACATTCCACGCCTCCGCATCGGCATGGAGCGCGTGCCGTTCGATGATTTCCCCGCACTCCTTCACAAAGGCGAGCGCGTCCTTCGCGCGGGAGAAAGCGAGGAATACGAAAGAATGCTCGCGGCGAAGGCGGCGGAGAAGGAGAAGCCCGAAGCGGGCGGCGGCGACGTCAACGTGGACGTGAACATTAATATCGAACATTTCGGCGGAAGTGCGGAAGAGCTTGACGATTTGAAATCGCGGATTTTGGAAATCGTCGAGGAAGCGATCAACAGGCGGCGGAGGGCGCAAGGAGCATGAATTCGTTTACATTCGACGGGATCAATTCCCTCACCGATCTTGGCGTATATGTGCAGAAAAAAGACGTCTTCTCCTCCGCATCTCCCGACGTGACGGCGCAAACCGTCCCCGGGCGGAGCGGCGATCTCTTGATCGACAACGGGCGGTGGAAGAACGGAAAAATTTCCTATACTTGCGCAATCTTGACGACGGATTTTGAGGCGGCGGCTCGGAAAATTCGCGCCGCCCTCGCTTCCCGCGGGAAGACATATCGGAAGCTGGCGGACACATACGACACGGGATATTTCCGCCTCGCGGCGATCCTATCGGAAATCAAGATCACGCAAAACAAATTTCAAGACGGCATTTTTACCGTCGAATTTAACAGTAAGCCCTTCCGCTATTCCGAGGCAGGGCAAACGGAGAGGGCTTTGACAAATGGCGGCACGGTGACGAATGCAGAGGCTTTTTCGTCAGAGCCATATTTCCGCATCGTGGGGAGCGGAAGCATCGTCTTGACGGTCAACGGCGTGCAATATCCGCTCTCTTCCGTGAACGGGTATATTGAACTCGATTCGGAAATTCAAGATGTTCACAAAGGAACGTCGAACGAAAACGCAAAGGCGAATTTCCTCTCCTTCCCGACGCTCTCGCCCGGCTCAAATGTGATTTCGTGGACGGGGAGCGCGAGCGTGTATATGATCCCGCGTTGGAGGACATTATGACGCCGATTCTCTATAAAAAAACCGCGAACAAGACGGAAACCGCGACGACAAACGGACTTGGATTTCTCACGGAATGCGTGAAGTGCGAAATCACCGAAGAGCGGAACGGCGTATTTGAGGCGGAGCTTCAATATCCGACGACGGGGAGGCTCTATTCCGAACTCGTCAACGGGGCGATTTTCAAGGCAATCGCAGCCGACGGAGGGAATCCACAGCTCTTCCGCGTCTACAAAATCGGGAAGACGATCAACGGGATCACGACGTACAGCGCGGAACATATCTCGTACGATCTCATCAATCTCCCCGTCAACGGGTTCACAGCGCATCGTGCTTTGACGACCGCCCAGGCGGCGATGCGCGCCGTCCTCAATATGTGTCCGCTATCGCATGAATTTGAGGCATACAGCGACATTATGACGCCAAACACGACGGAAGTCGTGACGCCTTGCGGAATACGTTCCATGCTTGGCGGCATCGAGGGAAGCATTCTCGACACATGGGGCGGGGAATTTGAATTTGACAATTTCGACGTGCATCTATGGGCGCATCGGGGTGAGAATAGAGGTGTGATCCTCCGCTATGGGAAAAATCTCACCGATTTCAAACAGGAAGAAAATATTGCGAATTGCTATACGCACGTTTTCCCCTATGCGATCCGAACGAAGACCACGACGACGGAAGACGGACAGGCGGGCGAGGAGGAAGCGGAGAAAATCACGCTCCCCGAGAACGTCATAGAACTTCCGACGTCTTCCGTCGGGCATACGCGCGTTTTAATGCTCGATCTCTCGGGCGAATTTGAGCAGGAAGAAGAATACACCGCCGACGCCCTTCGGGAGAAGGCGGAGGCGTATATCAAAGAATACGGACTTACCGCTCCCGAGGTGAATATCTCCGTTTCATTCGTCGCTCTTTGGCAGACGGAAGAATACAAGGGCATCGCCGCGCTGGAGCGTGTGAAGCTATGCGACGAGGTAAGCGTCTACTTCGAGCCGCTGGGCGTGAAGGCGTCCGCAAAAGTCGTGAAAACGGTTTATGACGCCCTCTCGGAAAGGTATTTGAGCATTGAACTCGGGACGCCGAAGGCAAATTTCGCGGATACTGTGAAGAGCATTACGCAAAGCGTCACGGCGGCAAAGGCGGAGGCGGAGAATACCTTCGCGCGGCTTCTCGTCGAGGCGGGACGCATTACAGCGGAAGTCTCGCGGGCGAAACAATCCGAGGAGCAAATCACATCTCTCATCTCGCAAAGCGCAGACGAGATTTTAATGAGCGTTTCCGAGACATATGCGACGAAGACCGCGGGCGAAACGCGCTCCTTCGCTTATTCTTTGACGGCGGACGGTGCGACCTTCACGGCGAACGGGAAGAAAGTACTCGAAATCACGAAGGACGGGCTTTTCTGCGCAGGGCGCATCGAGGCGACGACGGGGAAGATCGGAGGCCTCACGATCACCGAGAATTATATCTATTCCGATCTAAATTCGCTTGAAGGAAAGACGGCTGGCGTCTATATAGGCTCAGACGGGGTGAACGTCGGCGGAGGCTTCATCGTCGATAAGAATGGGAACGTGCAAATCACAAAGGGTACGATGAAGCTCGGAGGCGTGGACGCGCAAGGCTGGACGCAACAATCGACATATACAGATTCGGGATTCTATTCGTCGTATTCGTATGGAAGCGGCTTATACCAGGATTCCGCGTCTTGCGATATAGGAAGAAACGGCATTACGCTCTCGTCAAAATGGAACGAAGACGATTTTAGAAGAACCCTTTACATGAGGCGCGAAAGCGGACGTTACGGGTACGAAATCGTCGCAAATAGAGAAATTCAAATTGCCTGCGCGACAGACGAATACGCATCATTCATAGGAGGATACATTCAGCTATGGTACGACCCGAGTACGTTGACGTCTCGGGCGATGATCTTTGCGCACGACGGAACGCTCGGCGGAACGTGGACGCTCTCCTCGGGCGAGGCGATCACTTCGGACGCGAACAGGAAGAACACGATCGAAGACCTTGACGAGAGATATTCCGGCATCTTCGACGCTCTCCGTCCGCGCCGCTTCAAATACAATGACGGGACGTCGGGGAGATTTCATACTGGTTTCATCGCCCAGGAAGTCGAGGAAGCGATCCTCGCCGCGGGACTCACAACAAAGGAAATGGCGGCATTCGAGCGGTCTTCCGAGGGCGTCTGCGCGCTCCGATATTCGGAACTCATCGCGCTTTGCGTCATGAAAATTCAAGCATTGGAAAAAAAGCTCGCAAAACGAGCGGAGGAATGAAATGAAAATCGGAATTGCTTTACTTATTCACGCAGCTCTCGCGGAAAATTTTGATGCCCGCGTGGATTACGCTCTCGGGCAAAAGATTTTCTCGACCGTCGAGCAGATTGAGAGAGAGGTGATCCCATTCCATCAAAAGAAGGCGGCGGAAATCCGCGAAGAACTCACAACGGAAAAGGAAGGCGGCGGCGTAGCGATTCCCGTCGAAAAGTACAGGGAGAAAATGAATGAACTCGAACAGACGGAGATCGAACTCGAATTGAAGAGCTTCACAGAAGAAGAACTCTCGAAGCTCACCGTCACGCCGCGCGAGACGTTCGCACTCCGCGAGCTTGTAAAGAAGGGAGAAACGATATGACGATTACTCACAAATTATCGGTGGAGATCGAGCGCGCCGAGCCGATCAAGCAAATCGACATGAAACAGCACGACACGGGGCGCATCGTCGAAGTGACGCTCTTGAAAAACGGGGAATATTTCCCACTCGACCCCATCACCGTCGGCGTGGATCATGTACTCGTAAGAATACGCCGTCCCGACTGCGAACCGATTGTTTTGCGTGCGGACGTCGTGGACGGAAAAATCGTCGTCCGCCTCAAAAGTCAAGCCCTTGCAGCCGTCGGGCGCGCCACGGCGGAATGCGTTCTATACAACGGGGAAGATGAGCAAATCATCTCCTCTTTTTATTTTTATATCCGCGTCGTCAAAGTAACCGTTCCGAACTCGGAACTCATCGGGAAAGATGAGTATGACGTCATTCAAGAGCTTTTTGGTGATCTTGCGAAAGAGGAAGAGAAGCGGCAAGAAGTCGAAGCGGCTCGGGTGGCGGCGGAAGAGAAGCGCGCCGAAGCGGAGAATGTCCGCCAGGCGGAGGAAGAGGCTCGGACGCTCGCAGAAAAAGCCCGCGCTCAGGCGGAGGACGCCCGCGATCTCGCAGAAAAAGCCCGCACTCAGGCGGAGGAAGCCCGTAAAACCGCTGAGGAAGATCGCGCGACCGAAGAGGCGGCTCGGGTGACGGCGGAAGATGGGCGCATCGAAGCGGAGGCTCTTCGCGTCCAGGCGGAAAATGAGAGAGTGAAAGCAGAGGAAGCCCGTACGGAGGCGGAAAGCGCGCGAGAGTTCGCGGAAGCGGCTCGGAAGACCGCAGAGGACGCACGCGATCTCGCGGAAAAAGCCCGTGCCGATGGAGAGGCTCTTCGCGTCCAGGCGGAAAGCGAGAGAGCGACGGCGGAGAACGCCCGCGCCGAAGAATATAACAAACGCGCAAATGCGGAAGAGAAGCGCGTCGAAGCGGAGAAAGCGCGGGAAGATGCAGAAGTCCTCCGTGCATCGGCAGAGGAAGCTCGCAAGACTGCCGAAGAGGCTCGTATCGAAGCCGAAAATGCCCGCATAGAGGAAGAGAAGGAACGTGCCGAGGAGGAAGAAGCTCGGGAAACGGCAGAGAAAGCGCGGGAAGATGCCGAAGCTCTCCGTGCATCGGCAGAGGAAGCTCGCGCGACCGAAGAGGAGGCTCGCGTTGAGGCAGAGAACGCTCGCGCCGAAGAATATAACAAACGCGCAAATTCGGAGGCTCTTCGAGTCCAGGCGGAAAATGAGAGAGTGAAAGCAGAGGAAGCCCGTGCGGAAGCGGAAAGCGCGCGGGCGGCGGCGGAAACGGCGAGAGAAGATGCGGAAACGATCCGCGCCGCTTCCGAAAAAGCGCGGGAAGATAGCGAAGCCATCCGCGCAACCGCAGAAAACGCCCGTAATACCGCAGAGGAAGCCCGTGCGACCGAAGAGGCGGCACGGGTAAAAGCCGAGGAAGATCGCGCCACGGCGGAGGCCCTACGCGCACAGGCGGAAGCGGCGAGAGAAGCAGCCGAAGCGCTTCGCGTCCAGGCGGAAGAAGCGCGCGATCTCGCGGAAAAAGCCCGTGAGGCGGCGGAGAATGCCCGCATAGAGGAAGAGAAGGAACGTGCCGAGGAGGAAGAAGTTCGGAAAGCGGCAGAAAAAGCGCGGGAAGATGCCGAAGCTCTCCGTGCATCGGCGGAGGAAGCAAGGGCGACCGCCGAAGCGTCTCGCGTAACCGCAGAAAACGACCGAAAAACCGCCGAGGACGCCCGCGTCGAGGCGGAGAATGCGAGAGATCAAGACGAGGATTCGCGTTCTGAGGCGGAGACCATACGCGCACAGGCGGAAGCGGCGAGAGAGGCAGCCGAAGCAGCTCGCGTCCAGGCGGAATATGATCGCGCAAATTCCGAAGGCGTCAATGCCGAAGCGGAAAAAGCGCGCCGCGCGGCGGAAGAGGAGCGCGTCAAAGCAGAAGATGCAAGAGCACTCGCGGAGGCAACACGGGCGGCGGAAGAAGAGAAGCGCGCAGACGCCGAAAACTTCCGCGTAACCGCAGAAAATGCCCGTAAAACCGCAGAGGAAGCCCGTGCGGACGAAGAGGCGGCACGGGTAAAAGCCGAGGAAGATCGCGCCAAAGCGGAGGCAACACGGGCGGCGGAAGAAAAAAAGCGCGCGGACGCCGAAGTGCTTCGTGTCCAGGCGGAAGAAGCTCGGAAGAAGAATATGCCGCGCATCAGCGAGGACGGCGATTGGTATCTTGGAGATTACAATACGGGCGTTCACGCCCAAGGCGAACACGGCGCGGACGGGGAAGATGGGAAAGACGGAACGACGTTTACACCTTCCGTGAGCGACGAGGGTATTTTGTCGTGGACGAATGACGGGCAGAAAGAAAATCCGTCCCCCGTCAATATCATGGGGCCGCAGGGTCGTCCGGGAAAGGATGGTGGTGTCGGTCCCGCAGGCAAGGACGGAACAGCTGGGAGCGACGGGACTACTTTCACGCCGCACGTCACGCCCGACGGGACGATCTCATGGACGAATGACGGGCAGAAAGAAAATCCCGACCCCGTAAACTTCCTCAAAGCTGTTATCGTTCCCATCGCAAAGGGCGGTACGGGCGCAGGAACCGCCGCTGCCGCAGTACATAATCTCGCCGATCCATTAGCCGCAGAGACGACGCTTGCCGACGACGATACGATGATTTTCAATGATCAGAGTGTCGGCGAGGGGAAGAAAATAACCGTCGCCAACATGAAGAAAGTATTCGTCGGAGACTACAACGACTTATTGAATAAGCCGGCGGCGGTGCTTTATACCTCACAATATCTTACAACTACACAAAAGCGACAAGCACGGACAAACCTCGGCGCGGGGACATCGGATTTCAGCGGCAATTACAGCGACCTCACTGGGAAACCCGATTTCGCCGAAGTAGCGACAAGCGGGGACTACAATGATCTCTTAAACAAGCCTTCCATTCCAACCAGCTATGCTTGGGGCGACATCACGGAAAAACCGTCTTGGGTAAACTCGAGTTCAAAACCGAGCTATTCTTGGAAAGATATTACAGGAAAACCCGATGTAGCAACAACAAGCGACCTTAATGGATATGTCTCGAATGCTGGGGCAGAAACAATAGGCGGGGCGAAAACCTTTTCTCTCCCCGTGCGTGTGGGAGAGTTCTCAGCAGACAAGGGTCAAACCACCATATCCGGAAAAAGCATACAACTCGGTGCAGCTCCGAACGAAACAGCGGCCATTTTTACCTCGAGTGGCATCGCCTTTTTGAAATACGGGGCAAGTGGTTCTTCTGCGGGAAACGCACTCAGTTTCCCTACCACCTCTGGCACGTTTGCTCTTTTAGAAGATCTTCTTGACAAGGTTTATCCTATCGGAAGCGTTTATATCTCCTATAACAGCACATCACCCGCAAGCAGGTTCGGCGGTTCTTGGACTGCGATCACGGGACGCTTTCCTTACTTTAACGCAGGGACAAGCACGGGCGGAAGTAATACGCACACACTAACAATCGATGAATTGCCAAAACACACGCACGATATAAACGAGCCGTATACCACAGGAAGCGGAAATACAACTTATGGATCTGGGATCCCTCCGCACAATAATACATCAAGCAGTGGTCGCTGGATCCCGACGGTACAATCTGTGGGTGGTGGAAAAGCATTTAATATAATGCCAGCCTATCAAACTCTTTACGCATGGAGGAGAACAGCATGAGAATTTTTAACGAAGAGAAAACACAGGAACTTTTTGACCCCGACCTTGAAAAGGGCCGTTTGCGCCCCGACAAACTCTTCAAAGAACATCATGAAGCGATCCCCGAAAAAGTCATCAAGACCGTGGAGCAAATAAAAGAGGAGCTCGAACGGGAGGGGAAAGAGGTCAATCTCCGCACCCGTCAAGGCGATGACGGAGATAGCGTCGACGAATATTACGTTGTCACTCAAATCTACTACATCGGCGACAAGCGCGTCGGGAACGACGAGGAACTTATCGAAGCCGAAAAGGAAGAGGGGAAAGAGGCTTGGGACGAGTACGAGGATATTCAAGTATATGTCCCGTATTCGGAAGAGGAACTCGAAGCGCGGCGCGTTGCAACCATGAAAGCAGACCTTCCGCAGAGGATTGCCTCGATTGCCTTTGTAAAAATGGCGGAGAAGGGAGAAATCGACGATATGACAGCGACGGAATGCGTCTATGCCTTTACCCCTTGGCAACCGAACGTCAAGTATGAGGCGGAAAATTTGCGCGAATACGAGGGCGCGCTGTATCGGTGTATCAGCGGGCATACCTCGCAAGCCGATTGGACCCCCGACGTGACCGCTTCACTTTGGAAAAAGGTTGGCGACCCGCGTGAGGGATACCCTAAATGGTCTCAACCTATCAGCTCTTTTGACACTTACAAAAAGGGAGACAAGGTGACACACAATGGGCAAAAATGGATCTCCGAGTATGATGCGAATGTATGGGAGCCGGGCGTGTTCGGGTGGAAGAACGTGGAAGAATAGGAGAGGATCATATGAAAGAAACAATGTTGCAACTCTTCAAACAAATTCTCGAGGCACCTTACATACAGCTGGAAGAGAATGCCGCGTCATATTATTTGCGGCGCGACGGGGAAACGCTCTATCTCCTCTTTGAGGCTTCGAACGGGAAAGAAGATTGGAAGAATAATTTTGATTTCCCCGCAAAGCCTTACAAGGAGATGGTGGACGTTTGGTTCGTTCACCGTGGGTTCCTGCGCGTTTGGAAAACCATAGAGCCGCATGTTGCCGAGAGCGTGGCGGATCCTTCCGTGAAGAAGATCATCATCGGCGGGTATTCCCACGGCGCCGCAATCGCCGTCCTTTGCCACGAATACTGTGTGTTCCACCGCCCCGATATTGCGCCTTTCATTGACGGCTATGGCTTCGGCTGTCCGCGTGTCGTGTGGTGGAAGCCGAACAAGCGCGTGCTTTCGCGGTTTGCTCGGTTCACCGTCATTCGGAACTGCCGCGACCTTGTGACGCACCTCCCCCCGCGCATTTTCGGCTTCCGACATGTCGGGGCAATGCGAAAGGTCGGGGACGGCGCAAAGTATGGCCCCATCAAGTCGCACTATCCCGAGAATTATCTCTCGGAACTCGACAAGCTCCAAAGGAGGCATGGTATATGAACGTTACGGCAACCGTCATCACCGCGATCATTTCCTGCTGCGTTTCTTTCTTTCTCGGCGGCATCCTCACCTTTGTTACGGCTCGGCTGAAAGGAGTAAGGAAACGCGAAAAAGCACTTCAAGACGGCGTGGAAAGCCTTCTGCGCAGTCAGCTCATTGAGTATCACGACAAGTACACCGATCGTGGCTTTTGCCCAATCTACGCCAAAGAGGCGGCGCGCAGAAGTTATGAAGCATATCACGCGCTCGGCGGGAACGGTGTCATCACCTCGCTCTATGAAGAGATTATGGAGCTTCCCGTCGGTCCGAAAGCGGATAAAACGAAGGAGGTGAAAGAATGATCGCACTCTTAAAGCTGGGCGGCGGGCTTTTGCTTTTGATTGTGGCAAATATCGCGCTCGGGTCTATCCGTGCGGCGATGGCGCGGGAATGGGACACAAAGACGTTCGTCAACGGTCTCATCAAGGGTGCAATCGTAATCGGCGCGTTCGTCGCAGTATATTTTGCAGGTTGGCTTAACCCCGACCTCGTGGTCGTCGAAATGAACGGGCAGACAGTCAACCTTGCAATGGGCGTCTACAGCGTTCTGCTTATAGGTTTTACCTACTATGCGGGGAAAGTACTCTTAAAACTGAAAGAGATCGTGACGGCGAAATCTTCATCAAGTGCCAAACCGCAAGCATCAGAAGAGAAGATCGAAAAGGGGACGAAGGACGTAGAAGATACCGCTCCCGCGGAAAAGTAACATAAAAAAGAGAGGGGACACATGCTCTCCTCTCTTTTTTTATTTGGCGTGGAAGGCGGGATTCGAACCCGCGCAGCAGATAAACCACTCTAACGCCTTAGCAGGGCGTCCCCTTGAGCCTCTTGGGTACTTCCACAAATGATTGTCTATTGTCTATGAATTGTCTATGTTCATGCAAAAAGCGGGTCGATTTTGCGATATTTCGCAACAATTTTTGACTATTTGGGGAATATCAAAAAACAGTTGATATCCGCTTCTATATATTGTGATATATTGCAGATTATAACATTCCCCGCGCGATATAGAAATTCTTTTAGCAGGGGAGCCCCTTGAGCCACTTGGGTACTTCTGCGTGTTCACGAAAAATCTTTTGCTTCGCAAAATCTTTTTCCGTGAGGAAATTTATTTGTTTGTTTTTACTTTCTTGCCCTCTTTGCCACCTTGTCTTACAACAATCAGGTTGAGATTTCTCGATTGCGCTTCGCTCCACTCGAAATGACAATGAGAGGAACCATTCGCTTGGGGCTTCGTCTGCGGCTCGTGCCGCGCTTAGAGAAACAGAACTGCGCGCGGTGCGGAATGACAAAGAGCGAACCATTCGCTTCGCGCTTTCGCGCTCGGCCACATCTTTTACGCATTCCACATCATACCATAAAATTTTACGATTGTCAAAGTATATTTCCCTCAAAAACAAAAAAATTAAAAAAAATTCTTTCGGACTGTTGCAGGTGTTCAAAAAATATGCTAAACTATTGCCGAAAAGGAGAAACCTATGAACATCTGGCACGACATCGATCCCAAGCGGATCACGCCTAAGTCTTTCGAAGCGCTCATCGAGATCCCGAAAGGCTGCAAGGCGAAATACGAACTCGACAAGGAAACGGGTCTTTTGCGGCTCGACCGCGTTCTTTACACTTCCACGGTCTATCCGTCCAACTACGGCTTTATCCCGCGCACGCTCGCGGAGGATGGCGACCCCCTCGATGTGCTTGTCCTTTCGGGGGAAGTCATCTATCCCATGACCCTCGTCTCCTGCTATCCCATCGGCGTGATCAAGATGATCGACGGCGGTTCGCTCGACGAGAAGATCATAGCGATCCCGCACAAGGATCCCACTTATAACGACTATTACGACATCAAAGAACTGCCCAAGCATGTCTTTGACGAGATGATGCACTTCTTCGAGGTCTATAAATCCCTCGAACACAAGAAGACCACGGTAAAAGAGATCGCCCACCGCGACGAGGCCGTGGAGATCGTGCAGAAGTGCCTTAAAATGTACAATGAAGCATACGGCAAGTGACCGATGAAGAATAGGGGGTAATTACAGTGAAAATCGTCTTTTTCGGGGACTCTATCACCGAGTCGAACCGTAACCTTTCCGACCCGAGCGACCTCGGCGCGGGATTCGTAAAGATCGCGGCGGGCAAGCTCAGGCTTCTCTATCCCGACGCGGAGATCGAGATCCTGAACCGCGGCGTGGGCGGCGACCGCACCGCGGAACTTTTACAACGCGTGGAAAAGGACGTTCTAGACGAACATCCCAACGTCGTGGTGCTGGCGATCGGCGTCAACGACGTCTGGCACCGCTTTGTGGTACCCGAAAGGGAAGTCTCGCTCGAACAGTTTACCGGGAACTACAACCGTCTTGTGGAGATCATTAAGGGGACGGGCGCGAAGCTCTTGCTCTTACAGCCGTTCGTGCTGAACATGGAGGATAAGCCCCGTCTGCGCCCGTATCTCCACCGTTTCAACGAGGCCATCTCGGAGATCGCCGCGCGCGAACAGCTCACCCTCATCCCGCTCGACGAGATCTTTACGGGTCTCACGCAGGACATCAAACCCGAACAGTTCTCGGTGGACGGCGTCCATCCCACCCACCGCGGGTGCCGCTATATCGCCGACCTTGTGATCAAGGAGCTGAAAAAATATCTATGAAGAAATTGCTCGTGGTCGTGGATATGCAGAAAGACTTCGTGACGGGCGCGCTCGGGACGGCGGAGGCGCGGGCGATCGTTCCCCGCGTAAAAGAGCTTGTCGGCGGGGCGGAGGAAGTGGTATATACCGCGGACACGCACGGCGCGGATTATCTTTCCACGCGCGAAGGGAAATATTTGCCCGTTGTCCACTGCGTAAAGGGGACGGCAGGCTGGGAAATTTTGCCCGAAGTGTATCGGGCGGGCGCGAAGATATTTGAAAAGCCCGCGTTCGGAAGTCTTGCATTGCAGGCCTATTGCAAAGAGAACGGGTATGACGACATCACGTTTTGCGGCGTCTGTACGGACATCTGCGTGGTGAGCAACGCCTTGCTCGTGAAAGCTGCGCTTCCAGAAGCGGACGTGCGGGTAGTCGCTTCCGCCTGCGCGGGGGTGACGGAACAAAAACATGCGGCGGCGCTCGAAACGATGCAAAGCTGTCAGATCATCGTGGAGGAGTAGCGGGCCGTTTCTTTTTCGGAGGGGGGTATGACCAAAAAAGAGCGACTGGAACAGGACAACAGGCTGTCGGAGATCTATTGCGGCATGCTGTACGGTAGCATGCGCTTCGAAGAAGGGGAACCCGTTCCGCTTTTCTATCATTTCAGCTGTCCCGAATTTGCGGTCTTGCGCAAGACGTACGGTCTTGAAAAGATCGCAGGCAGGGGCGGCGATTTTTCTATGGCGCTCAGGCTCTGCCGCTGGCTGGAACCCAACATCATGCACGAGGGCGACTTCTTCCTCACCGAGGGACACGAGATGCCCTACAACGCGCTCGCCTTGCTTGAATATGCGTTCGGCAAGCGGGACCGCGGGCTGAACTGCGCCTGCAAGGCAAAAATTTTGGTGGAGTGCTGTCTCGCGCTCGGCATCCACGCGCGGCGGGTGGGGCTGTATCCCAACTCTCCTTACGACATCGATAACCATGTGGTGGCGGAGATCTACGATACCAAACGCAAGAAGTGGTGCATGCTCGATCCCACCGTGGGCGGATATTTTACCGACGGCAACGGGCCGCTCGACTGCCTCGAAATGCGCAAGGCGCTTGCGGAGCGCGCGCCGGGGAGCGTCGTTTTGCCCCGCCAGCGGACGAACGACCTCGCGGCGCTCATGGAGCGCAACGCGGGCTGGAATATGTATTACGCCAAAAACAGCTACTATTTTACGGTGGAAACGGTGTCGGGCTTCGGCACGGGGACCGCGCGGGACGCCTATCTCGTGCCGCTCGGCTTCGATTGCCGCGCCCGCGAGGCGAAGAACGCCGCGTTTCTTCTCGAAAAGGCGCGGGAGTGGGATTGGGACGAAGCCGCGCTCGGGCGCATTGCCCGCTGGGCGGAGGAAGCCCGCGGGCGCACGCCGCTGACCGGCGGCGTCTCTCTCTGGAACGAGCCGTCGATGAGATAGACGCCTAAAACGAAAGCCGCGCGTCCCAAAAAGGAACGCACGGCTACCCACAGTGAGGATGAGCAATTTTCTTTATTATACATCCGAAACCCTGGTATGTCAAGTAGTCCGAGTATAATTATTTATTATATTATGAATAAATTTATAAGCTAAACAAATGGAAAGGGGCGCCCGCCGACAGGCGGGCGCCCCTTTCCATATTCCGCTCAGGCGCTTTTCAAGAGTTTTACGGCGAGTACGGTCATGTCGTCCTCGGCGGCGCCGCGGTAGCGGGAGAGGGCGTTTTGCAAGATCTCTTCGGCGAGCGATTGGGGATTGACGGGCTGCAATGCGCTCAAAAAGTCGAACAGCTCCGCGGAAGAACCGTAGGCGGCCGTCACCCCGTCGCTCATGAACAGCATAAAATCGTTTTCGCCCATCTTTGCGCGCATGGTGGCGGGGCGCACCGCGTCGAGCATTCCCATCGGAAGGGACTGCCCTTCGAGGACGCGCAGTTCTTCGCCCGAGAGGATGAAGCCGACGGGGGAACCGATCTTGATGATGTCCGCGTCGATGCGGATGACATGCATCATGTTGGAGAAGCCGGAGCCGAAGTCGCCGATGGGGGAGCCGATCTTTACGATGTCCGCGTCGCCCGTGTCGAGGTCGACGGCGGCGAGGTCGAGGCAGGAGAAGGTCTCCTCGGGCGGATAGGCGATGAGGCGGTTGACCGTCGCAAGCACGGTATCGGAGGGCATCTTCGCCTTATAAAAACTTTCGAGGAGGGTGAGCGTGCGGTCGGAGATGTCCCGCGCGTTCTCGCCGCTCCCCATGCCGTCCGAGAGGGCGATGAGGAAGCGCCGCTCGTCGATGCGGAGAATGGAATAGGCGTCCCCGCAGGCGGTCTCTCCCTGTTTGGGGCGGCAGGCGACGCCGAACGCCGCGTCGAACGCGGGTTTGCGTTTGAGAATGAAGCAGGCGCGGCCCGCGGCAAGGGGAATTTTTTCCGCGAGCGCGAGGGGGGTATCGAGCGCCCGTCCCGCCACGGCGCAGAGGGTCTTTCCGTCCGTTTCGGGGGAGAGGGTCATGCTCACCGTGAGCGTATCTCCCTCGCCGTAGACGAAGATCTCCGAGCTGATAATGCCCGCCTGCGCGAGGGCGCGCGAGAGTTTGCTCTCCCCCTCGGAAAAGCAGTATTCTTCGCTCTGTTCGAGGGCGATATCTTTGAGGATCTCGCTCACCCCGTGCGCCTGTTCGGCAAGGAGCTGTCTGCCCTCGCGCGCGCTCTGCATCTCCCGCGCGGCGGCGCGGTAATTTGCGAGGAGCTTGTTGCAGGCGAACAGCAGACCCGCGGCGTTGCCGCAGTGCGCGCCCACGCTTTCGGGCAGGTCCACAAGGCTCACCTGTCCCTTTGCATAGCCGACGGCAATGAGTTTGTCGAGGCCCTCTGCAACGTTTTCGTCTTCGCAGCGGAAGCGGTTGGGGCAGTCGCGGCAGAGGGTGTTTTTGAGTTTTTCGCGGATGAGCAGCACGGAGTTATCCTCGGGGAGATTGCCGAGAAAGGCGCCCTCGATCTCGCGGAAGAGGGCGGAGACCTCGTAAAGCCGCTCTCCCACGGCGCGGCGGTTGCGGTTGATCGCCACGCGGGGCAGGGCATTCTCGCGGTAGAAGAGGAGGCTCTTTTTCGCCTGCGCGTAGAGCCGTTCGGGGAAGCAGAGAGCGAGCGCGGAAGCTACGGCGCAGGGCAGGAGAGCGAGAAAGATTTCGAGGCCGCCCGAATAGAATGTTCCCTGCAAAAATTCCGCGCCGAGGTAGGAGAGGAAGAAAGCGAGGGTCGCGGCGATCTTGCCGTAGGAGGCGAGCAGGACGGCGGCGCAAGCGTATACGGCATAGAGGGCGAGGGGCAGGTAGCTCGCCATTCTCAGGCAGGGGGGCAGGGCGAGGACGATCGCAAAGGAAACGGCGGTCGCGTTGCGGAGAAGCACAGCGCCCATGAGCAAAACGGCGAGAGCGACGCAGGAGTAGGCGACTTCCCCGAGCGCGCCGCACACGCCAAGCCCCAGCACGAGCCAGACGAGCAAAAGTTCCGCGAGCTGTCCCGCGGAGAGGCGGCACCGGAACACGCGGCGGAGAACGGAAGTAAGCCCGCCCTCGAAAAAGGCGGAGAGGAAGAACACGGCGGCGGCGATCACGAGCTTTTGGAGCAGGGGGCTGAACGGAAAGATCGCGTATCCCGTATGCGGGAACAGGAAGAGAAAGGGGAGTTGCGCAAGCGCGATGTAAACGAGCCGTTCGAGGCGCAGGGTGCGCCCGAGTTTGCGGTACAGGGTAAAAACGAGCAGGAGATAGGCCGCCTGTATCGCGGCGGCGAGAGAGGCGTATGCGCTCACGGCGGCGGCGGACGCAACGAGATAGCCCGCGCTCATGAGAAGGGGATCGAACCCGCAGCAGAGGGCGGCGTAGTAGAGCGGAAAGGCAAGCAGCTCATGTTGCGGCAGGGCGAAGTTCATAAAGATCATGGCGGCAAAGAGCGCGCAGTACTGTCCCGCGGCCTTTAAGGAAAAGGGCGGGAGCTTCGGTTTGGGGAGTTTCATACAGTCACCTCGAAACGGTTTTTTTCTATTATAAAGAGGATAGACGGGCGAGGAAGCACGGTTTCCGTCTTTGTTTGTCGAAGGTGGGAAAATTTCCCGCTAAAAAAATTTCCGAAAAATTTTTCGGAAACGCTTGACAAATCAAAAATCTATGTTATAATGTAAACGTAAAAAGGAAAATAACTTCCAAAAAATGTTATTTTCCAACAAGGAGACCACTCCAATGGACAGGAAAGCCTAAAATTCGGAGAACACCTACGAGAAAGGGGACGGAAAAGTCTTTGATCGCAGGGTGACCGTTAAGGAGGTAAGGTCACCGAAAAAAACATCATAACGGGAGGTACAACGTTATGAAAAAATCCGGGTACTTGAAAATCAAGTAGAGGGAGGACACGCCAATGTACTATCAAACGAAAGGGGCAAGAAAGTAAGACGCGGCTACCGATTTGTGCGGAGTAGTTGAAACGCAAGGGGAACGAGTCCCGAAAAAAGCCGAGCTTACCCGTCAGGGCAGAGAAATGCCCGAAACAGCCCGCACAACTGAATGTTACGAAACAACCCTCTGCAACGTTGCAGAGGGTCTTTCGTTTTGCGCGTGCGGCGCGCTATTGCATCGACTGCACGTCCGTTTCGATCTCGGGCCGCACGGTTTCGAGCAGATAGTCTTTCCACTCGTTGTACTTTTTGAGCGAAGAGCGGTATAAACTCTTTTTCAGTTCCAAAAGGTCGCACTTCGTCTCCGTGCAGGTGTCCCAAAGATCCTGGATATATCCTTTCAGAACGGATTTTGCGTCCTCCAAGATCTCCTGCGAAACGGAGTCCGACGAGATGTCCTCGATGGGGGCGGTCGTGCCGCGGCAGCAGAGGCGGCAGGTGACGTCCACGCTCAGTTTTGCCGTGGGCGCGCCTTTCATGTCGAGCGAAACCCCGCCGCTGTTGCGCATAATGGTCAGCGTTACGGGTTCCCCCTTGTCTTTCGCGGAAAAAGTCCCCGCAAACACGTTCCCTTCGAGCAGGGAGAGCGCCAAAGTCTGTTCGGCGGGAAGTTTTCCCACCATCTTCCCGTCGAGGAAGAGCGCCGTCTCTTCCGCCGTATAAACTTGCTCTTCGCTCCCGCCGGAACCGCCCGAGCCGCCTCCCGAACCGCCTGAGCCGCCCGAACTTCCGCTTCCGCCCGAGTCGCCGCCCGCCTGTGCGCCTTTTTGCGGCGTCATCTTTACATAGGGCAGATAACTGCTCTTCGTTACGCCGTAAAAGTCGATGGCGAAATCTTTCAAGGTGTTCGTCAGCACCTTGCCCGACTTTTCCGCGGCGTCCGAAAACAGTTTTTCGATGGCGAGCGAGGAGGCGTCGTCGATGGCGCTCGTCGAAGTGATCAGCTCCTCCGCTTTTCCCTCGCACACGGCGAGCAGGCAGTTATCGGGCATGTATTCGTTGCGCAGGAAATAATTCAGATAGGAGATGACGTCGGTCTGCACGGCCTCCTCTCCGAGGATGATGAGATCGCAGAACACGAGTTTGGGGACCCACCCCGTCTTGCCGAAGAGGGCGGTCACGCAGTCGGATACGGTCTGCCCCTCGGTGGTGATGTTCACGCTCGAAGTCCCGCCCTGCGAGCGGTCCGTTCCCTTCGGAACAGCGATCTGCGAGGTCACACTGAACCCGTTTTCCGTCTTGTCGATGCCCGCCGCAAGGATGATCGCCGTTTTCTGGATGTCCACCAGCCCGAAGTCGTTGGAAAAGAAAGAGAACAGGATGATGGCAAGCAGGATGAGGTAGAGCTTCATCGGGATGGTCTTTACAAAGTTACGCGCTTTCATGCTTCCTCCTTTTCCGCAACAGGAGCAAGAGGGGCGGAACCACGAGGGTGAATACGGGGAACAGCCAGAACCCCTGCTGGGAGATCGCTTTCATCGCCTCTCCGAAGCGGTAATCGAAGAAGTAAGCGATCAGAAAATAGATCGCGGAAAACCCCACGGCGAGCAGGGTGGGCATATATTTTTTGCGGCCGAACGCCTGTACCACGCTCTCGATCGCGCCCGAAACGGGCAACGCCGTGTAGAACGCCGCTACGAGGGAGAGCGCGAAGATGAAGAGATAATCCACTCTGCCGAGTACGGTAAAGCCCGAGAAATATTTGCTCGTCTTGGTAAAAGCGAAGAGCTGGTTGATCGCCGTTCCCTCGAACACGCCGTAGAACGTGATGAGAAAAAAGACCGTCGCCGCGCCGCCCGCGAGGTAGCACAGGGCGCCTTTCCATGCCATGCCCTTGCGGTAGTCGAATTTGCCGAGCATCATGAGAAGGAGCGCGGAGTCGAAGAACCAGGCAAAGGAATAGGCTCCGCCCGAGGCGATTCCCTTGACGCCCGAAGCGCCCACGGGCAGGATCGCGCCATAGTCGGCGTTGCCCGCGGAAAAGACGATCACGCCCGCAAGTCCCGCGATCGCCACGGGAGCAAGGAGGTCGAACACCCGCCCGTAGCTTGACAGAGGCTTACTGCAAAGGTATGCCGCGAACAGAAAGAAGGGCGCAAAGGAGAGGAGGGAGGGCAGGGTATCGTAAAACACCCCCTGCACAAAGAGTTTTTGTTCGAGAAGGGGCAAGACCCCCGCATACAGCAGGAACGCGCCCACGAGAAGCACGAGGATCTTTCCCACGATCTTGCCGAACGTATTCGATAAAAGTTCATACAGGCTCATATTCCGCTTTGCGAGCAGAAGAACGCAAAAGACCGCGAGCGCCTGCAAGACAAAATGCGCTAGGGCGGGCAGCCACAGGTCGTTCCCGCTGTATTCCGCAAGGCGGGCGGGCATGATCACGAGCTTCCCCACGGGCGCGATGCAGGCGAGGAAGAAATAGATTTGCCGTTGAGAGATCTTATTCATGTTTGAGCCTCCGTTTGTTTTCGCTCTTTAAGGTGCGCGGGCGGGTTTCGAGGGAGCCGAGGTTATATTTTACGAGGCTGTCTCTGAGATCTTTTCCAACCATAGGGGAGAAAGGGGCGAGTACGGGGACCCCGAAGTTTTCCGCCGTCACGAGATAGAGAAGAATAAACGCCGTGGCGAGGATGATGCCGTAAGTCCCCACGCTTCCCGCCACGAGGAGCATGATGAGGCGCAGAACGCTCGTCTGTTCGATGAGGTTGGGAACGGCGTACAGCCCGATGCCGCTGAACGCGATGATGATGATCGCGGGCGTGGAGACAAATCCCGCCGAAACGGCGGTTTCGCCCAGCACGAGCGCGCCCACCACCGAGAGCGCCATGCCCACGTATTTCGGCATGCGGATGCTCGCCTCGTTCAACACTTCGAGAACGAACAGCACGAGCAACATTTCGAGGGAGGGCGAAAAGGGGATGTCGCGGATACTTCCCGAGATCGTCATGAGCAGTTTGATGGGAAAGAGCTGTAATTTGAAGAGCTGCGCCGCGATGTAAAAGGCGGGGAGATAGATGGCGACGATGAGGGAAAGGAGCCGCAACACGCGGGTAAAGGTGGCGCGGTAGGGGGGAACAAAGTAATCTTCGCTCGACTGGAAGTCCTCCACGAGCAAATAGGGCGCGGTGAGCGCAATGGGGGAGCCGTCCACGAGGATCCCCACCCTGCCCTCGGCGATCTTCGCGCAGAAGATGTCGGGTTTTTCGGTCGTCCCGATCTGTTTGAGCAGAGAATAGGGGCGGGACGCGAGAAAATGGGTGAGATAGGAAGAGTCGGGGATGATGTCGATGTCGATCTCTTTGAGTTTTTGCTTGATGTCGTCCACCGTCTTCTGCACGGAGGTCCCTTCGAGGTAGCACACGGCGACGAAAGTCTGCGAACGGCGGCCCACGTTGAGGAAATCGATCTTCAACTCGGGGGTTTTGAGACGGCGGCGGATGAGCGAGGTATTGATCTTGATGTCCTCGATGAACCCCTCGCGCGGGCCTTTCACGGCGACGTCGGTGGAGGGCTCGGCGATCGCCCGCACGAACACTTTTTTGGTGCCGACGATTATGGCCTCGTCCATGCCCTCGAACAGGAGAACGGGGTTGCCCGCAAGCACCTCTTCGGAGAGCTTTGTAAGATCGGTCTCGGTGCGCTTTTCGGGCGAGGTGAGCTTTTTGCCCACCTCTTCCGCGGTCGGTTTCCCGTCGTAAAGCAAAAGCGGGCGCACCACTTGTTCGCCCAGAAGTTCCTTGTCGGTAATGGGGTCTGCGAAAACGGCGGTAAACGCCAGCCCCTTTTCGGAGACAAAGTCGAAAGTAAGGATATCCTCCGCGGGCAAGATCTTTTTGAGCGCCTGCACATCCTTTTGGAGTGTTCCCGAAATTTTCATACGAAAAGTATGCGGCTCTTCGCGGTTTTTATGCGCCATCCGCGCTTGCCGCGCGCGGAAGTGAGCATACGCCTCTTTTTACTTGCCTTTTCCCGTCCGCCTGTGATATAATAGAAAAAACGGAGAAAAAGATGCTTATGAAACACACGGTGATAAAATACGCTTTGGCGGCGGGGTGCGCGCTGCTGCTGGCGGGAGCGGTCTTTTGCCCGCCTCCTGCAATGCGGAGCGTCTCTGCGGACGATCCGCAAAACGTCGCTACGGTAGACGAAATGGGATACACATCTTTCGGCGAGGCCCTTGCGGCCTGGCAGGAAGAGGACGCTTCCACCCTCACGCTGTCGGAGGATGTTGAGGTGGCGGAGACGATCGAAATAAAGGCCGGTGAAACAAAGACGCTCGATCTCGGAACGCATACCCTCACCCTCAACAGCGAAGAGGGCGGGTCCGTTCTCAAAGTCGAGGGAACGCTTACGGTGAACGGTCCCGGTACGCTCACGGGCGGGAGCGCGGAGCAGGGCGGCGGAATTTATGTCGGCGTTCTCGGCAATCTCACACTGAACGGTTGCACGGTCTCGGGCAATACGGCCCCGCAGGGCGGCGGCGTGTTCGTCACGGGCAAGCTCACCCTTTCGGGCGACGCCGTGGTAGAGGACAATACGGACGGCAACGGCGGGGACAGCAACATCTTTCTCTCGTCGGGCAATAAGATCAACTTAAACGGCTTTACGGGCCGCGCGGGAGTCACGGTCATCTCCACCGAGGAGGCCTTTGCGGCCGAGGACGAAGGGAGTACGGGCGTTTTTACTTCGGACAACAAGAGTTACGTCGCCGAGGGCGGCAAACTGAAAACCGCTCCCCTCGACTCCATTACCGCCGAATACAGAGGAGAGGGAAAAGTTTTCCCCACCACCCCTTTGGAGACGCTGAAAGAGGACGTCTCGGTTTCGGGGATTAACGTAAACGGGGCGGCATATACGGGGCAGCTCTCGTTCGAACTTTCGGGAACGCTACGCGTCGGCCCGAGCGAGGTGACGGTCACGGCGAGCGGCGAGGGAGAGGAGACCGCTTACGATACGGTGACGGTCCCCGTAGAAAAGCCCGTTCTCGTTTCCATCGAGGCTATCGCGCCCGAATATCCTCCCAAGATCTATTTCGACAGCCCCTCTTCCGCGCTCACTTCGGGCGACGGGTATACGTTTAAGGGGGTGTACAGCGACGGCAACTCGCGCACCGTTTGCGCCACCGCCGAGGAGACGGCGCAGAAGTGCGGCGAAGAATACATTACCGATTTTTACACCCTTTCCGCCGACTTTACAACGCGGGAAAACGGCAAGGCGACCGTCACGGTGACGGCGGGGAGCGTTTCCGCGACTTTCCTCGTGGAAGTGAGCAAGTATGTCGTTCCGCTCTCGGAGGAAGAGGTGTCCGAACAGTCGGTGATCGAGGGCGGAACGCTCGACACAAGGGCGTTCGTTCCCTCTCTTCCCGCGGGGGTGGAGATCGTTGCGGAGCTAAACGGCGCGCCCCTCGACGTTTCCGCTCTTGAACCCGACGTTTACGAGGTGAAGCTCTCCTTTCTCGTGACGGACAGCGAAAACTATGAGGAGATCGCCTCCGTTTTCAATACCCGTCTCACCGTTTTGCGCAGGCAGCTTACGTATGAAGAGAACGGCGCGGACTTTTCCGCAACGCGCTCCGGCGGGCTTCCTCCCGCATGGCGGCTGAAAGCGGAGGACGTCACGCGCGCGGTCACGGTGAAACTCGAAGGGAGCTTAGAGGCGCAGGCGGTGTATGAGATCACATTGCAGGAAAAGGGCGTTGTGGTGGAGGACCCGGGGACGATTACGGTCAGTCTCTCCGTTCCCGAAGAGCTGAGCGATAAGCAGATCACCCTCTTCCTCATGAATGCGGACGGCACTCTCTCCGAGGTAAAAGCCGAGCGCGAGGAAAACCGTTTGGTGTTCAAGGCGGCCTCTCTCTCCCACGCGCGGTATGTGATCGCGGTGGAAACGGCTTCCCGCGTCTATCTCATCTTGTCCATCGTGTTCGGTGTGGCGTGCGTTTTGGGCGCCGCGGCGTTGCTCTTCTATCTCGTCGTCAAGCGCAAGATGCGATTGAGATAAAATCCGCATAATCCCACCCTTTCTTTCATACTTTGAAGCATGAAAGAAACGTACAAGCTCACAAAGAGCGAAGTGTTGCAAAAACTCTCGGCAAGCGGTAGCGGGCTTTCGTCGGGAGAAGCGGAAAAGCGTCGGAAAAGATACGGCGACAACAGACTCGCAGAAGGCAAAAAGACAAGCCTCGCGGGTCTGTTTTTTGCACAGTTCAAGGACCTCATGACCATCATTCTTCTCTGCGCCGCCGTGCTTTCGGGCGTCATCGCCTATGTGACGCACAGCCTTTCGGAGATCGCGGATACGGGCATTTTGCTCGCCGTCATCCTGCTCAACGCGGTGGTGGGGTTCGTCCAGCAATACCGCGCCGATTCCGCCATCGAAAAACTCAAAAAACTCTCCGCGGCGACTGCAAAAGTTGTGCGCGACGGCAAGCTATGCGAAATTGAGGCGGATCTTCTCGTCCCGGGGGACATTGTGGAGCTTGCCGAGGGGGACCGCGTTCCCGCCGACTGCCGCATCCTCGAAAGCGAGGGCTTCCGCGCGGACGAATCGTCGCTCACGGGGGAGAGCAAGCCCGTTTCCAAGCGGGATTGCGTCGTGTCGTCCTCCTCGCTTGCGGAGCGCAGGAACACCGTCCACATGGGAACGTTCTGCGTGGGCGGCGCCGCGCGGTGCGTCGTCACGGGGACGGGTATGGATACGGAAATGGGTCAGATCGCCCACCTTCTGCACGGCTCCCGTCCCGCGCCCTCCCCGCTCGATAAAGCGGTGGCAAAGCTCGGGAAACTCATCACTGTCACCGTCTTTTCGGTCGCCGCCGTACTCTTTCTCTGCGGGCTTCTCGCAAGGCGGGTGAGCTTTCTGGAAAATCTCATGACGGCGGTCGCGGTGGCGGTGGCGGCGATCCCCGAGGGCATGGGCGCGGTCGTCACCATTATTTTAGCGATGGGGGTACAGCGCATGAGCAAGGCCCATGCGGTGATGCGCAAGCTCTCCTCGGTGGAAACGCTGGGCAGCTGCACCTGCATCTGTTCGGATAAGACGGGAACTCTCACCGAGAACAAGATGACGGTGACTGAAATTTGCACGGAATTTCAAGGGGAAGAGACGTACACCGCCTCGCCGCGGCAAAAGCGGTTGCTTGCCTGCGTGCGGCTCTGCCACAGCGTGAAAGGGAACGCAGGCGGGTACCTCGGCGATCCCACCGAGATCGCCCTGCTCGAATATGCCGACCGCGTGGGCTTTTCGCTCGGCGGCAAGCGTTTGGGCGGCATTCCGTTTTCCTCCGAGCGCAAACGCATGAGCGTTGCGGCGGATTGCGGAGACGGCGCAAAACTCTATGTAAAGGGCGGGGCGGAGGCCATCCTCTCCCGTTGTGACCGCATTGCCGCCGCCGCGGGGGAGAGACCCCTTACCCGTGAGGCAAAAGAGAAAGTTTTGCGGGAAGTATCCCGTCTTTCGGGAAAAGGCCAGCGCGTGCTTGCCTTTGCGGAGGGGGAGTTCCGCGGGGAAGCGCGGGAAGAAAATCTCGTCTTTTTGGGGATTGCGGCGATGTACGATCCCCCCAAGCGGGGCGCGAAAGAGGCGATCTCCGCCTGCCGCAGGGCGGGCGTGCGCACCGTGATGATCACGGGCGACAGCGCGGACACCGCGCTCGCCATTGCGCGGCAGCTCGGCATTGCGGAGAGCAGGAGCGAAGTCGCTACGGGGGAGGAACTCGACGGAATGGGCGAGGGGCTTGTCTCCCGCGCGGGCAAGATCAGCGTCTATGCGCGCGTTTCGCCCAAGCACAAACAGCAGATCGTAAAGGCGCTCCAAGCGCGGGGCGAGGTCGTCGCCATGACGGGAGACGGCGTGAACGATGCGCCCTCGGTGCGGGCGGCGGACATCGGGGTCGCTATGGGCGGCGGTACGGACGTAACAAAAAACGCCGCCGATATGGTCCTCGAAGACGGCGATTTTTCCACAATGGTGCGCGCCGTGGAGGAGGGCAGAAACGTCTTTGCCAACATCAAGCGCACGATCTCTTTCTTTTTGAGTACCAATTTTGCCGAAGTCCTCGCGGTGCTGATTGCCACGCTCTGTCTCTGGCGGTACGATTTTCTCACGTCCACGCAACTTTTGTGGATCAATCTCATCACCGATTCCCTGCCTGTTTTGGCGCTCGGCGTAGAGCGGACGGAGGGGCTGATGGACCGCCCGCCCGTCTCCACGGGAGAGATCTTTTCCAAGCGCTCGGTCGCGTTCATGGCGACGTTCGGCGTTTTGCAGGCGGGGATCACGGTGGGGCTGTTCCTGTTCGGTCTGCGGTTCTGGGGAAACCGGGTTGCGTCCGCGTGCGCTTTCCTCACGCTCTCGTTTCTGGAACTTTTCCACGCGTTCAACGTACGGAAAGAGCGCGGCAGGACCACGCTCAAAGAATTTTTCGCAAACCGCACGCTGCTCTTTACGGCGGCGTTCGGGATCGCGCTCAACGTCTTGCTTGTGTTTGTTCCTTTCCTTTCGGGCGCGTTCGGCCTCGTGCCGCTCACTTTTGCGCAGTGGTGCGCGGTGTTCGGCTGTTCGGTTGCGATCATCCCGCTCGGGGAACTGTATAAGGCGGCCGCGGGATTCTTCGGAAAGAGGCGCAGGCCGCGCAGGGCGGTCAGTACTTGCAAAAAACGTAGCCCTGCCCTTTGAAATACGCAATGATTTCGGGCAGGGCGGCAGCGGTCTCGCGGTGGGCGGCGGAATCGTGCATCAACAGCACCACGGGCTGTTTGCCGCGCGCCGTATCCACCGATTCCCTGAGGAGGGTCTCCGCGCTCGCGCGGGGGATCTCCTCGTCCCCGCATACGGCGTTCCAGGCCACCACGCGGTAGCCCCGTTGTTTCAGCAAGTCCGCATACGCGCCGCGGTTTTGCCCTCCTCCGCCGGGGAAGCGGTAGACGTTCGGCTTCACGCCCGCTACCCGTTCGATCACGGAAGCGCACTCCTCCACATCGTGCAGAAACGCCTCTTCGGAGGCGTATATTTGCGTATAGACATGGTTTGCGGAGTGTACGCCGAGGGTGTGTCCTTCCCGCGCGGCGCGGCGGAGGGTGTCTTCCCTGCCTTTCACGCGGTCGCTTACGATAAAGAACGTCGCCTTTACGTTTTCCGCTTTGAGGGTGTCGAGGATCTGTCCGGTCACCACCGTGCTGGGTCCGTCGTCGAAGGTGAGATAGATTTGCTTTTCCGCCGCAAGCCCGATGGTGGGCGCGGTCCTCGTCATCGCCCTATACCCCGTTGCCGCGAGCAAGGCAAGCAACGCCACGAGTACGAGGGTGAGCGGCAGATATTTTTTGTGCATAACACAAGGTTGTATGATTTTTCGCAAGATTATTTACTTTTGCGCGGGAGTGTGATATAATCAAAGTAACTTTCGCAAAGGAATTGCCCATGCAAACCTTTTTCGTCGACCAAAAGCGCCTGAGCGCGCTGGAACATGACTATCGGGCGGAGTTTTCAAGCTCACCTGAAATGCTCTTCTCCTCCCCCGGCAGGGCGGAGATCGTGGGGAACCACACCGACCACAACCGCGGCAAGGTGCTTGTTTCCGCGATCTCGTGCGACATTCTTTGTCTGCTCGCTCCCCGCGGGGACGGCGTCATCGATATCCGCGCCGAGGCGTTTTCGCCCGTCCGCTTTTCGGTCGGCGATCTGAACAGCCGCGAACGCGAAAAGGGGAAGTCCGTCTCTCTGGCGCGGGGTGTGTGCAAATATTTCGCCATGCACGGCTATCCCGTGGGCGGGTTTTCGGCGGTCACGCACAGCAACGTGTTCCGCGGCGCGGGCGTATCGTCGTCGGCGGCGTTCGAGGTCCTTGTGGCGGAAATTCTCAACGTGCTTTACTGCGGCGGAAAGGTCTCCCCGCTCGAACGGGCCAAAGCCGCCCAGTATGCCGAGAATGTCTATTTCGGCAAACCTTGCGGGCTTCTCGACCAGTGCGGCATCGCGTTCGGCGGACTCAACCGGATTGACTTTGCCGATCTTGCCGAACCCGCGGTGGAGAGCGTTCCCGCTCCCGAGGGGTACGACATCGTTCTCACCAATACGGGCGGCTCGCATGCGGCGCTCACCTCCCATTATGCGGACATCCGCAGGGAGATGGGGGAAGTCGCGGCGGCCCTCGGCAAGAGCGTCCTCCGCGAAACAAGCATGGACGAGCTGGTTGCGGAATTGCCCGCCCTTCGCCGCAAGGTGAGCGACCGCGCCATTCTGCGCGCTTTCCACTTCTTCGAAGAGAACGAGAGGGTGGAGCGGGCGGCCGCGTCCCTCAAAGCGGGCAATACGGCGGGGTTTCTTTCCGCCGTGCGCGAGAGCGGGGAGAGCAGCCTCGCGTTCTTGCAGAACTGCTACGTCCCCGGGCAGATCGAACAGCCGCTCACCCTCGCCTTAAAGCTCAGTGAAAAACTCCTTAAAGAGGGGGCGTTCCGCATGATGGGCGGCGGCTTTGCGGGCGCGATGATCGCGTTCTGCCCCACGGGGAGCGCGCAGGCATACGGCAGGGCGATGGCGCGCGTGTTCGGCAAGGAAAACGTATTCTATACGCAGATCAGGACCTCGGGGACCTGTCAACTGTAAAACAAAATCGAAATTCTATGAGGGGGATTGAAAATGATCGAAACAAAAAAATTCGGAAAGACTGCGGACGGGCGGGAAGTTCTCGCGTTCACGCTCCGCGACGGCGAAAGCTACGCCACGGTTTTAAGCTACGGGGGGATCTTGCAGAGCCTCGTCGTTCCCGATCGGAACGGGAAGCCTACGGACGTCGTTCTCGGCTATCGGGATGTAGCAGGTTACGAGCAAAACGGCGGCTATTTAGGCGCGCTCATCGGCCGCTTTGGCAACCGCATCGGCGGCGGAAAGCTCACGGTAGACGGAAAGACGTACAGCCTCTATTGTAACGACCGCGGCAACCATCTCCACGGCGGAAAAGAGGGCTTCAACAAAAAGATCTGGCAACACGCGTTCGAGGGCGACGACCTCGTTTTGACCTATTTCTCCCCCGACGGCGAAGAAAACTATCCCGGCGGCCTGTCGGTAAAAGTCGTCTATTCTTTCCGCGGCGGAGAGTTGAAGATCGCATACTCGGCTTCCGCCGACCGCAAAACGGCGCTCAATCTCACCAACCACGCCTACTTCAATCTCAGCGGCGAGGGGGACGGGACGGTCCTCGACCAGCTCCTCTGGATCGACAGCGACGAGATCGTGCCTACCGATCCCACGATGATCCCCGTTGGCGGGTTCCGTGCCGTAAAGGGAACGCCGTTCGACTTCAACGAGCCGAAAGAGATCGGACGGGACATCGGGGCGGACGACGTAGACCTCAGTCAGGGTAACGGCTACGACCACTGCTATGTTTTGAAGAACAGAAACCGTGAATTTGTAAAATTCGCCGTTGCTTCGAGCCGCAAAACGGGCATTACGATGAGTTGCTATACCGATCTCCCCGCCGTACAGCTCTATACGGGCAACGGGCTTCACCAACAGGGCAAGACTGCGTATTACGGCAAGCGGGCGGCGTTCTGCCTCGAAACGCAGGCGATCCCCAACAACGTCAACGTTCCCGAGTACGGGGCGGTGTTCTCGTCCTATCTCGACGCGGGCAAAACGTACGAGTCGGTGACCGCGTACAAGTTCGAAGCCAAAGAGGAATAACGGAATACGGACAAGAAAAAAGCGTCTGCCGAGATCGGCAGACGCTGCTTTTTTATGCTGTTACAACTACGCTATCAGAGTGCGGCGGTCGCCACCGCGCCGACGGAATTGATCCCGCTCACAAGCCCGAGGATCGCCCAAAGGAGAAGAAGCTCGATGAGAAGTCCCCAAAGGCCCGCTTTGCCGCAGAGGAGCGCGCGCTCGTGGTTGGAGTTATAGAACACGAAGAAGAGGATGATGCCCACCGGCGAAAGAATGAAGCTGAGGAGAGTCCAAAGGAGGGTATCCGTTGCGAAAACTCTCTTGAACCACCCGCCGATCGAGGTGTAGAACGCGATCGAGCCGTTCAGATCGATGGCGAAGCCTACGCCGAGGAATACGAGCGCGACCACAAGGTAGACCACGGAGAGGACCGCCGCGCCTGCGCTCATGTTGGTGAACAGATTCATCACGATGGAGATGATCCCCACGCTGAGGAAAAAGGAAACGTCATGATCGGTGTTTTTGAACAGATACCCGTAGTAGGCGATCATAAAAGAGGTCAAAAGCAGGGTGACGATCCCGATTGCCAAAAATGCCATAAAAACTTCCCCCCATATATGTTGTTTCCACCATTATAAAACACAAATCGCCAAATGTCAATATCGCAAATAAATTTTTTGTGAAAAATTTCATGCGGGAAATTTGTGCAGGTTGACGGTATGGCCGCGGAGCTTTGAAAGGGAGCCGTAGCGGGGGCGCTCACGGAAAGTTTTCCCGCCGCATAGCATGGAGTGACTGTACCGCGCAAGAAAACGCGCAGGGGGGTTTTACGAATGCAATGGTTTTCGTCGTTAAGTCCTGTCATGCAGGCGTTCCTCGTATCTCTCTTCATGTATTTTATGACGGCGCTCGGCGCCTCAGCCGTGTTCTTTTCCCGCAAGGGGGGAGGGAACGTCCTCGTTCTTTTAACGGGGGCGGCGGCGGGCGTGATGATCGCCGCGAGCTTCTTTTCCCTGCTTCTGCCCGCGGTGGAATATGAAACGGCGCTCCCGTCCTATCTCACCGTCACGCTCGGGTTTTTGCTCGGCGGGCTGTTCATCGTCTGTTCCGACCTTGCGCTCTCCCGCTCCCAGCTTTTGTTCCGCCATACGGGCGACAGCAAATGCGCACTCCTTTATTTTGCCGTCACCCTGCACAACGTCCCCGAGGGCATGGCGGTGGGGGTCGCGTTCGCCCAGTGCGCGGGCGGGGCGGGCGTTCTGTCCGCACTTCTGCTCGGGGTGGCATCGCCGTGCAGAACTTCCCCGAGGGCATGTGCGTGGCGTTCCCGTTGCGCGCAAAGGGGGTAAGCCCGTTCAAGAGCTTTCTGTTTTCGCAGGGGTCGGGGGCGGTGGAGATCCCCGCTTGCGTTCTGGGCGCGCTTGCGGCGTCCTTTATCGCGGGACTTATGCCCTGGGCGCTCTCCTTTTCCGCAGGGGCGATGATCGCCGTCGTCTGTTCCGAGCTGATCCCCGAATGTTTCGAAAAGAGCAAAACGCTCGCGTCGCTGGGCGTCGTTCTCGGGTTCTGCCTCATGATGATCCTCGACATTGCCCTCGGCTGAATAGAAATTTTCGGCTTGCCCATAATCAAGGGTATGAAACGGGAAATCAAAGAGCAGACGGAAGAAAAACCCGAGGAAAAACCCGCGGAAGAGACGCAGGCGCGCGCTCCCGTGCGCAAAAACAAGAAAGTGGCGGTCATCGTGGGCGGTTCGTCGGGCATCGGCAGGGAGACGGCGCTCAAACTCCACGCAAAAAGCTATACGGTGTTCAATCTCTCGCGCACGCCGTTCAAAGGGGAGCGGATCGAGTCCCGCACCGCGGATGCCGCGCAGGAGGGCGAGCTGGAAAAGGCGATCAAAGAGATCGGGGAAGAGTACGGCGGCCTCGATCTCATGGTGTATTCGGCGGGGTTTTCGATGGCCGCGCCCCTCGAACACGCCAAGAGCGGAGATTACAGGTATCTCTTTGAAGTCAACTATTTCGGCGCGATCGAGGCGATCAGGGCCGCCGCGCCCTACCTCAAAAAACGGGAGGGCCGCGCGGTTCTCGTCGGCTCGATGGGGGGAGATTTCCCCATTCCCTACGACGGCTTTTATTCCTCCTCGAAAGCGGCGCTCGCCATGCTTGCGCGCGAAGCGGACATGGAACTCCGCCCGCAGGGTGTTCGGGTGAGCGCGTTGCTCCCGGGCGGCACATCCACCGACTTTACGTACAGCAGAAAGGTGTACAACGCCGAGGAGAGCAAGGGTTACACGCCCTCGGTCAAAAAGGCCTCGGCGGCGCTTGCCAACATGGAGCAGGGGGGCATGACGCCCTCACTCGTCGCGGACAGCATCATAAAACTCATCCAAAAGCGCAATCCGCCCACGGTTTCCGCGGCGGGCGGGAAGAACAACTTTCTGCGCTATGCGGGGAAAATGCTGCCCGAGCGGGTCGCCGATTGGTTTGTCCGCAAAAAGTTCAACCAAAAGTAAAGGGCGGCGCACGCGGAAAGCGGCGTGTGCGCAATGTAACAAAATGAGATAAATATTTTCACTCTCCATACGCTTGACTTTTTCCGCCGCTTTGTTCTATAATGAGGATATGAACAGAGTAGGCGTATTTTCCCGCGTCAAGCGGGGGACAAAATTCGATACGTTCGTTCGGTAGACATGGGCAGTTTTTTTCGCGTAGAGAAAAACCGCCCTTTGCTTTTTAAGGAGACATCATGAAGAAAGCGGCTGTGATCATGGGGAGCGATTCCGACCTCCCCGTCGTGGAAAAAGCGTTCGGGGTGTTCGAGGAGTTCGGCATTCCCTACGTGGTGCATGTTTATTCCGCACACCGCACCCCCGAAGAGGCGCGGGAGTTTGCGCGCGGGGCGGCGGAGAACGGGTTCGGCGTCATTCTCTGCGCGGCGGGCATGGCGGCGCACCTTGCGGGCGCGTTTGCGGCGAATTGCGTTCTGCCCGTCATCGGGATCCCAATCAAGAGCGGGGCTTTGGGCGGCATGGACGCGCTTCTTTCCACGGTCATGATGCCTCCGGGCATCCCGGTCGCCACGGTCGGAATAGACGGGGCGAAGAACGCCGCCTACCTTGCCGCGGAAATTCTGGCGGTGGAAGACGGCGCGCTTCTGCAAAAGCTCCTCGAAAGCCGCAAACGGGCGGCGGAGGAAGTTTTGGAAAAGGACCGGAAGATCTTCGAAAAATACGCGAAATAAAGCGCGCGTTGTCCCCGCAGGGTCGGTAAATTTTAAGAAAAATCCAAGGAGAAAACAACATGGAACAGGTAGCCAAAATGGAGCAGCTTTACGAGGGAAAGGCGAAGAAAGTGTTCGCCACTTCGGACGAGAACTTGTGCATCGTCTCTTATAAAGACGACGCGACCGCGTTCAACGGTCTCAAAAAGGGGACGATCGCGGGCAAAGGGGTCGTCAACAACCGCATGACCAACATGCTCATGGCATTGCTTGAAAAGAAAGGCGTTCCCACCCACTTTGTGAAAGAGCTTTCAGAGCGCGACACCCTCGTGAAAAAGGTGAAGATCGTGCCGCTCGAAGTCATCATCCGCAACGTGTCGGCGGGGTCCTTTGCCAAGCGTTACGGCGTTCCCGAGGGGATTGTGTTCGACGAGCCGACCATCGAGTTCTCCTATAAGTGCGACGCGCTCGACGATCCGCTCATCAACACCTACCACGCGCTTGCCTTAAAGCTCGCAACCAAAGAGGAGATCGCCACGATCGAAAAGTATGCGTTCCAGGTGAATGAAGTATTGAAAGAGTATTTTCTGCATTTGGGAGTGCGGCTCATTGATTTCAAACTTGAATTTGGGCGGCTTCCCGACGGCACGGTCGTGCTTGCGGACGAGATCTCTCCCGACACCTGCCGCTTCTGGGACGCGGCGACGGGCGAAAAGCTCGATAAAGACCGCTTCCGCCGCAACATGGGCGGCGTTGAGGCGGCCTATCAAGAAATTTTCAAGAGAGTGACAGGGGAATAAAAAGCGAGGGCTCGCTCTTCTTGCCCTCCCCCGCGCAAACACGCGGGGGAGGGGCAGGGGAGGGGCAGTCGAGGAATCTCTACCTTATTCACGGCCCTTTAAACGGGCAATTATCAGGAGTCGGTCTATGTCTCAGATCCATGAAGAGTGCGGGGTATTCGCAATTTTTGCCCCGCAAAAACAAGACGTGGCGTCCACGGCCTATTACGCCCTTTTTGCCCTGCAACACCGCGGGCAGGAGTCGGCGGGGATCGTCGTGAACGACGACGGGGTTTTCCGCGCCTATAAGGACGTGGGCCTCGTCAACGACGTTTTCACGGCGGAGACCCTCAAAAAGCTCGGGGAGGGCAATATGGCGATCGGCCACGTCCGCTATTCCACCACGGGCAACGGAGGGAGAGAGAACGCCCAGCCCATCGTCGTCAACCACTTAAAGGGCAACATGGCGCTCGCCCACAACGGCAACCTCATCAACGCCTCCGAATTGCGCGACGAACTCGAAGGGGACGGCAGTATCTTCCACACCACGTCGGACAGCGAAGTCATCTCCTATATCATAACAAAAGAGCGGGTCAGGAGCGGCTCCATCGAGGAGGCGGCGCTTGCCGCGATGGACAGGCTCAAAGGCGCGTATTCCCTCATCGTGATGTCCCCGAGCAAACTCATCGCCGTGCGCGATCCGTTCGGGTTCCATCCCATTTGCTACGGCAAGAGGGAAGACGGGGCGTACGTCGTCGCGTCGGAAAGTTGCGCGCTCGACGCCGTGGGAGCCTCGCTCATCCGCGAACTTGACCCCGGCGAGATGCTCGTTTTTACCAAAGAGGGCATTCTTTCCGAACGCTCCCATTGCGGCAGGGGGAAACATCTCTGCGTATTTGAATATCTGTATATCGCCCGTCCCGATTCCGTCATCGAAGGACATTCCGTCCACGAGGCGCGGAAACAGGCGGGCAGATTTCTTGCGAAGCGGTACAAGATCGACGCGGACGTCGTCGTGGGCGTTCCCGATTCGGGGCTGGACGCCGCATACGGCTATGCGGAAGAATCGGGTATTCCCTACGGCATCGGCTTTATCAAAAACAAGTACATCGGCAGAACGTTTATCGCGCCCGGGCAAGCCGCCCGCGAGGACAGGGTGCGTATCAAGCTCAACGTCTTAAAATCTGCAATCAAGGGCAAGCGCGTCGTTTTGGTGGACGATTCCATCGTCCGCGGCACGACCTGCGAGCGGATCGTGCGCATGCTCCGCAACGCGGGCGCGCGCGAAGTCCACATGCTCTCGTCCGCTCCCGCCTTTCTCAATCCCTGCTACTACGGCACGGACATCGACTCGCGCGAGAATCTCATCGCCTGCCACCACACGGCGGAGGAGATCGCCGAGATCATCGGCGCGGACAGCGTGGGCTATCTCGATCTTTCCGAAGTCGCCTACCTCACAGGGGGGGACGGCACGGGCTTTTGCACGGCTTGTTTCGACGGGAACTATCCCACCGAGGAGCCGAAAGAGAGCGCGAAGAGCCGCTTCGAGCGGTGGGAGCGGCCCATCAGCGAAAATCCGAAATACAGAAAATGAGTTGGTTTCGCACAATTCTTTGCTTGCGCCACCCTTGGCTCCCCCTTGAGGGGGAGCTGTCACCGTAGGTGACTGAGGGGGTGTCGCTTCGAAAAGAATTGTGCGAGGAAACTTTCCTCCTGCATCAACCGAGTCGCTCTCTTCTTCGTTTCTTCGGACAAGAAGGCAAAATAGTTTGCCAAATTGAGTCGCCCTACTTCGCCTATGGCTCGTGCCGCGCTTAGAGAAACAGAACGGCGCGCGGGGCGGCGGAAGTCAATTTCGCCTAAGGCAAGTTTAAATTGTCATGTCGACCGAAGTGGAGACATCTCTACCGCAGAATAATAAGGTGAGATTTCTCGACTAACGCTCGAAATGACATTGGAACGTCGCGGCTCGTTCTTAGCCGCACCTGACCGCCGTAAGAGGGCGTACTCTATCGCCGCATCCACAAAAAAGGAACCATTATGATAAAAGACAGTTATAGCGAAAGTTACAAAGAGGCGGGCGTGGACATCACGGCGGGCTACCGCTCGGTGGAGCTTATGAAAAAGCACATCCGCCGCACGCTCACCGACGGCATGGAGAACGTGGGCGGTTTCGGCGGGCTGTTCCCTCTCGGAACGGCGGACATGAAAGAACCCATTCTCGTTTCGGGAACGGACGGCGTTGGGACCAAACTCCGCCTCGCCATTCTGATGGACAAGCACGATACGATTGGCGTAGACTGCGTTGCGATGTGCGTGAACGACGTGATCTGTTGCGGCGCAAAACCGCTCTTTTTCCTCGATTATATCGCCTGCGGGAAGAACGTCCCCGAAAAGATCGCCGCGATCGTGGGCGGCGTGGCGGACGGTTGCGTGCAGGCGGGTTGCGCGCTCATCGGCGGGGAGACCGCCGAACACCCCGGAACCATGCCCGAGGAAGATTACGATCTTGCGGGCTTTACGGTCGGGGTGGTGGAAAAGAGCCGCCTCATCGACACGGCAAAGACGCGGGCGGGGGACGTGATGCTCGCCCTGCCCTCCTCGGGACTGCACAGCAACGGCTTTTCGCTCGTGCGGAAAGTGTTCGACGTCGAGCATGCCGATCTTAGTTCGCCCGTAGAAGAGTTGGGCGGCCGTTCCCTCGGCGAAACCTTACTCACGCCTACGAAGATCTATGTAAAACCCGTGCTTGCACTGCTCGGACAGGTGAACGTAAAGGGGATCTCCCACATCACGGGGGGCGGATTTTACGAAAATATGCCCCGCTCCCTCCCTGCGGGCCTCGGCGTAAAGATCAAGAAGAAAGACGTCCGCACTCCCGCCATCTTCTCGTTGCTCCAAAAGCGGGGGAATATTTCCGAACACGACATGTTCAACACGTTCAACATGGGTGTGGGCATGAGCGTTACGGTCGCGCGGGAGGATGTGGAAAAGTCGCTTGCGGTCCTCAAAGAAAACGGCGAAGAGGCTTACGTCCTCGGTGAGATCGTGCCGTCGGATATGGGCGTTATTTTGGAATAAAATGGAAAAAGTACGCATTGCAATTTTATGCTCGGGCGGCGGCACTAATTTTCAGGCGATATATGACGCGCAGCAGGCGGGGATGATCCCCGACGGCGAGATTGCGCTTGTCGTATGCGACCATGCGGAGGCGTTCGCCCTCGAACGCGCAAGAAGAGCGGGGATCCCCGCCGCCGTGTTCGACCGCGTGGCGATCCCAGACCGCGGCGAAAGAGAGCGGCGCATTCTCGCTTGCCTGAAAGAGAACGGCGCGGAGCTGGTCGTGCTTGCGGGGTTTATGACGATACTCAGTCCCGCGTTCGTTGCGGCCTATGAAAACCGCATCGTCAACATCCATCCCGCGCTTCTTCCGAACTTCGGGGGGAAAGGCTTCTACGGGTTGCATGTGCATGAAGCGGTCCTGAAAGCGGGCGTAAAAGTGACGGGCGCGACCGTCCACTACGTCGTGGCGGATTGCGACGCGGGTCCCGTCATCGCGCAGAAAGAGGTGGAAGTAAAAGAGAACGATACCCCAGAGAGCCTGCAAAAGCGGGTGATGCGCGAGGCGGAGTGGGTGATCTTCCCCCAAGCGGTGGAAGAAGTCTGTAAAAAAATCAAAGGAGAACAACGGTGATTTCTATGAGAAAGAGCATGGCGCGCCTCTTAAAGGCCAATTCCTATCCCGGCAGAGGGATCGTCGTGGGAAAATCGAGCGACGGCAAAAAGGCGGTATTCGCCTATTTCATCATGGGCAGGAGCGAGAACAGCCGCAACCGCGCGTTCGCGTGCTACGGCGACGAAGTGAGAACGGAGCCTCTCGACCCCTCCAAAGTGTCGGACCCCTCCCTCATCATCTATTCTCCCGTGAAAACGGTGGGCAATTCTGTCATCGTCACCAACGGAGACCAGACGGATACGATCGAGCGGTCGCTCAAAGACGGACACTGTTTCCGCCACGCGCTCATGGGGCGGACGTTCGAACCCGACGCGCCCAACTTTACTCCCCGCATCAGCGCGCTTTTGCACCTCGGCAAAAAGGCGGCGGACTTCCGCTACGAAATGTCGGTTTTGAAGAGCGCGGACGCAAAGGGCAAGAAGTGCAACCGCTTTTTCTATTGCTACGAGGCCGTGAACGGCACGGGACACTTCTTGCACACCTATCAAAAGGACGGCAACCCGCTTCCCTCGTTCACGGGAGAGCCTGTTCCCGTCAGGATCCCGCGCGACGTTCACGAGTTCGCCGCGGAAATTTGGGAAAATCTCAATGCGGACAACAAAATTTCCCTCGTCTGCCGCGCCTATGATCTGAGGTCGGGCGAGTGCGAACAGGTCGTTTTTAACAAGTACGAGAGGTGAAAACAATGCGGGAATTTGAACTGAAATACGGATGCAACCCCAACCAAAAGCCCGCCCGTATCTACATGGCGGACGGCTCGGACCTGCCCGTTGAAATTTTGAACGGCAGACCGGGATATATCAACTTTCTCGACGCGTTCAACGCGTGGCAGCTCGTCAAGGAGATCAAGCAAAGCACGGGCTTTGTTGCGGCGACGAGTTTCAAACACGTTTCGCCCACCTCGGCGGCGATCGGCAAACAACTTTCCCCCGCTCTCAAAAAGTCCTGTTTTGTGGACGACGTGGAGGGGTTGGACGATTCTCCGCTCGCCTGCGCCTATGCAAGAGCAAGGGGAACGGACAGGATGTCCTCGTTCGGCGACTTTATCGCCCTTTCCGACGAGTGCGACGAGGTGACGGCGCGGATCGTCGCCCGCGAGGTGTCGGACGGGATCATCGCGCCCGCCTATTCCCCCAAGGCGCTCGAAATTCTCAAAGGAAAGCGCAAGGGAGCGTATAACATCATAAAGATCGACCCCGACTATGTTCCCGACGAGACCGAGCGCAAGCAGGTGTTCGGCGTCACGTTCGAGCAGGGCAGAAACAACTTCAAGATCGACAGGACACTGCTCGGCAATATCGTCACGGCCAATAAGGAACTGCCCGAAGAGAAAGCGGTCGATCTCATCATCTCGCTCATCACGCTGAAATATACGCAGAGCAATTCGGTGTGCTTTGCTACGGACGGGCAGGCTATCGGCGTGGGCGCGGGCCAGCAGTCCCGCATCCATTGCACGCGGCTTGCCGCGCAAAAGGCGGATCTTTGGCATCTCCGCCAGCACGAAAAGGTGCTTTCCCTGCAATTTGCGGAGGGGGTCGGCAGACCCGAAAAAAACAACATCATCGATCTGTATCTCTCGGACGATCCCGAAGAGGTGACGGGGGACGGCGTATGGCGGCAAAATTTTGCCGTGCGGCCCGAACCGTTCTCCCACGAGGAGAAAGCGGAGTATCTCAAAACCATCACGGGCGTTTCGCTCGGGAGCGACGCGTTTTTCCCGTTTGCGGACAACATCGAGCGGGCGGCAAAGAGCGGCGTTACCTATGTGGCGGAGCCGGGCGGCTCGGTGCGCGACGACCTCGTGATCGAGGCGGCGGACAAGCGCAACATGGTCATGTGCTTTACGGGGATGAGGCTGTTTCATCACTGAAAGAGTTCACGAAAAATCTTTTGCTTCGCAAAATCTTTTTCCGTGAGGAAACGTGCATTGGCGTCTTAATTTGCTTGTCCTCTTCGTCGCCTTGACGGACAATAAGCCGTAAGTGTGCGGCAGATTGTGTGCGCTGCCGCAGGGGAACCCTGCTCCGCGCAGTAATTTTAGGTTTTGCGCAATTCTTTGCTCGCCTACGGCTTCGAAAAGAATTGTGCGAGGAAACTTTCCTTGATGTTTTAACCTATTTGTCCTCTTCTTCGTTTCATCGGACAAGAAGGCAAAAGTAATTGCCAAATTGAGTCGCCCACGGCGGAAATAAATTCCGCCTAAGGCAAGCGATTTGGAAACTATTGAAGCTGTTCTAAAATTGTCATTTCGAGCTTGTCGAGAAATCTCCACCTTGTTTTATACACTTATGGAACAGCGTGGTTTTCCAACGCGCAGTAAGTTGGGAACAGCTAATCTTGCCCGCCCTCGCGTAGCGGGGGAGGGGTAGGGGAGGGGGTAGCCCACATATAACACACGAAAAAGGAGCATGGAATGAACATTCTCGTGATCGGGGGCGGCGGAAGAGAACACGCCGTCGTAAAAGCGCTGAAAAAGAACAAAACGGTGGAGAAAGTCTGGTGCTTGCCCGGAAACGGCGGCATTGCGCACGACGCGGAATGCTTCCCCATAAAGGCGACCGACCTTGAAAGTATCGTCGCCTTTGCCGAGGAGCATAGGCCCGATTTTGCCGTCGTCACGCCCGACGATCCGCTCTGCATGGGCCTTGTGGACAGGCTCGAAGAGATCGGCGTTCCCTGCTTCGGCCCGCGCGCAAACGCGGCGATCATCGAGGGAAGTAAGGTTTTTTCCAAACAGCTCATGCAAAAGTACGGCATTCCCACGGCGGAAGCGCAAACTTTTTCCGACCCCGCGTCCGCGCTTGCCTATCTGAAAAAGTGCGAATATCCCGTCGTTGTCAAGGCGGACGGGCTTGCGCTCGGCAAGGGCGCAATCATTGCAGGCGATCTTGCGGAAGCAGAAAAAGCCGTCCGCGAGATGATGGTGGATAAAATTTTCGGCGAGAGCGGGAGCCGCGTCCTCGTGGAGGAATTTCTGATCGGTCCCGAGGTCTCCGTCCTGTCCTTTACCGACGGCGAAACGGTGGTCCCCATGGTCTCTTCTATGGATCATAAGCGCGCCCGCGACGGCGACGAGGGACTCAACACGGGCGGCATGGGAACGGTTGCGCCCAACCCCTATTACACTCCCGAAATCGCAGACGTGTGCATGAAAACCATCTTCCTGCCCACCGTCCGCGCAATGAAAGAGGAGGGGAGGACGTTCAAAGGCTGCCTTTATTTCGGCTTGATGCTCACGCCGAAAGGGCCGAAAGTTATCGAATATAACTGCCGTTTCGGGGACCCCGAAACGCAGGTGGTGTTGCCCCTTCTCGAAAGCGATCTGCTCACGATCATGCGGGCGTGCCGCGAGGGGACGCTCAAAGAGGAGATGGTGAAGTTCTCTTCGGGGGCCGCCTGTTGCGTGGTGCTTGCGAGCGACGGCTATCCGCGGAAGTACGAAACGGGCTTTGAAATATCGCTTCCCGAAATGCAGCCGTGGGAGGAAATTTATGTTGCGGGCGCGAAGACCGCGGACGGCAAGCTCGTCACGTCGGGCGGCAGAGTGCTTGGCGCGGTGGCGACGGCGGAAAGTCTTGCGCAAGCGGTCGAAAAGGCTTATGCGCTTGCGGACCGCATCCGGTTCGAGAATGCCTATATGCGGCGCGACATCGGGAAACGGGCGCTCAAAGCGTTGAAGTAACTCGCAAAGCGGAGCGTCTTTGAAAACAACGGAGCAAGAATATGGTTTACAGAATTTACGTTGAGAAGAAAGCGGGGTTCGACAACGAGGCGGCAAAGCTCCTGAGCGACGTTCGGGAATTTTTGGAAATCAACGCGGAAAGGATCCGCGTGATCAACCGTTACGACGTGGAGGACATTGAGCCTGCGCTCTTTCAGACTGCGGTAAAAACGGTATTTTCCGAACCGCAGATGGACGTTGCGGCGGAAAAAGTCGACCTTTCGGGCGCGCAGGCGTTCTGCGTGGAATATTTGCCCGGGCAGTTCGACCAGCGCGCGGACAGCGCGGCGCAGTGCATCCAGCTCATATCGAGGGGCAAGCGTCCCCTCGTGCGCACGGCGAAAGTCTATGCGGTGTACGGAAAGGTGTCCGCGGAAGAACTCGGCGCGATCAAGCGCTATGTCGTCAACCCCGTGGAGAGCAGGGAAACGGACTTTTCCCTGCCCGAGACGTTGAAACTCGCCCACCCGATCCCCGCCGAAGTGGAGACCCTGCACGGGTTTTTACAGCTCGACAGGGAGGGACTTATACAGTTTGCCGAAAAATACGCGCTCGCTATGGACGGCGACGACATTGCGTTCTGCCAAAATTATTTTAAGAGCGAACGGCGCGATCCCACTCTCACCGAGATCCGCATGATCGATACCTATTGGTCCGATCATTGTCGCCATACCACCTTTTTGACGACGATCGACGCCGTCTCGTTCGAGGACGGGCTGTTGCAAAGCGCTTATGAGGAATATCTTGCGGCCCGCAAGGAGCTGGACCGCACAAAGCCGATCAATTTGATGGACGTCGGTACGATCGCCGCGAAAGTTCTCAAAAAGCGCGGGCTTCTCGAAAAGCTCGACGAGAGCGAGGAGATCAACGCCTGCACGGTGAAGATCAAGGTAAACGTGGACGGAAAAGACGAGGACTGGCTCCTCCTTTTCAAAAACGAAACGCACAACCATCCCACGGAGATCGAGCCGTTCGGCGGCGCCGCCACCTGCATCGGCGGGGCGATCCGCGATCCGCTCTCGGGCAGGAGCTACGTCTATGCCGCAATGCGCGTGACGGGCGCGGGCGACCCCTTAAAACCCGTTTCGGAGACGATGCAAGGGAAGCTCCCCCAGCGCAAGATCGTGACGACCGCGGCGGCGGGCTATTCTTCCTACGGCAACCAGATCGGGCTTGCCACGGGGCAGGTGGATGAGATCTATCACGAGGGATACACCGCAAAGCGGCTCGAAATCGGCGCGGTCATCGCGGCGGCTCCCGCCGGGAACGTCAGAAGGGAAGTTCCCGCCCCCGGCGACAAAGTGATCCTGCTCGGCGGCAGGACGGGCAGAGACGGCTGCGGCGGCGCGACGGGTTCCAGCAAGTCGCACACGCTCGAATCTCTTTCGCGTTGCGGCGCGGAAGTGCAGAAGGGAAACGCGCCTGAGGAGCGGAAACTCCAACGGCTCTTCCGCAACCGTGAGGCCACCCTCCTCATCAAGCGTTGCAACGACTTCGGCGCGGGCGGCGTGTCCGTGGCGATCGGGGAACTTGCCGACGGGTTGGAGATCGATTTGGACCTCGTTCCCAAAAAGTACGACGGTCTCGACGGCACCGAGCTTGCCATTTCGGAATCGCAGGAGCGCATGGCGGTCGTCGTGGAGGCGGAGAAAGTTTCCCGCTTTATCGAACTCGCGGCGGAGGAGAACCTCGAAGCGACCGTGGTTGCGACCGTCACAAAAAAGCCCCGACTCAAAATGATGTGGAACGGCAAAACGATCGTGGACGTCTCGCGGGAATTTTTGAACAGCAACGGCGCGGAGAAGCACGTCTTTGTCGCGCCCGAAAAATATCGGAATTATCAAAGGGAACTTCCCGAAAACTTCACACAGGGTCACATTTCGCTCGCGGGCGATCTCAACGTGTGCAGTAAGCGCGGGCTTTCGGAGCGGTTCGATTCCACGATCGGCGCGGGGACCGTCCTCATGCCGTTCGGCGGCAAATACCAGATGACTCCCCCGCAGGCAATGGTACACCTCGTCTCGGTGGAAAAGGGGCATACGGATACCGTCTCCTACATGTCATGGGGCGGGAACCCGTACGTCGCCGAAAAAAGTCCCTATCACGGCGCCTACCTCGCGGTCGTGGAGAGCCTCTCCAAACTCGTTGCGACGGGCGCAAGTTTCGGGGATGTGTATCTGAGTTTTCAGGAATACTTTTTGAAGCCGCAAAAGGACCCCAAGCGTTGGGGACAGCCCCTTGCCGCCCTGCTCGGCGCGTTCAAAGCGCAACTCGACCTCGGAGTTGCGGCGATCGGCGGAAAGGACTCCATGAGCGGCACGTTCGAACACATCGACGTTCCTCCCACCCTCGTCTCCTTTGCTGTGACGACGGGAAAGGTCGTCTCGTCCGAATTTAAGGCGGCGGGGCATGAGGTCGTTCTGCTCGCGCCCGAATACGACGAAACAGGCTTGCCCGTGCCGTCCTCCCTGCTCGAAACGTTTGCCACCGTCACCCGCCTCATGCGGGAGGGGAAAGTCTGCTCGGCGTTCACGCCCGTCTACGGCGGCGTTGCGGAAGGCGTTCTGAAAGCCTGCCTCGGCAACGGGATCGGGTTCAGATACCGTGAAACCGTCGGCATGGGCCGCATTTTCGGCTACTCTTACGGCGCGTTTGTCCTCGAACTTTCCGCTCCCTGTAAAGCGGGAACGCCGCTCGGCGAAACGACGCAGGAAGCCTGCATTTCCCGCGGCGGGGAGCGCGTTTCCCTTGCGGAACTGCAAACGGTCTATGAAAACAAGCTCGAAGCGGTGTATCCGTGCAACATTCCCGCACCCGAGGAAAGGGCGGAAAAGTTTACCTATCCGCGACGCAGCGTTCTCGTTCCCGACGTCCGCTATACCCGTCCGCGCGTGCTGATCCCCGTGTTCCCGGGGACCAACTGCGAGTACGATACGGCGAAAGCGTTCGAGGACGCGGGCGCAAAAGCAACGGTGTTCGTCGTGCGCAACAACACGGCGGAAGAGGTGGCGCGTTCGGTGGAGGAATTTGCAAAGCTCTGCAAATACTCGGAGATCGTGTTCATCCCGGGCGGCTTTTCGGGCGGCGACGAACCCGACGGCTCGGGGAAGTTCATTACGGCGTTCTTCCGCAACCCAGAAGCGAAGTACGAGGTCGAGGGCTTGCTCAACGTCCGTTCGGGACTCATGGGCGGCATCTGCAACGGTTTCCAGGCGCTCATCAAATTGGGACTTGTGCCATACGGAAAGATCGTGGAGACGGACGAAAACTGTCCCACGCTCACCTATAACACGATCGGGCGGCACCAGTCGCGCATCGTGCAGGTGCGGGTGAGTTCCGTCAACTCCCCGTGGCTTTCGGGCGTAAACGTCGGGGAAGTGTACTCCGTACCCATTTCCCACGGCGAGGGGAAGTTTGTTGCGGAAAGCGGCCTTATCAAAGAGCTTGCGGCAAAAGGGCAGATCATGACGCAATACGTCGATCTCAAAGGCAATCCCACAATGGACGTGCGCTTTAATCCCAACGGCAGTATGCAGGCAGTCGAGGGCATTCTCTCACCCGACGGAAGAATTTTCGGCAAAATGGGCCACGCCGAACGCAAGGGCGCGGGACTGTATCAAAACGTCTTCGGCAACTACGATATGAAGCTGTTCGAAAGCGCGGTAAGATACTTCAAATAATTTCGTCCGATTTTTTTCCTCGTTGTCATACCGAGCGGAGCGCGAAGCGCGAAGTCGAGTGTATCCCCAGGTTTTAAGCGAACTATTCCATCGGAAAAGAATCGGACGAGGAAACCTACACCCGCGGTTTAACTTAGTTGTCCTCTCGTTCGTTTCATCGGACAATAAGCCGCAGGTATGCGGCAAATTGGGTCGCCCACGGCGGAAGTAAATTCCGCCTAAGGCAAGTATTCTTAAATGTCATTTTGCCCTGCGCGAAGTATCCTGAAATGTCATTTCGAGCGGAGGCGTAAGCCGTAGTCGAGAAATCTCTACCTTATTTTGAGATTTCCACGCGCTGTGCTTGGGCGAAATGACAAAATAAGGATAGTGCGGTTGCAGGAAGCTACTACCCACATCTATTCAGCAATAAATCTTAACAGGAGACAATACATTGAAAACCGACATTGAAATCGCGCAGGAAGCGAAACTGCTCCACATCCGGGACGTCGCGGCAAAGGCAGGCCTTTCGGAGGACGACATCGAGTATTACGGCAAGAACAAGGCGAAAGTCTCGCTCGGCGTTATGGAGCGCGCGGGCAAAAACGGTAAGCTCGTTCTCGTAACGGCGATCACGCCCACTCCTGCGGGCGAGGGCAAGACGACCACCACCATCGGCCTTGCGGACGGGCTTTCCCGCATCGGCAAAAACGTCGTCGTGGCTCTCCGCGAACCCTCTCTCGGCCCTGTGTTCGGCGTAAAGGGGGGAGCTGCGGGCGGCGGCTATGCGCAGGTCGTGCCGATGGAGGACATCAACCTCCATTTCACGGGAGATTTCCACGCGATCGGCGCGGCGAACAATCTCCTCTGCGCCATGCTCGACAATCACATCTTCCAGGGGAATGAACTCGGGATCGACCCCGAGCGCATCACCCTCCGCCGTTGCGTGGATATGAACGACCGCCAGCTCCGCTTCATCGAGGACGGCCTCGGCGGCGGCAAGAACGGCGTGCCGCGCAAGGACGGCTACGACATCACGGTGGCGAGCGAAGTCATGGCGGTTTTGTGCCTTGCCACTTCTTTGAGCGATCTCAAAGCCCGCCTTTCCCGCATCATCGTGGGTTATACCAAAGAGGGAGAACCCGTTACGGCGGGCGACCTCAAAGCGGCGGGGGCAATGTGCGCTCTTCTCAAAGACGCGTTAAAACCCAACCTTGTGCAGACGTTGGAAGGAACTCCCGCGTTTGTACACGGCGGGCCGTTCGCCAACATCGCGCACGGTTGCAATTCCGTCGTAGCCACCAAAACGGCGTTAAAGCTCGGCGATTACGTTGTCACCGAGGCGGGCTTCGGCGCGGACCTCGGCGCGGAGAAATTCCTCGACATCAAGTGCCGCTTTGCGGGCTTAAAGCCGAGCGCGGTCGTCGTTGTCGCCACGGTGCGCGCCCTCAAAATGCACGGCGGGGCCGCAAAAACCGAACTTTCCTCAGAAAATCTCGCGGCGCTTCAAGAGGGGCTTCCCAACCTTTTGCGCCACGTCTCCAACATCAAAAACGTGTACGGGTTGCCCGCGGTCGTCGCGGTCAACCGCTTCCCCACCGATACGGACGCGGAGATCGCCCTCGTCATCGAACGCTGTAAAGAACTCGGCGTAAACGTATGTCTTTCCACCGTCTGGGCGGAGGGCGGCAAGGGGGGCGAAGAACTCGCCCGCGAGGTCGTGCGCCTCTGCAACGAGAAGAGCGATTTCAAGTTCTGCTACGACGAAACGCTTCCCATCAAGGAGAAGATTGAGGCGATCGTCACCAAAATTTACGGCGGGAAAGACGTTGCCTATACGCCCGAGGCGGAGGCGGAGATCGCGCGGCTCGAAAAACTCGGCTTCGGCAATACTCCCGTCTGCATGGCAAAGACGCAGTATTCTTTCTCGGACGACGCAACAAAGCTCGGTGCGCCGCGCGGCTTTACGGTGACGGTGCGGCAGGTGAAGATTTCTGCGGGCGCGGGGTTTGTGGTCGCGCTCACGGGGAATATTCTGACGATGCCGGGGCTTCCCAAAGTTCCCGCCGCGGAGAAGATCGACGTGGACGAGAACGGCGTGATCTCGGGACTGTTTTAAGAATTTTCTTGCCCTCCCCCGCGCTTTTTGCGCGGGGGAGGGGTAGGGGAGGGTGTCCTTTGTTCTAATTATGTCACCCTGCCCCGCCTAAATTACGTCACCCTGCCCCGCCCGCACGTTCTATGTTGCCTAAGGGCGGCACGAGGAGCGTAGCGACGAAGTAGCGCAGTCGAAGGGTGTCCGCATTATAAATAAGGCCATTCCTCGACAAGGCTCGGAATGACGTGATTTTAGAACGTCACCCACCATCGCAAACACTTTCCATTATGCAAAATGAAATACAGGTATTAAAAAACGCCGTGCCGCCGCTCTTAGAGTGGTACGGCGTTCATAAACGGGAACTCCCGTGGCGGGGTACGCGCGACCCATACAAAATTTGGGTCTCCGAGATCATGCTCCAACAGACCCGCGTCGAAGCGGTAAAGGGCTACTATACCGCTTTTCTCGAAAAATTTCCCAATGCCGAAACGTTGGCAAATGCCTCCGAAGAGGAAGTGTTAAAGGCGTGGGAGGGCCTCGGCTACTATTCCCGCGCGCGCAACCTGCACAAGGCGGCAAAACTCATCGCGGAAAAGGGCTTCCCGCGCGACTTTGCGGGGGTGCGTTCTCTCCCCGGCGTGGGGGACTACACCGCGGGCGCGATTTGCTCCATCGCCTACGATCTTCCCTGTCCCGCCGTAGACGGAAACGTGCTTCGCGTTCTCACCCGTCTGCTTGCGGACGAAAGGAACATCGACGAAATGTCCACCCGTATGGCGTTTTCGCGCCTTTTGCGGGAAGTTTATCCCAAAGAGGCGGGGGAATTTTGCCAATCGCTCATGGAACTCGGGGCGATCGTGTGCATGCCCAACGGGGAGCCGATGTGTTCGCTTTGCCCGTGGCAAACTATATGCGCCGCGCATCTTGCGGGCAGAGAGGAGGAGTTCCCCGTCCGGAGCGAAAAAAAGGCGCGGAAAGCGGAGCGCATTTTTGTGTACGTTCTGAAAAAAGAGGGGAAATTTGCCCTGCGCCAACGGGAAGAGCGGGGGCTTCTGGCGCGGCTGTGGGAATTTCCGAACGGAACGGAGAACGCGGCCGCAACTTACGGAAAAATTCTCGCCGAAAAAGGGGCGAAACACATCTTCACCCATGTGGAGTGGGAGATGACGGGGTATCTTATCGAAGCGGAAGCGTTCTTTCCGCAATTTCTCTGGGTCACGCCCGAAGAAATGCGGGAAAATTACGCTCTGCCCTCGGCGTTCAAAGCGTTCAAAGAGTGGGTGAAGTGAGGGGGGAATGATACACCCCCGCCCGTCATGGCTACGCCATGCCACCCTCCCCCGCGCGTTTCGCGCGGGGGAGGGGGTAGGGGAGGGGGGCAACTAAATTTTTAATCTGTGCTAACGGTCCTCGAAAATATCGAGGATCATTTTTTTCTTTTGTCGGGCGAATTTGCACGCGGAATAGGCTCCGCCGAAATGAGAGAAAACGCCCGAGATGATAAAATCGGCCTTTAATATCATCTCACGGTTCGTATAGGAAATGGCAAATTGCGGGGGGACGCTTTTTTCAAGCAAATAAAAAATTTGGGAAGAACGAAGCGGGGGGCAAGGTAAGACAAAACCATGATATTTTTCACGGCGGGGAAGCGCGATTTCAAATCGAATACCGTTTCGGCGCACAGCTTGTCGAAGTTTCCGCGGAAGCCGCTCAAAAATTCTTCGACGCCGTGATTTTGGATGAGGTCGGTCATGATCGCCCGTATCTTATGCCGATACGGGGAATAGTCGAAATTCCGATGTCCGAAAAACGTTGCAGATACCATAGCTCACCGTTAGTTCGATTTATACTACCTATTATAGCATAAATCAAGTGTATTGCAAGCGTTTTATCGAAATATACTAATTAGTAAAAATAATATTTATGAGAAAATGTATTTAGTATAAATCGAACATTTGGAGCAATACCGATAATGATGACATTAAATGAAGCGTTTGCGGCCAGAGTAAAAGCGATCATGAAAGAAAAGAAGATCACGCAATATAAAATCACGCAGGAAACGAGCATTTATCCAAGCACGATGAATTATATTTTGCATGGCAAGACAAAGGCCTCCAACTTCAAGACGATGGCTTTGATCATTCGGGCGCTCGGCGTTTCCGTTGCGGATTTTTTTGACGACCCTGTTTTTGATTTTGACAATCTCGAAATAGAATGACGGGCGGGGCATGGCCCCGCTTTCTTTTATCTTGCGTTTCGTTGGGCGTAGGAGCTGATTTTGGAAGAAAAAGAAACGCGGCGGGCGGTTCCGCTTTTGGAACCGCCCGCCGCGCGCATTTTCCGTTTGACAAACTTCTTAAATTTTGCTATAATTTTTCCGTATGAGTACAAAAGGGAAATTTATCGTATTCGAGGGTTGCGACGGGAGCGGCAAAAGCACCCAGCTCAAACTCCTCGCAAATTATCTCGAAAGCAAGGGCGAGGAAGTCTTTCTCACCCGCGAGCCGACCGATTCTCCGTTCGGTTCGCTCATCCATTCCTGCCTGACGGGCAGGGTTGCGACGGATGAATATACGATCGCGGCAATGTTTGCGGCGGACAGGCTCGATCACATCCGCAACCGCTCCAACGGGATCCTGCAAAAGCTCGGGGAGGGCGTTACCGTTCTGTGCGACCGGTTCTATTTTTCATCTTTTGCCTACAACGGCGGGTTTGTTCCGCTCGAATGGGTGATCTCGCTCAACACTCCCGCGATGGAGGCGATCACGCCCGACCTTACGATCTTCATCGACCTTTCGCCCGAGGAGGCGATGGGGCGGGTCGCCCGCCGCAGCGAGAAAGAGCGTTACGAGACGCTCGAAAAGCAAAAGCTCATCCGCGAGAACTATTTCGCGCTGTTCGAGCGGTTCAAAGAACGGGAAAAGGTCGCCGTCGTGCTTAGCGAAAAAGATAAGGAGACAACGCAGGCGAATATCCGCCGCATTATCGACGGAGCGTTCGGGTTCTGATATGGAAAAAAATCTCACGGTCGGTCTCATCGTAAAGCCGCAAGGCATCCGCGGCGAAGTAAAAGTAAAGCCGTACACGGACGGCGCGGAGAGCTTTCGGGGCTTAAAGCGGGTGTTCATCGACGGCGAAGAGGTGAAAATTCTCTCCGTGCGCTTCGGCGCGGACGCGGTGTTCCTCGGGCTGAAAGGAGTACCCGACCGCAACGCCGCCGAACTTCTGCGCGGCAAGGAACTCACCATCCCCCGCGAGGAAGCGCCCGACCCCGGCGAGGGCAGGTACTATATCGCCGATCTTCTGGGGTGCGAGGTCTTTTCGGACGCAGGCGCAAGGCTCGGCGTTCTCACGGACATCCGCCATGCGGCGACGGATATTTATACCGTCGATATGGACGGGAAAGAAGTGCTTTTCCCCGCCGTGAAAGGGGTGATCACGGAGATCGACGTTTCCGCAAAACGCATTACGGTCGACGAAAAACGTTTCAAAGAGGTGGCCGTTTTATGAAGATCACCATTCTCACCCTCTTTCCCGAGATGTTTGCGCCGCTGTTCGGCAGTATTGTCGGCAGGGGGGTGAAAGAGGGGAAGCTCACCATCGAAACGGTGAACATCCGCGACTACACCGAAAACAAGCAGAAAAAGTGCGACGACTATCCTTTCGGCGGCGGCGCGGGGCTTGTGATGACGGCGCAACCCATCGGCAGCGCGATCGAAGCGGTCGACCCCGAGCATAAGGCGCTCCGCATTTACCTTTCCCCGAAAGGGAAAGTGTTCAAACAGGAGATGGTGTACTCCCTCGCGGAACAGGAGCATCTCGTTCTCCTGTGCGGGCATTACGAGGGGGTGGACCAACGGGCGATCGACCTCTTCATCGACGAGGAACTTTCGATCGGCGACTATGTTCTCACGGGCGGCGAGCTTCCCGCGATGGTGGTGGCGGACTGCGTGGCGCGCTATGTGGACGGGGTCCTCTCGCCCGAAAGTTTGGTGCAGGAGAGTTTTTCGGAGAATTTGCTCGAATATCCGCACTATACCCGCCCCGTGGAATACCGCGGGCTTACGGTCCCCGAGGTTCTCCGCGGCGGCAACCATGCCGAGATCGACAAATGGCGCCGCGAGCAGTCGGTTGCGATCACGAAAAAGAATCGCCCCGACTTGTTGAAGTAGGTTTGCGAATTTTTTGCTCGCTGTACTCGAAAAGACATTAAAATTTGTCATTTCGAGCGGAGCGAAGCGGAGTCGAGAAATCTCTACTCCATTGTAATACCCGAGAGCCGTAGCGCGAATTTATTTCACTCGGTCGAAATGACATTTTGAAATATCAAAGAGTTCTAAATCTACTGCGCGTTGGAAAATCGCCATTTTCCATAAGCGCACCCCATTTGCCGCATACCTACGGCTTATTGTAAAAGCCAAGCAAAGAAGAGGATAACCTCGTTGATGCAGGAGGAAGGTTTCCTCGCACGATTCTTTTCGATGCGACACCCCTTCCGTCACGCGCTCTGCGCGCGACACCCACCCCTCAAGGGGTGGGCAAGGGGGGAGCAAGCAAAGAATCGCGCGAAATTTAGGAGACAAAGAAATTTGTGAAACTCATCCACTGGTTCCCCGGCCATATGGCAAAGGCCATGCGGCTCATGGAGGAAAATTTAAGGCTCTGCGACGCGGTGGTGTTTGTCCTCGACGCCCGCGCGCCCGCTTCTTCCTATAACCCAAAGCTCAACGGGCTTGCGGGGCAAAAACCCGTGCTTTTTCTGTTCAACAAGTGCGATCTTGCCGACGGAAAGGCGGACGAGCTTCTTTCCCTCATGCGGGCGGGCGGAAAGAGCGCGATCAAACTCAATGCGACCGCGCAGAACGTCCGTCCTTTGCAGGCGGCGATGGAGGAACTCGTCAAAGAAAAGGCCGCCCGTCTGAAAGAAAAGGGGTCGAATAAGCCGCTCCGTTTTCTCATTGCAGGGGTCCCCAACACGGGCAAAAGCACCGTCATCAACGCGCTTTCGGGGGAGAAAAAGGCGCAGGTGGGCGATAAGGCGGGCGTTACGCGCGGCAAGCAGTGGGTGAAATGCGGGAGCTTCGAGCTGATGGATACCCCCGGCACCATGCCGCCCTCCTTTTCGGACCAGACCCTCGCGCGGCGGCTCGCCTATCTCGGAAGCGTCAACGACGATATTCTCGAAATGGACGAGATCGCGCTCTGTCTGTTGGAAGAGTTGAGCGGGAAATATCCAAACGCTTTGAATGAGCGGTATGGGATCGCGGAGGGAACGCCCCTCGAAATGCTCGGGCAGATCTGCCAAAAGCGGGGATTTTTGCTCCGCGGCGGGGAATACGACTACGAGCGCGGTGAGCGCGCCCTCATCGACGATTTCCGCAAGGGGAAACTCGGCAGGGTGTGCCTCGACAGCGCGGAAGATATGAAAAACGCTGGACTGGTTTGATCTTCATGGACGAGCTGACTTACGAAAGAGAATATTTCGCGCAGGGATATCTTGCCGTTGCGGGCGTGGACGAAGTGGGAAGAGGCCCTCTGGCGGGTCCCGTCGTCTGCGCCGCCGTCATTCTTCCCCTCGAAGAGGAGAAGCGGATCGCGGGGATCGACGACAGCAAGAAACTCACGAAAAAAAAGCGGGAACTTCTCGCCGAGCAGATCAAGGAAGTTGCGCTCGCCTATTCCATCGCGGAAGTGGACGAAAAGACCATCGACGAGATCAACATCTTGCAGGCGACGCGGCTGGGCATGAAAAAGGCGGTGGAGGGCCTTTCGCTTCCGCCCGATTTCGTTCTCACCGACGGCAACATGACCCTCGACATCGCGCCGCCGCAGAAGAGCATCGTAAAGGGGGACGCGCTCGTTTGTTCCATCGGCGCGGCGAGCATCCTCGCCAAAGTTTACCGCGATAAGCTCATGGAGAACTTTGCGGAACGCTACCCGTGCTACGGGTTCGAACACAACGTCGGCTACGGCACCGCGGAGCATATACGGGCGATCAGGGAGCATGGGATATGCGACATTCACAGAAAGACTTTCGTAAAAAACTTCTTGGGAGATCGGGAGAAGAACGAACCGTAAAATATCTCAAAAAAAACGGCTATAAAATTCTGGAACGCAACTACGTCACCCCGTTCGGAGAGGCGGACATCGTGGCACGGAAAGGGGACACCTACTGTTTTGTGGAAGTCAAGACCCGCACGAGCGACGAGCATGGGCTTCCCGCCGAGGCGGTGGACTTCAAAAAACGGGAGCGCTACCGCAAGATCGCGTGGAGCTATTGCGGCCGTCTGGGCAAAGAGGTCCCTTGCCGTTTCGACATCGCCTCCGTGCTGGGCGATGAGATCGAATACTTCGAAAACGCATTTATATAAAAGAAACCCGCGGCAGTCCCGCGGGTATTGCTTTTTAACTCGCTTTTCAGCGCACAAGTTTTTTGATCCAGTTTTTCTCTTTCGGCGAAACTTTTCCGTCGATCGCGCAGATCATGAGCGCGACAAGCACGATCTCGTTTTTGAGATCGTCCGAGAGAAGCCCCAAAAAGTCCACGATCTCGTCAAGCGACTTTTTGAACGCGCGGCTTTCGGAACGCAGGTGCTTTGCGGCGTCCTTGCAGTCGTCGTAGTTCACGTCGTCTCCGAAAAAGGCGTGGAGCAAGGGATAGCAGAGCAGGTATTCCTCCTCCGACAGTTTTCCGTCGGCGGCGACCGCGCCGAGAACGAACGCGGCGAACAGCGCCGTGCCGTCTATCCCGTTTCCCGTTACCGCCCGCAGAGCGGGAAGGATCTTCGCGGATTTTTCCGCAAGCAACGCGGTATAGGAAACCGCGTCGAGCTGTTCAAATTCTCTGCAAAGTTCATCAAATGCTTTCATTGGTATGCCCCCGTTTTTTCTTTATTGTAGTGTTTCGGCGGGCGTTTGTCAAGCCTTTTCGGAACCCCGCCGCGGGCGGGTTTCAGGGAAATGATTTCAATCTCTTGCTTTTTCGCCGCGGATATGATAAGATAAACGGGACCACGCGGATTTGCAGAGGAGGAGATACCATGAAAGCCTATCCCAACGTATTGATTTTCGACCATCCGCTCATCAAGCACAAGGTGAGCATTCTCCGCGATAAAAACACGGGCATGAAGGAGTTCCGCGAACTGATCGAGGAGATCACCACGATCATGACCTACGAGAGCATGGCGGACGTAGAGCTTGTCCCCGTCGAGGTGGAAACGCCCCTCGAAAAGACGGTGCAATACCGCGTTCCCGAGGAGAGCGTGGCGATCGTCCCCATTCTGCGGGCGGGCCTCGGCATGGTGAACGGCGTACACAAAGTGTTTCCGACGGCGCGGGTGGGGCATATCGGCATGTACCGCGACGAAGAGACGTTGGAACCGCAGGAGTACTACTGCAAACTTCCCGACGGTATCGAGAATAAAACGGTTCTGCTCGTCGATCCGATGCTCGCAACGGGCGGCTCCGCATGCGACGCGCTTTCGGCGCTCAAAAAGCGCGGGTGCAAAAAGATCAAATTCATGTGCATCATCGCGGCGCCCGAGGGGATCGAGGCCGTGGCAAAGGCGCATCCCGACGTTTCCGTTTATGTTTCCACGTTGGACAGGTGCCTCAACGAACACGGCTACATTCTCCCCGGCCTCGGCGACGCGGGAGATCGGCTCTACGGCACGAAATAAGCAACGCCTGCCGGCTTGTCCAGTCCGGCGGGCGGAAAGGATACGGAGGAGGAGAAGATGAGCATCTGCGAAGCGGCGATCTACGGCAACAGGAGGGGATTTGTATATCTCCGCTATGTTGCGCTTGTGTTTTTTTTCTTGTCGCAGATCGCCACCTACTTCGTGATCTTGCAGGTCCTCCAACAGACGACGAATGCGCTCAACGCTTTGGAGAAACTCGACATCGCGGGCGTTATCACGGCGGTGACCTCTTTCAAGATCGCGGGTCCGTTCGGAACGTTCATCGGCGTTTTGAGAAGCCTCGGCGCCCTCGTAATCCCGCTCTACTTTATCGCCACCGTCTCTTTCGTCCTCAATCTGAACCGCCGCGAAATGGGGAAAGTGTTGCGCCGCACCGCGCTCATGGCGGTCGTCCTCAGCGTCGCGGAGTTTTTGGTCTTTGCCGTCCTCATCGGCATTGTTGCGGTGTTCGTCGCCACGCTCTTTCAAACGGTTGCGGCGGAGTACGCCGATATTATGGAGGCGGTCGATGTGATCATCGGGGCGTTGAATACCGGGTTTACCCTGCCCGTCCAAAATGCCGAAGATCTTCTCGCGGTCGCGCAGACTTTCGCCACGACGCAGATCAGTCTCATCCTGCTTCGCAATCTGCCGTCGTTCAACATCTTTCTCGACGAACTTCTCTGCCTTTTGATGTGCTATTTCTTCTGCCTCCGCCCGAAGCGGGCGGAAAGCGGCCCGAAGCTCGCGCTGTACCGCGCGTTCGGCGTTCTTCCCATTCTGTTTATTCTGATGACCTTTGTCCTGAACGGGTTGACGCAGACGGGCGCGATCGGTCCCAACCTCACCCTCCTGAGCATCTTCCCCGCGAAAAAGCTGCCACAGTTTCTGTTCGTGGGCTGTATCCTGTTCCACAACCGTATGCGGCCCGTTAAGGACCTGCGGCTGTGGGAGGGTCTTTCGCCCGCCGGGAGGCCGAAAAAAGAATTCCGTGCGGTCCCGCTCTCCTGCGAAAGCAAGGAGGAAGAGCGGCGGCGGGCTTTCTCCTCCGCGGTGTTTTTGGGCGTATGCCTTGCCCTTTTATGCGCCGCGGACCTCTGCTCTTCCTTTCTGCCCTTTGCGGCGAAGTGGGGGATGGGGAAATCCTATTATGCGGTGTTTTGCGTTCCGTTTCTCTTCTTCTTCGACGACAGGAAGCCGGTTTCCAAAAAGGCGTATTCCGCTTTCCTCGCCATATATATGGCGGTCATTGCCGTCATCGTTCTGATCTATCTCTTCTTTTGACGCGCGGAAGTTGACAGGGCAAACGGAAATATGCTATAATTATTTATGAAAAAATTCATTGTTTTCGGAGGGTAACATTATGACGATCGAAAAGAAAACGGAAGGGACGGAACTCGAAATTATCGTCGGGGGCCGCCTGGATACGACGACGGCGCCCCAGCTCGAAGCGGAACTGAAACGGAGCATCGACGGGATCACCGCCCTGAATTTTGATTTTTCCGCGCTCGAATATCTCTCGTCCGCGGGACTCCGCGTTCTCCTCGCGGCGCAAAAGGTGATGAACAGGCAGGGGACGATGTCGATCCGCCACGTCAACGAGACGATCATGGAGGTGTTTGAGATCACGGGGTTCTCCGAGATCCTCACCATCGAATAACGTTCGCCGCAGAATGCGGGAGCGGAGGAAAAGCATGAAAGAACTAACGACCGACGCACGGGTGGAAAACATCGGGGCCGTCACGGAATTTGTAAACGGACTGCTCCGTTCTTTCGGTTGCCCCTTAAAGGTGCAGACGCAGCTCGACGTGGTGATCGACGAAGTGTTCGGCAACATCGCCCACTATGCGTACGACACGGGGTCCGGTCCCGTGACTGTCCGCGTGGAGCGAATGGAACAGCCTCCCGCCGTCCTGTTGACCTTTATCGACCGCGGTACGCCGTACGATCCTTTGGCGAAACAGGACCCCGATACGTCCCTTTCCGCCGAGGAGCGGAAGATCGGCGGACTCGGCATTTATATGGTAAAAAAGATGACGGACGCCGTTTCATACGAATACCGCGGCGGGCAGAACATCCTTACGGTCACCAAAAATTTATAAGCAGGGGCCGCAGCAAACCGATCGGAGGAACATGATGGAAAAACCCATTTTCAGAGAGAAAAGCATGGAGCGGATCTCCTCTCCCGAACAGCTGAACGACTATATCAAAGTCACGCATGCGGGCATATGGCTGGCGCTTGCCGCCGTACTCGTCCTGCTCGCGGGCTTTATCGTATGGGGAATTGTCGGAAAGCTCGAAACCAAAGTCAACGCGGTCGCCGTCTCGGAGGAAGGGACGGTCGTTTGCTATGTGCGGGAATCCGAAGCGGCGGAAATCGCGGTGGGGGAAACGGTGCGCGTGAACGGCGCCGAATATACCGTTGTGGCAATTTCTCCCGAGCCGGTCGCCGTCACGGGCGAGTCCGGAGGCGGGTTTTCCGATTATGTGAGAAAGGTTGGGGAACTTTCCGTGGGGGAATGGGTCTATGAGGTAACGCTGAGCGGCGAGCTTCCGTCGGGCGTATACAAAGCGACGATCGTGACGGACAGCGTTTCGCCCATCTCCTATCTTTTCAACTGAGGTCGGATATGCCGAAGAAGAAGCAAAACAAACCTATACGGAAAGGAGCCGCAAAGGTCCCCGTCGTCATGCAGATGGAGGCGCTCGAATGCGGCGCCGCGGCGCTCACGATGATCCTTGCCTACTACGGCAAATGGATCCCGCTCGAACAGGTGCGCGCCGACTGCGGCGTTTCCCGCGACGGCTCCAACGCGCGGAACATTCTGAAAGCCGCCCGCAACTACGGCCTGACCGCAAAAGGATACAAGTTCGAACCCGAGCAACTCAAAGAGCGGGGGATGTTCCCCTGCATCGTGCATTGGAATTTTAACCACTTCGTCGTTCTGTGCGGTTTCAAGGGGAAGAAAGCGGTCCTCAACGATCCCGCGAGAGGGAATTACACCGTCCCGATGGAGACGTTCGACAACAGTTTCACGGGCATCTGCCTGATGTTCGAACCCTCGGAAAACTTCGTCCCGGGCGGAAAACCGAAGAGCATGCTCGCGTTTGCCCAAAAGCGTTTGGCGGGCGCAGGCGTCGCCGTTACGTTCGTCGCCGTCACCACCCTGCTGGCTTCGCTTTTGGGGATCATCCGTCCCGTATTTTCGCGCGTGCTTCTCGATAACCTCCTTACGGGAGAGAACCCGGACTGGTTCTATCCTTTCTTCGGGCTGCTGGCGGCGGTCTCCGTTTTGGAACTTGTCGTGGCGTTCATCGAGGCGCATACCAAGTGGAAGATCGAGGCAAAGCTCGCCGCGGTCGGGGACGCCACTTACATGTGGAAAGTGTTGCACATGCCGATGGAATTTTTCAGCCAGCGCATGGCGGGAGACATCCAGCAACGGCAGAAATCGAACGCCTCGATCGCGGGCGTTTTCGTCAATACGTTCGCTCCTTTGGTGCTGAACGCGTTGATGATGATCTTTTATCTCGTCGTCATGATCCGTTACAGCTGGATCTTAGCGCTCGTCGGGCTTGTTTCTATCCTCTTGAACGTGTTCATGTCCCGCGTTATCTCCAAAAAACGGGTCAACATCACCCGCATCCAGATGCGCGACGAGGGCAAACTTTTAAGCGCCACCGTGGCGGGGATCGAGATGATCGAAACCATCAAAGCGAGCGGCGCCGAAAACGGCTATTTCGAGAAATGGTCGGGCTACCAGGCGAGCGTCAATACCCAGAACGTCAGATACGAAAAGCTCAACCAATATCTCGGCGCGATCCCCGCGCTCATCACCGCGCTCGCAAATATCGCCGTTCTTGCGCTCGGGGCGTGGCTGACGATGGAGGGGCAGTTCACCGTCGGTATGGCGATGGCGTTCCAGGGATTTTTGGCTTCTTTTACGGCGCCCGCAATGACCCTCATTTCGGCGGGGCAGACCATTCAGGAGATGCGCACCGACATGGAACGCGTGGAGGACGTCATGCAATATCCCGCCGACGTCGTGTACAAGAGCGAGGACATCGCGGGCGGGAACGCCGAATACGGCAAGCTCTCGGGCATGTTGGAGATGAAGAACGTCACGTTCGGGTATTCCCGCCTTGCGGAACCGCTCATCGAAAATTTCAGCCTGACTTTGAAACCGGGCAGCCGCGTGGCGTTTGTCGGAAGTTCGGGTTGCGGAAAGTCCACTCTTTCCAAGCTCATCTCGGGGCTGTACCAGCCGTGGAGCGGGGAGATCTTGTTCGACGGGAAACCCATAAAGGACATCGACCGAAGCGTGTTTACGGGGTCGCTCGCCGTCGTGGACCAGGATATTATCCTCTTTGAGGACAGCATCCGCAACAACATCAAGATGTGGGACAACTCCATCGAGGACTTTGAAATGATCCTCGCGGCGAAAGACGCGCAGCTCCACGAGGACATCATGCAGCGCGAGGGGGGATACAGCTACGTGATCACCGAAGGGGGCAAGGACTTTTCGGGCGGGCAACGCCAGCGCATGGAGATCGCCCGCGTTCTCGCGCAGGACCCCACGATCATCATCATGGACGAGGCGACGAGCGCGCTCGACGCAAAGACGGAATACGAAGTCGTAAAGTCCATTAAAGACAGGGGAATTACCTGCATCGTCGTGGCGCACAGGCTCTCCACCATCCGCGATTGCGATGAGATCGTCGTTCTCGACCACGGCAAGGTGGTGGAACGGGGAACGCACGAAGAGCTGTATGCGAAAGGCGGTTATTACACGCAACTCGTTTCGAGCGATTGAGGTGACGGTATGGGTTGGTTCGACGAACAGATCAAAGAACGCAAAAAGCGGGACGAGGAGACTTTCGAGGAAACTTTCGTCGGTATTTCGGACGCGGCGACGGGTTCGAACGTTTCCGCCGCCCTCCGCGACGAGCGCGGAAAAGCGGAGGACGCCATCGGCGAGATCCTCGGCTATTACCATGTCAAAGCGCGGGAAGTTCCCGAGTCGGTCAAAGATACCAACGAACAGCTCGAATTTCTCATGCGCCCCTACGGCATCATGCGGAGAAACGTCCGCCTGGGGAAAGGGTGGTATAAAGACGCGCTCGGCGGCATGCTCGGGGTGAAAAAGTCGGACGGCACCGTCGTTGCGCTTGTGCCGTCGGGAGTCTCCGGCTACTCTTATTTCGATGCGGACAAGGGCAAACGGGTGCGGATCTCGCGCAAAAACGAGGGGCTTTTCGAAACGGAGGCGATCGCCTTTTATAAGCCGTTCCCGTTGAAAAAACTCAAAGTGGGGGCGCTTCTCCGCTACATCGCGGAGATCCTTTCCCCCGCGGATTACATTTTGGCGGCGGTAGCCGCGCTTGCCGTATCGCTGATCGGCTTGCTCACGCCGAAACTCAACCAGTTGCTCTTTTCCACCGTCATCGAGAGCGGCGACGTCACCCTCCTCGCTTCCATCACGGTGTTCATGGTATGCACCGCGGTCGCGTCCCTGCTTGTCGGGGCGGCGAAAGAACTGATTACGGCGCGCATCCGCACAAAACTCAACGTCACCGTGCAGGCGGCGTCTATGGCGCGGCTCATGTCGCTTCCCGCGGAGTTTTTCAAAAATTACAGTTCGGGCGAACTGTCCGCGCGGGCGGAATATCTCAACACCCTCTGCGAAATGCTCGTGGATACTTTCCTTTCCACAGGGCTGATGTCGCTGTTCTCTCTTCTCTACATCTCCCAGATCTTTGTCTTCGCCCCCGCGCTGGTCATTCCCGCGGTTGCGATCATTTTGGCGACGTTGCTCTTTTCCGCGGTCTCTACGGTGGTGCAGGTGCGCGTCACGAGAAAGGTGATGTCTTTGGAGACGAAAGAGAGCGGCATGAGCTATTCCATCATTTCGGGCGTGCAGAAGATCAAGCTCACGGGAGCGGAAAAGAGGGTGTTTTCGCGTTGGGGGAAGCACTATGCGGAATATATCAAAACCGCATACAACGAACCCGTGATCCTGACCTATTCCAACGTGTTTACCTTGCTCATCACCCTCGCGGGGAACTTTGTCCTGTATTACATGGCCGCGGTAAGCGGCGTTTCCGCCGCCGATTTTTACGCGTTCAATACCGCCTATGCAATGGTGTCGGGTTCGTTTCTGGCCCTCGCGGGGATCACGCAGACGATCGCAAATATCAAACCCGTTCTCGAAACGGTCAAACCGATCATGGACGCCGTTCCCGAAATTTCGGAGGGCAAGCAAGTCGTTTCCCGCCTTGCGGGCGGCATCGAACTCACGAACGTCTCTTTCCGCTACAACGCGGGTATGCCAAACGTCGTAGACAACCTCTCTCTCAAAATCCGTCCGGGGCAGTACGTCGCTTTCGTCGGGGAAACGGGTTGCGGCAAATCTACGCTCATGCGCCTCATGCTCGGGTTCGAAACGCCCCAGAAAGGCGCGGTCTATTACGACGGAAAGGACCTTGCGAGCATCGACTTGAAGTCTTTGCGGCGGAGGATCGGGACGGTGATGCAGGACGGGAAGCTCTTTCAGGGGGATATTTTCTCCAACATCACCATTTCCGCGCCGTGGCTCACGCTCGACGACGCGTGGGAGGCGGCGGAACTTTCGGGCATCGCGGACGACATCCGCAAAATGCCGATGGGGATGAATACCGTCATCTCCGAGGGCGGCGGCGGGGTCTCGGGCGGGCAACGCCAGCGGCTCATGATCGCGCGCGCCGTCGCGCCAAAGCCCAAAATACTGATGTTCGACGAGGCGACGAGCGCGCTTGACAATCTCACGCAAAAGAAAGTTTCGGACGCGCTCGGGGCGCTGAAATGCACGCGGATCGTCATCGCCCACCGCCTTTCCACCATCAAGCAATGCGACAGGATCATTTATCTCGAAAACGGGCATATCGCAGAGGACGGCACCTATGAAGAACTCATCGCACAGAACGGGAAGTTCGCCGCGCTCGTTGCGCGCCAGCGCCTCGGTACGGAAGAGCGGCCGTCCGCTTAATTGTTAGAATTTGTTTGAATGCGCGCGGGACCCTTGCGGTCCCGCAAACAATATGATATAATAAACTCACAAAGGGCATAAACTTCGGGAATACGCCGCTTACGGGCGCAACAGACTGCGCGGCGGAAGTATTCCGCGGAGTTTTCCGAAAAAAATTCATTATAAGGAGATAATATTATGGCAACCGAGAAGAAGTACGAGAACGTAGCGGAAGAACTCGACGACGAGGCGCTCGAAAAAGCATCGGGCGGCACAGGCTTCACGCTGGAAGAAAAGAAATTCGACGACGGACTCAAAACGACCACGCCGTCCACGCGTCTTCCCTCCCAGGTAGGAGGGCAGGTAGTGCTTCCCGTCCAGCCGAAAGTCCCCGGCGGCACCGTCAGACGCTGAGCAAATTTCCCGAAGCAAGAAAAAAGGAGATTATTATGGACGAAAAGACACTCAAAACGTTGCAAGAAGCAAAGAGCGTGGAAGAAATTCTCGCGTACGCAAAGAAGAGCGGCATTACGCTCACCGAGGAGCAGGCGAAAGAGATTTTTGCCCGCGTTTCGGGCGTACTCTCCGAAGACGACCTCGAAAACGTCGCGGGCGGCATATTTCCGCCTCTTTCCAGCAGAAAATTTCCGAAGATGCCGCCGCTCTGAGTGCGGAAGAGGCTTTTTGAAGCGGGGGATCAATCTTCCGGAGCGAAAGCGTAACCCATTCCGAATCCGGAAAGGATGAGATTTTTTCCCGTAACGGAGAAGATCGTCTTCTTCAAATTGGAAATATGGAAGCGCACCACGCTCGTCTGCAAACTTGCGGCGTGCCATACGCTTTCGTAGATCTCGTCCGCGGTAAAAAATTTGCCGGGGTGCGTCATCAGAAAGTAGAGGATATTGAACTCCGACGAAGTGAATTTGAGCGGTTTTCCGAGATAGTCGGCGGTGCGCAGGCCTTTGTCGAGCGAAACCCCGTAGCGGCTTACGGTACGGCTTGCGGCGGGCAGCCTTGCCGCGAGCCGCGCCTCTAAAACGCGCGGCGAACAAGGTTTCAGAATGTAGTCGGCGGCCCCGAGAGAGAGCGCCTCTATAATTTCTTCCTCGCTTTCCACGGAGGAGAGGATAAAGAGGGGCGCCGCTTCTCCTATGAGACAAGTCGCCTTGCCGTCGGGGAGAAACAGCTCCGAGACCACAGCGCGGAAAGCGCCCTCGGAAAGGCGCGCTCTGCCCTCGGCAAGCGTTTTTGCCGCGCGGCAATCGACGCCGAGCAAGCCGAAATGCTTGCAGAGCGGGGACGTAACGTTTTCGCCGTCGATGAAGAGGATCTTTCGGGGAGTTAAGCCGTTCATACCGTTCATATCCGCGCCATGCGCGGGGGAGCGGGACGTAACCGTCCCGCCGTTTCAATCTGCCGCAATACCGCAGACTGCATGAGAGGAGAATTTATGACGCCGTTTGATTTAATGGAATTGGCGCGGCGGGCCAACTCGGTGGAAGAGCTGGTTTCGCTGGCAAGATCGGGGAAGATCAAACTTTCCGAAGAGGACGCGCAGATCTATTTCGAACGCTGGCACGGGACGGGCGAACTCTCGGACGACGAACTCGAAGGGGTCGGAGGCGGCTCGGGAGAAAGCGACGCCGCGCAGATCGTCTGCGAATTTTGCCGCAGGGGGGACCGTCTGAGCCTCGACGTCTCCGCGGGCGGCGGGTTCTACTGCGAGCGGTGCAACCGCCATTGCAACGGATTGCGGTCCGCGAAATAGTCAAATACCGAAAACTTCCCGGCGAAAGCCGGGGTTTTTTCTGCCCAAATCTTGTTCAGTTGTTCGGCACGGTGGAATTGAGCCTGAACGCGAGCATGGTAATGTCGTCGAATTGCGGCGCACTGTCCGCAAAGGCGTCCACGGCGCGTTTCACCCGTTTGCAGATCTCGGCGGGGTCGGTGTCGCCGCTCTCGTTCAGACAGGCTTGCAGGCGGTCTTCACCGAAGAGTTGCTCCGCGGGATCGGTCGCTTCCGTTACGCCGTCCGTGTAGAGGAAAATTTCATCCCCCGGCATGAGTTGCAGTTCTTGCTTTTTGTATTGGGTGGAATCCATTCCCGCGAGGATGAAGTTGGCTCTGGTGCGCAGATATTCAAACGTTCCGTCCGCGTGCTTGACGAGCGGGGGATTGTGGCCCGCGTTGACAAAGGAGAGGTTGCCCGTTTTCAGGTCTATCTGGCCCATCCACGCCGTCACGAACATATCCGCCGCGTTGTTCTCGCACAGCCGCGCGTTGACTTCGGTAAAGACTTTGGCGATGTCCTTGCCCGTTTCCGTCATGTTGCGCAGGTGCGTTTTCGCCGTCATCATGAACATCGCCGCGGGGATCCCCTTGCCCGAAACGTCGGCGATCATGAACACGAATTTGTCCTGTCCCGCAAAGTAGAAATCGTAGAAGTCGCCGCCGACTTCTTTCGCCGCGTCCATCGAGGCGAATATGTCGAACTCGGTGTGGTCGGGGTAGGGCGGGAACTCCGAGGGGAGCGCGGAGAGCTGGATGCGGTGCGCAAATTCAAGCTCCTTGTCGATGCGCTGCGCCTCGGCTTCTATGTAATGTTTCAGGGTGGCGACGGTCGCGTTGATGTCGTCGGAGAGGGAGGAAAATTCCACGCCGTCGCGCACGTCCACCGTAACGTCGAGGTTGCCCTCCGTGATCTGCGCGAGAGAGGCGTTCACCTTGTCGATATTGCCCACAATGCGCTTTTTGATCACGAGGTAGAGGAAGAGGAAGAGCGCGGAAAACACGATGATCTCCACAAAGATGAGGACGTACACCGAAATATTTCTGGCGAACACGGCGTCCCGCTCGGGGTAGACCGCCACGATGTAATAGCCCTCGGTGAAGTTGTAACGGCAGTAGCTCTTTACGCCCGCCACATCGGCAAGAAAGGTGCTGTTGGCGCCGGACGCGAAGTTAGCCGCCCCGCGGTTCGGGAAAGAATCGTTGCCGTGTCCGTCGGGCGCGCTGACGACGTTGAAAGCTTCATCGAGGATGATGACGTAGCCGCTCCGCCCGATATGGCGGTTTTCCGCCGCGATCTTCACGCGCTCTTCGAGCGCTTTATAGTAGCTCTCCGAATTATAGCCGACCTGCACAAAGCCGCCGTCCTCCAAAAATTCTCCGGGGTGCAGTTTTTTGCCCGCATATTTGTAGGAGACGTCGGAATCGGCGGAGATGGGGCCGTAGGACTGCACGTATTCCTCGGTATCTCCGAGCAGGCATAAAAATTCCGCCGCCTGCTCCCCGCTGTGCATGTCGAAGCCGACATAGCTCTCGTTGGTGGATTTTACGATGACGCCGCTTTTGTCCACGATGTTGATCTCGTCGGCATAGGCGGCAAGAATCGCAAACAGGATGTTTTCTCCCGCCTCCCCGCCCAACAGCTCGTCAAACAGGTCTTGTACGATCTGGAAGTCGCTGTCCGTCAGTTCGCCCGCAACGCTCCTCGCGCTCTCCAAAAGTTTGAGGTCGGAAGCCTCGCGGATGTCCTCCGTGACGTCGGCGGTGGTCTGTTTCAGCAAAGTTTCGGTGTCCGACTCCACGATATTCGTCTGTAAGAAATAAGTGAACACGGAGGTTGCCGCAAACGCCACGGCAACGCAGACAAAGAGAAAGGTCTCGAAGATCTGCGCGATCGTTCTCTTGCCGAACGAGAGCAGTTTTTCCCGTTCGAAGAGCGAAACACAAATGTCCGCGATTGTCACCGAGAGGGTGTTTACGAGGATCATGGGGATCGACGCCTGTTCGACGACGGTGAACGCCCTCTGGATGTCCGTCATGTTCGTCAGGAAGATGAGGAGCATGTGCAGAACTTCCATCGTGAGCGAGATGAGCAGGGCGTACGACCAGGAGGGATTTTTGTCCCCGAACATGAATTTGCGGCACAGGCATCCGAACACCCCCGAGAGAGCGGTGGAAACGGAACAGGCGATCGCCGTATAGGCGGCGCTTTTGTTCCAGAGGACGCAGAGCGCCCGCTCCGCGCCGCCGATTACGCCCGCGATGATCCCCGCGGGTCCGCCCAGAACCAGCCCTGCGGCAAGGGGAGCCGCGTCGCGCACGTTGATGAGCGCCCCGCCGATGTCGGTGCTGAAAACTTCGGTGGCAAGGGCCGAGAAACTTCCGAACACCACGCCGATGATCGCTTGTCTTAGCCAATAGTTCAGTTTTGAGAAAGGCGTTTTTCTTTCGAGCAGGTAAAATCCCACGCAGGCGAGTACGGGGAGCGACCCCGCGACGATCAATAGAAAATACGACATAGTTTTCGTTTCACCTTTTCTGTGACGGGAGAGCGGACCTTTCGTCCGCCTTTTTCTTTTTATTATAACAAATCATTCGGCTTTTTTCAAGCTGTTGCAACAAAAACAAAAAAATACTTTTTTTCCGCGGCGGGTTTTTTACCGCTTTACACTTTTGCACAGAAGTGATATAATCATGTGAAATAAGGTTCGCTATAAAGATCGGGGCGCAGGCAGGGCGGTCTGCGCCCATGCGGCAGGAGGGAAGATGCGAAACAACGGGAAATTCAAAAAAATTCTGCGCGCGGTGTTCGCGGCGGCGCTGGCAGTGGTTTTGCTCGCGGGTTGCGGCGAAAAGGCGGAAGACGCGTCCCCGCAGGAGGGACTTTCTCAGTTTGAAAACGCCAAACTCGGCGTTGTTACGGGATCGCTGTACGACGGCTATTCCCGCGAGCTGTTCCCGCAGGCCGAGATCAGCATGTTCAATAATTTTGCCGACGTTCTCGGCGCGCTCAAACAGGGCAAGGTGGACGGCACCATGCTCGACCGTCCCAATTTCAACGCCGTAAAGCGCACCGAAAGCGGACTTTCCTGCATGCCCGTCCCCGGCTATTCGGTGGAGATCGGCTTCGGTTTCCAAAAAAACGAGGAGGGAGACCGCCTCTGCGGACAGATGAACGGGTTTCTCGCGGAACTCGAAGAGACGAGAACGCTCGGCACGCTCCTCGAAAAGTGGTACGGCGAAACGGAGCCGAGCGAAAATATCCCGTTCGGGGAGCTTCCCGGCAGTTACCCGACGCTCAACGTTTCCTTAGACATGACGAGAAAACCCTTTGTCTACATGTACAACGGGGAACCCGTCGGCTTTGAGGCCGAGGTCCTGTTCCGTTTCTGTGAAAAATATCATTACAATATCAAATATACGAACGGCTCGTTCGCAACGGACGGCCTTGCGGGCCTCGCGGGCGGAAAATATGATATGGTCTGCGCGGGACTGTATATGACGGACGAACGCAAGGAGAGCGTAAATTTCAGCGACCCGTATATGAAAGCGGACGTCGTGATGGCGGTCTACGAGGGCGGCGGGGGCTTTTTTGCCTCCATCGGCGAGAGCTTTGAAAAGACTTTTGTGCGGGAGGGCCGCTGGAAACTCATTTTGCAGGGGATAGGGACAACGCTTCTCATCTCATTTTCCGCAATGGCGGGCGGGACCCTGCTCGGATTTCTGTTGTATCTTGCGTCGCGGTCGAAATACAAGATCCCGTCCAAAATCGCGCAAGGCTTCGCAAAAGTCTACTCCAAGCTCGTCGAGGGCATGCCCGTGCTGGTCGTTCTGATGATCCTCTTCTATGTCGTGTTCGGCAATACCGACCTGAGCGGGCTTGCGGTCGCGGTCATCGGGTTTATCCTCACGTTCGGTTCCTTTGTCTACGGGCAGTTGAAACTGACGGTCGAGGGGGTGGATAAGGGACAGACCGAGGCGGCTTATGCGCTCGGCTACGGCAGGAACCGCACGTTTTTCCGTATCGTTCTGCCGCAGGCGATGAAGATGTTCATCCCCGCCTATTCCGCCGAGGCCGTCGGTCTCGTCAAGGCCACCTCCGTCGTCGGCTACATCGCGGTAAGCGACCTTACCAAAGTGGGGGACATCATCCGCAGCAATACTTACGAGGCGTTCTTCCCGCTCTTTGCCATCGCCGTCATTTACTTTTTGCTCACGTGGGGGATCTCGGTATTGTTCGGTCTTCTCGCGCGCAAGACCGACCCGAGGCGCAGGAACAGGCGCAAAGCTCTCGTGCAAGGAGGAGAAAAATGATCCGTATCGAACATCTGAGAAAGGAATACGGCAACGTCACGCCGTTAAAGGACGTAACCGTCACGATCGAAAGGGGAGACGTCATTTCCGTGATCGGTCCCTCGGGGACGGGGAAATCGACGTTCATCCGCTGTCTCAACCTGTTGGAAACGCCCACGTCGGGGGACATCTGGGTAGACGGCGTCCGCATCACCGATAAAAAGTGCAACATCAATGCGGTGCGCAGAAAAATGGGCATGGTTTTCCAGTCGTTCAACCTGTTCCAACATATGAACGTCATCGAAAACATCATGGCGGCGCCGGTGGACCTGCTGAAAACGCCCAGGCGGGAGGCATACGAGGAGGGGATGCGCCTGCTCCGCGCGGTGGGGCTTGCGGACAAGGCGGAAAATTTCCCCGATGAGCTTTCGGGCGGACAAAAACAGCGCGTGGCGATCGCCAGAACGCTTGCGATGAAACCCGAGATCATTTTGTTCGACGAACCGACTTCGGCGCTCGATCCCACGATGGTGGGCGAGGTGCAGGCGGTCATCCGCGACCTCGCGCGGCAGGGACTCACGATGGTGATCGTGACGCACGAGATGCATTTCGCGCGGGAGATAGCGAACCGCGTATTTTATATGGATGAGGGCGGGATCTACGAAGAGGGAACGCCGCAAGAGATATTCGATCATCCCAAGCGCGAGAAAACGGTGCGGTTCATCAAGCGCGTCAAAGTATTCGAAACGGACATCACCTCGGGGAATTTCGATTTCATCGGGTTCAACACGCGTTTGGAGGAGTTCGGCAGGCGGAGCGGTATCTCGCAAAGGACCATTTACCGCGCGCAGACCGTGTTTGAAGAGCTGTGCGTGCAGATCATCCTGCCCGCGCTCGGAGAGCCTTTTGCGCTGAACGTCTCCGTCGGGTATTCCCAGGATGAGGAGACCGCCACGATGCAGATCAGATACGGCGGAGAGGCGTTCGACCCCACAACGTCCGATAATTTCCTCTCCTTGCGGCTTGCCGAAAACGCCGCCCAAAGCATTGAATACGCGGCTGCCGGAGAGGACGGGTTTACCAATCTCGTTACTGTAAAGATAAAATAAAGAATTTATAAGGATTTATGCGGCGCCCGCCTTTTCCCGCCGCGGGAAAAGGCGGGCGCCGCCGGCGAAAGGGGGAAACAAAAACTGCGCAAATTTTTCCTCAAAAGTATTGACATCGCAAAATTTTTGGTGTAAAATGATGTCTGCCATAAGTGAAAATGGCGAAATAAAAACTTTATTAGGGGGAAAGTAACTATGAAGAAGCTCAAAGTAGCTTTGACACTTCTGCTTGTTTTCTGTTGCTCTCTCGGCTTGTTTGCCTGCAAGAACGATCCGAAAGAAGAAAACAAGGGTCCGAAGGGCATTTCGGAAATCGAAATTTCCGGACAGAAGACAAACTTCAATGAGGGCGAAAAGTTCTCCGTGGGCGAATTGAAAGTCACCGTCTATTATCAGGGCGACGACAACGCCTACGAACTGACGGCGGATGACTATGAGGTCGATTCCTCGGCTTATAAAGAGACCCAGGCCGGCCAATACACCATCTATGTCGTTCCGAAGAACCAGCCCGAAGAACTCTGGGACGGAAAACCCGAGAGCAAAGATAACCGCGTAAAGAAATCTTACAATGTTTCCGTCGACCACAGCTGGAAAGAGTCCACTGACGGCAAGTACCAGTTCGCATGCGATTGCGGCGCAAAGCGCAATTCGTTCACGGGCCTCGAAGACAAGGTCAAGACGGTCGCATGGAACGCCCAGGCCACGTTTGAAAAAGGTCCCGAAGGAAAGACCTATTCCGGCGCAAAGGCTCCCATTACGGGCGAGAACCACGTTTCCTACGGCAGCCTCGTTGCAGGGCAAAGCCTCGCGCTCACGCTGAAAATCAACGCGCTTACCGAGGGCGACGATCCCACGGCGGTGCATCAGTGGGATACCCCTTTGATGGGCTTCCGCAACGGCACGGTCGGGTTCATTCCCCGTGAAGATTCTTATGTCATCGGTACTGCGAAAGGATTTATTGCGGCCGAAGGCTCCAACATCCCCGCAGGCAACGGCGCCGCCGCGTCCGGTATCGCTACGGTAGACAGCCCCGAATGGGAGATCCATGTCAACGGCACCAACATTCTTGCGCAGAACGACTTCGTGAACAGCGAGGGCCAATGGTCCACCGTTGTCGTGACGTACGACTATCAGGCGGACGGCATTTTGCGCATCAACCACGATCTTTACAGATTCCGCGATAAACCCGCCGCAGGTGCGGCAAACGCCGCCCCCGACGCTACGCTCACTTACACCGTCAAGGTTCCCAGAGCGGCTTACGAGGTCGTCGTTTACGGTGAGTTCTGCGACTTCACCATCACCGACGTAGAGTTCGTAGCAAGCCTTGCGATCACCGATTATACGGTCGATAGTCTTCCTACCAACCTCGTTCAGCCCGCGGGCAAGATGTTCGATACCACGGGCCTCAAAGCTACGGCTACATTCTCCGACGATAGCAAGCTCACCGAAAACAACTTCACCGCGTATGCTTACCGCGGCGAAGGCGAAGCCAAGACGAGGGTCAACCTCTCCGCCGAGCCTCTTACCGCCGACATGTACGATTTCTTTGTGGAATTTAACGGCGAAGAAGAACCTCTTCCGGGGATCAAGGTCGTTGCTACCGTTGTGACGGGCGCGAACAGCACCGCAATCACGAGCGGCAACGAGACGTTCGAATCTCCCGAACTCACCTATGACTACGCAGTCACCGCCGACGGGAACGGCATCCGTCTCACGATGAGCGGCGCGGCAGTCAAGGCTACCGCGGAGCAGGCGGCCGTCCTCGGTGCGGAATATACCCACTTCGTCGCCTTTAAGCTCGTTACCAACCTTGCGGCGGACGCATTCGATAACGTTACCGTTGAAGGCGGAGAAAATGTAAAAGTCATCGCAACGAAAGCGGATACCACGGTCGACGTGATCGTCGGTCTCAAAGAGGGCTTTAAGGCGTTCACGCTCAAACTCAGCAAGAGCGGCGAAGAAGAAACCGCAGTCGGTAGCGTACTCATCGACCTGTCCACGCTCACGCAGACGCTCACCACCGTTGCCGCGGAGATCACCGAGAGCGACTTCACGCTTGACGCGGGCGGCACCTACACCGTGGAATACACCGGACTTACGGGCGTAGACGATCTCTACCTCGTTGCGGGTAGCGCGCGTGAAAAGATTTCCGTAGTTGACGCGAAGATCACCGATACCTATGAAGCGGGCCACGTTCCCACTTCGAGAGAGGGTTACTACCGCGTATCCAACTCGCTGTATATCGTTGGGCTCGATAAGACGGCAAACAGCGCAACCGTTACCTATTGGCTCGCGGCTCCCGACCTCGGCAACCTTGCGTCCGAGCAGACCTCTACCACCGTGTCGCTCAGAAACGGCACCTCCGAGGCGGATACGATCATTTCCGTAAGGCTCACTTACAACCTCGCGGTCTCCAAAGCCGCTATCAATATCGGCACCGACGAAGCTCCCGTCTATGTAAAGGTAGACGGCAACAAGTTGCAGGTATTCATGATCAAGGAAACGGCGGACATCGCAGACGGCGTGCAGTTTGCGGCTTCCTTGAACATCGAGCATACGCCCGCCGAAGACGGAACGTATCAGATGGTTTACAATGTCGGCGTCTCTATCACGAAAGGCGCGGCCGCTTGGCTCGACGAGAACGAGCTTACCACGAACACCAGTACGCCTAAGCTCATCGCGTTCGGCACCGTGAACAACCCGCTCGACTACGATAAGGGCGTTGTCCTTGTTGCGAACCTGCACCTTCCCGCCATCGGCGTGAGAGCAAATTCGAACACCGATAAGTTCCGCTTCACGGCAAATGAAGATACGGTAAACGGCCAACAGACGTACAACCTCTATACCGTTGGCGGCGGCACGGAAAGCGACAAGATCGAGAAGAGTACGCTTAACGCCGGCACGCAACGTGAACCCCTGCAACCGGGTAGTTGCGTAAAAGACGGCATTACGGCTTACAAAACGGAAGACGGCTTCTACTACGGCGCGATCATCGTTCCCGCAACCGGCGCCCACAACTGGCAGGCTAAGGCGGGAGTGGAAAATACCGAAGAATGCACCGAGTGCCATTACACCCGTGAAAAGGTTACCATCAGCGATACGCAGTTCGAGTATATCATTCTCGGAACGGAGACGGAATACGCGCAGGGCAACTATGAGTGGTGGCAAGGCGCAAACGGCATCATCCCGAATTTGAGCGGCGACTTTGCGGTACAGTACACCTACACCCATGCGGATGGTACAGGCAACTATTCCAACGCGCGTTTGCAGATTTTTGATGAAGACGCGAAGTATATCACGATCGACCTGGCAAATCCGAACGACGCAGTCGCGGATGTTACCTCCGACGGAGAAGCCGCGCAGATTACCAAAGAGTTCAAGATCGACGGAGAGCCTTCCACGGCTTATCTCGTTCATGAACACGGAAACGGCGAGTTCAACGGCGAGGTCGTTGCCCTCATCACGAGAGTCGGCACCGTACTCACCGTCACCACTTCGTGGACTTCCACCACGCAGAAGAAGTACGAGTGCAAGGTCGTTATCTCCAACGCGAAGGCGGAAACCGTTACCGTCCAGATCGGCGGTTACGGCGCGGCGGTCCAGAACGTGAAGTCCAGACAGGGCGAAGTCGTTGTTTGCGGAAGCGAAACGATTGCCGAGAGCAACTTCCAGATTTGGGGTACCGCTGTTCCCAGATACTACACCGTGAACGACGGTATGAAGACGACCCTCAGGGTCGAGTGGAACAACAGTCATAACGCCGAGGTATTCGCGGGTACAGTCGTCAACCTTATCAATGTGAACGGAAAGAACTTCTTCCTCCGTCCCGATGCGGAAGGCGCGCGTTCCAGCGATGACCCGTTCAGTTGGAGACCTCAGGAAATCACTTTCGACGAAGGCAAGAGCTGGGGACTTGGAGGCGAAAACGGCTATCCTCTTCCCGACGGCGTAACAAACGATCAACTCAATGCAACGAAGAAAGACGGCGCTATGGAGATTGAGGTGGCTCTCCAAAATAAAGTTCTCTCGATCACTTTCCGCTTCTTTGACAAGAGCAATCTCAACACTCCTTTGGCGAGCTGGACTTGCTACATCAAAGACAGTGTTAACGAAAAGTCCTATCAAATGGAGCTTGCGATCGATGACGGCTATGGTGACAACGGTAACGAAAACGCGTTGACGACGAAGTCCATTACCGTTTCGACGGACGCTCTTTAAGGAACCAACCCCGCGCATATGCGCGAACCGAAAAAAGAACCCCTCGGGGTTCTTTTTTCATGCTGCCTTTACCCTCTCCGTGGGAGAGGGGTAGGGGTGTGGGGCGTGTTCTGAATAACGCCCACCCCCTTAGTCCCCCTCCAATGGAGGGGGTCCTATTGTCATTTCGACCGAAGTGAGCGTAGCGAACGGAGTGGAGAAATCTCTATCCTTTCCAAATACGTCATCCCGCCCCGCGCATTCGCCAT
>CANRND010000005.1 GCA_947631905.1 uncultured Clostridia bacterium | reverse complement strand
GGAAAGTGAGATAAGGAAAACCGTTCAGGCGCAGTCTGCCGCCGTATTCGAGGAAGCGGAAAAGGAACTTGCGGAGAGCAAGAAACTTTTGGAGTCCACGCGGGAGGAATTGAGAACGGAGCGCGGCTTCCGCAAATTTCTCTTTTGGGCTACCCCCGCGCTTCTGCTCGTGCAGACAATCGTCATCATCCTGTCCCTGCTGTAAAACTTAATAAATCTACAAGGAGGAAACAATATCGGTTAAAAAATAATGGGAAGAAAGCGCAAGAACACCACGGGAATCCCCGACTATGAAATCGACTCGCTGGCGCGAGCATTACTGCCTGCAATCCAAAAGTTATTTGAAACGGAAGAAGGAAAGAGAGATTTTGAAGCATGGCAAGCCGAGCGGCGGGAAAAACAACTGAATAATAAAAAATCGAAGAATATATCCCATTGAAACAACATAGGGATCCGTCGAGAATATGGCGGCAAGGGTTATCGTTTATAAATCCCGAATGACAAAAACGATGCGGCGGACAAAGATACTTTGTCCGCCGCTATTTTTATTTCTTGAAGAAAATGATAAATCCGAACCCGTCGCCAACAGGCACTACAAGGTTCGGATTATTATCATTTGGTACTCCCGACGGGAATCGAACCCATAATTAGCCCTTAGGAGTAGTTCCATTTCCCTAAAATAGCGTTCGTATCGTGAGTTTTTTCCCAAATGACGCGCAAAATCGGCTTTTTGCGGTAGTTTTAAGGCGGTTTTTCGGCTATTTTTCAGATTGAAAAGCGGCGTCAAATAACTTCTCTACCAGATTACAACCAATTTACAACCAATTTACAACCAATTTTTTCGCCTTATACCTGTCCGAATTTTGCCTGTCGTTGTGGCTATTGTAGCACAGTTTGAGGAAAAAGTCAACGGGGAAAAATTTTTTGCACCATTTTTATTTCAAGAGCCGGGCTGTTCAGCTCGGCTTTTTCTTTTGAGAAAAAATTTTGTCCCGTGGTCGTTGACTTTTCCCACGCCTTACTTTCATTCCAATGCCAATAGGTCAAACCGTGCTACTGCTGCCCCTGCCGAAAGGCAAAATAAAATTTCGGAGGTATTCCAAATGAACAAAGTTCCCCATCACAGAAGGTACTTCATGAGTGAATTTCAGTTGTATGATACTGACCACTTCATTACCTTCAACATTATTGCAATTGATTTTGAAAGACGAAAAATTACCGTCAACATTTCAAATCAAGGCAAATTGAGCGTTCAGACCTATGACCTGAAAGGTGAGGACAATGCGCTCTACTTCGAGTACGGCATCTTTGACGAAAACAAGATACCCGTAGATGATTTTGAACAGATTAAGGAGGATTGAACCATGAACATTACCAGAGAAGAAAAGAAAGAAAAAGCACTTGAAATCATGAAAACGCTCAACATTTACATGCCGTACATTAAAGGATTCCGCGAAGAAAATACGGTATGTTATTTTGAGGAATTTGCCGGCTTTTGGGCTTATCAAGACACCGAACTTATGCAGAAAGTACAGGAGTTCGAGAAAAAGCACAACTGCCTTGTCTATGCCATTACGCACGAGTTCACCGAGTTCGGAGAGCTTTACGACTTCCTTATCATTACGGACTATAAGGAAGAATGGGATACGCTCGTTACAGGGCGCGGCTATCAACACTATGCGTATGCCTACGTTTGGAACAAAGACGACGAATGGTGCAGCGAGTTCGGCACGATCGGTGTTATAAGCTTTGGCGGCGGCATTAAACGAATTTCATAAAGGAGAACCATTATGTATGAAACTTCTGCATATATCAACTCATTGAATCGGGGCAAAATCACCCCTACGGAAACAGCTAAAATCACGGTATTAGAAAGGTCGGAGATAACGACTATATTGTGGACTACAATGGCGTGAAATGCCATGCACTCTTTAACCCGTTTGTCTGCGCTTTCTTCGCGGACGATATTTACAGGAGAGTAGAATAAAACAATATGCAACGCAAAAGACACTCTTACGGATATAAAATATGCTACCGTGAGGCAGGCTCGAAAGAATATGTCAAGCACTTCATGACTTATAACTTCCGGCAAGCGATACGGGCATTGACCTACTACAAACTATATCCACCGCGAGCGCGGGAGGACGACCATAAACTGAATAACCCCACATGGACGATAATTCCTATTTCAAGAGATGAAGTCCGTGCAGGAATATGGCGAGAAGTTCCGTTCTGAACAAGGACGGAGCTTTTCTACTTTCAAACCTATTAAATCGACAAGGAAATAACAGATGAAATACAAATTTTTCAAAGACGTGAAAACGGTAGAAGAATTAAAAAAGCAGTACAAGACGCTTGCCTTCAAATACCACCCCGACAGAGGCGGCTCTACGGAAGATATGCAGCGTATCAATGCCGAGTATGACGAGCTTTTGAAGGTCGTCGGAAATGTTCATGAAACGGCAGATGGCAAGACCTACACCAAAGAGCGCAAGGCGGATATGCCCGACAAGTTCAGAGAGATCATCAACGCGGTTATCGGGTTTAACTGCAAGATAGAGATATGCGGATCATGGATATGGGTTTTCAATGCGTTCGCCTATCGTCAGCAGCTTAAAGACCTCGGATTCTTTTGGTGTAGCGGTAAAAAAGCATGGGCATGGGCGGAAGATCCCGCCATGAGCAAATACCATCTTTCCCTTGAAGAAATCCGTCGGTTGCACGGCTCGGAAGTCATAAAAGAAGAAACGACGGACGAGCAAAAGAAAATCACCACATAAGGAGAAAAACCATGATTGCATTAAATTTGACAGCGGCAGATGAAGGACAGCAATTCCTTCTTGCCTATCTACAAGAAAATGTCAGCGAAATCCTTGCGGATAAAATCAACAACGGCGTGCAGGTCGAGGTTGACGGTAAACAGCTTATCAACAAAAAAGACTTGAACGGTTTTATGGATTTTGCACAGCAAGAGGCACGGAATGCTGCCCCCAAAAATGCGAGATACGCAGGACTTGACGGCGATACTGTTGCAGGGTGGGCGATTCACTACTTCGAGGAAGATAGCATCATCGGAAAGCTCTACACTTTGGACGGCAAGGAAGTCAAATCCGCACCTAAGAAAGCCGCCGCGCCCAAGAAAAAAGCCCCAGCGAAACCCGCTCAAAAACAAGACGCTCAAATGTCGCTCTTTGGAATGTTTGAGGACACCAAGACGGAAACCAAGCCACCCATGACCGAAGTCGAGGACGAAGAAGAACTCGACGAGGACGAAGAAGAACTTGAAACCGAGGTCGAGCAGGACGAAGAACCGCAGCCGCAGGAAGTCAAGCAAGAAGAACCGCAAGGCTCTCCCTTATATCAATGCTATCGGAAGTTCGCGGCGAAGTATCAAGACAGCTTGCTTTTCCTGCGCGTAGGCGATTTTTACGAGGCGTTAGGCAATCATGCAACACAGATTGCGGACGTCCTCGGCTTGACGCTTACAGGGCGCGATTGCGGGCTTAAAGAGCGCGTTCCGATGGTAGGCGTTCCTTATCATGCCTTTGAGGTTTACGTCGGAAAACTCATTGAGCGCGGTTATAAGGTCGCCGTTGCGGAGGATTTGACAGGATTCCATTTCGCAAACGAGGCAACGCAGCGCATTGACCGAGAAACGGGCGAAGTCTTACCCGTAGAGCCGCAGACAGAACAAGACGAGGACGACGACCTTGCCGACCTTGACACAAGTGCATTTGACTCCGAGGCGGTTGCCCTTCTGTATGATCGGCTCGGTGATGAAATTGAATTGAGGTGAAATCATGAAATTCGAGAAAATCAAACCTATTCCCAAGTACATAGAACAGCGCATCAAAAAGCGTGATTTGAAAGACCTGCCCGTGCAGAACAGCTATACCCGTTATTACGCCTATCTCGCCAAGAATGACGGTGAGCTTGTAAAGGTTACGGTAGCCGTCCGAAATTATAGAGGCGGTTGGTATTGTAAACAGGTTGCCGTTCATGGCGTCCACTCCGAACGGTGCTATGTAAAAGACCTGATGCGGTGCTATATCGGCGGATTTCACACGGGTTGGCACGCGGAAGGCTTATACAAACACAAGAAATGGTATGAGGACGGCGAATGGGGTTGGAACTATGACAAAGAACTCGATCCCTATGCTCCCGTTGTCAATATGGAGTTTATCGGCAAATTCCCTGAATACAAGTACAGCGGCTATATGAGCTTTACGAGAACGGACGTACTTCAATATCTCCGCATTTATGAACAGTACCCGCAAGCGGAATATATCGTCAAGCTCGGTTTGGATCGTCTCGCTATGAAAAAGCAGATATTGAAGAAAGCCGCAAAGGATAAACACTTCCGCAGATGGTTATTTCTGCACCGCGACGAACTCAAAACGCCGGACTTGTATCTCGACTCCATATTCCGAGCCTACCGAGAGGACAAGCCTATCATGGAAGTACAGGCGTATGACGCAGCGAAAAAGGCTTTGCAAGGTAGCGCTTACCCAGAATTGAAAACGGCGTTTGTCGATGAAACCGACCAGCTTTGCGCCTATATCGGAAAGCATAGAACAAGTATCGCCACCTATGCAGACTATTTCAGAGCTTGCAATTATCTCGGCTTGGATATACGGCAAGAGAAACACCGCTATCCCCATGACTTTTGGCGTTGGCACGAAATACGCATTGACGAGTATAACACCGCAAAGGCAATCGCAGACGAAGAAACCCGCAAAGAATTTTATGAGAAATTCGCCGTCGTTGCAACGAAATACCAAGCCTTACAGCACGACAAGGCAGGCGGCTATATCTGCCTGATAGCGAGAAGTCCGAAAGAACTGATACATGAGGGCGACACTTTACAACATTGTGTCGGGCGAATGAACTACGACCAGAAATTTGTGCGCGAGGAAACGCTGATTTTCTTTGTCCGAAACAGAGAAACGCCGGAAACGCCGTTCGTTACGGTTGAGTATTCCCTGTCCGCAAGGAAAGTCCTTCAATGTTACGGCTATAAAGACCACCGCCCCGACAACAACGTACTTGACTATGTAAACCGCGTTTGGCTACCTTACGCAAACCGTAAAATCAACAAAATCGCAGCTTAAAGGAGAATGAAATATGAACGCTTATATGAGAATTGCAGGTTACGATCCCCAGACCGACGTCAGCTTTATCGCCGACAGCAACGGACGCTTCCCCGACTTGTGGGAGTTCAGCTCCTATTTGACCGACAAAGGCATGAAAATCGTTGCCGTGAGCCTTGACGACTTCGACAACGGTAATATTCCCCGCGTTGACGAGGATACGGAACATATCGTCTTGCGTGCTTGCACGAAAGGAAGAATTGCCCGCACACCGAGCGGCATCGAAATCAACGGCAAACACTATAAGCCTTAACCGCTATGAAAAAGAATAATTCATCTACACAACAGCTATCCATCTTCGATATTGTTATTGAACCGCCGAAAGAGAGCGACTTTCCCTCTGTACCGCCGGAGCCTGTCAGATGCGAAGAGACGCCCGTTAGAGCCTCGATAAAACGCTGTCCGTATAAAATCCCGACCGTGGCTGAAATCGTCAAGGAAGTGCAGCGGGCGAGCGTTCGGGCAAGCACCAGCAAGCTGCTTTCCGACGTGTTTGAGTGCGGAGCAATCGCAATATCAAACAAGGTGGACTTCACCCAATACGAACAGCGGGAAGAACATTACAAGGACATTATGAACTCCTACTCTCCGAAGGAGCGGGAAACGCTCACCGAGATATTTGCTAAAATCTTCGCCTTGCTTTCGTCAGTAGTATATGACGATGGAGAGTTTGACGACTATCTCGGCAGCATCTTCATGCAAAGCGACATGGGGAATAAACACGCGGGGCAATTCTTTACTCCGTATCACATTTCCAAGCTCTGCGCGAAAATGAGTATCGGAGAGGACGCTGCCGCAAAAGCGAAGGACGACGAGATTTTGACGATCAATGATCCTTGCAGCGGGAGCGGCGGAATGATGATTGCCGCACTTGACGTTTTACATAACGACTACGGCGTGAACTATGCTTATAATTGTTTCGTCGAGTGTTCGGATATTGACATTCGATGCGTTCACATGACTTATTTGCAGCTTTCCCTTGCCGGCGTTCCCGCTATTGTCAAACACCAAAATTCTTTGACACGCGAGGTTTGGAGCGTATGGAAAACGCCTGCATATCTATTTCAATATCTGCGTTTCCGTAAATACGAAAACTGAACAAATAACAGTTCAATGGGAGCATTTCAAATGCTCCCATTTTTTGTCCCATGAATATACCCCATGATTATCCCAATATTATCCCTATTGAGATCGTGGCGTGTGCTTGTCTTGATACAAGCGGCGGCGCTTCGCGCCGCCGAGACAAGCACACGCCACGAAAAGACTTAACCCATTGAAATACGGAAATCAAAGCGGGGCGGAGCGGCGGTCGCCGCTGAACCGCTTGCGATCCGCCGCTTATTCCCGCCCGCATGATTTTGATTTTGCTCCGTACTTATCAAGCGCGTTCAGTTGCTTTTCCGTAGCCGTGAGATTGTCTCCGCGCTCACCGTGCCGATGTACTCTCCTTCGTCCCAGCAGGTGAAGTCGTCGAATAGGAGCAGCTTTTTGTCCTCCAACCCGTAGGGGCATACAACGTCGTCGTCCATAATATCCGAGATGAAGAACTGCGGCAGCCCTTTGGAATAGACGATTTTTTCTCCGCTCTTTTCGAGGTATTTCATGAGGTAGGCAAGGGCATCACCGATACGGTTCTTATCCTCGATTTTCTCGAAATCACAACGTCCGAAATGCTCATTGAAATAGGTGTTTTGCGTTGTCGTTACGCGCCTATGCGATTTGAAATTGTAGTCGTTCAGCTCGAACAATATCCCCGGCATCGTTCCTTCGGGGATATGGAATATCCCGTGAAAGTGAAGTCGCTTTTTTTCGGGCGAGCGTTCCCAGACGCCGATATACTTCCAGCCTTTTCGGTTGCAGAAGTTCCGCAGACACGTTTTTAGCTTTTTCTTAAAACTTTCTTCGGTGTGCTTTGCGCCGTCATAGGTAAACGTCACGAAATAGTTGAAATCCTGCAAATTTGCTTTTCGCGTAAGCCTGATACGACGGGCAATCAAGTTGCGCTTTTTCCGTGCGAGATTATTTTCAACATAAACCTTTGCCGCGTCGTCATTCTTAAAATACGGGCGCATCTTTGCGATAAGCGTTGCCTTGCGCTCTCCGTACTTCATGTAAACGCACGCCGCATAAGTTTCGTTGAACAGCTCCCGCCGCGTCATGACCTTTGGCTCTCCGTGTTCATTCAGAATCCCGCTCGGTGTTTCTTCCTCGACGGCAGGGGGAGAAGGCTCGTCCTCGATGGAGGGCGGGCCTTCTTTTGCAATTCGCTCAATCGGCGTTAAATCGTCCTGCTCGCCGGGCTTGACTTCCTCCCGCGTTTCTTCTTCGCTCGGAGGCGGCTGTCCGATCGTGATTAGTTCTTCCTTTGGCTTTCTTCTTGGCTTATAGCGGCGCGTCGTATGCGGGATAGCAATATAGTGGCTACCGTCGAAATAAACTTTACATTCAGGACTTGGCATTATACAGCACCGTCCTCGTCGTAGTCTTTATAGAGCGCATTGATGAAATAGCTGTTTTGCTCTTTCAATTCCTCGACGGTCGCCTTTTCCGTAACGTATTCGCGGTAATCGTTTAAGCCCATATCCGAACGTCTTGCAAGGTCGTTGAAGTAGTCCGAGAAACAGTCCGTAGAAAAACGGCGGGCATAGATTTTTTTGCTCATGAGGAAATACCGCTTGTTTTCGGGCTTTCCGTCCATCGTGCCGCGCTCTTTTTCGATGCGGAGAGTATTATAGCCGTAGCGGTTGTAAATGCGAATATTCCTACGCCAGATCCACGCCGTTACACTTTTCAAAAGATAGACAAGGAGCGTATTGTCGCCGCGCCGATAGCGGAAATTATAATACAGTCGGATAAAACGGTTAAATACCCATTCGCTCACCATGTCCTCAATGGTGTAGAATGGATAGGCGAGCTTTTGTTCCGAGCTGTCCACAATATTGATGATTTCACATAGATCGCGGGCGTCCGCACCCCAGCTTGCGGGCCTCTGCTCGTCTGTAAAGACTTTGATGAACGGGAAATTGTCAACCGTCGCAGAGTGCCGGCACATTTTGAGCCAAGAATTGAATAGGTCGTTTTTCTGATTCGTTTCCTCGTCTTTCTTTTTCTTCTCCTGTAATTCGAGATTATTGCCGCGTTCCTTGCCTACCTCTGTAATGAGAACGACGCCGAACTCAAAGCTACCGGCTTTCGGATTGTTCTCCATGACTTTCTTGCCGAGCCGAAGAACGTCAAAGTCAAGGATATGTGCGTGTCTGCCGCCGTCCTCCGTGGTCGCAGGGAAGAAATCGGCATACCATGTCGGGAAATTGCCCGCGTCGCACAACATTTCATCGTCGCGGACAGAATAGTTTGCCATGAGCAAACTGCTTTCCATTACATAGATGAAATAGGCTTGTGCATAAGTCGAAAGCACCTCAAATAGCGTTGAGATTTTGAGCGCGTCGTCATAGGTGTAGCCATGCCGCTCTACGTCATAGCCATAGAGCTGCCAATCTGAGCGCTCGTGTCGTTCATACCGTTCCCGTTTCAATTCCACCCATGCCTTGACAGTTGCAAGGTTGTAAACTGTGCCGTATTCCATGCAGGCTTGCAGCTCTTTCTCAAAGCAAATCCACGGGAAATACGGGAATTTCATGTCGTTGTTTTGCAGGATTGAGAGAGCCTTTTGCCTGAACATGACCGCTTGCGATAGCCCCATGTCCGTGATGACGGTCGTTTTCTTCTTTCCCATGCTCCCGCAGGTCATGGAAACGATCGGCAGCTCATTGATAAATCCGCAGTTGCGCGCCTCAAAGTGCCGCAGTCGGTTGAGCGCAATTCTGCGCCGGTAACGGTTGAATAGTAGCCATGCAACGGTCGCCAAGCTCCACCACGGGAAGTGTTGAAGAATGATGTTTATGTCAATTAGCAGCTTGCAGACTTGCGTGTAGATCGTCGCTACGTCGAAGGTTACGACGAAATAGAAGTAGAACGCCAAAAAGCCCGCAACAATGGACGCGAGGTTGAGGTGAAATGCAACCATCACCGTCCAGCAAATCCAAATCCAGCGGTACTGTCGCAAAAAAGCAATATAGCCCTGCAAGAACCGTTTGAGCGGTTGATAGGTGTGCGCCGCCACCCATTTGAACGCACGGAGCGGAATTGTGTCGCGGTTATACTGCGTATTTCTCCGACGGTAAAGCCAGCGGATAGCATAGCAGAGTATCACGATACAGGGTAGCAATAATATGAGAACTTTTGCGACCTTTCCAAGCCATGCGCCAACCGTTTTTCCCCATGCAGAGAAGTTATCACCGTTTACGAGCAGAGCAAAGTAGTTGCCTGCGTCTTGCTTGAAAACGTCAAAATCTTCGGGCAAATACGAACCCCAGCCAAACACCTGTGAATAGTCGTTTACGGTAGGCGGGATATTATGATGAATACCGAAGATTTCCGAGAAGTAGATACCGATAGACCGCCCCATGTCCGTGATTGCCTCGGCAAATCGCAAATACGACGTCGAAAATACGAACACGCCGAGAGTCACAAGCCCCACGGTAATGAGGACGGAAAGTGTGATACAAAGTTTACGCATGGAGGTGTACCCCCGTGTAAACCAAGTAGCTGATAACAAGTGCCGCAAGAATGAGAATGACGACTGCGGCAATTCGTCTTATCGTCTTTTTCATGATGACCTCCGAATTGATAAAATAAGCAGATGCCGAAAACTCTCCGCTTTCGGCATCGCCACAGTTCGGTCGCATAGTGGGAATGTGTACGCTATGCTCGGTTAGGTTTCATTGTCTTTGTTTCGTCGTCGTTTCTTGCCAGCATTTGAGATCGCTCTCACAAGTGCGGCAATCGCCTTGAACGGGAGCAGGACTACCCAAATCACCGCTCGAATGATATACGGCAGAATGGGAATAAGCAGAATGAGGATCAAGACGAGCGCCGCGAGCGCGAGAAGTATTTGCCACCATGCAAGCCCTTTCTTGTCGGACTGCGTACTTGCAGGCGGAGCTGCGTCTGCGGCAATATCTTTCGGTGAGGCAATGACGGGGATAACGGTATCCACGCCGTCTTTCGTAAACGTGAGGTCAATGATATCGAAGTCAAGCTGCACCCACATTTGCGCGAAGTACGCGTTCGTGTCAATCGTCTTGTACGCACCGAAATAGCCGCCAAAGAGCGCCCAGCTCCTTACACGCTGATACTCCGTGACCTCGTTACTCACATACTCGGTCAGATGATAGCGAAAGAGATACGTCGTTTCCTTCCTGTTTGCGGCGTTCTTTACATAGGTCTTGAAATCGTTGTAGTCGCTTTCGTCAACAAAGAAGGTTTCGCAGAACGTGCCTTTGTCCGCATAGAGCGTGAAATCATCGACTGTTACTTTCTGGATCGCCGTGACCGTTGAATACTTTTCGCTGTCGATCTGCGTAATGTCCTTGCCTACCCACCATCTCCACGGGTTTGACGAAAGCGTCAAATCCGCAAGCTCGTATTCCTCGTCGCCTGTGATAGTCTTATCCTCAAACTTCTCGTCAACCTTTTCAAAGAGCGCTGCCGAATACCGGTTGTTGATGAGCGCTCCGCCGTACTTGTTTGTGTACGTTTCGAGCCAGCCCTGCACGCCGCTTGCTTTATCGCCTATAATCATCTCCGCAGAGAGTGTATAATCGTCTGCCGAATCCGTACCTTCTCCCGCATAGAACAGATAGCGCAGGTAGTTGATACGGTTGTCATAGGCATAATCCTCCCCGTTGGTGTTGTAATAGGCGTTATAGGCATAGTAGCCCCCATACGGCGCCATTTCATCATCGTCGCGGAATCCCTCAACAGCCTTTGTCGCTATGAGCGCATAAGGGAACGTGGTGTTTTCGTAGTCCTCGGTCGTACCGCCACCGACGTACTTGGCGATATAGGGCAACAGCGCATCGTAGATTTCCTTGTTCCCCGTAACCAGCATGGGCGCAGTATAGGCATTGAGCCACGTTGCGTGTACCGCCGTCATTTCGCCGTATTCCTCGATGATTTCGTTGGGAACGGAGAAATACACGGAGTGTAGCGTGTCCCGCGTGTAACCGTCCGCGTGCGTTCCTTTGGGGCGATAATAGGTGGATTGTACGTCGAGCGTCAGATAGGTTTCCAAGCCGTCCATCGTGCAGGTGAGCGTATCGTCGGTCGCAAGCGGTGAGCCGTAACCGAGCGCATAACCGCTGTAAGTATAAACCTGCTTGCAGCCGTATTCTTCCACAACGTTTTTGACCGACAGCTCGATGCCGCTGATACGGTACTCGCGCTTGTTTTCCTCAACGCTCTGCCAGATCGCGCTCCGCTCGGCATCGGAGAGCTGCACTTTGAACTTGTAGAATCGCCCTTCATAGCCAGCCGCCTCGGAATACCTTACGAACTTCAACGGATACTTGTTGTAGCCGCTGTTCTTCCCCGTGGAGAACTGTATCTTGTTGCGCTCCGTATCCGTGTCGAAAGCGACGTCCTGCGGATTATACACATAGACGTAAAAGCCGTAGTCGTCTTGCTTTTCCTCGTAGTAGGAATAGCAGAACTCCACAAACGCAATGATTTGGGGATCGGCTTTCCCGTTATGGGGATAGTCTTTGAGGTCAAACGCTTTCCCGCCGATCGTCGCGCCCTTCAAGTCGTCCAACACGTCCGTCTGCTCGTAGGCGTCCTGTGGTGATAGCTCCGTAGCCGCCATTACCGTCGTCGGCATGAACGGCGTCAGGAGGAACGAAAAGAGAAACAGCACGGAGAGAAGTGCCACGCTGATATGTTTCCAAATCGTTTTCATCTTCGCCTCTTTATACGTGATAGATTTTCAGGAGTACGTTGCACGCGGGCATCTCGAAGGTGCAGTTGCCATAAGATACCGTCGTTGCGTAATACAAGAACGATCCGCTCGCCTTGTCGTACACCTCTGCCCAAACGCCGTAATCCTCATATCGCTTTTCGGGGATTGCCGTGAAAGCTACCGTTTCGCCTGCACGCGACTTTGAAGGAAGTGTTACCGTTAGCAGCGTATCTGCAAAGGAATAGGCAATCTCATAGGTGATCTCATACTCCGCTGTCGATTCGCTCTGACTCCCGACATCGCCGAACACAATCCCGTCCTTGTCAACCTCGATACCGCTCACATTGACGACAATGCCGAAGGTGATTTTGTACGTTACCTTTTCGTTATAGGAGCTGATAACGAGGATATAGGGATAGCCCGTTGGTTCTTCTACCTCCACCGTCTTGCCGTATGCCTTTTCCAACGCGGTTTTGAGCGTAAAGTCTTTGGGAATGGAGAGCGTGAACGCACTTGCCTCCTTCTTGATCCCGAACGCGCTTGTAAGCTCTTTGGCGTCCGCGTAGAGGTACTGCTTGCCGCCTGCCTTGAACGAGAAATCCAGCTTGGTATTCGGCATGACCTTTACGCCATAACCTCTCGGCTCGGTATTGCCGCTGTCAAACGTGTACTTGACGTCGAACGTGATCGTCTGCTCGGTTCGGAACGTAGCCTCCGATTCCGAAGTCAATACGCGCTTTCCGTCATACTCCACATAGAATGTCTTGAAATCTTCGTTAAAGCCGTTCGTGAAGGCATAGACGATACCCACAATGCCAACAAGCAGGAGGATATCCACGATAACGGAAATGACTCTAATGAGTGTGTTTCGCTTTGGATTTGTCATAGCTCACCTCCCTGCAACGCTCAAAACGTGATAGCGCTGTTGTTTACACCCACGCTCGTGATGGTGGAAGTGTTCTTGTACGCCGACACATTGAAATCGGTGTACTTGGAGATCGTTTCCCCGTTGTTCGTCAGCGTGACTGTCAAGCGGAAGATCGTCTTGTTGGTTTTCCAGCTCGTATAGGTGCCGGCAGTATAGTTGTCGTAAGCGTTACTGATTGCAGACACGAGCGAGGTATAGGTCATCGCCGAGTGCGAGGTCATGAAATAACTTCTGCCGCCGAACCCCATGTTATCGACAAAGAATTTCAAGCCGAAGTACAAGCCCTTTGTCTTGACGTTATAGTTGGCGAAATTATAGGGATTCGTCGCGGAGTACGTACCGTCTCCCGAATAAGTGAAGAACCCGACCGATACACCGTTTGACATCGTACCCGAACCTGATACGAATACCTGATCGCTGTCGCTCGCTTTGAGCGTATAGGTCACGGAATAATTTGCCGTTTTCGTATAGGTCGAGGACGTTGTGGGCGTCAGCGTAGGCAAGCCACCTGTGGGAGAGCCGTTCTCGTTCAATTCAAGCGTAACGTTGGTCGTACCGCTCCATGTGCAGCTCACCGTACCGAATTTGAGCGAAAAATCCGACACACGCTGTTGATAGTCCGCCGTGACCGTCGCTCTAACCGTAGGATTATCGTCTGCACTCACCGTGATGATGACTTGTTCCCCGAACGCTTGCAGACAGGTGACGGTACACGACTTGCTTGCCGATACCGTTGAACCGTATGCGAGCTTGATATAGGTGCTTACGTCTTTCCCCGTCGCCCAAGACGAGCTGGGATTCTTCCACGTCGCAACCCAAGAGACTGCCGTGTTCGTACCGCTGTTATCGGGCGATACCGTTGCCGTGATGACCTGCGCGGAATCGGCAATCGGCATAATGTCATACTCGCTGTACTGCTCTACGGGAATGGTAAAGCTCGTGAGCGCGATGCCGTTTCCGTCGTCCGTTTCTTCGGGGATCGTGATACCGCCTACCGACATTTCTTCTTCGTCGTCCGCATCGGACAGCGCGGGTGCGATTGCCTTTACAGCGATTTGGCTTAACTGCACCTGACCTGCCAAGTTGGTGATTTCAAACGTATCTGCCGCCTTGTCCAAAGTCACCGTCACTTCAAGATCGTTTACGTCAACGGCGATGCCTTTCATATCTTCAAGACTGTCTTGGAGATTTCTCACATAGGTAGTGCCGGCGCAGTAGAAGATGATCTCCGTCATATCATTCTCGCACTCAATCTCTATGGTCGAATGTGCATAAAGACGAACGGGGTTAACGTACTCCCTTAAATTCGAGCCGCTTCCTTTCAGGTTCGTAAAGACAATGCCTTCGTCCTCCCACACCTGCTCGGATTCGGAAAAGCTCGTGCGATTTTCCTCGTCCTCAAACGACAGTACGTGCATTTGCACCTTTCCGTTGCGGTCAAGCTCTTTCTCGCTGCCATCGGTGTGGAATACTGCAAAGCACAGACCGCCGATAAGGACGAACACGAGGACAAACGCAACCGCCGTGATGATCCACTTGATTTTGTCGCACTTCTTGTGCTTGCGCAAATCGGGATCCTCAAAATCGTAATCCTCGTAGTCGTAATTGTAGTTACTCATAAATTACCTCCAAAATTTGAATTTAGAAAAACTGCGGCTTGCACCGGCTTTTCCACCGACACAAGCCGCAGAAACCGCTCTCGCCGTTTTTTGCCAGCCGTCGATTTATCTCAACAGCATCTGCAATAAGGTTTTATCCGAATTGCGATAGGGTTTGATGGGGCATTCGTACACCTGCCCGTCCTCGTCGTAGGAGCGGACGCCGTAGGTATTGCCCTTGACGACTCGCTTGGTCTTTTCGTCCTTGATTTCGTAGGGCGTCAGGAAAAGCTCTGCTTTGTTTGCGCCGTTGAAAACAATATCGAGGACGACGTAACCGCCGTTGTCGTGGGGCATGACCTGTACCTTGATCTCCTTGCCGCGGACGATGCCCTTGATGAAGTAGCCGAAGTAGCTCTTGTCGTTATGCTCGAACGTCTCCCGTTCCACATAGACCGTGCCTTTCTGCTCGTTGCTCTTACCCATTTCTTGCCTCCTTCTTGATTTCTTCCTTTTCTTCGGGCGAGAGAGGACGTTTTGCGAACTCCGCCGCATCCTTCTTACTCATGCCCTTGCTGCGCGCTCTCCTGTACTTGAAGAAACTTGCGTGGTCGTGCTGACATTGAAGATAGCCCGACCGCATTCCCGCCTCGTATTCGGTGAGCGGCTTGCCTTTCTTTTGTCCGTGCTTATGCGCCTTCTTCTTGCGTTCCTCCGCATAGGAGCTTGCGCGCTTGGAGGGGATAGACCACTTGGAATTGTCATACGTCTTACCCGACGTTTCCTGCGGCTTTTCCTCCGTGTTTGCTGCCTGTTTCTTGGGCGGCATTGTTGTTACCTCCTGTAATTTAGTTATTAAGTTGTGTGTAAACGCGACGACTTTCTGAAACACTTCGTTCCGTGCGATTTCGCGGGGGTGGCCACCCTTACCTTGCAAGCCGCACAAATCGAATTTCTTTCTCTTGCGTCCGTTTACGAGAGCATTTTAGCAAAAAGATTTTCAAAATGCGAGTACCCGCCGAGGACGACTTGCTCCCCAATGGAGTATCACTTGCGGACATGGTGGTGGTCTTTTAGGTGCAGTTTGAGGGAATGAAGAAAGCTCCGATTGCTCGGAGCTTTTCGTGATTATTTGACATAGCGGCGGTTGTAGGCGGTAGAGGGTAGCCGTTTCCCGTCAATGTTCCGACGGTCGCAGAACAGGTATTCGTACTCACGGTCGCGGGCAGGCGTCCGTCTGTAATATGTATCGTGGCTGAATACCTCATTGTCCTCTCGGCAATCGTACTCAATGCTAATTATCTGTTTGACGATAAAATCTTTCGTGCGATATACGTTTGTTGCGTCCTTCATAAAATCCGGTGCTTTTCTCAATTTCATGTCTGCGATCTCCTTATACCATTTCATTGAAAGTCTTGAACAGATATTCGACCAGCTTACGGTTGAGCTTTTTAATAAAGTCATTCCCGTAATCCCACTTGCGGGCGAGGGCTGCCTGCGTGTTGTTCTGAACGTATAGCTCATAGTAGAGTTCGTACAGACGCGGAGGGGCATTTTTCACCGCCTCATTGTAGCGGTTGACCTTCTCCACGACCGCGCTCTCGACGATGCACTTTGACGCGCTCTCAAACATTTTCTGTTTGGAGTAGTAATACCGCACGTCTTTCAGATTGTCATAGATTTGCTGCATTGTTACCATAGAAACACTCCTTATAATGAGATAGGGAAAAATACCCTTCACATAGAAAGCACGGAAATCAAATTTTGAACGGGTATTTTTTGAAAAATTCTTTTAACTTTTGTAAGGCGGCTTTGTAATGTTCCAAAACGGTATTTTTATGTAAGCCTAATTCTTCGCCGATTTTCCGGAATGAATGATTTTGTAAAACATAGCGGAGGAAGATGATGCGCTGCTTGTCCGTTAGCAATTTTAACGCTATCCGTAACAAATCGCGGAGTTCCTTGCGCTCTATTTCTAATGGTATATCAATGGAGGGATCGGCAATATCAAAGCCGTGTGCCATAGACTTGTCCAATGACTGATGCCGCCGCGTTTCTTTCAGCTCAATGAGCCATTCCCGATGCTCCATTTCGACATATTCTCTTGCAAATTCTTCCGTAACCTCGACATAAACATAGCCTGTCCCGTCATAAATTGTTACGAATACCATTTTTTACCTCCGATGAACGAAAAAAGTTCGCCATCGGACGCATATAGGCAGAATATAAAAAACACCCGATGACGTCTCGCCATCGGGCTTTTGATATGTATTTGTCCGACGGCGCAAGCGTGAACAAAACGCCACCGGGTTATGTAAAAATAGCAAAATAAAAAGTCTGCCAGACAATACCCATTATAGGGGCTTTGTTCGTCTGTCAGACTTCTCGTAGTGTACTGTAAAGATAAGTCGTGTATTTTTAAGAATTTATCGTTGGTGAAATCGTATCTCTACCAACAGAATGCTCTCTATTCAGTTGAGATTGCCATTATTCCGTTTCGTATGCAAATCATAAAAATGCTTTTGCACCCTCTGCTAAAACGACAAATTATATGGTTCGTCCTCATTTTACTACAAATTTCCTTATATGTCAATACTATAAAGCCTTTTCAAAGAAAGGCGGGATTGCTCCCGCCTTTCTTCGCAAATTGAAAGTAGTAAGCTTATTAAACTACTAACCTAATGGATTTTTATGAACTAATATTTGCATCCACCATAAATGAAATCCGATAAGGAGTAGTATAATGAAACTTTACAGAACCGATTTCAATCCACTCATCTACGACTTCGTTCGGAATATATGGATCTCGGACGACAAAAATCATAAACCCTCTAATTTTTCCGTAATAATTTAAGATTTCAAAATCGTCCTCTTCTGCGTCAAGATGTCCAGCTTGATTACGCGCTTTTGCGGCAACTGCCTCTTGAATGCAACGAGCATCTTTATCAGTAAGAGTATCAAGGAAATTCGTGCCGGCATTATGATAATTTGCAATCGTAGCGATTTCCTCATCTGAAAAATTACCATGTTGATAACCATATTCCAGTGAAGAATAATACTCCAATACATCACCGTCCCCCGTCGGAGGATTCATTGATTCGTTGCACGCGGAAAACACAATCATGGCACAGCAGGCCATTAATAATAACGTGAGAACTCTCGATATCTTATTCATAAATTCACCTCCTTCATAATATCTATATCGGGCTTCCTTTCAAATCATCACGTTGTAATTAGATAAAGAATTCTGCATAACGGGAAACCAATGTTTCGAGAGTGACAATATCTATAAGCCCTTTTCCGATTGCAACTTTCAGATATTGCCCATTAAATGCCTCAAATACTTCCTGTGAAACAGGGAAAAACTCGGCGAACTCCTCGTATGTAAATAAGCCATACCGCCCAATATCTTCTTGCATCAAGCCTCTGTCATAACTCATCGTTTCCGCATCGACCTCAAAGATATTAAACAACCCCTCGATTCCGCCCGGCATCGAAAGCATTCCGTTCACGAAATAGCAAAGATGTCCGTATGTAACGGGGCTATATGCTACCGTCATTTCCGTTTGAATCGTTACGTCCAAGAGCTGAACTCGCATCGCAACCATATTCCCGTATTCGTCGGTAGTTTGACTACTGAACCAATGCCCGATATACTGTGCCGCATCCCTGTCGAGATATACATATTGATTTAAGTTGTAGTCCCAGAACCCATGTTCCGAAATCACCTTGACCGTCTCACCGTTAGAGAAAGAGAGGTTGATAATAGTATAATTCTGCATCGCGTCGCAATCAATAAACAGGATCGGCGCTATATCATATTGTCCTGTGTACATATTCCATACGAGGAGCATTTCGTCGCCCGTAAGAGCTTCCACAGGCTTTTGCGTTCCGTCTGCAAGAGTGATAAGTGCTCCAGCAGCAAGACAACTACCTTTGTCCATGTCAACATCTACCGTGATACCATATTTACTATAGCATATTTGAAATACTCTGTCAATATCTTTTATACATTTTCTATTATACATTTTCTATTAATCTGTAACTTCATCAAAAATCGGGTGATCGAAAAACTCCGATAGAGAAATATCAAGCGTTGCCGCTATTTGATATAACGTATCAATTCTCGCCGCCTGTACTCTGCCCGTAATTATCATATTGACAGTCGCGCGGGAAATACCGCCGAGCTTGCAAAGGCTATATTGTGTCATATTCCTTTCTTCAAGGAGCATAACGATACGCTTCCCAATAGCTTCCGTCAATTTCATAGACTTTCTCCGTTCAATGTGTCAAACGCAATTTTATTATAAAACCCATCATAAAAAAACACGTTTGAAATATCAAACGGTTTGACTTTTGAACGTTTGATATATTAAACTATTGATAGTTTATGAAATCGGAGAAAAACTATGAAAAGCTGTTGTGTAACGGGTAATCGTCCCTATAAATTTCCGTGGAAGTACGGCGTAGGAAAAGAACATGAAAAATACCTCGGTCAGCTCCGAGGTATCATCGAGCGGCTAATCGTTCAAGATGAAATAGCCGACTTTTACTGTGGTATGGCAATGGGCGCGGATATGGACTTTGCCGAAACGGTTTTATCGCTCCGCAGAAAATACCCGAATATCAAGCTGCACGCCGCTATCCCGTGTCCGGATCAATGCGCGAAGTGGGATAGGGAAAACGTAAAACGGTACAAGCGTATTTTATCACACGCGGATACTTCTGTCATACTTTCAGAATCCTATACCAAAGACTGTATGCTCGCACGCAATCGGTATATGGTTGACCGCTCCGATATTGTCCTTGCTATATGGAACGGACAAGAGCAGGGCGGCACTTGGTACACGATACGGTATGCCCGAAAACAAAATAAGCGGTTAGAATATATCGCCTTACAATAAATTGATTTGTCTTTCGGTTAGGGGTGTAGCAGAAAAAGCCGTGGCCGTCAAACTCTCAAAAATTACAATCTAATAGGAAAGCCGATCCTTCGAGGTCGGCTTTTTTCTATGCTCTCAACATAATTTTTTCGGCGGAAGTGTCCGCGTCGTTTGACGGCTTGGGCTTTTCCCGCTCACCTGTTTGGAATGTCGAAAGACAAATCAAAACCAAACGAGGTGAATTATGATTGTTCTCCGTTATCCCGCAGGTGTACCTCCCCCGAACTGTATGCGGCACTTATTTCGCAACCTATTCGTTCCCTACTCGGTACGGCAGGGTACTCGCTTTTTTCTATACCGTAAGTTATAGTCTTTTCGGAAAGTGATTGCACGGTTTAAGAATTACTTTCTAATCTGAAAAGGAGGTAAGTGCCATGCTGCGAAGTATCAAAAAAGCGTTTGATATGGTTCGTCAGGAAGATCCCGAAACCGCTATCACCGTTCATACCATTCGTATGTGGTGCAAAGAAGGCAAGGTCAAGCATTTGACCGCCGGCAATAAGGTTTTGGTCGATATTCAGAGCCTGATGGACTATATCGCCATTAAGGAGAAATAAACAATGGCATCATTCACAATCACGGAAAGCAAAAAAGGCGTCCTTCAAGCCAAAATCCAAGTGAACGGCAAGGACGCTGAAACAGGCAAGCGCAAGACCTTCGTAAAAAGGATATACAATACGGACGGATTGACCGAGGCGAAGTTCCGCAAACAGGCAGAAAAGCTCTCTATCGCGTTCGAGGAAGAAATCGCGGCGGCTTATCAACAAGCTACTACGGACGTCAGATCGAGGATACTAACATTTTCCGAACTGATGGCAGAATGGAAAGCACATATCAAAGCGAATCTCTCTATTAACTACTTAGAGCGGGCAGAGCAAGTCGAAAGGCTGTTTACGGCGTATTTGGAAGAACACCACCTTGCACACCTTCCTATATCGGAAATCACCGTGCGCGACGTTCAACTGTTCCTTAACTCGTTCACGACCAAAAGCATGAGGGGCAAGCCGATGGCTAAGCTCAAACAGGAATTACCCAAGACCGTGAATTTCCGCGAGCTTGCCAGAGAGAAGATTTTGCCACGTTGTACCTCTTATAATTTGAAAAAACGGGGTACAAGCATCGAGAAGGACACCGCCGATCGCGTTTGCGAGAAGTACGGACTTGACTTTTCGGAGTTCTTTGACGTGGTACAAAGCGAAGAACCGTATTCAACGGAAACCATAAAAGGTTATAGGCGGATACTTCGGACGCTGTTCAATGAGGCGGTACGTTATGAGTGGATAGCGAAAAATCCCGTTTGCAAAACGAAAATCGGAGCAGGCAGCGGAAATACCACGTTGCGCCCTATAAGCGAAAAAGAGGTATTCTCACGCCGAGAGGCGCAGGAGTTTATCGCCAAGTTGGACGCCATTCCCGACGAGTTTATCCATCGGAAAATAGTGCTCAAATTCATGCTTTTGACGGGTGTCCGCATCGGTGAAATGTGCGGCTTGCGGTGGTCGGATATTGACCTTGAACGGAAGGTCGTCCATATTCAGCGAAATAGGCTTTACTCTCCCAAAGTCGGAGTTTATGAGAAAGCGCCCAAGACGCAAACCTCTATCCGAGATATACCGTTACCGGACGCCCTTGTTGCAGACCTACATTATTATATGGAATGGTTCAGAGAGGCGGACGCACTCTTTGACGAGCGCGTTGATATGTACTATCTCGCCGTCGGTATTGACAGAGAGCCGCTATCCCAGCAGCGCCCCGGTGTTTGGCTGAGTAATTACGAAAGGGAATGGGGTTTGAAACATGTTACTTGCCACGGCTTGCGGCACACCTATTGTAGCATACTTCTCTCTTTGGGCGTTCCCATTCAGACAGTAAGCAAATACATGGGGCATAGCGATCCGACCATCACCCTGAAAGTTTACAGCCACTTTATCCCTGATACGCAGGAAACGGCGCTACTTGCCCTAAGCAGTATCACGAATTAAAATAGCGCGTCTGAAATTACAACCAATTACAACCAAAAACATGAAAAACGGTCATTTTTAAGCAAAAATGACCGTTTTTTTGGTACTCCCGACGGGAATCGAACCCATAATCTTCCCTTAGGAGGGGAAAGTTATATCCATTTAACTACGGAAGCGCGATATGAAATTGTGGGAAATCGGTCGAAAAAATTTACAACCAATTTTACAACCAATTTTATTTTGACCTGCAAAAATCGTAAAAAACAGCGATTTTGAGGCATTTTTTTGCATTTCCCGCAGTTTTTTATGGATAGAACAATCCCTTAGGAGGGGCTTGTTATATCCATTTAACTACGGAAGCATATCCGACATCTGCTTTTCATCTTACACCATTTCCCCCAAAAACGCAACCGCTTTTAAGCGAAAAAACGGAAAAAAATCTCCCGTCTTCCGCGCATCCCCGCGCCCGCCGCGTACAGTTCTCCGCAAGAGCGCCGTCTCATATTCCGCAAACGGGCATAAGAAAAACTTATACAGCTTATAATTTATGATTAAACTTGCAAAAAATTCTCGCAAATATGCAGAAGCGAAGCGGGGGAAAGGGAATTTTTCGCGCGTTTTTCCGCATTTTTCCGATGTTTTTCTTGTGAAATTTTCTATTTTGCCCTTATATGGTTTGACAGAAAATCGTGTTGAATGCTATAATAATACATAGCAAAGTTTTTCTTCCGCATACTTGCATATTTAAGCATAGCGTGCGGGAAAGGAGTGTACAAATGGATGCAAAAAAGATTTTCGAAAAGTACTATTCCCGTCTTGCGCTGGAAGGCTTTTTGAAAGCGCTCATTTTGGGCCTTATTTTCGGTTTTGCGGCCGAATTTATTGTGGCGTTTGCGACGTGGATGGCCTCGTATAACGGGCTTTGGATCTCGATCGCCGCGGGCGTCGCCGTTGCGGCGGGCATGACCGCACTGTTCTATTTCAAAAAATTCCGTCCTACCGCGAAGCAGATCGCAAAGCGGGTAGACCGTCTCGGCCTCGAAGAGCGTCTCATCACCATGACGGAACTTGAAGGGGACGATTCCTACATCGCGTTGCGCCAGAGAGAGGACGCCCAAAAGAAAATGCGCGAAGTGGAGGCGAAAGAAATCAAGTTGCGCCTTTCAAAACTCGCCATTGCGTTTGCGGCGGTGTTTATGGCGCTCGGCGTCTCCATGACGACCGTCACGGGACTTGCCGCGTCAGGCGAGATCTCCGGGGGCGACGACTTTTTCGAGCAAGTCTTTCCCGAGCCGCCCGTCTATTTCGAAGTGACTTATATTGCGGACGAGGGCGGCGAGATTTTGGAAAACGCCGACCAGGTCGTGCTGAAAGGGGACGACGCGCTTCCCGTTCTTGCTGTTGCCGACGAGGGGTACATGTTCAAAGGTTGGTCGGATGAACTCGAAAAGAACGATCCCGATTACGTTCCCGATCCCGCGAGAACGGATACTAACATCCAGGAGTCCCTTACCGTACACGCGGAATTTGCACCCGTGCAGGAAGGGAACGGCGGTGGCGGCGGGCAAAGCGGCGAGAACGATAAGCCGCAGGATGAACAGGACGGCGACGGCGACCAGCCGAACGACGCGCCTTCCGACGGCCAGAGCGGCGGCCAAAACGGCGACAGCCAGCAACAGGAGGGCCAGCAGGGGCAGGACGGCCAGCCCGGACAGGAACCCGGGCAGGACGGAGACGGCGCAGGCGGTTCATACCAGGAGAACAACCAGATCTGGGACGGCGAAACTTACTACCGCGCGTTGCTCGAAGAGTATCTGAAAAAGGCGCAGGAATATCTTGAAAACAACCAAGACCTTCCCCCCGAACTCAGAGACATCATCGACGCGTATTTCGACATCATTGAGTGATCTACACCAAAAAATACAAAGTGAGGCATGAAAAAATTATGGTAACAGAGGCAAACATCGAGAAGTTCAGCAAACAGTGCAAGGACATCTTCGAGCAGCTCGGAAGAGACATGATCGGGCAGAAAGATGTCATCGAGGGGACGGTTATCGCAATGATTGCGGGCGGCAACGTGCTGCTTGAAGGCGTTCCCGGCGTTGGCAAGACCCGTCTTGTCCGCTCTCTCGGGCGCGTATTCAATCTGCCCTTTTCGCGCATCCAGTTTACTCCCGACTTGATGCCTGCGGACGTCACCGGTACGAATATTATCGTAAAGGACGAAAACGGCAATTCCTCGTTCGACTTCCAGCCCGGTCCCATTTTCAGCAACATCATTCTTGCCGATGAGATCAACCGCGCCACGCCAAAAACGCAGTCGGCGTTGCTTGAAGCGATGCAGGAACACACGGTCACGGTCATGGGCGTATCAAGGAAACTCAAAGAACCTTTCTTCGTGCTTGCCACGCAGAACCCCATCGAGCAAGACGGTACCTATCCTCTTCCCGAGGCGCAGATGGACCGTTTCATGCTCAAACTCATCGTTCCCAACCCCGGCCTTGAAGATCTTCTCCAAATCGTCAACATGACGCAGGTCACGATGGCGGAAGTCGCGGAAGCGGCCTGCAACGGCGACGATCTGTTGGAGATGAGAAAGACCGCCAACCAGATCCCCGTTGCGGACGAGGTGATGCGCTATGCCATGACGCTCTGCGCGGCGACCCATCCCGACGGCGAATGCGCTTCGGAAGCCGCGAAAAAGTACGTCCGCCTCGGCGCAAGCCCCCGTGCGGGCCAGGCCCTCATCTCCACGGCGAAAGTCAAAGCCCTCATGGCGGGGCGGTTCAACGTCTCTTACGGCGACGTGAACGACCTTGCCTATCCCGTGCTTCGCCATCGTATCAAGATGAATTTCGAAGCGATCGCAGAGCGCGTTTCGCCCGACGACGTGATCAAACTCATCATCGAGGAAGTGGGCAAGAAACTGAAAGTTTCCGCCTTTACGAAAGCGCCGCGGGTCTCAAAGGAAGAGATCGTGGAAGAAGAGGCCGGAACGGAACAGGAGCAGGCAGAGCCTGCGGAAGAGACTTCCGAAAAGCCCAGGCGCGGCTTATTCAAAAAGAAGAGCAAGTGATTTGTAACATGAAACGATAGGAGAAAAGAATGAAGGATTCTTATCTCAACGACGATTTTTTCAGCCGGTTGGAAACGCTGGCGCTCAATCTCCGCGCGAATCTCTCGGGCTTTTTCGGAGGAAAACACCTCGTAAAAACGTACGGCCAAACGGTGGAATTTTCCGATTACCGCGAGTATATGCTCGGGGACGATATTCGGCGCATAGACTGGAACCTTTTCAGCCGCTTTGAAAAATACTTTTTGAAGCTCTTTACCGACGAGCGGCAGATGCACGTGCAGATCTTTTTGGACTGCTCCGCCTCGGTCGGGAAAGTCAATCCCAAAAAGGGGGCGTATGCGGTTGGAGCCGCCGCCGCCCTCGGTTTTCTTGCCGTCCATAATATGGACAAGGTCTCTTTCAAACTCATGAAAGGGAACCGCGCCGAAGACCCGTTCGGGGTCCTTGTGGGCAAAAATTCCTTTTTCCGCGCGATCAGCAGTTTGGAAGACGTTGCTTTCGAGGGTGATACCGACATTGCGGAATGCGTTACGACTTGCCCCAACGTGGGGTCGAACGACGGACTTTCCGTAATCATTTCCGACTTTTTCACAGACAGCAACTGGAAAAAAGCGGTGGATTATCTCACCTATAAAAAGCGGCAGGTCTTGCTCATCCAGGTGATCTCTCCCGAGGAGCAGGAGCCGCTTTACAACGGCAGGGTGAGCCTGATCGACATCGAGTCTTCCGACCTTGCCGACGCGAGAAACATGAAGCTCAGGATCACGCGCGGGTTGCAACTTGCCTACGAGGAGGCGTTGCGGGACATGATCTCCGATCTGAAATCGTTCTGCAATTCCCGCGAGGCGGGTTTCCTTTCTGTTTGTACCGATAAGCCGATCGAGAAAATGCTCTTCGGCGAACTACTGAAGGTAGGTATCATGGCATGAAGCTGCTTTTACCTTTGGGCCTGTTGGGACTTTTGGGGATCATCATTCTCATCCTCATCTATCTCTTAAAGCCCAATTATCAACAAAGGGTCATTTCCAGCACCTATGTCTGGAAATTGAGCCTGAAATACAAGAGGAAACGGATCCCGATCAGCATTTTGAGGAGCCTGCTCATCCTGCTCTGCCAGATTTTGATCATCACGGCGTGCGCGTTTATTCTCGCCGACCCCGTGATCCGTGAAGAAGTCCCCGAAGTGGGGCAGGAGCGCGTTGTCGTCATCGACGGTTCGGCGGGCATGCGGACGAAGTACGAAAACAAGACCCGTTTCGAACTTGCGGTGGAGCGCGCGCAGGAGATCGCCAAGCAAACCGCCGACGAGGGCGGGGTGTTTACGGCCATCCTCGCCAATCCCCAAGCGAATTATCTCGTGGAGCGTTCGGGCGCGGAGAATTACGATACGGTCAGCCAAAAGCTCGCGGAATTGCTCGGGGAAGAGGGCAATGCGGACGACGACAAATGTTCCTATGAAGAGGGCGATATTGCCGGTGCGGTCTCGCTTGCGGACAGGATCCTCATGCAAAATCCCGCGGCGGAAGTTACGTTGATCACGGGAACTTCCTATGTCGGCATGGATATTACCGACGGCAAACTCAAAGTGGAGAACGTCTCCCGCGAGGGGGAGTGGAACGCCGCCATACTCAACGCAGGCGCCGAACTTGTCGAAAACTATTATAAGTTCTGGGCGGACATCAGCGTGTACCGCAGCGACGGCGGCGGCATGAATTTTTTGGTCCGCTGCATGGTCAAAGGAGCGAACTATTATATCAATTCCGAGGGGGAGACCGTCGGTCCCGACGGCTCGCCGCTGGTCGGCAACAGCTACGATACGGAGCTAACTCCCACCTCGGTAGACGGAGACCTGCAAATGACGTCGCCGAGCATCTTTGTCGGACAGAGCGGGGACGTCGTCCACGTTGAGTGGGATACCAGCGACAGCGAGAACGGAAATATCTATTCGTATGATTCCGTATGGATCCACATCGACGACGGAGTGCAGGATTCCTTCGACGCGGACAACAACTTTTTCCTCGACGGCGGGATGAAGCAATCCGTCCGCATCCAATACGCGAGTTCCAAACCCAACATTTTCTTTGCGGGTTTCTTTATGGGAATACGCGATACGCTCCGCAACCGCTGGACGATCGACTACGACGAGGTGCGGAACGGCGCTTCCCCCGAAATGGAGGGATACGATTTTTACGTGTTTGAACGGACGATGCCCGCTACGCTTCCTACGGACGGCGTCGTGCTTCTCGTCAATCCCGATAAGGTCCCCGAAAATCTGACGGGAATCACCCTCGGGGACCGCATTACGACCGAAGACCCGAACGGGTTCCTGCTTGCCGCGGGCGAGCCGCACCCGATCACACAATACATCACGCCCGAAAACCTGCCCGCTACGGCGTACAGGCGGATTCTTACCTACGACGGGTATACGCCTCTTCTCTTTTGCGGCGGCGACCCCGTTCTTTTGGTGCGGAACGAGATGAACGCAAAGGTGGCGATCCTGTGCGTGGAGACGGACTTCTCGATGGCGGGGATCACATACGATTTCCCCATGCTCATGCTCAACATGTTCAATTACTTTGTACCCTCCACGGTATCGCAATATCTTTACGAAGTGGGGGATACGGCCGCTCTGAGTGCGCGCGGGCCGGAACTTACCGTTTCGGGCGGCGGGCAGGAGACCACGGTCGACAGCTTCCCGCAGGATTACAAATTCACCCGTCCGGGCGAATATACCCTCCAACAGAGGATCTCGCCCGAAAAGGCGCCGATCGTGGAGAACGTTTTCGTGAAGGTTTCTTCTAAGGAGAGCGATCTTTTCCGAGAGGAGGAGTTGCGCGTGAAACTCAGTTATCAGGCGTCGACGGAATCCTCCGATTATGCGTTGCTCTTGTACTTTGCAAGCGTTCTGGTGGGGTTGCTCTTCCTTGAATGGCTCCTGCATTCCAGAGAAGGAGGTTTGTAATATGACGAATCTTCAACTGCATTTTACCTATCCCTGGTTGTTGCTTCTCTTGATCCCCGCATTTGCGCTGACGGCGTTTCTGTACTTCCGTCGGCCCAAAAAATACCGCCGCACCCGCAACCGTATCATCTCCAACATCTTGCATACCATCGTCATGGTCCTCTGCATTCTGGCGCTTGCGGGTCTGTCGTTTTCTTACGACCTTCCCAACACCGACAACGAGATATTGCTTCTGGTGGATGTTTCCGACAGCGGGGAAGAGGCGGTGGAAAACCGCAACGCCTTTGTGAAGCAGGTCATAGACGAAAGCAACAAAGAGTTCAAGATCGGCGTCGTCACGTTCGGGTATACGCAGGTATACGCGGCGGAGCTTTCCTCCCGCACCGACGATACGTATGAAAAGTATCTGGCGGCGGAACGCCCCGATACGAGCGCGACCGACATTGCCTCGGCGCTCTCTTACGCGCAGTCTCTTTTCAGCCATCCCAAGTCGGCGAAAATCGTACTCATCTCCGACGGTGCGGAGACAGACGGACAGGCGATCAACGCCATCGGCGCGATCTCCCGCACGGGGACCCGCGTGGATACCGTTCACATCCCTTCCGCCCACGAGAACGAGGTGGAGATCGTCGGGGTGGAAACGCCCGATTACAACATCTCCGTAGGCGATCCGTTCGTCCTCAAATTAAATGTCAACAGCGATCACGAAGGGCAGAGTTCGGTTGTTCTGCACGACAAAGCGGCCGACGGCACCGTAAAAGACGTTACGGAATCGTCTTGCGCGCTCACAAAGGGTCTTCAAACGTTGGAGATCGGTCACGTGATCGACACGCCCGGGATGCACGAGCTGGAATTTGAGATCACGGACGATTTCGATACGCTCGGCGAGAACAACAGCTATTTTACCTATTTATATCTCGAAGTTTACAACCGCGTACTCATTGTGGAGCGCAACGAGGGGGACGCGGAAATGCTGAACACCCTCCTCACGGAGCGCTACGAGGGGAACGACCAGGCGGAAGTGAAAGTCGTCAACATTTCAAACGCCGCCGACGAACTGCCCCAAAACATAGAATCCCTCTGCGAGTACGACCAGGTGATCCTCGTCAACATCGCCAATGCGGACATCGAACCGCTCGGTTTCGACGGCTTGCTCTATGAATATGTGTACGAAAGAGGGGGCGGTCTGTTTACCGTGGGCGGCAACGAGGTGGACGGAAACGGGAGCGTCCTGCCCGATCCGTACGACCCCAATCTTCCTTTGGCGCACACTTACGACCGCGAAGATATGCGCGGCACGCTCTATCAGCAGATGTTGCCCGTGCAGGCGGTGGATTACACCCCTCCGATCGGCGTGATGTTCGTCATCGACCGCTCGGGTTCTATGGGGACAACAGATACCTCTTCGGGGATGGGTAAGCTCGAACTTGCCAAAACGGGTGCGATCCAATGCCTCGAAGGCGCGTTGAGCGCGGACCGTGACTGGGCGGGCGTCATAACGCTGGAAGACGATTACAGCGAGGAAGCGGAGCTGACGAAGCTCACTTACAGGCAGCAGCTCATCAACCAGATCAACGAGATCGAAACGGGCGGCGGAACGGTGTTTACGGGCGCGCTCGACCGTGCGGGCGCGGCGCTCAGGGCGCTCAGCATGGTGGAACGCAAGCATATCATCCTCATCACCGACGGCCAGCCGAGCGATCAGCTCTACACCAACCGCGAGGAGAAGACGGGCGGCTACGGGGAAGTGATCAAACGCTATCACGATATGGATGGGATCACCTGTTCCGTCGTCGCCATCGGCGGGAATGCAGGCACGATCAGCGACATGCAGGAACTTGCGGACATCGGCGGCGGGGTGTTCTATCCCGCATGGGATACGCAGAGTCTTCCTCAGCAAATGCTCAGAGACCTTAACCGCAAAGAGATCAAGGGCGTCGTTTACGAACCGTTCACGCCGCGCATCAATGAATATACCAACGTCACCGCGGGGATCACGCAGGAGCAGATCCCCCAACTTGACGGCTATTACGGGACCAAACTGAAAGCGGGTGCGAGCGCGCCCCTCATGGGCGAGTATGTTCCCATTTACGCCCAGTGGAAATTCGGCGAAGGCAGGGTCGGCAGTTTCATGTGCGACCTCAACGGATACTGGTCGGCGAAGTTCATAGAGGACGGTTCGTTGGGCCGAGATATTATTTTCAATATCATCACGGGGCTTTATCCGACCGAGAGCATCCGTTATACGCCGCTCGACATCGAACTTTACGAGGATAACTATCAAAACGAACTCGGCATCTACCCGCTTGGCTCGCAAGTGCAGGAGGGCGACACCATCACCGTAACGATCACAAGTCCGCCCGAAGTGGAAGGGGGAGAGGCGCACGTAGAGACCATTGTGCGCGGTTCTACCGACTACGGTTCGGTTTCGTTTGTCATACGCCGCCCCGGGATCCACACCGTTGCCGTGGAATGGAAGAGCGTAGACGGCGAAGTAAAGGCGTCCACCAAATTGTACAAGGCGTTCTCTTATTCCGAAGAATACGATGTATTCGTGGACGAAGAGGCGTGCCGCCTTTTCCTTGCTTCCCTTGCGGAAGCGACGGACGGCGCACTCATTACGGACAGCGCTTCTGTCTTTGAAAATTTCGTAAAGACGCTCAGCGAGGAATACGATCCGATCATCCCGCTCATGATCGCGGCGATCGTGCTGTTCCTGCTCGACGTTGCGGTGCGCAAATTCAAGTTCAAGTGGATCCATGAGATCGTGCGCGACCATAAGGCGAAAAAAGAACTCGGCGGCAAAAAAGCGGTTGCCGCAAATACAAAATAAGTTACTTACCGTACGAAAGGGAGAGCGTTTTCCGCGCAGAGCGGGGAACGCTTCCGCCCCATAAAGACGGTTTGGAGGAAAAATGAAAAAAATTCGCATATTTGCAGTGCTGAGCCTCACACTGTGCGCCCTCGCCGCGCTTGCCCTTGCAGGTTGCGGCAAACCGAAGCTTTCCGCTCCCGAGGGTCTTTCCGTGCAACCGGATACCCTTGTTTTGAGCTGGGAAGCGGTTCCCACGGCGAAGAGTTATGTTGTGAATATCGGCGGCGATGAGCGCGAAACGGATAAAACTTTTACCGATCTTACCTCGTTGGAGGCAGGAACGTATTCTTTGCGCGTCAAGGCCGTAGGCGACGGGGAAACGTATGCCGATTCTCCGTGGTCGGAGCCGCTCGAATTTGTCCGCGAGCAGGAAAACGGACTCGTTTATTCCCTCTATAACAACAATCTGGAATATGAAGTCGTCGGGGCTGGAACGGTTTCGGGCGAAGTGGAGATCCCCGAAACTTACCGCGGAAAACCCGTAACGGCTGTCGGCGCGGCCTTTTCCAACAACAGCCGCGTTACAAAGATCACGGTCGGCAAAAACGTCCGCACCATCGGCGCGCGCGCATTCTATAACTGTTCTTTCCTGACGGAAGTTCTTCTCCCGCAGGGGTTGGAGACGATCGGCGAATACGCTTTCCAAAGTTGCCGCGCGCTTACGGGGATCACCATTCCGTCCACGGTGAAGAGCATCGAACAATACGCGTTTTCCTATTGCCGTATGATGACGTCACTTGCCATAGAGGACGGCGTAAAGAACATCGCGGCTTACGCGTTTTCGAGTTGCAGTGCGCTCACATCGCTTACGATCCCGTCCTCCGTTGTTATCACGGGCGAGTCCGCATTCTCGGAATGCGCGGCGTTGAAGACGCTCAGCGTCGGCGGCGTCGGGGAAATCCCCGAGCGGACGTTTTACCGTTGCAGGGCGTTGCAAAATGTCACGCTTTCGGAGGGGATCACCCATCTCGGCCCGTATTCTTTCTCCGAATGTGGAAGTTCGGAGGAAAGCCCACTCACCCGCCTCGAACTCCCCGATTCTCTCGAAAGCATCGATAATTATGTTTTCGTAAGCTGTACCAACCTCGCAGAGGTAACCACGGGGGAGGGATTGCGCTCGATCGGCTACTATGCTTTCAGCAACACCGCGCTTTGGTTAAATGCGGAGCGCCTTGTGTACGCCGGGAATTGGCTCGTCGGCAGTAAGGATGCGGACACGGATGCGGTGGAGATCAAGAGCGATACCGTCGGCATTGCAGACCAGGTGTTTTACGACCGGGGCGAGTATAAAAATCTGAGCGTTGTCACACTTCCGTCGAGCATGAAATACATCGGCAACCATGCGTTCTACCGTTGCACCATGCTGATGGAAGTCACGCTCGGCGATAATGTGGAAACGGTGGGGGATTATGCGTTTTACGGTTGCTCCCAGCTCCGCAAGGTCCACTTCGGCAACCACTTAAAGACGATCGGCAACTATTCCTTTGCGACTTGTCCCAATCTCGGCGACATCGCTTTGCCCGCTACGGTAGAGAGTATCGGCACGCGCGCGTTTGAAGGCACCGTCGCGTGGACAAACGCCAACGGGCTTGTCTATATCGGCAACTGGCTGGTCGGCTACACGGGCAGCGACTCGGTGGCTTCCATCGCGTCCGGCACGATCGGGATCTCCAACTATGCCTTTTACAACTGTGCATCTTTGACGCAGATCGTGATTCCGACTTCGGTAAAAATGATCGGCAAGGCCGCGTTCTACGGTTGCACGGGACTCGGAACGATCAGCTTGCCCGAAATAGGGGAGATCAGCGACTATCTTTTCTACGGCTGTTCTTCGTTGCAGACCGTAAACATTCCCTCTTCCGTGAAACAGATCGGCCGTTCCGCATTCTATGAATGCGCGGCGATGGAAAACATCTCACTCCCTTCGGGGCTTACTTCGCTCGGCGATTATGCGTTTTACGGTTGCGCGGCATTGAAGAGCATTTCTCTCGGAAACTCTCTCCGTTCGATCGGCGCGCAGACGTTCAACAAGTGCGCCATGCTGGAAAACATTACCTTTCCCGCTACGGTGGAGAGCATCGGCGAGCGCGCGTTCAACCGCTGCACGGCGCTCAAAACGGTCTCTCTCGGCGAAGGTCTCAAAACGATCGGAGACCGTGCTTTCTACGGTTGCAGCGCGTTGCAGAACCTCGTGATCCCCAACAACGTTGTTTCCATCGGCGACTCCGCTTTTCACAGCTGTTCTTTAATGGCGTCGGTGCTGTTCGGTTACAGCCTCGAAAATATCGGCCCGCTTGCATTCTATAATTGCACGGGACTCAACAGCATCGTGATCCCCGACTCCGTAAAGAGCATCGGGAACCAAGCTTTCCGCAACTGCAAAGGACTCACGAGCGTGACCATCAGCTCGAACGTGGAGACGGTCGGCGAGCATGCTTTCTACGGCAACAGCGGGCTTACGGTCTACTGCGAGGCGCAGAGCGCGGCGGCGGGCTGGAACCGTATCTGGAATTCTTCCTACCGTCCCGTCGTATGGGGCTGTGAGCTTTCGCCCGACAAGACTTACGTCGTGCTTGTGCGCAAGGGAGAAAACACGTTTACAAATTCCAACGCATTGGGGGGCGTTGCGGCGCCTTGCCGCGAGGGTTACGTCTTTGCGGGATGGGCCACCAGCCCTTCGGGTGCGGCGGAATACACCGCGGAGACTGCCTCTTCGGCTCCCGACGGCACAACGCTTTATGCCGTTTGGAACGCGGAATAAACAATTCGGAGAAAAAATATGAAACGTTTTGCCAAGTTTATGCTCATCATGGCGGTTCTTGCGGCGGCGTTTGCTTTCGCCGCCTGCGAAACGGTGGTGAGCGTCGAGATCGAAAAGGGGAACGAACCGCAACTCACCTATGTTTTGGGACAGGAGTTGAATTTGTCGGGCGGAAAACTGACCGTCCGCAACAAAGACGGGAAAAAGGAAGTTCCTCTCAACGATCCCTCAGTGAGCGTGAGCGGTTATGACAAAACCTTGACAGGCAAGCAGGAACTGGCCGTAGAATACAAAGGCAAGACGGCGAAACTCACCGTCACCGTAAACGAGCGGCTTGCGCCCGAGGGTGTTGTCAGAGAATTTTTCGTCGGCGAACCCTTTGACGCGGGAAAGGGCAAACTTCGCGTCACGCGGGACGACGGCACGGTGTTCACCGTACCGCTCAACGACGAGCGGGTGGAGCTAACGGGCTTTGACAGCGCAAAGAGCGGGACCGTTCCGCTCAACGTGCGCTACCGCGACGGTGCGGAAGATTACAGCGGTTCTTTCGACGTCGAGGTTTACGGGATCGAAAAGATCTCCCTGCAAAAGCCCAGGAAAACCATATACGGAAGCCACGAGACCGAAATCGATCTTTCGGGCGGTTACCTTACCATCGAGGGGAACGGCGGCGCGCTCAAACGTTACGTCACGCTCACCCAAGAGATGATCTCGGGGTTCGATCCGAGCCTTGCAACAATGAAGAACAGGACGGAACCCCTCAAACAGACGATCTCCGTGAATTATGCGGGGAATAGCCAAACGTACGAGATCTCCGTCAATTACAGCGATGTATCCGTCATTTTGGAGTATGCGGAAGAGCTGTCTTCCCTCGATTTCGGGAGCGGGGTCCCCGCGGTTTCCGCGGAACAGACGGATCGCGCGCTCGAAGCAGCCGAACTTTATCTCGGCCTCGCGCAGGCGGAGAAAGAGTTTATCCCCCAAGAGCGGGCGGAATGCGTGATGCGCGCGGCGGCGGCAGGCGGCAGATCGCGCTGGAAAGAAGCCGTTGCGGAATATTCCTCCGTATTCACCCCCGTGAACGGCAAAGCGCGGCTTACGGAAAGCAGTTACGAAGAAGTGAAAGAGAGGGCGAAAACGCTCGCAGACGCGGACTTCGCTCCGCTCGGCGACACGCTTTTGGAGATCGCCGCCGCATTTCCCGATGCGAAAATGTACGGCAGTGTCACCGTAGGAAGCTATTTGGGCGGCGCGTTCGGCACGCGGGAGTGCAAGAGCGTCATAGCAAAGCTCGAACTCATGACCAAGCTATACGAAACGCTCCTGCCCATTCCCGACGGCTGGACGCAGGAGGACCTCACGGCGCACGAACAGGAGATCAAGAACGCCGCTTCCTATGTCACGAACAGCGCTTATCCCGACATTTCGGAACGTTACTTTTACGGCGTCGCTTCTTCGTGGCGGAAAAACAACGATATTTTCGATATTCTCTATACATATTATTATGTGATGAAGCAAGACGTCTCCGTCACCAATCGGCTCATCCGCTACCAGCTCCCGGGCGAAGCGGAGGCGTATTATGTCGCGGCAAATCAGGCAATGTCGCAACTCAACGGCATGGGGCGGTTAGAGGTGAGCGACAACACGCTGTTCCGCCTCTATTACGCCCAAGCGGTGGAGGCTTATGCCGCTGTCACCGAAAAAAACAGCGAGTTGCAGTTGCTTCTTCTCAAAGCGTTGGGGCTGGATACGGCGGTTTCACAGCTTGAATCGTCTATGGGGCAAATCGCGCAGAACGTCTATGTCGGCGGCTATTATTTCCAGCAGTACGCCATGCTCGGCGACGACGTCCACACGGCGCTTTGGCATGATTATCTTGCGATCGTAGACGGCACGCTTTATCAGGACGGGTACGCGGGAAGCGAGGAATATGCGGGGGATGTGGAAGCGCTCTTCCGTAAATTTGTGGAGGCTTCTCCCGCCCACCAGTTCAGCTTCCTTATCTCGCTCAATACCCTCTATTTTTACGGAGAGCCTCTGCTGGCGCTCGATCTCACGGAAACCAAATCGTACTTCGCGCGCTTACTTACGGAGGTCTACGGGAACGCCCTTGCTCCCGCGGCGCGCGAGATCTTTTCATCCCTGCTCATAGCGATGGAGTACTATGCGCGCTACGATGCGGACAGCAGTGCGCCTGCGGGCTTCGAAGAGGCGATGGAGGCGGCCGAGACAGGCTATTCCGCGCTTACGCCCGACGAAAAGGCTTCTTTCGACGGTAAACTTCTCTTCTTATTGGAGAAATACCGCACGGCTCGGGAAGACCTCAAAAAGACGGCGGCGATCCCCGCGGACTGGCAGGCGGATTTCGACGCGCTTAAAACCGCTATGGTCCATATTGCCTCGGCATACGGAAAATTGCAGCAGGGGCAAAATGCCGCGGCGGCGCTCCTTGCCTCGTTTGAGAAAGGGGAGGAACTCGTAAGAAAGATCACGCAGTCGGGCAATGCGGCCGCGCTCACGGCGTTCACGCGGGGCGCGTGCGGACTCTACACAAACTATCCCCAATGGACGTGGGATTACTGTTGGATGAACATGCGCTACCAGGCGGTATCTTTCCTCACGGGGCAGAAAATCACGGTGCAGGGCGACGCCGCGTCCCTTGTCTGGGAAAGTTACAGCGGCTCCGCCCTCCGCGGATTTTTGGCGAAAGCAGAGAGCCTGATTTGGAGTACGCTCGGAGAAACGGCGCAATTCGGAAAAGAGGAAGTCCTTGCGCTCATGAAAGAGTTCCGCGGCCTCGACGCAGGATCGCGTTGCTTGCTCATCGCCCTTGACGGGCAAAGGGGACTCTATTACAGCGCGCTCGAAACATATTTCAAAGGACTGTTTTCCGAGGGATGGGCTTCTACGGTCGCGCAGAGTTTGTTCGCGCTCGAACGCGCTTATGCGGCGTACGAGTATCATCCCGCAAAGGATACCGCCGAAGCCGTTAAAACCGCGCTCACGAATTGTAAGAACTATTACGGCAGGCTTTCATCCGAGCGCACGAAGTTCGACGGCGCGCTCGGGGAGTACTATACATATTATACCGAATTATGCGCCTCGGTCGGCAATGAAACGGCATAAACGGTGAAGAAAAATTCCGTTCTTTCCGTTCAAAAGTTGTAACATTCTGCAAGGACGGCAGGCGTAAGTTTGTTGTAAAGTTGCAAAAAGACCGCCCGCGGGAGAACACTTGACATTTCTTTTGCGCGGGCGTATATTAAATGTATAAAGAGAAATTTTATAAAGGAAGGCACAGTATGAAAAAGTTTTCCAAAGTTGCGTTGGTTGCGCTTATGCTTGTCTGCTCGATCTTTGCGATCGTCGCTTGCGGCGTGGACGAGATCGCGCTCGACAGCGGCAGTGCGCCCCGCGCCGTTTATGTGCAAGGACAAGATCTCGATCTGTCGGTCGGTTCGCTCACGGTAAAGAGCGGGGATAAATCCGAACAGGTCGCGCTCAATGCAAAAGGCGTATCGGTCACGGGTTATAATAAAGATCAGCTCGGCAACCAGGAGCTTACCGTGGAATACAAGGGCAAGACGACGACGTACCTCGTCAATGTCGTTCCGAGAGTCGCCGCGGAGAACATCGTTACCGATTATTTCGTGGGCGAATCGCTCAATACATCGACGGGACGTCTGCGCATCACAAAGGACGACGGCACAAACTTCACCGTTCTTTTGAGCGACAGCTCGCTCTCTTACCCTTCGGCAACGTTCACTTCCGCGGGAACGACGAACGTTGAGGCGCATTACAGCGGCACGGAGGGCGACTATACGGGTTCTTTCTCCGTTAACGTCTATACGGCGGACCAGGTTGATTTCGTTGCGCCCGAAAAACTTGCCTATAAGGACTATGAGACCGAACTCAACCTCGAAGGGGGCAAGTTCACCCTTACGGGAAACAGCGGAAAACTGAAAAAAGAGGTGGCGCTTACGGCTGATATGACCTCCGGTTACAACCCGAGCGCCGTCAACGCCTCCAACAAGTCCGCCACGCAGACGATCGACGTCTCCTATTTGGGAAAGAGCTATAACTTCGAAGTTACCATTACTTACAGCAACCTTTCGTTGATCCGCGGCAACATCGCTCCGCTCAAAGCGCTCGACTGGTCGCAAGACGCCGCGCCCGCAATCGATGAGGAAGTCGGCGAACTTGCGCTCGCTTCCATGTCGGCTTACAATGCGCTCGACTACGATGAGTATGTCCTCGTTTCTTCCGAAGACGTGGATGCGATCGTCCGCGCGGCTACCGTGTACGGCAAAACGCTCTGGACGGCGCTCCAAAAGGAATTTGAGCATACCTTTGCGCTTTCCACGACAGGTACCGTCCTCATCGTAGCGGATAATTACGATGCGGTAAAGGAGAACCTGCCCGATCTTTTGGACGATCAGAGCGACCTTTACTCCGTCGTACAGCTTTTGTACACCCTCAGCCAGAACTATTCCACCACCGCCTTGTACGGTAGCGAAACGGTGGCAAGTTATTTGGGAACGGTGTGCGATCCCGCCGTTTTGCCCGCTCTCGGCGCCCGTCTTCAATACATGGTGGAACTCTACGATACGCTTCAAGAGATCCCCGCCGACTGGAAACCCACCTCCCTCGTCACAAAGAAAGACGTGATCATTGCCGCCGTCAAGAAACTCGCGGCAAGTCCCTACGCTTCCTCGTCCGACCGCGCAATGTACGCTCTCGTCTCTTCGTGGCGTCAAAACGACGACTTCTTCTACATTCTCTGGTACTACTTCCATGAGTACGATCAGGAAGAAGCCGCCGCGGCATTCACGATCATGCAAAACTTCCAGTTCCCCGTGCTTCTGGAAACGCTCTATCAAGATATTTTGGGCGCAATGGCGGAAACGAGTTATCTGGCGGCAGGAAGAAGAACGGATACCAGCATCTTCCAGTATTACTATGCGGACGCGCTCGGTTGCGTCGACCAAATCAATGCGCTCGAAGATACCGATCAAAAGTCGTTCTATGCGAGCGTGTATAATTACGTTACATTCTCCAACCTTCTGGCCGACTCGTCGGGCCAGCCCCTTAAAGTCGGCTTCTCCGATCTCCTTTACTTCCTGAAAGTGACGAACGGCGGTTATCTCGTCTGCAACATCGATCTCTACGGAGACGAGGAGTACGAGGCCCTTTGGAGTCAATATCTTGCCATCCTCTCGAAAGTCCTCGTGAACGATACCGAGTATTATAACGGGGAGCAATACGGGACGGACGTCCAAGAGATGTTCGACGCGTTTATCGGCCTTTCTCCCGCCAAACAGCTTGACTTCTTGTATTCGCTCTGCCCGCTGTACGGGCAGGCTCCCGCGGAAGCGTTGGCGATCCTCGGCGGGCAGTATACGCCCTGGTTTACGGCGATCCTCGAAGATTACTTCGCCCGTGAATTTGACGACAACGAATCGGCAATGACGGCGGCTTACTTCATGTTGCGGGCGGTGGAGTCCTATGCGAGACGCTTTGCTTACGAGGATCCCAATCAGGGTACGGTCGATTTCCTCGCAAAGATCGGCCAGTCGGATCAGGCCTATGGAGACCTCGACGACACGGTAAAAGACGCATATGACGCCGTGTTCAACAAGTGCTGCACAAAGTACACCGAACTGCAAAAACGGACGGCGGCGGGCTTTACCGCGCCGACGCTGAGCGAAGCGGACCAGGCGAAACTCGACGCGCTTGCCGACGACATCCGCAATATCAATCTTTCCTTGAAGTTGATTTTGGGCGATGAGACCCAGGGGATCGACGGCATACCCGTATATACGCTCCTCATCTCGGCGTACGAAGATGCGGAAAAACTCGTAAACGAGATCATGACGGGTACTTCCGAAGATTTGAAGAAAGCCTATCTCTATGACGCCTACGAAGATCTGTTCACAGACCTCTCGGTGAGCCTCGATTATGCTCTTTACGGGACGTTCCGCTACTACTACGTGAGCTTGATGAACTCCATACAAGTTTCCGCAGGGAATACGGCATACTTGCTTTGGGACGCCTACTACGCCGAAGAGCTTTCCGAATTTATGGTGACTGCGGGGAAAGTCATGTGGTCTTGCTGGGACTATGACATGGCGCAGGCGGAGGACGATGCGGATACGGACGGCGATGCGGACGCGGAGAACCCTAAAACGGAGAAATTCTTCAATGCGGACGAGGTCAAAAAAGCCATGTCGGATCTTCTTAAACTCGATCTGGGCCAGCAGACGCTCTTCATGTTCTTGGAGAGAAGTTCGGGGAATTGGTTCCTCAGAGGGATCAGCTCTTATGTCATCGAGTGCCTCGGCAAAGAGCTGGGAGAAACGGTCTCCTCCATCGCAAGTGCAATGCTCTCCTACGTCTACTATCTCTCGGATAACGACGGCGCATATCAGAACGAAGACGGAAGCGCGGGGACGACGTTCCTGCAAGATTTCCTCGACAACATGAAGACCGTGATCGAAGCGTATGAGAATCCCGAGAACACCGAAAAAGTCAAAGAGTGCCTCGGCGACGTATACGACACGCTCAAAACGATCTACGACGAACTCACTCCTTCCGCGGGAACGGGGTCCCAAGAGGGATAAAACAAAGCAAAAAAGAGCGGGCGAAAATGCCCGCTCTTTTCATAATTTGCGCTTATAGTCCGCATAAGCATTCGGTAGCGCCGCCCGGGTGCAAAAGTTTGCGGATTTTGCTATAATAAATCGGAAAAGACAAAAGGAGACCCACCGAATGCAGTATGTAGAGAGAGTTCTCGAAGAACTCAAACGGAAAAATCCAAACGAACCTGAATTTCATCAGGCGGCAACAGAGATCTTGAACGGTTTGAAACCCGTCGTCGCAAAACATCCCGAATACGAAAATGCCGCCCTGCTCGAACGTTTTGTCGAACCCGAGCGGGTAATTATCTTCCGCGTGCCGTGGGTAGACGACGGCGGCAAGACGCACGTCAACAGGGGTTACCGCGTGCAATTCAACAGCGCGATCGGCCCTTACAAGGGAGGGCTTCGCTTTCATCCGTCCGTCAATCTTTCCATCATCAAGTTTTTGGGATTGGAGCAGATCTTAAAAAACAGCTTGACGGGACTTCCCATCGGCGGCGGAAAGGGCGGCTCGGATTTCGACCCGAAAGGGAAGAGCGAGGGGGAGATCATGCGCTTTTGCCAGAGCTTCATGACCGAACTTTACCGCCATATCGGGCAGGATAACGACGTTCCCGCGGGCGACATCGGCGTGGGCGGCAGAGAGATCGGCTATCTTTTCGGGCAGTATAAACGCATTTGCAACGAACACGTGGGCGTTTTAACGGGAAGAGGTTTAAGTTACGGCGGCAGCCTTGCGCGCACCGAGGCGACGGGTTACGGCCTCGTTTACATGGTGGAGGAGGCCTTAAAAGCGCGCGGTGACGGCTTTTGCGGCAAAACGGTCGTGGTCTCGGGTTCGGGGAACGTCGCCATCTACGCCGCCGAAAAGGCGCAGAGTTTGGGCGCAAAGGTCGTGGCGATGTACGACAGCAACGGTTTTATATACGACGGCGCGGGCGTCAAGCTCGAAGTAATCAAGCAGATCAAAGAGGTCGAGAGGGGACGTATCAAAGAGTATGCCGCCCGCGTCAAGGGAGCCGAGTATCACGAGGGGTGCGCGGGGATCTGGAACATTCCCTGCGACGTCGCTCTTCCCTGCGCAACGCAGAACGAGATCGGGGAAGAGGCCGCGCGCACGCTGGTGAAAAACGGCGTGAAATACGTCGGCGAGGGTGCCAACATGCCCACCACGCTCGAAGGCATCGCCGCGTTCCAAAGAGCGGGGGTGGTGTTTCTCCCCGCAAAGGCGGCGAACGCGGGCGGCGTGGCGACGAGCGCGCTCGAAATGGCGCAATCGAGCGGGCGGATGTTTTGGAGTTTCGAGGAAGTGGACGCAAAGCTTAAAGGCATCATGGCGAACATTTACCGCAACATGGACCTCGCCGCGCGCGAGTATGGCGCGGAGGGCGATTACGTTGCGGGCGCGAACATCGCGGGATTTTTGAAAGTCGCAGAGGCGATGATGGCGCAAGGGATTGTATGACGCAAAAAAACGGAAATCTCTGATAGAATGCGGCGGCGCGGGGCTTTTGCCCCGCGCCGCCGCCGAAATTCATGACGAAAGCGCGCCTTTCCCCGCTGGGAAAGGCGCGCTTTATATAGTCCTGTTAGCCGATCCTGTCGTTGTTGTTCGTCTTGACGAAAGTCAGTTCGATATCCGTTTCGATCGTGATCTTATCGGGGTTGCAGCCGAGGGTCCCCGAGGTGAGTACCAGCGTGTTCTCGCCCGCTACGAGGTCGACTTCGATTTCAAGGTCGGTGAAGTACCAATACATCTTGTTGTTGTCGCCGCCGAGTTCTTCATCGGTGAACGTTTTGTCCTCACCGATCTTTTGGCCCGTGAGGTCGACGTCCGTTCCGTTAAAGGAGACGGTAGGGGCGCCTTCTTCGCCCATCTCGATCGCGGTGATGGTCTTGCCGGCCCACTCGCCGACCGCAGAGGAAGCGTGTAGTTTGATGGTGACTTTCCCCGCCGTCTTTGCGGTGAACTTCCAGGTGATCGTCTGCCCGACGTTTGTGCCGTTGTTCCCGCCGAAGTAACCGATGTCGGTGACGGAAGCGCCTTCTACCGCGCTCGGCCCGATGTCCCCGCGGTCGACTTCAACGACCATCGCATGGCCGACGCCTTCGGGATCTTGAAGTACGGCATTCTCCGCCTCGAACGTGTATACGCCGTTCACGGGCGCAACAGGCTTCGCGTCAAGCATTTTGCAGACGGTGCAGACGTCGTTTTCAAAGGTGTGCGCTCCCTTGTCGCTGATCTGGTCGCCATGTGCGCACGTCGCTTTGTGCCAATGGCTGTCGGCGTCAAACTCCCACTTCTTGGAGAAGATATGGGTGTGGCCCGTCATTTCTGCTTTGCACTTATCGCATTGTCCGTCCGCGTCTACGTCATAGTGCGTGGTGTGTTCGGGTTCAACGTCCGGGGTTTCGCCGCAGGCGCAAGCGAACGCACCGGCTCCGATCACCATTGCGCCGGCGAGCAACAAAGCGAGTACTTTTTTCATGTTTCATTCCTCCTGTTTTAAGCGGTCTCCATCCGGGGACGCTACATCTTTCTTTAAGTATAAAGAACCGCCGCGGGGGAATGCAAGAAAAAATTTTTGATGTTATGGCAAAAAGTTTGGATTTTGCCAAAGGAAAACTTTTTTATCGAAAAAAACAAAAACATGGGCGCATTTTTGATTGCTATTTACATTTCAATAATTTTTTTCACAAAAACGGCTTTTTCACGGTGTTTACTATCTTGACAACCCGCGCGTTACGTGTTATAATGTAGCGGGGAGAGGGGAGAATATCATGTTTTTCGAGACGGAACGTTCTTTCGAAAAAAATTATCTTTATACGCAATCGGATGAAAATCTGGACTTTGTCGGCCACGTCCACAACAGCTATGAATTTGTCACGGTGCTGGAAGGGGAACTCGAATGCTCGGTGTATAAGGACGTCTACACGCTTCGCCCGGGCTGGGGCCTGCTCATCTTTCCGAACCATGTCCACAGCTTCAAAACGCCCGCGTTCTCGCGCAGTTTTCTCACCATCTTTTCCGCCGACTTCATCGCGGATTTCCATGCCGACATGAAGAGCGGCGGGTATTCTTGCGCGGCGTTTGAATTTCATGACGCGGAAAAACTTGCCGTTTTGCAGGATAAGTCCGCGAACCGCTATCTTCTCCAATCCGTACTCTACGGGTTATGCGGGCTGGCCTGCACGAACATGATCCAGTTCTATGAGCCGCCGCAGGGGAGCGACATCTCCGTAAAACTCCTCTATTACATCCAGCAGAACTACGACAAGCCCATCAGCCTCAAAAAGATGGCGCAGGACATGGGGTACAGCTACACCTATTTGTCCAACCTGTTCAACCGCATCTTCGGCTATGGGTTTTCCCGCTTCGTGAACCGCTTCCGCTCCGAAAACGCCGCCGAACTTCTGCGCCTCACCGACCTCGGGATGGTGCAGATCAGCAACCGCTGCGGCTTTGAAAGCATCCGCAGTTTCAACGAACAGTTCAAGTCCGACTACGGGGTCTCGCCGACCGATTATCGGGCGGAACAGCGTTTGAAGATGCGGAACTGAACAAAAGTATCATATTTCGTGACGGAGAGACACTTTCCAGAGGGAATGTGTCTCTTTTTATTACATAAAATGAAAAAGTCTTTAAACCTTAACTTTTTGCCATAATGTGTAAACTTCTTTCTTGAAATCGGGCCGCCGTCATTTTAGAATGAGTTCAAAGTGGGTACACCGCATAATATCAAGGAGGAAAAAATTGTGAGAACAAGCAAATTATGGCTTGGGTTGTCGAGCGTAATGACGTTCCTTTTCACGTTGTTGCTGTCCGCGACGATCCTCGCCAACACTTACGCGGGTTACATCAACAGCGTCCTCGGCATCACGACGGGCGGGTTGACCTTGCAGGGCAGCTCGTACGGCGATGAAGACGGCACGCTGACCGTGGAAGGGTATGAACGCCTTATCGCCGATTCCTACGCCTTTTGCGTGCAGGAAGAGGAGGAGGGCGCGGTCCTTCTCAAAAACAACGGCGCACTCCCGCTTGCAAGCAGCGAGCGCAACGTGACGTTGTTCGGCAACAACAGCGCACACACCATTTACAGGAGCGGCGCGGGCGGCCCTACCCCCAACGATGCGCTTGTCATCGATATGGCAAAGGCATTCAAGGACGCGGGCTTCAACATCAACCAGACGCTCTATGACGCCTATGCTTCGAGCGGCACCAGCGTCGGGCTGTCGAGCGCGGGCGAAGTTCCCGCTTCGTTCTACACCTCGGCGATCACGAACACGTTCCCGCGCTTTAAGGACGCCGCGATCGTTACGTTCGCGCGTTACGGCACCGAGAATACCGACCCTTCGAAAGGCGTGATGAAGCTCGACGACAACGAAAAGGCGCTTCTTCAACTCATCAACGACCAGGGATACCAAAAGATCATCGTCCTGCTCAACGGGCCGCTTCCCATGGAACTCGGCTGGCTGGACGAATATCAAGTAGACGCCTGCCTTTGGTTCGGCAATCCCGGTTATTACGGGCTTCCCGGGGTCGTGAACATTCTCTCGGGGAAAGCAAATCCCTCGGGCCACACGGTGGAGACTTTCGCCGCGAACTCGATGGGTTCTCCCGCGATGCAGAACTTCGGCGACTATACATACACCTTTGACGGAAACCCCGTGGACAGGACTTACGGCACGAAGTACGTCGTCTACAAAGAGGGCATCTATGTCGGGTACAAATATTATGAGACCCGCTATGAGGACGCCATTCTCAATCAAGGCAAAGCAAACAGCGCGAAAGGCGCGCTCGAAGGCGCTACGGCGTGGAAGTATGAGGACGAAGTGTGTTTCCCGTTCGGCTGGGGCCTTTCCTACTCGCAATTCACCGAGACGCTCGACGGCGTCAGCTATGACGCGCGGGAAGATACTTTCACCGCACAGGTCACCGTAAAGAACGAGAGCGATCTTGCGGGCAAGGCGTCGGTCCAGCTCTATGCGCAGAGTCCTTATACCGAATATGACAAGCAGAACGGCGTGGAAAAGGCCGCCGTCCAGCTCCTCGGCTACGATAAGGTAGACGTTCCCGCCAAAGGCACCGCAAAGGCGACGATCACCGTCGACAGATACCTTCTCGCTTCCTATGATTCCAAGGCGGCGAAAGGCTACATCTTCGAACCCGGCGATTACTACTTCGCAGTGGGCAACGGCGCGCACGAAGCGATCAACAACATTCTTGCCGAAAAGGGCGCGACGGGTCTTGTCGACCATGAGGGCAATTCCGTGACGGGAAGCAAAGACTGCGTGAAGAAGTGGTCTCCTTCCATCACCGAGGTCGACACCAAGACCTACAAAAATTCCCCTTACGACCCCGAAGTGGCCGTCACGAACAAATTCGATGACGCCGACCTCAACTACTGGGCGGACGACGACCAGAAGATCGTGTATCTTACGAGAAACGATTGGGACGCGACTTTCCCGACCGAAGTCAAAACGTTGCACGCCAACGAGAAGATCGTAGAAGGGCTTCGCATGGATAAGTACAAGAAAGCGGCCGACGCTCCTTCCTACAAAGCGGGCGAGGGTACGGTATATGATGTGGAACTCGAAGAACCCATCGACTTCATCGATATGAAAGACGTTCCATACGACGATCCCAAGTGGGATAAGTTCATCTCCCAGATGTCGCTTGCAGACCTCACGATCTCCATCGGCGACGCGCGCGGTATCCCCGGCGTTTCGACGGTCAACAAGCCCGGCAACGCCATCGCAGAGGGTCCCGAAGGCCTGCTTGCGAAGTTCACGTTCGGCGACAAGCGCGCCGCCACGGGCTTTGCGACCCTTCCCATCGTCACCGCTTCGTGGGATCACAAGATCCAGTCGAAGTTCGGCGATCTGTTCGCGGAAGAAGCGCTCTTCTGCGGCGTGGCAATGGTCAACGCGCCCGGGTGCAACATCATCCGCACCCCTTACAGCAGCCGCGCTTCCGAGTACATGAGCGAAGACGCAATGCTGTCTTACTACTCCGTCTCCAACGTCGTCTATGCGATGCGCCAGAAAGGCCTCATCTGCAACGTCAAGCACTGCTTCCTCAACGAGCAGGAGACGAACAGACAGGGCGTTTCCACTTTCGCAAACGAACAGGCTATCCGTGAGATCTTCCTCCGTCCTTTCGAAGGCGCGCTCACGAGAGGACACAGCCTCGGCATCATGACTTCCTACAACCGTATCGGTCTGCAATATGCCGCAACGCATTCCGTACTCATGAACGACGTTCTGCGCGGCGAGTGGGCGTATGAAGGATCGATCATCGACGACGCGCTCACGCAGAGCCAGTACTATTGCTCCACGCCCGATATGCTCGACGCAGGCACGAACATCTTCTGCCTCGACGCGCAACGTTCGGCACAGGTACGAAGTCTCATCACCAGCACCGACGACGGACATCTGCTCAAACAACTGCAAGAGTCGAATAAGCGCATCTTCTACGCGCTGCTCCATTCCTCGATGGGCGGGAGCATCACCGAAGATCTGACCGTTACCGACTCGCTCATGTGGTGGCAGGGTCTGCTCATCGGCATCGACGTCACCCTCGGCGCGCTCGCGGTAGGCGCTATGGCGGTGTTTGCCGTGAAGACATATCGCAAAAACAAGGAGGATAACTGATCATGGATATGAAAGAGATCATGAAAGGGAAAGGACTCGGGTATTGGATCTGCACGGGCGCGGCCGTCGTATCGCTCATTTTGGCGATCGTCGTCTTTGCCACGTGGGACAATGCGCTTCCAAACCGCGTCACGGACGGCTACCTTATCGGCATCGTCCTGCTCATTCCCATTGTGTTACAGGCAGTATTCACTTTTTTCCCCGTACGGTTTGCAGGCGTACTCTCCGTCATCGTCTACGGCGCGGCGTTCGGCACGATCCTGCTCCGCATCGCGGATACGGTAGCCGACTTCTTCAACAAAGTCGCTTTCCAGGGCGGGAATTTCGGGACCTGCATCTTCTATGCGGTCATGTCTCTGATCCTTGCGTTTGCGTGCATTGCCGCTTGCTTCTTCGATCAGAACAAAGAAGAAAAATATTTGATTTAAGCGAGGTCAAAAAATGAAAAGGAAAATTTGGATGGCGGCGCTGCTCGGCGTATGCGGCGCATGTGCGATAGCGGGTCTCGCGGCTTGCGATAACGGGGAACCTCCCGTAGAAAAGATCCCCGAGATCACAGAGACCGTCCGTTATTCGGAAAAGACCAACCCCTATGCCGAACTCACCTGGCAGGAGTATGCGGACGTAGACGATTGGGACGCGAAAATGACCGAAGCAAAGGTCTACTACCAGTTCGAGGGTTCCTACTCGGAAGCGTATCAGGGCGACTATTCCCGTACTTTCCTCTATATGAACTGCTATGAAGACGGCTCTCTCCATGCTACCTACGGCAACGACAGATATTACGGCTTTTGGACGAACGTAGACAACAGAGGCAGAGAGAACCTTGTTCTCCACATTGTGCGCTTCAATAACGGAGAGTACAATAACGGTCTGTATGAATCGGTCGTCGACTCTTACTCGCACGACTTCTACGAGTACCAGTCCACCATCATCTGGAACCAGTGGGGCGCGCGCACGGTCAACATCTTCGGTTCGCACTATTCGCCCGTCAAGAGCATTACGCTGGGTACGCCCGATTCCGCAACGCACTACACCCTCGGCGATAACTTCACAACGGAGGGCCTTACCGTCACGGTTACCCACGAGAACGGCAAGTCCATCGACATCGACGAACAGTCTTTCGCCCAGAACGACTGCCGCGTGAAATTCACAGGCGTGAGGACGGTGGAACCCGAAGAAGAAGGCGATCCGACCGAAGAGACGTTCGCGTACAACTCCCGCTATACGTTTGAAAAGGAGGGCGATGAGGAAGTCACCGTCACCTACATCAATACAGAAGTCAGCGCGAAGTACAAGGTCAGCGTCTACGGCATCAACGGCATCACGGTGAATGCGGACGAAGCGGTCAAGGAGTTCTATGTCGGCGACAGACACGACGCAACGGGGCTTGTGATCACGGCGGACAGAAAGGACGGCCAAAAGGCGACCATTGCCGCAAGCCGTTGCACTTTCGAAGGATTTGATTCTTCCAAAGCGGCGCAATCGCAGGAGATCACCGTCAAGTTCCTCGATTTCGAGGATACGTACTCGGTCAAGATCGTTGCGCCCACCTACACAGGACAGGGCAAATACAACGGCACGACGGGCGAAGTGAAGATCACGGTCATCACCGACAAGACCTGCGACGTAGAGTTCGGCGGCAAGACGGCGCATTGCGAATACACCACGATGAGCATGGGTTCGGGCGTGATCTATTCGCTCGTGAAACCCGCAGAGGGCAACCTCGGCGTGTCGGATGAAGAGTGGAACGGTCTCCACAAGCAGTACACCGTGAACCGTGCCGATCTTTCGCTCGGGATGATCATGGTCTACGAGATCCCCGATAACGGCTACAACGATCCGAATTGCTCCCGCTTCGCATACGAACCGTTCCATACGCCCATCGGCGGCTACTGCGAACAGCGCTTCCTGTACATCGACGAAGCGAGCGGCACGCTCACTTTCACCTACAAGTACTTCAACGGCGGTTCCACCGATACGTGGGTTCTCAAATTCACGATCACCGAGCAGGAAGACGGAACGAAACTTCTCACCTTCACGGAAGTCGTCAGCTCCGAGATCGGCTGGTCCGGCAAGAACGGCGCTTTCGAAAACGGCGACATGATTAAGGAATGGATCCTGCACGACGACTTTACCGCAACGCCGAACGGCGTCGATACGAGCAATATCGACAAGTAAGAGTTGCAGTACTTCCCCCCGAAAGGCAGGGGCAAAGGCAAATTTGCCCGCGCCCTTGCCTTTTTTGGGAGAAAGCGAGGTTTATCTATGGAAAAACAGTGTTTGAATCCCTATCTTCCGAACTATGAATACATTCCCGACGGCGAGCCGCACGTATTCGGCGACAGGGTGTATCTCTACGGCTCGCACGACTGTTTCAACGGCAGAACGTTCTGCATGAACGATTATGTCACATGGTCCGCACCCGTCGACAATTTGAAAGATTGGCGGTACGAGGGCGTCATCTGGAAAAAGACGGATGACCCCGCATATAACGGGAAATCCATGTATGCGCCGGATGTGTGTCTCGCACCCGACGGCAAATATTATCTCTATTATGCTTTTGCGCCCGGCGTCACGCGGAAGAGCTGGGCGATCCGCTGTGCCGTTTCGGATAAGCCGACGGGACCGTTCGTCTATCACGGCGAAGTCGATCTCTATCCCTATTCGAAGCAGTTTCTCCCGTTCGATCCCGCCGTATATGTGGAAGACGGGCGGGTATGGCTTTATTACGGCTCCGCGATGTTCTTCCCCGTTCTCGGCGTATCCAAGAGGAAGCTGATGGGCGGCGCGGTCGTCGAACTTGACCCGCGCGACATGCTCACGCTCAAAAGCGCGCCCGTGCAGACGTTGCCGATCGGCGGGAAGGAAGTGGGGGAACACGGCTTCTTCGAGGCTTCCTCCATGCGCAAGATCGGAGAAAAATATTACTTTGTCTATTCCTCCGCTTTGGGGCATGAGCTGTGCTATGCGACGGGCGACAGCCCCGCAGGTCCTTTCCGCTACGGCGGGACCATCGTCAGTATCGGAGACATTGGCCTTGACGGACGCACGAATGTCAAAAACGCGAGCAACTATACGGGCAACACGCACGGGAGCATCCTCTCTGCGGGCGGAAAGCACTATATCTTTTATCACAGGCAGACCAACCTGCACTGTTTCTCGCGGCAAGGTTGCGCCGAAGAGATCACGGTCGCGCCCGACGGCAGTATCGGGCAGGTCTGCGTCACGTCGTGCGGACTCAACGGCGGGCCGCTCAAAGCGGAGGGAGAATATGAGGCGAGGATCGCCTGCAATCTCTCTTCGCGGAAAGGGTGCCGCTTCTATGGCGGCATTTTCAAGTCGGGGAAGGGCGTTCATCCCTACTTTACCCAGACGGGCAAGGACAGGGAGAAAGACGGCGACCAGTATATCGCCAACTTCCGCGACGGCGCGACGGCGGGCTTCAAATATTTCCGTTTCGAGGGGAACGGCATGATCTCCGTCAAGGTCCGCGGCACAGCAAAGGGCGTTATGACGGTCCGCGGCGAAAACGGGGAGGCCGCAAAGATCGGGATCGATCTGAAAAAGGGCGAAAAGACATTCTCTGCTCCTCTGAACATCACGGACGGCGTACATCCGCTGTTCTTTACCTATCGCGGAAGCGGTAAATTCGACTTTGTATCTATTTCATTTTAAGGGGGAAAACCTATGAACAATATTCCCAAAATCAAAGTAGGCATTGTGGCGGTCTCGCGGGATTGCTTTCCCGAGAGACTGTCCGTAGACCGCAGGAAAGCGCTCGTCAAGGCGTACAAAGAAAAGTACGGCGGAGACGACGTCTATGAATGCCCCGTCTGCATCGTTGAGAGCGAAACGCAGATGGTTCAGGCGCTCAAAGACGTAAAAGAGGCGGGCTGCAACGCGCTGTGCGTCTATCTGGGGAACTTCGGGCCTGAAATTTCCGAAACCCTCCTCGCAAAGCACTTCGACGGCCCCGTCATGTTCTGCGCCGCGGCGGAAGAGGGGAGCGGTTCCCTCATGGACGGGCGCGGAGACGCCTATTGCGGCATGCTCAACGCGAGCTACAACCTCAAACTCAGAGGCGTAAGGGCATATATTCCCGAACAGCCTGTGGGTACCGCCGAAGAGTGCGCCGACCTCATCCGCGGATTTCTTCCCATCGCGCGGGCGGTGTACGGTTTGAGCCATCTCAAAATCATCTCTTTCGGGCCGCGTCCGCAGAACTTCCTCGCCTGCAACGCGCCCATCGAGAAACTGTACCGTCTCGGCGTGGAGATCGAAGAAAACAGCGAACTCGACCTCTATGAGGCCTTTCTGAAACACGCGGGAGACGAGAGGATCCCTTCGGTCGCCGCGGATATGGCAAAGGAGCTTGGCGCGGGCAACAAGAAGCCCGAGATCCTCGAAAAGCTCGCGCAGTATGAGATCACCCTCCTCGACTGGATCGAGGCGCACAAGGGGTACAGGGAATATGTTGCGATCGCAGGCAAGTGCTGGCCCGCTTTCCAAACCATGTTCGGCTTTGTGCCGTGCTATGTCAATTCCCGCCTCACGGGCCGAGGCATTCCCGTCTCCTGCGAGGTGGACATCTACGGATGTCTGTCCGAATTTATCGGCGCTTGCGTGAGCGAGGACGCGGTCACCTTGCTCGACATCAATAACACCGTCCCGCGCGATACCTATGAGGCGCACATCGCGGGCAAATTCCCGTACCGTCTGAGCGATACGTTCATGGGCTTCCATTGCGGCAACACTTGCAGCAGAAAACTCTGCAACCCCACGATGAAGTTCCAGAAGATCATGGCGCGGTCTCTCCCCGTCGAGGTCACGAACGGAACGCTCGAAGGAGACATCGTCCCGGGGGACATTACATTCTACCGCTTGCAATCGACGGCGGACGGACATCTCTATTCCTACGTTGCGGAGGGTGAAGTTTTGCCCGTTGCAACGAACAGTTTCGGCTCGATCGGCGTGTTTGCGATCCGCGAAATGGGGAGATTTTACCGTCACGTCCTCATCGAAAACGGCTTCCCGCATCACGGGGCGGTCGCATTCGGACACTACGGGAAAGCGATCTTCGAAACGTTCAAATACCTCGGCGCGGAAAAGATCGGCTATAACCGTCCCGCGGGGCTTCCCTATCCGACGGAGGATCCGTTCTGATGTTCTATATCGGTCTCGATCTCGGCACAAGCGCCCTCAAAGGGCTTCTTGTGGACGAATGCGGGAAGATCGTCCGTGAAGCCTGCGCGGAATATCCCGTCTGCTATCCTCGGGACGGTTGGAGCGAACAAGACCCCGAACATTGGCTCAAAGCGGCCGTAGAAGTCTTGGACGCGCTCTCCGATGGGGTCCGCGGCGACGTGAGAGGGGTGAGCATCGGCGGCCAGATGCACGGGCTTGTCCTTCTCGGCGAACGGGATGAAGTCATCCGTCCCGCGATCCTCTGGAACGACGGAAGGGCGCAGGCGGAGTCGGACGCGCTCAATGCGTCGGTCGGCAGAGCGAAATTGTCGGAATACACGGCGAACATCTCCTTTGCGGGCTTCACCGCGCCCAAACTTTTGTGGGTAAAGGAGCATGAGCCGCAAAACTTTGCGCGTATCCGCAAGCTGTGTCTGCCGAAAGACTATCTCGCCTACAAATTGACGGGCGTATTCTCCACCGACTATTCCGACGCTTCGGGAATGCTCTTCCTCGACGTCCGCAATAAAAAGTGGAGCCGTGAGATGCTTGCGCTCTGTTCGGCGGAGGAGAAGTGGCTTCCTGCGTTGTACGAGAGTTATGCCGTCACGGGGAAACTTTTGCCGCGGTACGGTCTTCCCAACGCCGTCTTTACGGCGGGCGCGGGAGACAATGCGGCGGCGGCCGTCGGCACGGGGACCGTAAAGGGAGGGGACTGCAACATCTCCCTCGGCACGAGCGGAACGGTCTTCATCGCGGGAGACGCTTTTTCCGAGGACGGAAACAACGCGCTCCACTCTTTCTGCCACGCAAACGGAAAATGGCACCTCATGGGTTGCATTCTCTCCGCCGCAAGCTGTAACCGCTGGTGGCTCGAAACCATTCTCGGCTCAAAGGATTACGGCGGCGCGGTCGACGGGGCGGCGCTCGGAGAAAACAACGTATTTTTCCTGCCCTATCTCATGGGGGAGAGAAGCCCCCACAACGACGCGGACGCCCGCGGCGCGTTCATCGGCATGCGGGCAAACACAACGAGGCAGGAGATGTCTCTTGCCGTTCTCGAAGGCGTGAGCTTCGCCCTCCGCGATTGTGTGGAGGCGGCGCGGAAAGCGGGGATCGGGATCGCCCGCGCAACGGTCTGCGGCGGCGGCGCGAAGAGCAGAGTTTGGCGGGAGATCCTTGCCAACGTTTTGAACTGCGCGATCGTATCGCCCGTGACCGAACAGGGACCCGCTTACGGCGCGGCCATCCTTGCGATGGTCGGCAGCGAACTCTTCCCCGATGTGGAAACGGCCGCAAAGCGGCTCGTACGCCTGCGGGAAACGGTCTTGCCGCGCGGGGAGCTTGTGCGTCGTTATGAACAAAAATATGAGGTTTTCACGCACCTCTATCCCGCTCTTCAAAAGTGTTTCGGTGAAATCCAAAAAAGGTGATATGCTATGTCGGAAAAAGTTAAAAAAAGCGTCTTTGATACGCCCCTATTTTCAAGCAAAATCAAGTCGGCGCGGGTGAAGCTCTTCCCCGAGGCGGTGATCGGTTACTTCCTCGGGCCGTTCGGCGCGTTGCTCGCAAGCGGGATCTTCACGAGTTTCCTCAACAGATATTGGACGGACATCCTGTTTGCCAACTACAAAACGGACGGTCTGCTCCCGCCCTCCGTCAATACTTTCCTGACTCTCCTGCCTCTTCTTTCGGCGGTTTTGATCGTCGCGGGCAATCTGGCGGTGGGACAGCTGATCGAACGGACGCACACAAAGGCAGGCAAAGCCCGTCCGTGGCTGTTGCTCTCCTCGCTTCTTCTGAGCGTATCCTGTATTCTGCTCTTCGTCTTGCCGATGGGGAACGGGTCGGATACGCCGGTACTCACGATGACGCTCACCGCGATCGCTTATAATTTATATTATTCGGTCGCATATCCCCTGTACAGCACGGCGAACAGTACGCTCGTTCCCGTCTCTACGCGGAACAGCAACCAGCGCGGGCTGCTTGCTTCTTTCTCCAATTTTGCGTCGGTCGCCGTCATGGGCGCGGGCGGAATGGTCTTCCCCATGATCATCGCGTGGTTTTTGGGCGGCTGGGAAACGCCCAATAAAACGGCGTGGACCGTGGCGTTTGTTGCGATCGCCGTCGTGACGTTCCTTTTCACCGTTCTGCAATACTATTTTACGCGGGAGCGCGTGACGGAAGAGGGGATGCACTCCGAAGCGCCCAAATCCAAAATCTCGGTCAAAAAACAGCTCAAAGGGGTTGCTTCGGATAAATTCTGGTGGATCGTGATCATCTTCTTCTTCCTGTTCCAGTTCAGCGGCATGTTCAAGAATCTCTCGATCACGTATTTCTGTACCGACCGGTTTTCGGGGACGGAGATCGGCGGCGCGGACGGTGCGGGAGCGATGGCGATCATCAATATCCTCGGCGCGGTCCCTATGGCGGTCGCCATGACGTTTATCTGGCCGCTTTCCGCGAAATTCGGTAAGAAGATCGTCGTGCTGGCCGGTTGCGTCCTCGCCGCGGTCGGCGGCGTCATAGCGGGGCTTTTCCCCGATAACTTTTATGCCGTTGCCGTCGGCGTGTGCTTGAAGAGTTTCGGCTCGTCCCCCGCATGCTACATGGTCCTCGCGCTCATCTCCGACGTTCTGGATCACATCGAAGCGAAGAGGGGATACCGTTGCGACGGACTCACTATGTCCATTTACAGCTCCATTTTGGCGGCTTCCACGCCCATTGCGACGGGCCTTTTCAACCTCATCTCGGGCGGCGGCGCAAATGCCGTGGCAAATACGATCTGCTATATCTGGATCGAGACCGTAGCTTATGCCGTCTGCGCGGTCCTCATGGTATTCTTCTCGGTCGAGAAGTATATGGAAGCGGACAAAGCGGAGATCCGTGAACACCAGAAAGCCCTTGCGCTTGCAAACGGCGAAGAGTGGATCGAACCCGAAGAGCGGCTCCGTCTCGAAGAAGAGGAAGCGGAGCGGCAAGCCGAAGAAGCCCGCAAGGCCGAACTCAAAGCAAAGTGCGAAAAGAAAGGGCTTGACTTCGAGGAAGAGGAGAGCAAATATCAAGCGGCCCGTGAGGCAAAGCGTAAAGCGGCCGAAGAGAAAAAGGCAAAACGGGAAGCAAAAAAGAAATAGACCATCCAATGACCTTCTTCATTTTTTCCTCTGTGCGCGCCTGCGGAACCCTTTCCGCAGGCGTTTTTCTATGGCACCCGCGACAGATCTATCGTTATGCCATAGACAGAATAGTGATCGGCGGAATTTGGTGATATTTCGCACTATTTCGACATAGATATAAGTAACTTTTTGACGAAAAGAGGTTGCTTTCTATGTGGAATTATATCGAAGAGCGGACGATCAGGAACGGGGAATACATTGCAAAAACAGGCTGTACGGTCCGCACGTGCGCGGCGCACTTCGGCACGAGCAAATCCACCGTGCATATAGAGGGAACATTACCGAACGTTTTGTGTGGGTGGTAGAATAAAAGGAGCAAAAAAGCACTAATCTCGAATTGCTTTCGAGATTAGTGCTTTTTTCATGTTTAGAATTGTATGGGAGGGAGGTAAAAACAGAAATTCAATTAGATAGCAAGTCCGAAAAGAAACAATCGATATGGAACGTCTTTGGCACAAAACACTATACATTTGCGTTGGTTTTTGCTATAATAAAAGCGAATATTTTAGTGCGGAGTAAGGTTATATGATATTCAAAGCGGGTGATACGGTTAAAATCAAGCATGATGGTAAGGTGGGCGCTGTCGTTTCGGTTGAGGAAAACGGCGATGTCACAAGATATATCGTTTTGGCGGATGGCAAAAAAATAGCTTGTTTTGAAGAGCAAATAGAGCCGTATTGCATCGATAACGGATATCTTTGGTATTCCGCGCAAGATGTCAATTCGCTTTTCACGGCAAAATTACTGCGCAGCCCCAATATCAATTCGTTATATTCGCTCAATTCCGCAAAGATAGATTTTATACCGTACCAATATCGTCCCATATTGAAACTTATTAAGTCCGAAAGTCCGCGCATTTTAATTGCCGACGGCGTAGGTGTCGGTAAAACGATCGAAGCCGGACTTATTCTGAAAGAAATGGAGGCGCGTTTTGATATCAAATCCGTACTCGTAATTTGCCCGCGCCCTCTCATTACGGAACGAAAATGGCAAGGAGAGCTAAAAGATAAATTCGGAGAGAAGTTTGTTCACATAGACGGGGAGAAACTGCGCTATTGCATCCACGAAGCTTCTCTTGAAGAGGAGTGGCCCGACGATTATTCCAAGTGTATTATCCCTTATTCCTTGTTTGATGAAGCGACCGTTAACGGGACAAAAGACGGCGGCGCGATAAAAATCAATAAAAAGTCGTTGGCGGATTTAAATCCGTTTCCCAAGTTTGATTTGGTAATAGTCGACGAGGCACATCATATCAAGAATCCCAATACTTATGCGCATCAAGCGGTGCAGTTGTTCTGCGAGAATGCCACGAGTGTCGTGATGCTTACGGCTACACCGATGCAACTCGGTGACAGGGATTTGTATACATTGCTGAATCTTTTACGCCCCGATTTGATTTACGATTACGAGAGTTTTGTCCGTATGGGGGAGCCGAACCCGCTTATCAATGAGGCAGTCAGGCTAATCCGGAGCAACGAAGAAAATTGGCAGAACGAAGCTCTTTCGAGGTTAATTGCTGTCGGAAAGACATCGTGTGGGGCGAATATTGTTACAAATCCCGTCTATCTCAATGCAATTCGAACCCTGAGGCAAGATAACATTTCGGCCGAGGAACGTGTAAAGCTGATTACGAATGTCGAGAGCTTACACACCTTCGCATCGATCATAAATCGTACTCGTAGACGCGATATCGGCGATTTTACGGTCAGAAAGCCCGAAACATTAAAGGTTTCGTTTACGGAAGATCAAGCCGCTCTTTATAACGAGTTGTTGCGGATACAGGCAAATATCTTAATTCAACTTCATGGAGATTGGGGCCTGCGGTTTATGATGACGACAATCATGCGGCAGGCGGCAAGCTGTATTTTCGGGTTACGCCCTTTCCTTGAAGAAATTTTAACAAGAAGATTTGATGAGCTCGGGCTTGAACTTGACGATGCGGAAAATGCGTCATTGAACGAGACGGCCGATTTTCTTTCCAAACCGCAGATCAAAGAGGCGGTCAAGCGTTTGCTTGCCTCTGCGGAGACAATGAGCGATGAGGATACAAAAGTCGAGGAGCTTATCAGAGTTATTCAAGAAAAGCAAACCATGCAGAACAACAAAGTAATGGTGTTCAGCAGTTTTAGACATACTTTGAAATATTTGTATGATAAGTTGTCCGCACAAAATATCCGCGTTGGTGTCATCCATGGGGGAGTGAAGGATGATGAGCGGGTTGCCCTGCGCAATCGGTTCAAAGCGGATAGAGAGCAAGAAGAATCTTTGGATGTTATGTTGTTTTCCGAGGTGGGTTGCGAGGGCTTGGACTACCAATTTTGTGATTGCCTGATAAACTATGATTTGCCCTGGAATCCCCAAACGATTGAGCAACGCATCGGACGTATCGACCGAAACGGGCAAAAAAGCGAGAGTGTTTCCATCATCAATATCATAACGGAAGGCACAATCGATTGCGATATTTATGACCGCTGTCTGGCGCGTATCGGTGTATTCAATTCTTCCATCGGCGACAGTGAGGAGATTTTGGGCGAAGTTACGCGCGAGATCTATGACGTAGTTGAAAATTACATTCTGAACCCGCAGGAGCGGGCAAAAAAAGACTTGCAAATCGCCGACAACGCCATTCGGAAGATGCAAGAACAACAGCGCTTGGAGGAGGATACAAAAGCATTTTTCGGGTTAGATTTGAGTCAAGAAATGATGAGAAAAGAATTGCAAGACGCGACCAATATTCACTTAAGCGCCGACGCAATTTGCCGACTTATAGAAACATATCTTGAAAAGCGTTTGGGTGAGGATAATCAATATATTCTCGGGAACGGAGCCGAACGAACTTTGCGGCTGAAAGAGGAAAATAGAAACATTCTGTTGAAAGACTTCCGTGAATTGGACAGGCAAATTAATCCCGTATACAAAGCATGGGAGAAATATCTGAATGAACAAACGCCGTTTGAAAAAATTACTTTTGACGGGGAATATGCAACCGAACATAGGAATATAACATTCATTATGCCGACGCATCCACTTGTGAAACAAGCTATACGTTATTTTAGCGACGATCCCGTGCAATGCTCTTTGACCGTGAAAACAGACAAATTGCCGCGGGGAGAATATCCTTTTATTGCCTATGAGTGGCAGTACAAAGGTATAAAGCCAAACTGCGAATTGAAGATCGTTGCGGAACAACAAATCGATACAAAAACCATGTTGGAGCTTATCTACCATGCGCAGGATTACGAAAGCACGCATGCCATCGAAGAAGGTAGGTTGGAAAATATTCATTTTGCGGCGTGGAAAGAGGCAAAGGAAAAATATATCGGCGAATCGGAACAACTGATAAAATTCAAAATGAGTAGCCTGGTCACAAGCCAGCAGGGACAAATCAAGGCAATCGAAAACGTATTGTCAAAAGCGACAGATGCCAAGATCATCAAGATGAAACAGGCGCAGTTGGAGCGTTTGGAGCAATCATTTAGGGAAAAGCAACAGCAATTGAATTCCGAAATTGAAAAATGCGATATCGTAGCAACGAAATTGGCGGTTGGGATTTTACGAGTGGAGGGATAAAATGAGTAAATTCGCTACATTTGAAGAGCTGAAGAGCAAAAGAAAAGAAATGGTCAAAAGTATGAAAGAAAATGATGCCTTTGACGGAATCAAGAATTTACTTACCGAATTATATCCGGACAAAGCTCATTTCATTTTCGAACTCTTGCAAAATGCTGAAGACATGAATGCTTCGGCAGTTCGATTTCGTCTTTTTAATGACAAATTGATTTTTATACATAATGGCGATAAGCGTGATTTTACGTTAGAAGATGTAGAAGCGATTACCAACATCAGCAAGGGAACAAAAAGAGATGATCCGACTGCGATTGGACAGTTTGGCGTTGGATTTAAAGCCGTATATGCCTATTCCTCTACTCCTGAAGTGTATTCTGGGGAGCATTGCTTCAAGATCGTGGATATGTTGGTACCGGAAGATGAGGAAATAGAAAGGCAGGCGCAAAAAGGCTTGACCAAGTTTATATTCCCTTTTGATAGTGCAGATAAGTCACCTGAGAAAGCAATCGATGAAATTACCGAAGGCCTTTGCGGATTAGACGAAACGGCAATTTTATTCTTAAATCATATCAAAAAAATTAATTACGAATTACCGAATGGGTCAAAAGGTTATATACAAATCAATGAAGAGACGACATCTGTAAAATTTATTTATGAGATTCGCGTGAAGAAGGCTTCGGAAATTGCGGAAAGCGTATCGTATTGGAGCAAATTTATTGGTCGGTGTCCTTTAATGGTTGAGGGGCGGTTAAAAGAGAATGTGGTTTCCATTGCATATAAAATGAAACTTCTACAAGACAATAAATTTGAAGTAGACAGCAATGTGACAGGAAAGGTATGCATCTTTTTCCCTACGGATCAAAAAAGCGATTTGCGTTTTCATATCAATGCTCCTTTTGCTTCGACCGTTGCGCGCGATAACATAAGATACTGCGACGAAAACAGCAAATTGATAGAAGCTCTTGCCGATTTGTCTGTAGAATCTCTATATTATTTCAGAGGTGTGAATCTTTTAAATTATTCCGTATACGATGCGCTCCCGACTCATCGTGATTTTTCAAATAACGGAGATTCTCGTTACAAAATTTTTGCAGATAAAATACAGCAAGCATTTGAATCCGATAATTTGTTTGTTACAGAGCGCGGCGAATATCTTCGGAGTAGGGATGTAATGTGGGCAAGCAATGATATTAAAATTATTTTACCCTCCGATGAAGTGGAAACCTATTACCAAAAGAGTTGGTTGCCGAGATTTATGCCTGCGTCACGGACTGAATTTTTCATTGATCAATTTAAAATAAAGGAATTTACAATTGAAGAGTTTATTGATTCTTTGGAGAAAAATCCCAACTTTTTCAATGTATTATTCGTTAAACAAAAAACAGAATATTTCAAAACACTTTATTATTTGCTTTCGCAGGCAAAAGAAAGATTAGGATACAGCTTTTATTCCGGTTCTTTTCACGTACCAAAAACGCGCAATGAGATTATCCGTGAAGTTGCGTGCATTAAGTGCGAGGATGGAAGGCTACATAAGCCATATGATGGGATTTATTTAAGAACAAGCTATCAACCGAAACATCACTTGAAGAATCCGATTTATGTTGAGATTTCTTTGAAAAACATTACCCAGGACAGAAACATAAAAGAACTTCTGCTGTCTCTTGGGGTCAAGGAAATGTGCGAACGGGAAGATCTTATCGCAGATATTTCAGGCGATAAAATTTCCGTAGACGATATGATTCTTAAGATGATGGAAATTGTCAATGGTTATCAATCAGGAGCTATCAACATTAACGATCTTGTAGTTACCCCTATCTTTATAGCGACAAATGACGACGGGGATATTCGTATAACCCAGGCGTGCAACTGCTGTTGGGATAGCTGTTCGGCATTCTTTTTTTGCGATACGCATTATATACTTGCGCTCAATGAGTATAAAAAGGCCAATCGTGACATCCCGCAAGATATTTTACAAGAAATATTCATTAAATTATATGGGAAAGTCTATCCGCAAGTTGTAAAGTCAAATAATTTGCAATATCCATTCCCCTTATGCGGCAAGATAGATAGAAGCGGGGAACGGTATGATACATGTATTGAGCAAACGTATACGATAGACCAATTTGATTGGAATAAATTAAAGAAAATTAAAGAAAATAATCTTATCGATGTAGCGCGGATGCTTTGGCAATTTGTTCTGAAATGTAATAACGAAAATTGGCTATATACAAAATATCGAGCAAATAATCGCAGATCTTTTCAGATATTTGAATCTACCCTTGTTTACTATTTAAAGCGTACTGCATGGGTACCCACAAGAAGCGGCGTATATAAATTTCCATATGAACTGACAGAAGATGATTTGCTTGATGATTTTAGATATGACACCCCGTCCGTTTTGTTAAGCGAAATATCCATAAAACCAAACGACCTTGTCGAACAGTTAAAAAATAGTGGTATCAATGATGAAAACCTTAATAAATTTGCTAGGCTTGACTCGGATGTGCGAGAAAAAGCTCTTGCAATGGCATTGCTAATGCAAGAACAAAAACGAAAAACGGGCAAATCATTATCTGAAATGGTAGCAACTTCCGATAGAGAACAACTTCCAGAAGAAGATGACGATGACAATTATGGCTTTTTTCATGGCCCGAAGAATCTCGATAAGCGCAAAATAAAGCTTGAGAAAGAATTTGATGACAGGGAACAGCCTACGACAACGATAAAAAAGCTACGTTTCGTATTGGAAAAACCGAATAATGAAGAGAAAGAATTTGTCAGGAACGAGTATAAGGCGCATTGCCAAATTTGTAGCAACGAAGGAATTTTAACGGCAAAGGGGAAACGTTATTTCGAAGCTATAAATATTTTTAATACGGGAGAGCTTATGGAGTCACAACAGATCAAAATAGACCTTGGTTGGAATACTTTATCGCTTTGTCCAAATTGTGCAGCTAAATTCAAATATAGTCAAATTACTATAAGCGGACTGATCCAACAAGTAGAGAGTATAGATGTTAATGCTGCTCAAAGTGCATTTTTCGATATACCTATACAGCTTGAAGGGAAGTCAGCTACAATAAGATTTACGCCGAAACATTTACTTGCGTTGCAAGTCGCAATACGCAAACTTAAAGCAATGGAAACCGAAGATCGGCAGTAAATTCTTTGGACTAATATTAGAGACAATCGAGGAAGTTTCATATGAGGGACTTCCTTTTTTGTGTGTAGTCGCAGCTTATAAATTTTTACTTTCGACAAAAGTCGTTGGAAAAAATTTCTATACTTTTCTAAAACTCCCTTGAAAAAGTTGCGCGAATGCGCTAATTCTCCCTTGAATTTCTTTTATTTGTCGAAAGATATTCCACGCATGGGGCATCTTTCGATTTTTTGGAATTTTCATAATCAATTCGGATAATTCGACCGAAAGCAAGCAAATTCCCCGCGTTCCGCTCCAAAAACAGCCAAGAAAGAGGGGAAACACTATTGACTTTTGGGTCATTTCATGCTATACTATTATCGAAAGTTACTCCATTTGCGGAGCAACTTTCGATTATGCGGGAGGCAATTTGCATGAAAACCATTCAAAGAGATTTTTACTTGCAGGAACTGATTTCCAAAAAAGAAAACGGAATGATCAAGGTCATCACGGGGATCAGACGGTGCGGCAAGAGCTATTTGTTGTTTGAAATTTATCGAAATTATCTGCTTTCTATCGGCGTCAAAGAGGAGAACATCATCACGCTTGCCCTCGATGCCGTTCAAAATGCGCCGTACAGAGACCCGCTCAAACTGTCTGAATATGTCACTTCCAAAGTCGCCGATAAATCGCAGATGTACTATGTCTTTATCGACGAAATTCAATATGCGATCAAAAAAGAGGAATTGAAGAGCGAAGAACCGTTGCCGCTCTATGGCGTTCTCAACGGATTTTTGCATTTGGGCAACGTGGACGTCTATGTGACGGGTAGCAATTCCAAGCTCCTTTCCAAGGATGTCATGACCGAGTTCCGCGGGCGCGGCGACGAGGTGCGCGTGTTCCCGCTCACCTTCAAAGAATATTTCGATTTTGTGGGCGGCGACAAGGCGGATGCCTTTGAGGAGTATGCGCTATACGGCGGCTTGCCGTTTACGTTGTCCCTTTCCGACGCGAGGGGGAAGATGAAGTACCTCACCGATCTGTTCAAAGAGACCTACTTTAAGGACATCGAGGAGCGCTACACCATTGAACTTCCCGAGGCGATGAAGATGCTCACCGATGATCTCTGCTCGTCCGTCGGTTCGCTTGTCAATTCTAACAAGATCGCAAACACGCTCCAAACCGTGCGCAAGGTGAAGGTGAATTCCGAGACCATTTCTAAGTATCTTGAATATTTGGAAGAGGCGTTTCTGTTTTACCATGCAAGTAGGTACGATGTGAAGGGCAAGCGGTATTTTTCCTATCCCTCCAAGTACTATTGCACCGACATGGGACTGAGAAATGCGCGGCTGAACTTCCGACAGGATGAAGAAACCCATGCAATGGAGAATATCATCTTCAACGAACTGATCGCGCGCGGGTATGCGGTGGACGTCGGCGTCGTGGATGTGAGCGAAGAGGGGAAGAAAAAGCAGTGCGAGATCGACTTTGTGGTCAACATGGGACCCGAACGATATTATATTCAATCGGCGTATCGGTTGGGGGACGAAGAAAAAATCAATGCGGAGCGCCGCCCTCTGCTTGCGACGAAGGACTTTTTCAAGAAGATCATCATCACCGATTCGCGAAGAAAAGCAAGCTATGACGACAAGGGTATCATCTACATGGGTCTGTACGATTTCCTGCTCGACAAAGACAGCTTGAACAGATAAAACGCCAACACAAGAAAAATTTTTTCAAGCATGACTACCATTGTCTTGTTTGACGTGCTATAATAAAATTACAACAGGAGGAATTTATGGCAGATACAAGAAAAGAACAGGAACGGGCGGAACTGCACAAGATGATTTGGAATGCGGCGACCGACCTCGTCCATGCGGGCGGCGTGGACGCGTGGGACTTCAAGCAATATGTCCTCGGCACCATGTTTTACCGCTACATTTCCGAGAACATCACGGAATACATCAACAAGGGCGAACACGATGCGGGCGATCTTGACTTTAATTACGCAAAGATGTCCGATGAAGAAGCGGAGTCCGCCCGTGAGGGGTTGGTACAGGAGAAGGGTTTCTTCATCCTTCCGTCCGAGCTGTTTTGCAACGTAAGAGCGCGCGCCGCACGGGATGAAAATCTCAACGAAACGCTCGAGCGTGTCTTTAATCATATTGAAACTTCCGCGCAGGGTAGCGCAAGCGAGGACGATTTCAAAGGCTTGTTCGACGATTTCGACGTCAACTCCAACAAACTCGGGGCGACGGTCGCAAAACGCAACGAAAAGCTCGTAAAGCTCCTCGACACGGTTGCGGAAATGCAGCTTGGAAAATACCAAGATAGCACCATCGACGCTTTCGGCGACGCCTATGAATATCTCATGAGTATGTATGCCTCCAACGCGGGCAAGAAGGGCGGCGAGTTCTTCACACCGCAGGAGGTCTCCGAGCTTCTCACCAAACTTGCAACGGTGGGAAAGACCGAGGTCAACAAGGTGTACGACCCTGCCTGCGGATCGGGTTCGCTCCTTTTGAAAGCGGCGAAGATCTTAGGCAGGGAAAACATCCGTCAAGGCTTTTTCGGGCAGGAGATCAACATCACCACCTACAACCTCTGCCGCATCAATATGTTCTTGCACGACATCGAGCCCGACAAGTTCGACATTGCCCACGGCGACACGCTCACCGAGCCCGCACATTGGGACGACGAACCCTTTGAGGTGATCGTTTCCAATCCGCCCTATTCCATTCCTTGGGCGGGGGATGGCGATCCTCTCCTCATCAACGACAGCCGCTATTCTCCTGCGGGCATTCTTGCGCCCAAGTCGAAGGCGGACTTCGCCTTTATCATGCACTCGCTCTCTTGGCTTGCGGCGAACGGCACGGCGGCAATCGTCTGTTTCCCGGGTATCATGTACCGCGGCGGCGCGGAGCAGAAAATTCGCAAATACCTCATCGATAACAACTTCATCGACTGTATTATCCAGCTCCCCGCGAACCTCTTTTTCGGGGCGAGCATTTCAACGTGCATCATGGTCTTGAAGAAGAGCAAGAAGGATAGCTCCGTGCTCTTCATCGACGCCTCGAATGAGTTCGTGAAGGTGACGAACAACAATAAGCTGACCGACGAGAATATCGATACGATTTTAGAGGCGTTCAAGGCGCGGGAAGATAAAGAACATTTTGCAAAACTGATTCCGAACAGCGTGATCGGCGACGAGGAACATAATTATAACCTCTCCGTTTCGACCTATGTGGAGCCAAAGGACACCCGCGAAAAGGTGGATATTCAAAAACTAAATGCGGAGATCGCCGAAATTGTCGCCCGCGAGGACGTATTGCGCAAAGAAATCGAAAAAATCATCGCGGAAATTGAAGGGTAAGGCTTTGATTAACGCAAGGAGTACAAATGAGATTAGGGGATATTTTATCTAAACCGCCAAAGCTCGATTTCGTTCAGGTTGATGGGTTTCTTCAAAACAAGAAAGGAGATACTGGGCAAACAGTTGAACTTACCGTAGGGAATATCGCACTTAATTATTTCTGTAAGACATGTGATGATATCCGAACGTTTCGATCAAGGAATAAATTTTCGTGCATGTTTATTGATAAAAAAACGATAAGCATTGACTGTGTGTTGGCTTGTTCTTGCGGTGCTACGGTTCCGATATGGTTTTTAGTTGAAAGTATGGATGATATTACTTTACCTGCTCCGAGCGTTCGCATTATGAAGAAAAGCGAAAAACTTTCAGATAGTGTTGCGATCAGCATGGATTCTTACGGTTTCATATCGAAATTTCTTGATAAAGCCGATGTGGCATATCGAGATGAATTGGGGGCTGGCGCATTGGTTTATTTGCGAAAAGCATTTGAAGCGATTACATTACAAACCGCAACGTCGCTCGGCATAATAACAACAAAGAAAAATGGCAGTTCCCGACCATTTGTTGATATTTTGCGAGATATCGACGCACAAAATTCTATTATTCCACCTGAATTTTCAGCAAATGGTTATAAACTGTTTTCAGAGTTGAGCAATGTTATCCATGGAGCAAGCATGAATGATACGGATGCTTTGAAAAAATATCAACCGTTGCGTCGATTGGTGGTTGGCATTTTGGAAAATGTAAAAAATCGAGAAGAATTCTCGAATGCTAAAAGAGCTTTGGGATGGAATTGAGGTGCATAATGACAAAACTTGAAGAATTGATAAAGGAATTGTGTCCGAACGGGGTGGAACGGGTTTTACTTGAAAAGTGTTGCGAAATATTGGATAATAGAAGAAAGCCGATAACTCGGTCGGCGAGAACATTGGGAGAGTATCCATATTATGGCGCAAACGGTATTCAAGATTATGTAAACGACTATATTTTTGACGGCGAGTTTGTTTTAGTCGGTGAAGATGGGAGTGTAATCGATAATAATGGGCATCCAATTGTGACGTGGGCATCGGGGAAAATTTGGGTAAATAATCATGCTCATATCATTCAAGCGAAAAAAGGAGTTTCGCTTCGATATTTATTTCACTATATACAGACCATAGATATTACGTCGTTAGTGCATGGAAATATTCCAAAATTGACGGGTGGGGACTTTCGTAATCTACAAATTCCGTTGCCACCTTTGGCGGTACAATGCGAAATTGTCCGCATTTTGGACGATTTTACATCATTGTCAGCAGAGCTTGAAGATGAGCTTGCCGCTCGTCGCAAGCAGTACGAATGTTATCGCGATAAACTCCTCTCGTTCGATAAATCGAATGAGGGGTGCGAAGTTAGGTGGTTGAAATTGGGAGAGATATGCGATACCATAACAGATTACGTTGCAGCGGGTTCTTTTGCTGATTTAAAAAAGAATGTACAATATTTGCAAAATGCTGATTATGCGCAATTAGTTCGTACGACGGATTTGAAATCGAAGTTTAAGAATGAAGATTTTGTGTATATTGCTGAGACAGCATATAATTATCTATGGCGAGTACATTTAGATGAAGCGTCAATAATAATGCCCAATATTGGGAACTGTGGAGAGGTTTATTATGTTGATCCGCGGAAATTACCATATCCAAAAAACGCACTTGGTCCGAATGCAATTTTATTGCGTAGTTCAAAAGAAGATAATAAATACCTATACTATATTTTTCAGTGCGAGCAGTTTCAAAAGCAATTAAAGTTAATTACTTCTCCTGGTGGGCAATGTAAATTTAATAAAACCGATCTAAAAAAGCTGATTGTTCCCATTCCGCCGCTCGAAGTACAGGGGAAAATTGTGGAAACGCTCGACAAGTTCGATAAACTTTGCAACGATCCTACGGAAGGTCTCCCCGCCGAAATCGAAGCAAGACAAAAACAGTACGAATACTATCGGGACAAGCTGTTGTCTTTTAAGGAGTGTGTATGAATAATTTCAATCTTGTCACCCAATCCACAGAGTCTACCGTGGTGGCGGAGTATGAGTCTTCGGAGCGTCGCGCCGAAACCTATCAGAGCGAGGCGGACTTAGAGCGCGAATTCTTGCGCCTTTTGGGAGACATGGGGTATGAATATCTCAATATTCACTCCGAAGAGGAGCTCATTCCCAACCTTCGCAAACAGCTTGAACTTCTCAACAACTATGGGTTCACCGACAGCGAATGGGAGCAGTTTTTTAAGAACTGTATCGCGGGCGCGAACGACGACATTGAGAAAAAGACCCGCCGCATTCAAGAAGATTTCGTGCAAATTCTTCGACGCGACAACGGCGAGACAAAAAATATTCTTCTCATCGACAAGAAGAACATCCACAACAACCGTTTACAGGTCATCCACCAATACACCGAGACGCGTGGCGTCCGCGAAAACCGTTACGACGTCACCGTTCTCGTCAACGGTCTGCCCCTCGTACATATCGAACTCAAACGCCGCGGCGTCGCTATCCGAGAAGCGTTCAATCAGATCAACCGCTATTCCCGCGACAGCTTTTGGGCGTCGAACGGGCTCTTTGACTATGTGCAGATCTTCGTCATCTCCAACGGCACAAATACGAAATATTACTCCAACACCACGCGCTACAACCATATCAAAGAGGCGGAGAACGCACAACGCAAGGGAAAGACAAGCAACAGCTTTGAGTTCACTTCCTTTTGGGCAGACGCGAAGAACAAAATCATTCCCGACCTTACGGACTTCACCAAGACCTTTTTCGCAAAACATACTCTCCTCAACATTTTAACACGCTATTGTGTGTTTACCTCGGAGAACATGCTCCTCGTCATGCGCCCTTATCAAATTGTCGCAACCGAGAAGATTTTGGAGCGCATTCAAATCGCCAAAAACTACAAACTTTTCGGGAGTGTGAAGGCGGGTGGCTACATTTGGCACACGACGGGCAGCGGAAAGACGCTCACTTCCTTCAAAACGGCACAGCTCGCCTCGCGGCTCGACTACATTGACAAGGTGCTCTTCGTCGTGGACAGGAAAGACCTCGACTATCAGACTATGAAGGAATATGACCGCTTTGAAAAAGGGGCGGCGAATAGCAATACCTCCACCGCAATCTTAAAACGTCAACTCGAAGATAACGGCGCGAAGATCATCATCACGACCATTCAAAAGCTCTCCACCTTCATCAAGAAGAACGCGGGACATCCCGTTTCGGACAAGCACGTCGTTCTCATCTTCGACGAGTGTCATCGCAGTCAATTCGGCGATATGCACCTCGCCATTACCAAGTTCTTCAAAAAATATTACCTCTTCGGCTTTACGGGAACGCCGATCTTCTCCGTCAACGCGCTTTCGTCGGGCAATCCTACCATGCGCACCACCGAGCAGGCGTTCGGCATGAAACTTCACACCTACACCATCGTGGACGCCATCAACGATAAAAATGTTTTGCCCTTCCGCGTGGACTATATTTCCACAATGAAAGAAGAGCCCGAAATCGACGACAAGGAGGTTTGGGACATCGACCGCGAAAAAGCATTCCTCGCGCCTGAGCGCATTTCCAAAGTTGTTGAATATATCCTCGACCACTTTGCGCAAAAGACTAAGCAGAACGAAAAATCGTATGCTTTCCGCCAGCTCGTGAATATAGAGGAAGTCGCCCGCGCAAAGAGCGGAAGCGACGCACAGGAGCTTCGCAACAAAGTACAGTTGAAGGGATTCAATTCCATTTTTGCAGTCTCTTCCATCGAGGCGGCAAAGCTCTATTATCTCGAATTCCAAAAGCAGATGAAAGAGCACCCCGGAAAGGAGCTCAAAGTTGCTACGATTTACAGCTTTGCTCCCAACGAGGAGGAGCAGGACGGACTTCTCGGCGAGGAAAATTCGGACGACACGAACGGGCTCGACGCTTCCTCGCGCGATTTTCTCGACCGTGCCATCAAGGAATATAACGCCCACTTCGGCACGAACTATGACACGTCGAGCGAGAAATTCCCTAACTATTATAAAGATGTTTCGCTTCGCATGAAGAACAAGGAGATTGACATTCTCATCGTCGTGAATATGTTCCTCACGGGTTTCGACGCGACCACCCTCAACACGCTTTGGGTGGATAAAAACCTCAAAATGCACGGGCTCGTGCAGGCGTATTCCCGCACCAACCGCATTCTGAACACCATCAAGACGTTCGCGAACATCGTTTGTTTCCGCAATTTACAAAAGCGTACAGACGACGCGATCTCTTTGTTTGGCGATAGAGAAGCGGGCGGTGTTGTTCTCATGCGCGGTTACAAAGATTACCTCAACGGCTACACGGATGATAAGGGAGAATATCATAAGGGATATATCGACCTCGTTTCCGAATTGCAGGACGGCTTCCCGCTTGAAGAAGAGCGCATCACGGGAGAAGAGCGGCAGAAGCAGTTCATCCGCCTCTTTGGCGCGTTTTTGCGGATGCGTAACCTTCTCACCTGCTACGATGATTTCAAAGAGGATGACATCCTTTCCGAGCGCGATTTACAGGACTACTGCGGACGGTATCAGGACCTTCGTGATGAGTGGAAAGCAAAAGCGGCACGCGGTGAGAAAGAGGATATCAGCGACGATATTGTGTTTGAAATCGAACTCATCAAGCAAATTGAGATCAATATTGATTATATTCTGCTCCTCGTCACAAAATATCACGATACCCATTGCCAAGATAAAGAGGTTCTCGTCACCATTCGCAAGGCAATCGACGCCAGTCCCGAGCTTCGTAGCAAAAAGGCGCTCATCGAGAGCTTTATCGCGGGCGTCACCGAAGTCACAGACGTAATGAACGAGTGGCATGAATACGTTGCCACCGAGAAAGAAAAACAACTTGCGGAAATCATTGCCGAGGAGAATTTGAAAGACGAGGAGACGAGGAAATTCATAGAAAACGCTTTCCGCGACGGGGAAGTGCGCACGACAGGGACGGATATTGATCGGCTTATGCCGCCGATTTCCCGTTTCGGCGGTGGCGACCGCGCCAAGAAAAAGACGACCGTAATCGAAAAAATCAAAGCCTTCTTCGAGCGTTTCTTCGGAATTGGGTGAGATTATATTTTTTTCGATAAGGGCGAACATTTTGAATCAAACTATTTGCTTACTGCAAAAAAATATTGACAGGAGCAGCCGTAAGAATAACTTTCGGCTACTCGTGTTTGAAATATGCGGTTTAGGTGTTATATTCAATAAACATAGAATTTAAGGATATTTTCATGACACCTGCGAAAAAAACAATAAGATTGACAAGCGTTATTTGCATCATCACTTTCATTTTAACTTTCTTGATTTTTTGAATATTTTCTATGCGTGCTTTAAATTAAAGTGGCTTTCAAATACATTTCAAGTGACAATTGCTGGTGGAATTTTTGAAGTTCCGCCGTCGTATTAGCGGCTTGAATATTGCTGTAAATATGAGCGATATTGAAATGCAAAAAAACAACACGTTGCAAATTCAAGTTGTTACTGCCGCAAACCCTATTGTTGCGCGGACTACAGCAATTTTATACGATAAAGTAAATCAAAAGCTTTCTTTCATGGAAGAGCTTTTGAAATCCATAGATTATTCTGGAAGGTATGACTGTAAAAAATGCTTATAACCGTGAAAGAAAAAACTAATGACTTGACCGACTTTGATTTTCAAAAATTTTTGAACCAAAATTGAAGGTGAATTTTGCCAAATACACTGCGACTCGGAATGATGAGCGGGAGAAGACTCAATCGTCTCCATCGGAAACGAACAAGGGCGGTCTTGTAAAACATAAGAGGTGCATATACGGTTGTATACGCATTTTTCTTTTGTGAAAGTTTGCGAAATTTTTTAGAGAATGGCTAATTTTTGCCCCTTTCACTTGCCTACCAAGTGAGGGGGTATCAAGAAAGTCAAACGTAACACTCTCGTACCCTGTATGCCGATGAGGGAATTTTGGGGGGGGATGAAGATCAGGACAACCAATTGAAACGACGAAGCAACGGCGCGTAGAGGGGTGCGCCGTTTTTGTATGATCGGCGGAATTTGGTGATATTTCGCACTATTTCGACATAGATATAAGTAACTTTTTGACGAAAAGAGGTTGCTTTCTATGTGGAATTATATCGAAGAGCGGACGATCAGGAACGGGGAATACATTGCAAAGACAGGCTGTACGGTCCGCACATGCGCGGCGCACTTCGGCACGAGCAAATCCACCGTGCATAAAGACGTTACCGAACGCTTGCCCGGTCTCGATCCCGCTCTTTTCAAAAAAGTACAGAAAGTGCTGGATAAAAATTTGAGCGAAAGGCATCTTCGGGGCGGCGACGCCACGAAAAAGATGTATGCCCTCCGCAGGATGCGCGAAGGCGGCGCGTAAGATAAAAAATAACTTGTCAATTCCCGCGCTTTATGATATAATAGAGAAGAAAAACATCTGACGGGAATACAAATGTCAAAATTACTCGGTATCGACGTCGGCTCTACCACGGTAAAGGTCAGCGTGATCGACGAGCAGGGCGAAGTGCTGTATTCTTCCTACGAGAGGCACTTTTCGCGCGTGAAAGAATGCGTTTTGGGGGAACTTGAAAAAGTTCGCCCCTTTTCCGCGCGCTTTCAAGCGTGCGTAACGGGTTCCGCGGGCCTCGGGCTTGCCCAGCGCGGGGGGCTCGATTTCGTGCAAGAAGTGCAGGCCGCCTACTTTGCCATCCGCAAATACTATCCCGACGCCGACGCGGCGGTGGAACTCGGCGGCGAGGACGCGAAGATCATTTTCCTTACGGGCGGCGCGGAACAGCGCATGAACGGGAGCTGTGCGGGCGGCACGGGGGCGTTTATCGACCAAATGGCGACCTTGCTCGATCTCACCGTGGACGAAATGGACGCGCTGTCTTTGCAGGCGGAACGGGTCTATCCCATCGCTTCCCGTTGCGGGGTGTTTGCAAAGTCGGACATCCAGCCTCTTCTGAACCAGGGCGCGAAAAAGAGCGACATCGCCGCCTCCATTTTTCATGCGGTCGTGGACCAAACCGTTTCAGGGCTTGCGCAAGGGCGCAGGATCAAGGGCAAGATCCTCTTTCTCGGCGGCCCGCTTTACTATTTGAAAGGGCTGAGAAAGGCGTTTTGCGAGACGCTCGGTCTCGACGGCGAGCATGCGGTCTTTCCCGAAAACGGGCCTAAGTTCATGTCCCTCGGGGCGGCGCTGTATGCGGAAAATGCCGCGGAAAGGGATTTGGACGAGATCATCTCGCGGGTGCGTAACATCGGGGACGGCGGAGAGATCACCGTCGGCGAGCCGCTCTTCGCCTCCCAACGGGAGTACGATGAATTTGTCGCCCGCCACATGCGGAGCGATCTTTCGTTCGAGAACATCTACAAATACGAGGGGGACGCCTATCTCGGGATCGACTCGGGTTCGACGACCACCAAATTGCTTCTCATCACGCCCGACTGCAAAATTTTATATTCTCACTACCAGTCCAACAACGGCCAGCCGCTCGAAATCGTCAAGCAACGTTTGCAGGAGATCTATTATCTTATCGGCAACCGTATCAACATCCGCGGCGCGTGCGTCACGGGCTACGGCGAAGATATGATGCGCGCGGCGCTCAAAATCGACTTCGGCGTCGTGGAGACGATGGCGCACTTCAAGGCGGCGCTCTATTTCAATCCCGACGTGGATTTCATCATCGACATCGGCGGGCAGGACATCAAGTGTTTTAAGGTGAAGAACCGCGCGATCGACTCCATCATGCTCAACGAGGCGTGTTCGTCGGGTTGCGGTTCCTTTATCCAGACTTTTGCTAAGGCGATGGGGATGGAGATCGAGCCGTTCTCCCGTTTGGGCCTGTTTGCCAAACATCCCGTCGAACTCGGCTCCCGTTGCACGGTGTTCATGAACAGCTCCGTGAAGCAGGCGCAAAAGGAGGGGGCGAGCGTAGAGGATATTTCCGCGGGACTCTCTTCTTCGATCGTAAAGAACGCCATTTACAAAGTGATCCGCGCCCGCACGGCCGACGAACTCGGCGAGCATATCGTTGTGCAGGGCGGAACGTTTTTGAACGACGCGGTGCTTCGCTCTTTTGAAAAGGAGACGGGGAAAGAAGTCGTCCGTCCCGCGATCGCGGGTCTCATGGGCGCGTTCGGCGCGGCGCTCTATGCGCTCGAAAACACCACGGACAGCGTGCTTACGTCGGGGATCGCCACAGAGGCGGAACTTGCGCATTTCTCCTACTCCTCCCGCTCGGTCGTCTGCAAGGGTTGCACTTCGCACTGTAACGTCAACATTCTCACGTTCTCGGACGGGCGGAAGTTCATCTCGGGCAACAAGTGCGAGAAAGGCGCGGGCCTCAAAGTTCCCGAGAACGTTCTCGACGTCTACGCCTACAAATACGAAAGCCTGCTCGCCCTTCCAAACGAAAACGCGGAGGGCAAGCGCGGCACGGTGGGGCTTCCGTTGCAGCTCGTCATGTACGAACAGCTCCCGCTCTGGGTGGAATTTTTCGAGACGTGCGGCTTCAAGGTCGTCCTCTCGGAAAAAAGTTCGCGGCAGCTCTATTTCAAGGGACAGCATACCGTGGCGAGCGATACCGCCTGCTATCCCGCAAAGCTCATGCACGGGCATATCGAGAGTTTGCTCGACAAGGGAGTGGATTTCATCTTCTATCCCTGCGAGAGCTATAACTTCGACGAACACGATTCTTTGAACCATTACAACTGCCCCGTCGTGGCCTACTATCCCGAGCTGTTGAAAGCCAACAACGAGCGGCTCAACGCAAACAACTTCATCATGCCCTATCTCGACCCGAACAGCGAAAAGACGACGGTCAAGGCGCTTTCACGCGCGCTTTCCCGCTATAAACTTTCCGCGTCGCTCATAAAAAAGGCCTACCGCGCGGGGATCGCCCGCATGGAGCGCTTCCACCGAGACATAGCGGAAAAGGGCAGGGAAGTCCTTGCGGAAGCAGAGCGGCAGGGGAAACAGGCCATTGTGCTTGCGGGCAGACCCTACCATGCCGACCCCGAGATCAATCACGGCATCAACAAACTGCTCACTTCTTTGGGGATCGCCGTCCTCTCGGAGGACTCCGTTTTCGAGCAGGGCAACGAAGTGAAAGTCAACGTCCTCAACCAGTGGACCTATCACGCCCGCCTGTACCGCGCCGCCGAGTACGTCACGCGGCATAAAAACGTCAATTTGGTGCAGCTCGTCTCTTTCGGCTGCGGCATCGACGCGATCACGACGGACGAAGTACGCCACATCCTCGAAAGCAAGGGAAAACTTTACACCCAGATCAAGATCGACGAGATCACGGGTCTCGGCGTAGTAAAGATCCGCCTCAGATCGTTGCTTGCGGCGATCGAAGAACAAAACCGCGGGAGGGAACGCCATGAATGAAGCGAAAAAGGCGCAGGAGAAGCCCGTTCTCGATTTCAGCGACGACTATCCCGCGTTCACCCATGCGATGAAAGCGACGCACACCATTCTCGTCCCCGATATGCTGCCGTGGCACTTCGACCTGCTCACCCACATCATGGGTCTCCACGGCTACCATGTGGAAGTATTGCACAACGAGGGGCGCGCCGTGATCGACGAGGGGTTGAAGCACGTCCACAACGACGCGTGCTATCCCGCGCTCTGCGTCATCGGGCAGTTTCTCGACGCGCTCAAAAGCGGGAAGTACGATCTCAAAAAGACGGCGGTGATGATCACGCAGACGGGCGGCGGTTGCCGCGCGAGCAACTATCTGCCCCTCATCCGCAAGGCGCTCAAAGCGGAGTTTCCCGAAGTCCCCGTGCTTTCTTTCAACTTTTCGGGGCTGGAAAAGGGGAGCGGTTTCGAGATGTCTTTCGGCCTGCTGCTCCAATTCGCCTATGCGGTTTTTTACGGCGATCTCATCATGAGCCTTTACAACCAGACGGCTCCCTATGAACTCAACGCGGGCGATTGCCGAAAGGTGCGGGAAAGGTGCATCGAACGGCTCAAACCGCAGTTTGAAAAGGGGGGTTACCGCAAGCTCGAAAAAAACGCAAAGGAGATCATGAAGGCCTTTGCCGCCGTACCCGTCACGGACGAAAAGAAGATCAAGGTGGGGATCGTCGGCGAGATCTATGTCAAATATTCTCCGCTAGGCAACTCCCATCTCGAAGAGTTCCTGCTCGGCGAAAATTGCGAACCCGTAGTCCCCGCGCTCATGGATTTCGCCCTCTATTGCATGGTGAACAACCTCAACGACGCAAAATTCTACGGAAAGCGGAGCGCCTCCACGCTTCTCTTCCGCATTGCATATAAGTGGTCTTACGGCAAACAAAAAAAGCTCATACGCCTCATGGAAAAGACCCGCTACATGCCTCTGCACGATTTCGAACATCTGAGGAGCTATGCGGATAAAGTCATCAATCAAGGCGTGAAGATGGGGGAGGGCTGGCTCATACCCGCCGAGATGGCGGCGCTGTGCGAAACGGGCGTAGAGAACATCGTTTGCGCCCAGCCGTTCGGGTGTCTGCCCAACCACATCGCAGGCAAGGGCGCCTCGCGTGCGGTAAAAGCGCTCTTTCCCGAAGCCAATATCGTCCCCGTGGACTACGACCCCTCGGCCACCAAAGTCAACCAGGAAAACCGCGTGAAACTCATGCTCGCCACGGCGCGTGAACTGCAACTTGAAACGAAAAAAGCATGACTTTTCGCCATGCTTTTATTTTGTCTCGCCCGCTCCCAAAAAGCGGGCTTTTTGATAACATTTATTTATTTCGAAAAACGTCGAAATACGGTTGACAAAAAACGGCAGATATGGTAATATTATTTTGACAATATTCTAAATACGGGAGAAGAAAGGCATGAGAGATGTTTGGAGCGCGCTTACGGATAAAACGCGGAGGGAAATTCTCGCGCTTTTGAAAGGCAGGCCGCACACCGCGGGGGAGATCTGCGACCAGTTCGATCTGACCGCCGCCACCGTCTCGCACCACCTTTCCGTTCTGAAAGAGGCGGACCTCGTAAAGACCAGCCGCCGCGCCCAGACCATTATCTATTCCCTCAATACCACCGTCTTACAGGATATGCTCGTCTATCTCATGCGCATCGCCCGCAAATAGGAGAAAAAATGAAAACCGCGATCGTTTATACTGTTTTATCGCTTTTGAATCTCGTCGGGTTTGCCGTCGGGGTGAGTTTTCTTCCCGCGGAAGTGCCGATCCATTTCGACGCGGCGATGACGGCAGACGCGCTCGGCTCGCCGTGGGTCTATCTTGCGCTCCCCGGTGCGGCCGCGCTCATTTCGGCGGGGCTTTGGGCTTCGCTCGTGCAGAAAAAGAACCGCGCGGTCACGGCGGGGCTTCTTTCCGCGCTCGGCGTCGTCTTTGCCACCATCGGCTGGGTATTTTTCGCCCTTGTTGCAAGCGGGGTGAAGGTCGGTGAAAAGACGGACTTTCCGCTCATGCTCGTGATCATACTTCCGCTCTCCCTCCTCATCGCCTGGCTCGGGAACTACATGCCCCGCATCGAACCCAACCGCGTGATCGGCATCCGCACGGGCGCAACGCTCGGGAGCGAAGAGGTGTGGCGGAAGACCCACCGCCTCGGGGGCTATCTCTTCTTTGCGGCGGGCGTATTTTCCACGGTCGCCGCAGTCGTATTCGGCGCCGCGCCCGCACTGAAAGAGGTGCAGTATGTCGCCGTCATCCTTGCGGCCGCTTCCCTCCTCATCGCGGCCCTCGCAAGCGTCGTATATGCGCACATTCTCGGCAAGGCGACGCGGGAGAGCGAAGAACATTCATAAAAATTTCATAAAACGATAAGAGGGTAGAAAAAACCCTCTTTTTTCTTGCAAAAAATTCCGTCAAAGCCTTTCTTTTTCCGCGGGAATATGTTATGATAAGAAATAGAACTCCGTGGAACGCGCGGAGAGTCGTATTCGGGGAAATTTATGAAGCAACGGGTCAACAATCCGCGGGGGAAGCTCGATCCGCACAAAAAGGCGGATAAAAGCTGGTATCTTTCTCTCCTCGACGGAGAACAGCAACAGACGTATGAAGAGGAGCGGCTCGCCGCCGTCCTCGTCATGCTGAAAGTCTGCTATCTCTCCCGCTACCGCAAGCGCATCCGCGAGGCAAAGCAGGAGATCGAGGAGCTGAAACAAAGCGCGGATTACGCCGCGCGGGATTACCGCAAGATCCTCGAATTGAACGCCGAGATCGACGCGCTCACGAAAAAGCTCAACAGCTACAAATGTTACTTTACCGAGACCTACTTTGCCCGCATGGACGTTGTGGACGACAAGGAGGGGTATAACAGCTATTATATCGGCAAGAGGGGAGACGTAAACCTCGAAATCGTGGACTGGCGCGCCCCGCTCGCGGTGCGCTATTATCAGAAGAGCCGCGTCAATTTCAGGATCAACGAATACGATTACCGCACCGTCCTGCGCCGTTCCCTCTCCGTGAAGAACGGCAAGGTCCTCGGCTTCAAGAACGAGTATCTCTCCGTGCGGGACATTTTAACGCCCGAGGAGATTGCGGGCAGGGACGAGGAGATCTTGTTCGACCCCTATCTGCGCAACATCATCCGCGACAGAAAAGACGACGTCCGCGTGCGCGACATCATCCGCACCATACAGGAGAAGCAGTTCGACGTCATCACCCGACCCGAGCGGGAGAGTTTTGTGTTGCAGGGGTGCGCGGGAAGCGGCAAAACGATGATCCTATTGCACCGTCTGAGCTATCTCATGTACAACAACGAGGCGCTTAGCCCGCGGGACGTCCTCGTCATCACCCCGTCCGATTCTTTCAACGATTTTATCGACGAACTTTCGCAGGTGCTTGAATTACAGCGCGTGCGCACCGTAACTCTGAAAAACTACTATTTCCGCGCGCTCAAAAACGAGGGGATCGACCTGCTCCCGAAAATGGGCAAGGAGCGCGAGGCGGAAAGCTATCTGCGCTATCTCTATTCCCCCGCGTTCACGCAGGATATTTCGCGGGAGATCGGCAAACTCTATTCGGACGTGTATGGCCTTTTCACGGGGCGGGAATGCAGGGAAGTCGCGGAAAAAGTGCTTGCCGATTGCGCGCGGCGGCAGAACAGGTACCGCGGGATCAAGAATGCCTCCGTGCGGGTGCGCAGGAGCATTTTGGGGGAACTCAAAGAGCGCAAAGAGGGCGGTTTTTACTTTACCAAACCGCTGCGCGGGCTTATGAGCGAGTTCGTGCAGATCGAGGACTTTCTGCAATTTGTCCTGCGGGGCGAAGAGCGCACAGCGGATTATTTCTTCCGTCAGTTCGTGGAATTTTACCGCTCTGCACGGGATGTGTCCGCCCGCGCCGAGCAGGTTTTCGGGAGCGCGCAGTCGGACATTCTCGCCTTTTCGGAAACGGTGGAAAAGGAGATCGCCGATCTCAAACGGTACCGCGTGCGGGCGGGAGACAAGGAGATCTACACCTACGCCGACCGCATCGAGCGGCGGATGGAGCTGAAAAAGGAAGCAGGGGAGATCGCCGCCGTGCTGAAAGACATGGAGGAGGGGTTGGATCTTTTCCGTGAGTTCTTCTTCATATTGCGCCTTTCCGACGTGTGCGCGGACGCGGGAAAATGCGAAAACGCGTTGGACGTGGCGCGGTTTTTCTACCGCCGCACGGTAAAAAAATACAAAAAAAAGTACAACATGCGCGGCGTTTATCCGTCCGACGGCTACGCGCTTTGCGCCCTGCTCACGGCGGCGGGAAGAAAACTCGTTCCCCGCTACGGGCTTGTGTTCATAGACGAAGGGCAGGATATTTCGGCGGAAGAGTACGCGCTTCTGCGCAAGATCCATTCGGACGCCGCGTTCAACGTGTTCGGCGATCTCAAACAAAACATCACGCCGTGGCGCGGGATCGGGAGCTGGGAGGGGTTCGAGCATGTTTACGAACTCGACCGCAACTACCGCAACACGAACGAGATCGTAGACTATGTTTCGAAGATCACCGAAGTGAAGATGTCCCCGATCGGCTTGCAGGGGGAAGAGGTCAAAGAACTCACGCCGCGGAAACTGAACGGTTTTTTCCGCGGCAAGCAAGGCTTAAAAGCGGTCATCGCGCGGGAAGAATATCTGCCGCTCTTTGCAAAGCGCGGCTACGTTCTGCTTTCGGCAAGCGAAAAGGTGTCCAAGAGCAAGATCAACGTGATGACGCCCTACGAGAGCAAGGGGTTGGAGTTCTCCTGCGTGGCGGTGTACGACCGTGACATGACGGAAAACGAAAAATATATCGCCTGCACCCGCGCGCTTAAAGAGCTTGCCGTCGTCAAAGAGCAAGTTTGATGAAAAATTGCGGAAATTTCACTGCTTTTTCATATGAAAATCCGCGTGATTTCGTAGCGGAAATGTTATAATAGAGAAAATCGGACCTATGGCAAACGCGTTGGAATACCGCGACGTCGCTTTCTCCTACGGGGAGGAGAGCGGCTTCCGGATGGAACATTTGAATTTTTCGGTGCAAGAAGGGGAGTTCGTGGCCGTTTTAGGCCACAACGGAAGCGGCAAAAGCACGCTCGCCCGCCTTGCCAACGGATTGCTCACGCCCGACAGCGGCGAGATCTCCGTTTTCGGCGTTCCGCTCACGGGGAAAAACCTCTTCGACATCCGGAAACAGGTGGGGATCGTCTTTCAGAATCCCGATTCGCAGGCGGTCGCCTCCATTGTGGAGGACGACGTCGCGTTCGGTGCGGAAAACGTGGGGCTTCCGCGCAAAGAGATCGGCGAGCGTATCGGCTTTGCGCTCCGCGCCGTCGGCATGGAGGACTATCGCACCGCCACCATCTCCCGTCTTTCGGGGGGGCAGAAACAGCGCGTTGCGATCGCGGGCGTCCTCGCCTTAAAGCCCCGCGTCATGATCCTCGACGAGTCCACCGCCATGCTCGACCCGCGCGGCAGGCGGGAGATCGTGGAAGTTGTGAAAGAACTCAACGAAAAAGAGGGCGTCACCGTAATGCTCATCACGCACTTTATGGAGGAGGCGCTGCTCGCTTCCCGCGCGGTCGTGATGAACCGCGGGGAGATCGTCATGCAGGATACCCCCGAGGGCATTTTCCGCAGGGGGGAAGAGCTTATTTGCTATAACCTCGCCCTTCCGCGCATCGGGGAGATCGCGCGCCGCCTGCGCGGCGGCGGAATGGACGTAGCGGACGCGCTCGACGTAAATACGCTCGCGGAGGAGATCGCAAAATGCGTATCGTAGCCGAGCATCTGAGTTATATCTATAACGCAAAAACTCCCTTTGCGACGACGGCGCTCGACGACGTTACCCTCACGGTGGAAGAGGGGGAATTTTTCGGCGTTATCGGGCATACGGGAAGCGGAAAAAGTACCTTTGTGCAACATCTCAACGGGCTTTTGCGCCCGCCCGTGCGCAAGCGCGGAAAAAAGCGGGGGCCTGCAAAGCTCATGGTCGGGGAGTTCGACCTCACGGACAAAAAGACGGACCTCCGCGCGCTCAGGCGGCGGGTGGGAATGGTATTCCAATATCCCGAGAGCCAGCTTTTTGCCGAGACGGTGTTCGACGACGTCGCGTTCGGCTATAAAAATTTTGCCGAAAAGAAACCCGAGGCGGGGGAAGTGGAGCGCGCCGTGAAAGAGGCGATCGAGATCGTCGGGCTGGACTATGAAAGGGTGAAAGGCATGTCTCCGTTCGACCTTTCGGGCGGCCAGAAGCGGCGGGCGGCGATCGCGGGCGTGATCGTCACAAAGCCCGAAATTCTCATTTTAGACGAGCCTGCGGCGGGTCTGGACCCTCTCGGCAAGCGGGAAGTAATGGCGCTTCTCAATAAGCTCAAACAAAGCTGGTGCAAGACGGTGATCGTCGTTTCGCACGATATGGACGAGATCGCGGAAAATTGCACGCGGGTCGCGGTGTTTTCGGAGGGAAAGGTGAAATACGTTCTTCCGCCCGCGGAGCTGTTCCAGCACACGGAGGAGCTTCTCGCCCTCGGTTTGGACGTTCCCCTCACGGCAAAGCTCGTGCGCGCGCTCAAAGAGAGGGGGGTCGCCATTGACTGTAATTACACAATGGAGGACTTTATCGCAAAAGTCCTCGCATATAAGGGGGGCGTATGCTGAAAGACGTCTCTTTCGGGCAATACTACCCCGTAAAGTCCTTTGTCCACAACCTCGACCCGCGCCTTAAAATCCTCTTTCTCATCGGCTATATCGTGGCCATCTTCCTTGCGAAAGAGTTTCTCGCGCTCGGGGCGTGCGCGGCGGTGTTGTTGCTCGCCGTGCTGTTTGCCCGCATTCCCGTCGGAAAGGTGATGAGGGCGGTGCGGGGGATCTTGTTCCTCGTGCTGTTCACCGCGGCGATCAACGTGTTCTTCCACGGCGGCGACGCAGTCTATTGGAACGCCCCCGCCGTTCTGTGGGAGTGGAAGATCTTCCGCGTCACGCAGGCGGGGATCGTATTCTCGGCGTTTTTGGCTTTGCGTCTCTTCCTGCTCGTGATCTGCTCTTCGCTTCTCACCTACACGACGACCCCCGTGTCTTTAACGGACGGTCTCGAAAGTCTCCTTACCCCCTTGAAATGGGTGCGCTTTCCCGTGCATGAGCTTGCGCTCATCATGAGCATCGCCCTGCGCTTTATCCCCATTCTCATGGACGAGACGGAGCGGATCATGAACGCGCAGAAAGCGCGCGGGGCGGCACTCGATTCGGGCGGTCCCGCAAAGCGGGTCAAGGCGATCGTCCCCGTTCTCATCCCGTTGCTTTTGTCGGCGTTCCGCCGTGCGGACGAACTCGGCGACGCAATGGACGCCCGCTGTTATTCGGGCGGAAAATCGCGCGTCAAGTATAAAAAACTCCGCTTTTCATGGCGGGATCTTCTGGCGTTCGCTCTCCTTGCGGCGCTCATCGCGGGGGTCTCCGTCATGCGCTTTTTCCCCGTATTTCCGCTATGAGATATTTGCTCTTGACAAGTTATGACGGCTCTTGCTTCTCGGGATGGCAGATCCAGCCCGGGCGGCGCACCGTGCAGGGCGAAATGGAGCGCGCCGCCGCCGAAATTTTCGGGAAACCCACGTGCCTCACCGCGAGCGGGAGAACGGACGCGGGGGTGCATGCGCTCGGGCAGGTCGTCATGCTCGACGGGGAAACTTCCATTCCCGCGGAAAAACTCGCGGCTTGTTTCAACCGTCTGCTCCCGCCCGACGTAAGGGTTTTAAAGAGCGTTCCCGTTGCGGGGGACTTCGACGTCTCGCGGCAGGCAAAGCGCAAAACGTACCGCTATTGCGCCTATTCCGCCGCCGCGGAAGTGCCTCTGTACAGCCGCTACGCCGTCCGTCTGCCGTATTTGCCGTCCGTGGAAAAGATGCGGGCGGCGGCAACGCTTCTTTTGGGGCGGCATGACTTTGCGGCGTTCCGCTCGGCGGGGTTCACTTCCAAAACGAGCGAACGGGAAATTTACGCCGTTACGATCGAAGAGAAAGCCGTCGCCGCGGGCGTGTTTTATACGGTCACGGTAACGGGAAACGGATTTTTATACAACATGGTGCGCATTATAAGCGGAGAGCTGTTCGCCGTGGGCGCGGGAAAAGAAGAGGGCATCACGCGCGCGTTCAAAACGGGTGAGCGCGCTTCGCTGGCTAAGACCATGCCCCCGCAGGGGTTGGTTCTGATGAACGTAGACTATGGCGTGCCGCTGTTCGGCACGGAGGAGTGATATGGAATTTTTCGATTGGATAAGCGTTCCGCAATTTATCATGAAGTATGCTTTGCAGGCCAAATCGGCGGAAGAGTTTATCGAAATGCAACGGATGAGCCTGATCATCAGCCTTATCGTCGCCGCAGGGTTGTACCTTGTGGGGCATATTTTCGGCGGCGTGGGACTGTATACCATCGCAAAGCGCGCGGGGATCAAGCACCCGTGGCTCGGGTTTTTGCCCTTTGCGAACACATGGTTCACGGGCAAGATCGCAGGCGAGGCGAATTTTTTCGGACAGAAAATGAAACGTGCGGGCTTATACGCCATGCTCGCGGAGATCTTGTACGTCGCGCTCGAAACGTTCATCGTCGTCATTTCCTTTTTGCTCGCCCGTCCCGAATTTTATCAGGTGACGGTCAACGAAGCGTCGGGCTATGCCACCATTGAGTTCATGCCTTCCTATCTTCCGAGGAGCCTTGCGTGGGCGGCGGACGCGTCTTTATATTGCGAGATCGTCGCCTACCTTCTGTGGTTTGTCGTTCTCGTATTCTTCTGCGTGATGTTCACGGCGTTCTACCGCAAATATTATGCGCGGTCGCCTTTCCTCATGGTCTTTTTGAGCGTGATCCTGCCCGCCCGCGGCTATACCATCTTTGCCGTGCGTAACAACCGTCCCGTGGACTACAACGAGTACATGCGCAGAAGAATGGAAGAGTATGCCCGAAGAAATTACAACGGCCCTTACAATGGTCCCACGGGCGGCCCCTCGGGCGGAACTTCCAACGGCTCGGGGAGCGGCGGGGGCGAACCTTTCTCCGATTTCGGCGGGAGCCAAAACGGCGACAAGAAAGACGACGATCCGTTTTCCGATTTTTAACGCTCCAACTTTCTTGCCCTCCCCCGCAACGCGGTCAATGCGCTTCATTCTTGCCCTCCCCCGCATTGCGGGGGAGGGGTAGGGGAGGGGGTCTCGCACCAACTTTCTTGCCCTTTCGCAACGCGGTCAATGCACTCACTTTCTTGCTCTCCCCCACAGCGCGGGGGAGGGGTAGGGGAGGGGGCGCTCCCGATTAAAATGCGCCTTTCCAACCAAGCAAAAAATTCATCCTAATTTGGCTTGCGTAAATTTCTCAAAAATGCTAAAATAAATTTGTTCAGGAGATCACATGGAAGATACCATTTCTGCGATTGCAACGGCACAGGGCAAGGGCGGGGTCGCTATCGTCCGCGTCAGCGGAGCCGCCGCGCTCGGGATCGCCCGCGCCATGTTTTCGCGGAGAGGGGAATTTACTCCCAACACGCTCTATGCGGGAGTCATCGACTGCGGTTCTTTTCAGGATTTCGGCATGTGCGTCTATTTCCGCGCCCCCAAGTCCTTTACGGGGGAAGATGTCGTCGAATTCCATTGCCACGGCGGCACGGAGATCGCCCGCGGTGTCTTTTTGAGAACGGTGGAGCTCGGCGCCCGCCCTGCGGAGCGGGGGGAATTCACCCGCCGCGCCTTTCTCAGCGGCAAGCTCTCCCTTTCCGCCGTCGAGGGCATGGGGGAGATGATCGCGGCGCAATCCGAGGCGCAGGTGCGGGCAGGATTTTTGCTCTACGGCGAAAAACTCACCGCGGAGGCGGTCGGGTTACAGGGACTTTTGAAAGAGTGTCTTGCGGGCATAGACGCAGACGTAGACTATCCCGAGGAGGACTTGTCGCCCGCGCTGGGGAAAGAGGTCGCGGAGAAACTCCGCACGGTGCGCTCTTCGCTGTTGAAACTCAAAGAACAGTACCGCTCGGGAAAAAAGATCAGAGACGGCGTAAACGTCGCGCTCTGCGGCGTGCCGAATGCGGGAAAGAGTTCCCTTTTGAACGCGCTACTCGGCTATGACCGCGCCATCGTCTCCGCTAAGGCGGGAACCACGCGGGACGTAGTGGACGGCGCGCTCGAAATCAACGGCGTTCTGTTCCGCATCACCGATACTGCGGGACTGAGGGAAAGCTCCGACGAGGTGGAACGCGAGGGCATCCGCCGCGCGGAGAACGCCATCAAGGGGGCGGACGTCATCGTTTGGCTCCGCACGGAAGAGGGGGAACAGCCGCCCGCATTTCCCGTTGCTCCCGTGATCACGGCGGGGGCCAAGTGCGATCTTAAACGGCAAACGGGGTGCGACGTCGCAATTTCCTCGCTTACGGGCGAGGGGATCGGGGAGCTGAAACGGTTGCTCTATGAGCGCGGCTTTGGCGGCGACGACGGAGCGTATCTTCTCGAAGAGCGGCACTACGAGGCGGTGTGCAATGCGCTTGCGGGGACGGAAGCCGCCCTGCAAGGCGTAGAGAGCGGGCTTCCCTCCGAACTCTATGCGGAGGACGTCAAGCGGGCGTACACTTCGCTCGGGGAGATCAGCGGCGAAACGGCGGCGGAAAACATCATCGACGAGATCTTTTCCAAGTTCTGCGTCGGCAAATAACACAAATGCAAGGAGGGCGATCTTATGGTCAATTTAGAGCTGTACAAGGTATTTTATACGGTGGCGAAATGCGGCAGTCTTACGAAGGCGGCGGAGGAACTCTATATTTCCCAGCCCGCCGTATCGCAGGCGATCAAGCAGCTTGAACAGCAGCTCGGCACCACCCTCTTCAACCGCATGCACAAGGGCATGGAACTGTCCGCGCAGGGAGGGGAACTCGTCTTTCCCGACGTGGAGCGGGCGCTCCAGCTTCTGAACGGCGTAGAAGAGCGGCTCTCGGAGCTTCGCAACCGCGCCACCGGCACCTTGCGCGTGGGCGCTTCCGAAACGATCTTCCAATACTGTCTTGCGGAAAAGCTCGTGGAATACCACACGCTCTATCCGCAGGTAAAACTCGAACTCATCACCGATACTTCGCCCAAGACGATCGAACATCTCAAAAGCGACCGTTGCGACATCGGCTTTTTGAACCTGCCCATCGATGACGACGAGGGGGTCAATCTCACCGACACGGTGATGATGCTCACCGACGTGTTTATCGCGGGCGAGGCCTTTTCCGAACTGAAAGGCAGAAAGCTCGAAATGCGCGAGCTTCAACAGTATCCGCTCCTTTTAATGGAGCCGCGCATGATCTCGCGCGAGTCGTTCGACCGTTTCTGTCGCCAGCTCGGCATCAAACTTCTGCCCACGATCGAGGTGGACAGCTGGGGATTTATGAAGCGGCTCGTTGCGGACGGAATGGGCATCGGTTGCATTCCCCGCGAATACGCCATGAACAAATTGCGCGACGGCGTGTTTTTCGAGCTGGACGTGGAACCCGCCCTGCCCCTCCGTTCGGTGGGCATGGCGCTTCCCCGCAACTCCAACCCGTCCTTTGCCTTGAAGTCGTTTATCGAGATCTTACGTAAAAAATAAGAACAAAAAAATCCCCGCAAAAAGGCGGGGATCATTTTTGGGGAGAAGACGGGGGATAGGGGATTATCGCGCGTTGCAGCGTCGCGCCGTTTATGAGGTCGGCAAGCGCCGAAAAAGCAAGTTTTCCCACCCGCACAAAGTCCTGCTTGATCGCCGTGCAGTTTTCCTCTTCCGCGGGATCGAACACCGCCACCGCGCAGTGCGGGGGAACGGCGGACCTTTCCAACCTTTCCGTGCAGAGGAGGGCGGTCACGCCGTCGGGGAGCGCGCCGGGTTCGTTCAAGATGCGTTCCCCGCAGAGGGGAAGCCCGTTCACCGAAAGCCCGAGGGTGTACCCCGCAAGCCGCTCCGCGTCCACCAAACTGTTCTTCTTGCCGAGAAAGGCGATCTCGGTGTGTCCGCACGAAACGAAGTAATCCACCGCTTCCTTTGCGGCGCGCAGGTGGTCGCTCCCCACTCCCGCAACGAGGGGGTTGCTCGAACAATAACAATCCGCAAGCACGAGCGGATAGCGGGAACTTTCCACCGCCGCGATCAGTTCGGGAAAGTAGCGGCAACCCACCAAAAAGCCGCCCGCGAAACGGTTTTCCGCAAAAAAGTTGTTGAAGTCAAGTTCCGCGGGGAAAGCGGTCCGCTCCACCACATAGCGCGCCTGTTCCGCCGCGCCGCAAAACGCACGGGCAAGTTCGCCGTCGTAGGGGAGTTCCCCCTCAAAGAGCGCGATCCTGCCGACGATCGACTGCGATTTTCTCGAACGGTATCCCACGGTCTGCGCATAGTCGCACACCGTTTTTTTGGTTTCGGAGGAGATGTCCGTCGAGCCGTTGAGGGCTTTGGAAACCGTTGCGATGGAAATGCCCAAATGGGCGGCGATGTCGTTGATCGTCATAGCTTACCTCGGTTGGATTATATCATGAGGCGCGCTGTTTGTCAATGGTCATTTTTCGAAAAAAGAGAGTTTTTTACATTTCCGTATTCCTTTTTGCATAGTAAGGGAAAGGGCGCGCCGGCGTGCGGCGCACTCTGATGTCATGTCGCCCCACAAAATGTCATCCCGAGCGTAGTCGAGGGATCTCTACCTCGTTGCCGCTCGCCCGGTTTTTACGCTTTTCTTGCGAAAAGCCTCTGTTAGCGGGCGGCTCCTCTTCCCGGAAATTTTGCCCTGCATTCTTTTTCGGGAACTCTAATCAAGTGAGATTTCTCGACTTCACTTCGTTCCGCTCGAAATGACGAAGAATCGCTTAAACAATATGAACGCCCGAGGGCCAAAAGCCCTCGGGCGTTCATGGCGCGCCAAGAGCAATCGCGTTTGAACCAAGCGGAGAATGTATCGAAGTATATCTTCGTCAATGGTATTGCGGGCGTGATTGCACAAAGGCGGTACGAGCCGAGAAGTTACGCGAACAATTACAATGTTCACGGAGCGGATGGCAAGTTTGCCAAAGCGTAACAACGCGAAAAAGAGTAACGGAAACCCCGTTACTCTTTTTCTTTTCCCCACCCAAGCCCACCCACGGCTAATCATTCTTTATTTTATCGTCCATGATTTGCACCTAAAAGTGTTACAGTGTTACAGGGTGGCGTGGTAATACTAACGCCACCGACACACGGGCGGCTGTCGCCGCCCGTGTGTGATCTCGGTTTCGTCCGAATGTGCATGGCGGCAATTCGATAGGAACGATTTAACGAATTTCTTTCGGCTTTTTCCAAAACTCGGAAAGAACAGCACGAACATCTTTTTGCGTAATTATCACTTGAATAAGTTTGCCGCACCGAGGACATAAAATATCGACGTTGGAGCCGTCGGCTCCTTTGCACAATTTATATCCGCATTATAGGGCACGCTGCATACAGTTTCATATCATGGTTTTCAGTAATGTATTTTGCACCTCAGTACCAATCGTGTTTTTCGTTCCTGTCGAGGGCGGCGATCTCGTTCATTTCTTCGTTTGAAAGCGAGAAACCGAACACCGAAATGTTTTCGAGGATATGGGCGGGATTACTTGAACCGGGGATCGCCACAACGCCGCGCTGTAAGTGCCAACGTAAGATCACCTGCGCCGCCGTCACGTTATGCGCCTCGGCAATTTTTACGATTGTTTCATCGGAAAGGAGTTCGCCCGTATGCCCTCTGCCGCCGAACGGATACCATGCCTGCACAACAATTCCCAAATTGTGCATATACGGCACGACGGCTTGCTCCTGATAATACGGGTGTATCTCATTCTGCACGAGCGC
>CANRND010000004.1 GCA_947631905.1 uncultured Clostridia bacterium | reverse complement strand
ACCCCTCTTTGTTGAACGGGTGCAGACCGTTTTCGTCCTCGTCTTTCCGCTTGCTATAAGGCGCGGTGTCAAAGACATCGTTCATGTGGAAGATAAAACACTCTTTCTCGAAAAAGACAATTTCCTTGTCCGCAATCGTTTCATTCTCCGTAATAGCAATGCCTGCAATACAGTCCCGAACGGAGTAAGGTTGCCACGCAGTTAATTCCAGGTCCTTGATAAATTTCTCGAACGGGACTTTATCTTTCGGTTTCAGGTCACCGAAAACGACGTTTTCAATCGCATAGGCATTAAAAATCGAACTGACATCTATGGCACGAAATAGAGCAACCATGTTTTGCAAAGCCGTTAACTCTTGTTTTGAAAGTTTTTTCGTCATTTGATTTCTCCTATCATTTCAAATCGAAGCCCCCTTTTTTGTTCTTCAACAAATGTCAGCTTGATTTTCGTTCCATACAAGTATAACTAAAATTTTAAGATAAATCAACCATTTGGTTGAAAATTATTTTCCGATAGGTTGGAAAAAATGCACCAGCTGTCTATATAATCTAAATAGACGGGTGGTTTATGATTGATATTTATGACAGTAAGGCTCTCTATGCTAAGATAGACGCGTTGCGGAAAGAAAAGGGGTGGTCGATCAATCGGCTTGCACAGGAAGCGGGAATATCCGCTATGGCTCTATATCATTGGAGAGAAAGAGAATCTTCGCCGACTCTTTTGATTTTGGACGCATTATGTTCTGCAATGGGTACAAATATCATAAACTTTTTAATGGATGAGGACGATATTTCGGAACACCGCGAACTTATGGAAGTTTGGAATCGGCTAAGTCCCGAACAGCAGAGAAATATGCTTACTTTTATGAAATCCATGTTATAATGACCGCAAACGGAGAAGCCGCGGGCGGGGCGCAATTTGCGCCCCGCCCGCGGCGGTTTTTATTGTCCCACTATTCCGCCCGCGGCGGTTTTTTTATGCCGTATTTTCCGCTTCCCGCGCGCATAAAATAGGGAATATGAGATTTTTTGCGGAGATCGTGAAAGCGCTCGGCGCGGAGACGGGAGCGGGCGTGCAGTATACCGTGGTCGAGGGGCAGGGCGGCTATTTCCAAAACGTCAAACGGCTCGAAACGTTCACCGGGTCCCTCATTGTGCTGCGGGGCGGAAAGGGCGGCGTGCGGATCGAGGGGAGAGATCTCTCCCTCGGCAAGTACGGCGGGGGCGACGCCGCCGTCAAGGGCGAAATTTTCAAGGTGGAAAAGATATGAAATTTTCTGCGTTTCGCTTCGGCAGGGTGTGCGTAAAACTCACCTCTCTCTCGGCGCACCGCGCGGCGGATAAGCTCGCGCGGGCGGGCGTTAGGGTGTATTCCGCCCGAAAGACGGGAAAAAACGAAATCGTTCTCGAAGTTGCCCGCAAAGACTGTGAAAAAGTTTTTGCAATTTTGCGCGGTTCGTGTTATAATATCGTTGAAGTGCGCGACCGCGGACTTGCTTACGCCTACAAAAAATGTCTCGCGCATGCGGGTCTGCTCCTCGGAGCGCTCCTGTTTATCCTCTGCGTGGGCGGGTTCCAGCGCCGCGTTCTCCGCATCGAAGTGGTGGGGAACGGGTCGTATTACGAGCGGGAAGTTCTCCAAACGCTCGAAAGCGGGGGCGTAAAGCCGCTCTCCGCCCTGCCGCAAAACCTCACGCCGTTCACGGCGGAGATCCTCGCGCTCCCGAACGTCAGCTTTTGCGAAATGCGCGCGGAGGGGGGGATCCTCACCGTCGAGGTGCGCGTGAACGACGACCGCGCCGTTCTTACGGGCAAGCCCCTCCTTTCGCCCGTGGCGGGCAGGGTGGAGGAACTCGTCGTTCTGCGCGGCACGCCCTGCGCGGCGGTCGGGGAAGAGGTCGAAAAAGACCAGCCCCTCGTAGCGCCGTTCGCGGTCTACGGGGAGGAGCAAAGGCCCGTCGTCGTTATCGCGCGGGCAAAGCTCTCCTATCCCGTCAACGCGGAGTATGCGGGGACGGAAGAAGAGGCGCGGTCCATGGCGCTTCTTGAATTTGGGGGGGAGAGTTCGCTCGAATTTACGCCCACGGAAAAAGGTTTTTCGGTGACGGGCAGAGCATTTCTCTCCGTTTCGCTCAACATAGATTAAGAGGAATTGTTTTGGGAAATTCTGTTACGGTAGAAACAGGCGGGTTGGACAGGCTCGCAAAGGTGTTGGGGGTCTTTGACGAAAACCTCACTTTGATCGCCCGCGAACTCGGGCTTACCGCCCATGTAGACGGCACGCAGATCGTGTTCGAGGGCGAACGCGCGGGAAAGGGGGCCGCCGTCGTGAACAACCTGCTCTCCATTTTGGACGCGGGGGAGAGCATCGACAAGGGCGGGCTTTTGTACTGCCTCGAACTTGCAAAGGAGAACAGCGACGCGGACGTGGGCGGCATGATGAAAGACGTCGTGGCGGTCACTTCCCGCGGAAAACCCGTAAAATGCAAGACGGTCGGGCAAAAGGACTACGTTACCGCCATCAAAAAGAACACGGTCACTTTCGGCGTGGGACCTGCGGGGACGGGCAAGACCTATCTTGCCGTCTGCGTTGCGGTCGCCGCATTCAAGAGCCGTGAGACGGAGAAGATCATTCTCACCCGTCCCGCCGTGGAAGCGGGCGAAAAGCTCGGGTTTCTCCCGGGAGACTTGCAGACGAAAGTCGATCCCTATCTCCGCCCGCTGTACGACGCGCTCCAAGAGCTGTTCGGGTTGGAGACCTATGCAAAACTGCTCGAAAAGGGCGCGATCGAGGTGGCGCCGCTCGCCTATATGCGCGGCAGGACCCTTTCGAACGCGTTCGTCATTTTGGACGAAGCGCAGAACTGCACCCGCGAGCAGATGAAGATGTTTTTGACCCGCCTCGGGGAGGGGAGCAAGATGGTCGTCACAGGCGATCTCACGCAGACCGATCTCCCCGACGGAAAGACGAGCGGCCTCAAACAGGCGGTCTCCATTTTGAGAGACGTGGAGGGGATCGCGGTTTGTACGCTCACCGAAAAGGACGTGGTGCGGCACCCGCTCGTCATGCGCATCGTGCGCGCTTACGAGAAAGACGCGCTGAAAAAGAGCAAAGGAGAAAAGAGATGAAAACGGGATCGATAAAGGGCGTAAAACTTCTGAAAAGCGCACTCACGTTTGCACTGTGCTACATTGCATTCATGCTCTTTGTGCTGCTCATGATCGTCATCAACAATCCGCAGGGTTGGAGAGAGTATTTCATCGAGGACTATTCCCGTTTCCTCTCTTTGTGCGTCTGCGTGCTGTTGCTGTTCTATATCGTATTTTATTACTTCTATTTTGAGGACAAGGAATTTTTGTCGCAGGCGAAGAATGCTTTCCTCATCTTCTCGCTCATGACGGTCTCCGTCCTCATCTGCTATCTCATGGGGCGGTTCGTGAGCGTATTTGCCCGCCCGATGGCGCTCATGGCGCTTTTAGCCCTCTTCCTCTTCAACCGCAGGCAGGCGATCCTTTTGAACTTCGTGTTCTCCCTGCTCATCTTCGTCATCGATACTTATACCGACAACTTTGCCTCGTCGGGCGCGGGGCTTGCCGCGCTTCCCGGCATGGCGGAGAGCGGCGTGCAGGCGGAAGTGTATTTTTCCCTGATGCTCGGCTTTGTGTGCGGCACGTTCGCCGTTCTTACGGCGGGAAACGTAAAGACGCGCGGCGGCATGCTCCTGCTCGGCACGTTCGTCTCCATCCCGACCGTCATCGTCATTCTGCTTTTGGAACTGCCCGCGTTCAACATTCTGGCAAAATCTAACTGGATCGCATACATCGCCTCGGCGGGATACGGCATTTTGGGCTGTTTCCTCTCGTCGGCGCTCACGCTCTGCTTCTTGCCTCTTCTCGAATTTGTGTTCAACCGTCTCACGGTGTTCCGTCTCAGGGAACTGACGAGCGCGAACGTGCCGCTCATCAAACGGCTGAGAACGGAGGCGCCCGGCACGTTCAACCACTCGCTCATCGTGGCGCAACTTGCAGAGTCCTGTGCGATCGCCATCGGGGAAAACGCCGAACTTGCCCGTGCGGCGGCCTATTACCACGATGTGGGCAAACTCAAACAGCCCGACTGTTTCACCGAGAACCAGTCCGACTATAACATTCACGACGAACTCACGCCCGAGCTTTCGGCGGACATCATCCGCTCCCATGCGACGGACGGCTACGAACTTTTGATGGCGGCGCGGCTCCCGAAAGAGATCGCGGACGTCGCGCGCGAACATCACGGCACGCTGCCCATCAAATTTTTCTACGACAAGGCGATGCGCCTCTCGGGCGGGGACGCAAACATCAAGGACTATTCCTATCTCGGCCCCACCCCGCACAGCAAGACGGCGGCGATCATCATGATCGCGGACGCTTCCGAGGCGGCGGCGCGTACCCTCAGAGAGCGCACGCCCGAAAACGTCGAACGCATGGTGCGTTCCGTGATCGAAGAACGCATGGATCTCGACCAGTTCGTCGATTGCGACATCACGATGCGCGAGCTGACCACCATCAAAGAGACCATTGTAGACGCGCTCTCGGGCGTGCATCACCACAGGGTAAAATATCCGTCCATCCGCTTCAACCGCGCGAAGGAAGTCGTCAAAGAAGAACCGGGGGAGAGCGATGAAAAGTAACTTTTGCCTCGACTGCGAGGGACTATCGAGGCGGGAACAGTCGGCGCTTTGCAAGGCGCTCGGCGGGCTTGCCGAGAGCGACATTCCCCTCCTTTTGGAACTTGTCTTTGTCTCCAAAGAGGAGATCCGCGCGCTCAACGCGCGGGAGAGAAACGTGGACACCGTCACCGACGTGCTGAGTTTTCCCGCCGACAATTTCAAGGCGGGCGAGCCGATTTTTGCGGACGGACATCCCGACTGCGTGGAACCCGCCGCGGGGCGGTGGGGGCGCGCGCGTCTCTATTTGGGGAGCGTCGTCATCTGCAAGGAACGGGCAAAGGAACAGGCGGAAGAGTACGGGCATTCCTATAAGCGGGAGCTTTGCTATCTCGCCGTCCACGGGGTGTTGCACTGTTTGGGGTACGACCACGAAACGGAGGAGGAGCGCAGGGAGATGCGCGAAAAAGAGGAAACGGTCATGCAAAAGTTGGGGTTGAAACGGGAATGAGAAGCGGAACGGTAGCCGTCATCGGCAAGGCAAACGCAGGCAAAAGCACCCTCATCAATGTGCTGGTGGGGGAGAAGATCGCCATCACTTCCCCCAAACCGCAAACCACGCGGGACCGCATTCTGGGGATCTTAAACCGCGAGGCGGGGCAGATCGTCTTTGCGGACACGCCGGGCATTTACCGCCAGCGCAACGAGCTGACGGGACTTATGATGCGCACCACCGAGAACACGAGTAAGGACGTAGACGTCATTCTGTTCGTCCACGACGGTCACGCGGGCGTGGAGGAGAGCGACATTGCGCTCATGAAAAAATATGCGGCGTTGAAGCTCCCCATGCTCATCGCCTATACCAAGACCGACATCATGCCCGAGGAACGCATTCCCGAGGATATAAAAAAGTTATACGAGGCGGGCGTTACGCAGGACGTATACCCCGTTTCCGCGCGCAAGGGGAAGAACCTCAAACGGCTCGAAGAGGCGATCTTTTCCCTTTTGCCCGAGGGCGAGCCGCTCTTTCCCGAGGGGATCGTCTCGGATAAGAGCGAACGGTTCATGATCGGGGAGATCATGCGCGAAAAAATTCTGCTCAAATACGAAAAGGAGATCCCGCACGGCGTGGCGATCGTTGTCAACAGGTTCGAAGAGCGGGACGACGGCGTGGTGGACGTGAATTTGGACATCGTCTGCGAAAAACAGAACCATAAGGCGATTCTCATCGGCAAACAGGGCAAGGCGCTCAAAGAGGCGGCTTCGTTCGCGCGGCAGGATATGGAAAAATTTTTGGGCAAGAAAGTATTCTTGACGACGTTCGTCAAGGTGCGCGAGGACTGGCGGGACCGCGGCGGAATGCTCCGCGAACTCGGTTACGGCAAAGAAGAGGAGTAAGGCCGCCCCGCGCGTATCCCTCGGTGCGGCGGCATACTTAGAAACGCACAAACCGCATATTTCCCCCTAAACTTCCCAAACTGAAAGAAAGGGGGAATTTATGAAAGAGGAAGAATTTCGCAAACCGCGGAGCGCGAAGCAGATCGCGTGGGAAATGTTCGAAGAGACGGGCAACCCCACCTACTACATGTTATACAAACAGTTAAAGGATTGAATATGGAGTTCAAGACGGACGCCCTTTTGCTTCGGGCGGCGGACTATGGCGAAAACGACAAGATGGCGACCCTTCTCACCGCGGAGCGCGGGAAGATCGGCGCCGCTTTGAAAGGGGTAAAAAAGGCGGGCGCCAAGCTCAAATTCGCGGCGCAGCCTTTTTGTTTTGCGGAGTACGTCCTTGCCGAAAAGAGCGGGCGGCATACCGTCATCTCCGCTTCGCTGCACGACGGGTTTTTCCCTCTCCGCGAGGATGTGGGCAAGTATTACGCGGCGGCGGTCGTGTGCGAGGCGTGCGATAAGCTCATGTATGAGGAAATGCCGGGCGGCGAATTGCTCGTGGCGGCGGTCACCGCGCTCACCGAGATGTGCGGGGAAGAGACGGCGTTCCCGCTCGTAAAATTTTTACTTACCGCATTGCGTCTTGCGGGTTATCCCGTCCGCGCCGAATTGTCTGTGGGGGACGCCGAGGTACTTGCTGTCCCTAAAAGGGAGAACTCCAAACACTCGCCCTCCCCCACTCGTGGGGGAGGGGTAGGGGAGGGGGGAACCGCTTCTTCCTCTCTCTTCTTCGACATGGAGCGCGGCGCCTTTTCCGCGGAAAAAGGAACGCCCACAAGCGCCGTCACTTACTTTTGCATCCGCGAGGCGCTCGGCTTCGAGGCTCCCCCGCGCACGCGGGACGGCGAAAAACGCGCCCTGCGGCTCCTTTATTCCTATTTCGCCTACCAAACGGACAGCGAACTTACCTCTCTTCCCGAATACGTGAGAATGTTATAAACGAACGCGGCGGGGCGGGTGCAATGCACCCGCCCCGCCGCCTCTTATTTCGTTTGCGGCTTTTTCACAATCCCCTCCGAAAAATACAAGGGGCTTTTATTTTTTTCGTCCGTGAGCCACGGATATGTCATGACCGTCAACAGATACTTTGCTTTCTTTGATGACGGGTACATGTGTTTGCGCAGCCCGGTTTCTTCTGCCAAGCGGTTAAATTGTCCTATCGAAAAATATTTCGGGAGCGTCTTTATTTTGTCATTATAAATTTTTACTTCTTCATCCGACACGTCAACGACCCATCCTTTTGCGATCCCGATCAGAGGACCGTCATAAGCGTCGAATGCCCGTTTTTTATCCGGATTTTCCTTGAAATAATTTTCTATACTGTAAAATTCACTCCCGCTTATTTTTTTGCACCAATCAATATCGCAAAATTTGAGCGAAAGCCCGAACTTCATACTCGGCGTAAAACCTTTTTTAACGATCGCGAGCAGGTCAGAAAATTGACTGTTTCCCAAACTATGTTTGATTTCAACAATTTGCCAATATCCCGCGTAGTAACAAGTTACCCAATCGCCGATTTGAATGTCACGCTCCGATCCCATTTTCCATTTCCGTCCTATTGCTCATTTGCAGCCCACCATAAACCGTACCCCATTTCGGGTGTTCGTTACCGATACTGCTCTATCACCGTTGACTTCCCCGTAGCCACATCCTCAAACAGATAGCGCACCAGATCTCCCGTCCGCGTATAACCCAAATATCTTGCGGGTTCTCCGTTGAGAATGGGCCATTCGGCCGTTTGCGCCCATCGTGGATACTTGCTTCCCGTAATGTGAAAGTGCTCCTTGATCTGCTCTCTGCACAATTTTATTCTTTTTGCTTCCGAAAGGTCGGACGGGAGCTTTGCGATGATTTCATTTTCGATATAATCGCAAGCCGCCTCTCCGCCTGCAACATAATCGGGTACGGCTTTCAGGAAAAACTTAAAATCGTTAGAGTATTTATGATAATAGACCGTTTTGGGTTCCATCGCTACCACGATGGAAAAGATCAAATCATATATTTCGGCTCTCTTCATCACAAAACTGCAATCGCTGTTGATAAAAAAATCGATCAATGATTTTACTGTGGGGAAATTTTTATTCGGGACAACGATGTGGGTCCCGTCCTCTCTGCTTTTTTGAATATAATATTCCGCGTCCTCCGGAGATTGATCTGCCCGGAAAACGGCGTCATACGTCACGGGGATATGATTTTGGCAAAGAAAAACCACCGTATCCTCTAAACACCGGAGGATAGCGTCATCTTTACGGTACGCATTGAAAAATGAGGAAAAACCGATCTCTCCTCTTACAAATTGCATGATGATTTCTTCCGCCATGTTCTCTCCCGAAAATCTCAATACGCTTGCATGATTTCGATCTCTTCCCCGGTATCAACATCGAGGAAATAATAGAAAGAAACCTCTCCTTTGGATTTTTGCTTTAAAAATTTTGTGGGTTTGCCTGTTTTAGAGAGAGGCCATTCGCTTTGCTGGATCCAGCGCGGGTATTTTTGCCCCTCCACATAGAACATTTGCTTCAATTTATCCCGAAATGCTTTCACACGCTTGCTCTTAGGCATAGTGTCGGGAAATTCTTCCATGAGTTTTTCCAGGATCCCCGCATTTTCGATCTCTACGCTGCATAAATATTCGGGACAAGCATTCAGAACAAAATGATATTTTTCAGACAGAGTAGTGTCTAAATTCAGTTCTAATTCGGGAAATGCTTCCGACATGAGCCGTGAGATCACGCTGAATGTATTGAGTTCTCTTCCCAATCGACTGTGTCCCGGATCGCTCCACACCGCCTTTATCGCATGATGAATGGAGTACGGTCCCGTTCTTTGATACCAGCTCCCGTCGGGACGGACGACTTTTTCAAAATAACCGATTTTGCTTTCGGGAACAATACTTTGCAGCCAATCGAGAACGGAAGAATCGTTTCGCAATGCCTCCGAATAAAGGTGCGGCTCGATCCGTCCTTCCAAATAATCCACCGTAAATTGTTTGATATTTTCCAAAACCGGAAGCCTCCGACTTTTTCTTCATTATATCATAGTAATTTTGATTTTTCAAGATTTTGCGGAGCGATTTTCATCTGCTTGTCATTGATTTTTTTGCGCCGCTGTGATATAATCAAAGCGATAAGCGATAGGAGGCAAATATGGGCTTTGAAAAGGTAAAAGGCAATTTCGGCTTCGGCTGTATGCGTCTGCCCATGACGGGCAGAGAGGTGGACTATCCCCAGTTCTGCGACATGGCGGACGAATTTTTGGCGGAGGGGTTCAACTATTTCGATACGGCGCACGGGTATCTCGGGGGTAAGAGCGAAACGGCGATCCGCGACTGCGTCTCCGCCCGCCACCCCCGCGAGAGCTTTTCGCTCACCGATAAACTCACCGAGAGCTTCTTCCACAAGGAAGAGGACATCCGTCCTTTCTTCGAGAACCAGCTCAAATGGTGCGGCGTGGAGTATTTCGATTTCTATCTCATGCACGCGCAGAATGCGATCAACTACCACAAATACCGCCGCTGTAACGCCTACGAGACGGCGTTCAAGCTCAAAGAGGAGGGCAAGATCAAGCATGTCGGCATCTCTTTCCACGACAAGGCGACCGTCCTCGACCGTATTCTCACCGATTTCCCCGAACTCGAAGTCGTGCAGATCCAGTTCAACTATGCCGACTACGAGAGCCACAGCGTGCAGTCCCGCCTCTGCCTCGAAACCTGCCAAAAGCACGGAAAGCCCGTCATCGTCATGGAACCCGTGAAAGGGGGAAACCTCGCAAAACTCCCGCCCGAAGCGGACAAGGTGTTCCGCGAACTCGGCGGCGGCAGTAACGCGAGCTATGCCATCCGCTTTGCCGCGGAGCAGAAAGGGGTGTTCATGGTCCTTTCGGGCATGAGCGACAGGGCGCAGATGAGAGACAATCTCTCTTTCATGAAAGACTTTCAGCCCCTCACCGAGGAGGAAGAGCGCGCCGTTTTACATGCGCGCGCCGTTCTTGCGGGCAAGGACTTCATCCCCTGCACCGCCTGCCGCTATTGCACGGACGGCTGTCCCAAACAGATCTCCATTCCCGACCTCTTCTCCTGCATGAACCAGAAGAAGCTCTATAAGGATTGGAACAGCGACGTGTATTACAGCAACTATACGTCGGGGCGGGGTAAGGCGAGCGACTGCATCGCCTGCGGCAAGTGCGAAAAGTCCTGCCCGCAACACCTCGAAATCAGAAAACTCTTGAAACAGGTCGCAAAACAGTTCGAATAAAGGAGAATTTATGGAAAACGTCAAAAAATCGGCGCTCGTTTGCACCACATGGAAAACAAAGACGTTGGCGGCGGCGCTTGCCGTGATCGCGGCGGTCGCGCTTCCGCAACTTTTTCACCTGCTCGGGCATGTTTCGGACCTCGGAAGTAGGCTCGGCGAAACCTTTTTGCCCATGCACCTTGCCATCTTCCTCGTGGGGTACTTCGCGGGTCCGTGGGCGGGGCTTGCGGCGGGGGCTTTGAGTCCCGCGGTCAGTTTCGGCCTCACTTCCCTTTGGAACGACCCCATGCCCGCCGCGGCGATGCTGCCTTACATGATGATCGAGCTTGCGGTGTACGGGCTTGCAACGGGGCTGTTCTCGCGCTACTTTGCAAAACTTCCCACCCTTGTCACCCTCTTTTTTGCGCAGGTCGCGGGCAGAGTGGTGCGCGCGCTTGCGCTCGTGATCGGCGTGTACGGCTTCGGTTCGCCCGTGAACATCTCCGTTATCTGGATGAGTTTGCTCCCCGGGCTTCCCGGCCTCATTTTGCAGTGGGTCATCGTGCCGCTTGCCGTCTATTGGGTGGCTGAGAGGGCAAAGCATGAGTGACATAGAGCGGGCAAGGGCAATTTTGCAGGAGAACTCCGCGCTCACCTGCGCGTTCGTGCGGGGAGAAGAGACGTTTACAAGCACGGAGCGGGGGGTAAAGCCGCTGTTGGCGCTCGCGGACGAGGGAAAACGGCTACAAGGCTTTTCGTGCGCCGACCGCGTGGTGGGCAGAGCCGCCGCGCTCTTATACGTTCTGCTCGGCGCGGAAGAGGTGTATGCCGAGGTGTTGAGCCGCTCGGGCGAAGAAGTGTTCAAGGCGCACAAAATTGCATACGGGTACGATGTTTTCACCGAACATATCGTCAACCGCGCGGGGGCGGGGCTTTGTCCCATGGAGCTTGCCACCGAGGGCATTTCCGACCCGCAAGAGGCCCTGCACGCGATCCGCAAAAAATTAAAAGAACTCGCGGGATAACCCACCCCCTTGATCCCCCTCCGATGGAGGGGGTCTTTTTTACCCTCTCCGCGGAAGAGGGGCTGTCTCCGCTGACGGCGGAAAATAATTTGCAAGGGTTTCTCCGCAAAATAATTTTACTTTTTGCGCGATTCGCGCTATAATAGGGCAAAAGAGGTACGTTATGGCAAAAAAACCCTACTATATCACCACGCCCATTTACTATCCCAGCGGCAACTGGCACATCGGGCATTGCTACACCACGGTCATCTGCGACGCGCTCGCGCGCTTCCATAAGCTCATGGGGGAAGAGGTGTTCTTCCTCACGGGGACCGACGAACACGGCCAAAAGGTGGAAAAAGAGGCGGCAAAGCGGGGCATTACCCCCCGCGAATTTATCGACCCGCTCGTCGCGCAGCTCAAAGATATGTGGAAGCTCCTCGACGTCGATTATAACCGCTTCATCCGTACCACCGACGAGGACCATGTGAAGTGCGTACAGCGCATCTATCAAAAGCTCTTTGAGAGCGGCGACATCTACAAGGCGGAATACGAGGGCTATTATTGCACCCCGTGCGAGGCGTTCTGGACGGAGGCGCAACTCAAAGAGGGGAAATGCCCCGACTGCGGCAGGGAAGTCTCTCTCCAAAAGGAAGAGAGCTACTTTTTCCGCCTCTCCAAATATGCCCCCCGCCTCTTGAAGCTGTACGAGGACAACCCCGAGTTTTTACAGCCCAAGTCCCGCGTCAACGAAATGGTGAACAACTTCTTAAAGGCGGGGCTAACCGACCTCAGCGTCTCCCGCACCACCGTCAAGTGGGGGGTGCCGCTTCCGTTCGACCCCAAACACACCGCCTATGTGTGGATCGACGCGCTCTCCAACTATATCTCCGCGCTCGGCTATTCGGGCGGGGACGACAGCCTCTACAAAAAGTTTTGGCCCGCAGACCTGCACATGGTGGGCAAGGAGATCGTGCGCTTCCATGCCATCATCTGGCCCGCCATTTTAATGGCGCTCGGCGAGCCGATCCCCAAGCAGATTTACGGCCACGGGTGGCTCCTCATCGGCGGCGAAAAGCTGAGCAAGTCCAAAGAAAACGCCCGCCCCGAGCTTACCGATCCATACGATCTTGTCAAGCGGTACGGCGCGGACGCGGTGCGCTATTTCCTGCTCCGCGAGATCCCGTTCGGGAGCGACGGCGAATACACCACCGAGCGGTTTTTGGGACGGGTCAATTCCGACCTTGCCAACGACCTCGGCAACCTCGTCTCCCGCACGGCGGCGATGATCGTGCAGAACTTCCAAAGTCTCCCGCCCTGCGGCGAAAAAACCGCCCTCGATCTCAAACTCGAAGAGATAGCAAACGGGCTGTTTGCAAAGGTCAAGGACGCAATGGACAGGCTCAACGCGCCCGAAGCGCTCGAACACATCTTCGCCCTCGTGGGGCGCGCCAATAAGTATATCGACGAAACTACGCCGTGGCTCCTTGCAAAGGATCCCGCGCAAAAAGATCGGCTCGGCACCGTCCTTTATCACCTTGCCGAAGTCTGCCGTATCTGCGCCGTACTCTTAAAGCCGTTTTTAACGCGGGCGACTTCGCTCATCTTGAAGAGTTTCTCCTGCCCCGAGGAGATGGGCTTTGAGAGCGTGTCGTTCGGGTATCTGAAAGCGGGCGCAAAGGTGGAAAAACTTCCGCCCATCTTCCCGCGGATCGACATGAAGAAAGAGCTTGCCGAAGTGGAGAAGCTCGTCAAGGAACGCCACACCCCCTCAGTCCCTGCGGGACAGCTCCCCCTCAAGGGGGAGCCAAGCGGGAAAAGCGCGGGTCCTGCCCCCTCTGTCATTTCGAGCGGAGCAGAGAAATCTCAGATCACGATCGACGATTTTGCAAAAGTCGAACTCAAAATCGGGGAAGTGATCGCCTGCGAAAAGGTAAACAAAAGCGAAAAACTGCTCCATGAGACGGTGAAAGTGGGAGAGGAGACTCGCTCCGTCGTCTCGGGCATTGCAAAATTCTATACGCCCGAGGAAATGGTGGGGAAGAAAGTGGTGCTTGTCACCAACTTAAAGCCCGTCAAGCTCTGCGGCGTTCTCTCCGAGGGAATGATCCTCTGCGCGGAGGACGAAGCGGGAAATTTGACGCTTCTCTCTCCCGAAAGAGCGGTCGCAAGCGGGGCGAAAGTCAGATGATCGACGTTCACGCCCACTTCGCGGAGGAAGAGTATGAATTTCCCGCCGAATGGGAGAAAATCAGGGCGGCGGGGGTGAATACCGTCATCCTTGCCTCGGATACGCTGAAACACGCAAAGTGGCACTCGGAGTTTGCCAAAACGCACAACGGGTGCTATTTTACGGTGGGGGTGCATCCCTCCGAACTCGAAAATTTCGGGCGGGAGACGGTGAAAACGCTCGAAGAGATGGCCGCGGACGAAAAGTGCGTCGCGGTGGGGGAGATCGGGCTGGACTACCACTATCCCGACCCCGACAAAAAGGCACAGCGTGCGGCGTTTGAGGCACAGCTCATGGCCGCGGAAGAGCTTTCTCTTCCCGTTGAGATCCACTCGCGGGACGCCTGCGCCGATACGCTCGCCATTCTGCGGGAGCATTCCGGGCGTTTGGAGCGCGGGTTTTTGATGCACTGCTATTCCTACGGCGCGGAAAATCTCGGAGAATTTCTCGAACTCGGCGCATATTTTTCGTTCGGCGGGGTGGTTTGCTTCAAAAATGCAAGGCGCGCCGCAGAAAGCGTGCGCGTCTGTCCCATGGACCGCATCCTGTCGGAGACGGACAGTCCCTACCTCTCTCCTTTCCGCGGGGAGAAGAACAGCCCCGCGAATATTCCCGTTATTGTGGAAAAGCTGGCGGAATTGAAAGACGTCACTCTTTACGAGATGTGCGAAGCGATCAAGGGGAACGCGGCGCGTCTCTTTCCAAAACTCAAACCGTAAAACAAAGAGAGCCTTGCGGCTCTCCTTTCTCATCGGTAAAGAGGGGGTGGCCCCTCGCATAAAGTGTGTGCGGAAAAGGGCGGTCTATCGGAGGAACTTTATGGAAGAAGCGCTTTATAAGCACAATTTCACGTTCAAAAAGAAATACGGGCAGAACTTTTTAAGCGATCCCAATCTCTTGCGCGCCATTGTCTCGGACGCGGGCGTAGACGGGGACACCGCCGTGCTGGAAATCGGCGCGGGCGCGGGCGCGCTCACCCGCGCGCTCTCGGAAAAGGCGAAAAAGGTCGTCTCCTACGAGATCGACAAGAGCTTACAGCCCGTGCTTGCAGAGACGCTTTCGGGGTGCGAAAACGTCGAGGTTGTGTTCCGCGATTTTGCACGGGAGTCTCTTCCCACCCTCGAAAAGGAACTGAAAGGGGAGTACCTCGTCGTTGCGAATTTGCCCTATTACATCACGACCCCCGTTGTGATGAAGTTCGTGGAGGAGAGCAAAAGCTGCCTCGGTCTCACCGTCATGGTGCAGGAGGAAGTCGCCCGCAGGTTTTGCGCCGTGGCGGGCAGTCCCGACTACGGCGCGGTGACGGCGGCGATCGCGCGGCGCGGAAGCGCTACGGTCACGCGCTACGTTTCCCGCACCCTCTTCACCCCCCGTCCCAATGTGGATAGCGCGGTCGTTAAAATTGACTTTACGGCGGGCGGGTTTGCGGTCGAAAGCGAAAAGGCCTACCGCGAAACGGTGCGTTGCGCCTTTTTGAATAGGCGAAAGACCCTCGAAAACAATCTGATGAGCGCCTTTTCGATGCCGCGCGGGGAGGCCAAAGAGCTGTTGCGGCAGGCGGACGTTCCCGGCGGCGCGCGGGGGGAAACGCTTCCGCCGCGGGCGCTCGGGCGGCTGTCGGACTTGCTCTTCGGGCAAAGAAAAGAGCTTTTCTTGTAAATTCCGCCGATTGCGGAAAAATCTTCCGCGAAAGGCTTGAAATTTTCCTGTAAATAGTGTAAAATGTCTCATGGTAAAAACCGTAAATCATTAGGAGGAATAAATTATATGGCAAAAAAGTACTGCTATCTTTTCACCGAAGGCAACGCGAACATGCGTGAGCTTCTCGGCGGCAAGGGCGCGAACCTTGCGGAGATGACCAACATCGGTTTGCCCGTCCCGCAGGGCTTCACCATTTCCACCGAAGCCTGCACCCAATACTATGAGGACGGCAGGCAGATCAATCCCGCGATCCAGGCGGAGATCATGGAGTACATCGACAAGATGGAGCATATCACCGGCAAGAAGTTCGGCGATCTCGAAAACCCGTTGCTCGTCTCCGTCCGTTCGGGCGCGCGCGCTTCCATGCCCGGCATGATGGACACCATTCTGAACCTCGGCCTCAACGAACAGGTGGTGGAAGTCATCGCCAAGAAGTCGAACAATCCCCGCTGGGCGTGGGACTGTTACAGAAGATTTATCCAGATGTTCTCCGACGTCGTGATGGAAGTCGGCAAGAAATACTTTGAAAAACTCATCGACGCGATGAAAGAGAAGAAAGGCGTTACGCAGGACGTCGAACTCGACGCAGACGATCTGAAAGCCCTTGCGAACCAGTTCAAGGCGGAGTACAAGAAACAGCTCGGCACCGACTTCCCCTCCGATCCCAAAGTACAGCTCTTCGAGGCGATCAAGGCGGTGTTCCGTTCGTGGGACAACCCCCGCGCAAACGTCTACCGTATGGACCACGACATCCCTTACAGCTGGGGTACCGCGGTCAACGTGCAGATGATGGCGTTCGGCAACATGGGCGACAACTGCGGCACGGGCGTTGCGTTCACGCGTAACCCCGCCACGGGCGAAAAGGGCCTCATGGGCGAGTTCCTTACCAACGCGCAGGGCGAAGATGTCGTTGCAGGCGTCCGCACTCCCATGCCCATCTCCCAGATGGCGCAGGTGTTCCCCGACGTTTATAAGCAGTTCCAACAGGTCTGCACCACCCTCGAAAACCATTACCACGACATGCAGGATATGGAGTTCACCGTGGAGAACGAAAAGCTCTACATGCTCCAAACCCGTAACGGCAAGCGCACGGCGGCGGCGGCGATCAAGATCGCATGCGACCTCATCGACGAGGGCATGATCACCGAACAGGAAGCGCTCATGCAGATCGACGCGAAGTCGCTCGACATGCTCCTGCACCCGCAGTTCGACCCCAAGGCGCTCAAAGAAGCGGACAAGAATAACGTCGTCGGCAAGGGCATTGCGGCTTCTCCCGGCGCGGCGGCAGGCACCATCGTGTTTACGGCCGAGGACGCCGTGAAAGAGGGCAAGAAAGGCAAGAAAGTGGTGCTTGTGCGCCTCGAAACTTCTCCCGAGGACATCGAGGGCATGAAGTTTGCGCAGGGCATTCTCACCGTCCGCGGCGGCCAGACCTCTCACGCGGCGGTCGTGGCGCGCGGCATGGGGACCTGCTGCGTCTCCGGCTGCGGCGACATCAAGATGGACGAGGAGAACAAGTGCTTCACCCTTGCGGGCAAGACCTATCACGAGGGCGACGGCATTTCCCTCGACGGCTCCACGGGCAATATCTACAACTGCATCATTCCCACCGTTCCCGCAGATCCCAACAGCGGCTACTTCGGAAGAATTATGGAACTTGCGGATAAATACAAGGCGCTCGGCGTCCGCACCAACGCGGATACCCCTAAGGACGCAAAACAGGCGGCGGCGTTCGGCGCGCAGGGCATCGGCCTTTGCCGTACCGAGCATATGTTCTTCGATTCTGCAAGGATCGGCGCGTTCCGCGAAATGATCTGCGCGGACACCGTGGAAGAGAGAGAAGCGGCGCTTGCGAAGATCGAACCCATGCAGCAGTCCGACTTCGAGGGTCTGTTTGAGGCGCTCGGCGGCTATCCCGTCACGATCCGTTTCCTCGATCCTCCGCTCCATGAGTTCGTTCCCACCGAGGAAGAGGACATCAAGGCGCTCGCAAAGGCGCAGGGCAAGACGGTCGCACAGATCAAACAGATCATCTCCGACCTGCACGAGTTCAACCCGATGATGGGTCACCGCGGATGCCGTCTCACCGTCACCTATCCCGAGATTGCCGTCATGCAGACGAAAGCGGTCATCAAGGCGGCGATCGCCGTGCAGAAGAGGGGCGTAAAGGTCATTCCCGAAATCATGATCCCGCTCACAGGCGAATACAAGGAGTTGAAGTTCGTCAAGGACATCGTCGTAAAGACGGCGGACGAAGTCATCAAGGAAGCGGGCGCAGATCTTCATTATGAAGTCGGCACCATGATCGAGATCCCCCGTGCCGCGCTCACCGCGGACGAGATCGCAAAAGAGGCGGAGTTCTTCTGCTTCGGCACCAACGACCTCACGCAGATGACGTTCGGCTTCTCCCGCGACGACGCAGGCAAGTTCCTGCCCGCATATTATGCGAACAAGATCTACGAGAGCGACCCGTTTGCGAGACTGGATACGGTCGGCGTAGGCAAGCTGATGAAGATGGCGGTCGACCTCGGCAAGAGTACCCGTCCCGAGCTTCACTGCGGCATCTGCGGCGAACACGGCGGCGATCCTTCGTCCATCGAGTTCTGCCACAACATCGGCCTCACGTATGTCTCCTGCTCGCCGTTCCGCGTCCCGATCGCTCGTCTCGCCGCGGCACAGGCAAATATCAAAAATCCGAGAAAGTAAGTTCACGAAAATCTTTGGCGCCGCGGCAAAGCCGCGGCGCTAAATCTTTTCCGTGAGGGGTTAAGCCTCTGATTTCATGTAACGTTATCGCCCGCGCACGCTCTGCCTTGCGCAGACAACAAGCCGCAGGTATGCGGCAAATTGAGTCCCGCAGCGCAAAATGGCGATTTTGCTCGCGGAAGCCATTGTGAATTGCCACGAGGCGAAGCGTACCGCCGAACGAAACGGTAAGAAAAAAACGAACGCCCTCCCATTTGGGAGGGCGTAGCTTTTATGAGGCGGTCTCGCTTGCGTTTTTTTGCCTCCTCCCAACCCGTTTGGGGGGAGGGTAGGGAAGAGGGCGCCAAGGGAATAAGGTCCCCCCCCCTTATCCCTCCCCCGCTAACGCGAGGGCGGGCGAAGATAGTTGTTCCCAACTTACTGCGCGTTGGAAAATCGCCATTTTCCATAAGCGCACACAATTTGCCGCATTCTTACGGCTTTTTGTTTTTACGAGGCCGTTTGCGGGTGGGCGGTTCGTTTCAATGAAAGCAGAAAACGAACCCCTCACGAAATTTTGTCGTTCCGACAAAATTTGTGAATTTTAGTCGCTGTTCATCAAATCGCACGCTTTGGTGAGCCAACCCGAAACGGGGAACGCAGCGAGAATGACGACGAGGATATAAAGAATTTGCGAAAGGTTGAACTCCACCTCTTCCCAGCCGGGATAGACGAAATTCCCGAGCGCGGGAACGCTCAGCGCAAGGATGCAGACCGCGAGGCACCCGCCGTAGAGGACGGACCGCAACAGATTGAGAGGCTTCAACACGCGGTAGAGCATCACCACGCCGCCAAACGTTACGGCGAGGATCAAGAGGGGTTTGAAGTTTGTCTTAAATTCATCTCCGGGGATGAACTGTTTGCCGAAATAAACGGAGAGGACGCATAGGATCAGCGTGATCGCCCCCGGGATACTTCGGGATAGCACGTACAGGATAAATTTCCCTTTCACGCGGCTGTTGTTGGGTTGCAGAGAGATGACGAAAGAGGGGATCGCCGCCACAAAAAATTCAAACAGGATCAAATTGTTTGTGGTAAAGAAATATTGTTCCCGCATCAGCACGCAGATGACGGCGAGCAGGGTGATGAACAGCGTTTTCATGATGTAGAGCGAGGCGCTGTTCTTGATGTTGTTGATGACCCGCCGCCCCTCGTTCACCACCGAGTTGAGATTGGTAAAGTTGTTGTTCATGAGAACGAGATGCGAAACGTTGCGCGCGGCTTCGCTTCCCGAGGCAACCGAAATGGCGCAGTCGGCTTCTTTTAAGGCGAGGATGTCATTCACGCCGTCGCCCGTCATCGCCACGGTGTTGCCCGCACGTTTGATGGTGCGCACCAGAATGGCCTTTTGTTCGGGCGTTACCCGTCCGAATACGGTGTATTCGTTTGCCACATTCTCCACCTCGATGTCGGTGAGTCCGTCGAGGGAGATGTACTTATTCGCGTTCGCAACGCCCACGCGGCGCGCCACTTCGGACACCGTAACGGGGTTGTCGCCCGAAATGATGCGGATGTCCACATCGTTCTCTTTGAACGATTTAATGGTCTCTACCGCTTCGGGACGAACATTGTCCGCAAGGGTGATGAGCGCCATCGGGCGGAAAGGACCGGGCAGGCGGTCGCCCGCGATCTGCCCCTGCGCGTAGGCGAGGAGCAAAACTCTCAGCCCCATCTGCGCGTATTGCTTCACGATGCGTTCGATGCGGGGCGACATGGGGCGAAGCACAAACTCGGGTGCGCCGAACACAAACGTTCCCTCGTCGCCGAACGTAACGGCGGAGAGCTTCCGCTTGCTCGAAAACGGTACGATCGCGGTCGCCTGCATGGAGTTGGAGTGGCCGAAACGGTCGCGGAGGGCAATGGAAGTCTGGTTGTTGTCGTCGAGGGCGAACAGCATGCTCCCCATGATCTCTTCCACCGAGTGTTCGGTGTAGTTTGCGATGATCATGCAGTCGCTCACCGTCATCCGCCCGTCGGTGATGGTCCCCGTCTTATCGAGACACAACACGTTGACGCGGGCGAGCATTTCGAGGGAGTTCATATCCTGCACGAGGGTCTGTTTTTTGGCGAGCCGTCTCACGCCCACAGCCATTGCAAGCGAGGTGAGGAGGAGCAGCCCCGAGGGGATCATGCCGATGATGACCGCGCCCGTATATTGGATGGACTCGGCGATCCTCGCCCATCCCTCGGTCCCCGCGCTTCCCGCGCTGTTGTAGTTTGTCCAAAAGATGAGCGCGGCGACAAAGGGGATCAGCACGCCGATCACGCGGATAAACACGCGGATGGAGTTCATGATCTCGGACTTGGGGCGTTTATACTTCTTTGCGCGGGAGGTGAGCTGGTTGAGGTAGGTGTTTCGGCCCACTTTGTCCGTGCGCACGCGGCAGCTTCCGCTCGAAATAAAGGAACCCGCGTAGAGGGTGTCGCCCTCCTGCTTTTTTACGGCGGCGGATTCGCCCGTGAGAAGACTCTCGTTGACCTCCGCTTTCCCTTCCGCGAGAATGCAATCCGCGGGGACCTGTTGCCCCGCTTCGAGAATGAGGACATCGTCGAGGACGATCTCCTTTATGGGGATCTCTTTTTTAACGCCGTCCCGCACGACTTTTACGGTGGCGGAGATCAGCACGGCGAGTTTGTCGATCTGCCGTTTTGCAAGAATTTCCTGCACGATGCCGATCACAAGGTTCGCGGAAAAGATGACTACGAACAAAAATTGCTCAATGCCCGCTCCCGCGATGGCGAGCGCCACGGCGACGGCGACGCACAGAAAGTTGAACACCGTGCAGAGATTGCCGATGAAAATTGCGGCATAAGACTTGGAATATTTTTTATTGACGTCGTTGAAGAGAAATTGGCTGTTGCGCTTTTGCACTTGCGCCTCGGTAAGCCCCTCTTCGACGGGGGGAGCAAAGCGCTCCACGTCCGCGCCCGTGGGAATGTCCTTCGTGCGGCGGAATTTGCGCATGAGCTTTTTATGCTCTTTTTTCGACTGCGCGTCCTCGGAGCCGTTGCGGTCGAGAATGCGCGCGAAGAAAGAGCGTGTGCGGGAGACGGGCGAAACGGGCGTAGCGGGGTGGGACGTTTCTTCGTCCGCCGCGGCCTCTGCTACCGCGACCGCGCTCTCCCGCTCCGCCTCGGGCGCGGGTCTCGTCTTTTTTGCCGCGGTTGCGGAAGCGGTTGCGGACGGCTTCTTCCCCGTTTTTTTCCGTGGTTCGGTCCTTTCCGGAACGGAACGGTCGTCGGACGGCGTATCCATAGTCACCTCTTAAAGGAAATTATTCTGCTTTTCCTCTATTATACACGCGCGCGCGGGAAATGTCAATAGGAAAGAAATGTTTGAATTTCCTTGCAATCGCGGACAGAATGATGTATAATAAAGTTTGGAAGCCATACGAGGTAAACTATGATAGACATCAATCTCATCCGTAACGATCCCGATTCGGTGCGGGAGAACATCAAAAAGAAATTTCAGGACCAAAAACTTCCCCTTGTGGACGAGGCGCTCGCCCTCGACGCAAAAAAACGCGCTTTGCAGCAGGAGGGAGATCTTCTCCGCGCTTCCCGCAACGCGCTCAGCAAGCAGATCGGCCAGCTCATGCGGGAGAAAAAGACGGAGGAGGCCGAAACAATCAAGGCGCAGGTGAGCGCAAACGCCGCCCGCCTTGCCGAGATCGAAAAAGAGGAGCCCGAGGTCTCGGAACAGCTCAAAAAGGTGATGATGCGGATCCCGAACATCATCTCCCCCGAAACGCCCATCGGCAAAGATGATTCCGAGAACGTGGAGCGCAAGCGCTTTCTGGAACCGAAAGTTCCCGGTTTTGAGGTACCCTATCATCTCGACATTCTCGAAAAGTTAGACGGGATCGACATCGACAGCGCGCGGCGCACGAGCGGGCAGGGCTTTTACTATCTCACGGGGGATATCGCCCGTCTGCATTCCGCCATTCTCTCCTATGCGCGCGACTTTATGATCGGAAAGGGCTTTACCTATTGCATCCCGCCTTTCATGATCCGCTCCTCCGTCGTAACGGGGGTCATGAGCTTCGAGGAGATGGAGGGCATGATGTATAAGATCGAGGGAGAGGACCTCTACCTCATCGGTACGAGCGAACACTCCATGATCGGCCGCTTTATGGGCCAGACCATCGACGAGAGCAAGTTGCCCTTAACGCTCACGAGCTATTCCCCCTGCTTCCGCAAGGAAAAGGGGGCGCACGGCATAGAGGAGCGCGGTATTTACCGCATCCACCAATTCGAGAAGCAGGAGATGATCGTCATCTGCAAGCCCGAGGACAGCTGCATGTGGTACGAGAAGATGTGGAATTACACGGTGGAGCTGTTCGTCTCGATGGGGATCCCCGTCCGCCAGCTCGAATGCTGTTCGGGCGACCTTGCCGACCTCAAATACCGCAGTTGCGACGTGGAGGCATGGTCTCCCCGCCAGAAGAAGTATTTTGAGGTGGGGTCTTGTTCCAACCTCACCGACGCGCAGGCACGGCGCCTCGGGATCCGCTACAAAACCGAAAAGGGGAGCGAATATGCGCACACCCTCAATAACACCGTCGTGGCGCCGCCGCGCATGCTCATCGCGTTTGTGGAGAACCATCTCCGCGCCGACGGCAGCGTGGAGATCCCCGAAGTGTTGTGGCCCTACATGGGCGGCACGAAAGAGATCACGGTAAAATAGTTCCACGCCAATCCCTTTTTATGAAGTTTGTTTTTTTCGACATCGAGTGTGCGTGCGTATACAAGAACGTTGCCAAAATGTGCGCGTTCGGGTACGTCGTCACGGATGAAAACTTTCATTTGCTCGCGCGGGAAGATATTCTCATGAACCCGCGCGGGAAGTTCCACCTCACGGACCGCAAGGGACATGAGGGTCTTGTGCTTCCCTACGAATACGAAGATTTCAAAAAATACCCCACGTTTCCCACGGAATATCCCCGCATAAAGGCTCTTCTCGAAGATGAGGACAGCGTCGTTTGCGGACACGCCACCATCAACGACGTCAACTATCTCAATTTGGAGACGAAGCGCTACAAGCTTCCGTCTTTCCGCTTTCTCTTCCATGATACGCAGTTCTTCTTTATGAACGCGGAGAAGAACTTCACGCGGCAGTACGGTTTGCAGGCGATGGCGGAGGAACTCGGGGTGGAATTTACGCCCCACCGCGCCGTAGACGACGCCTACGCCACCATGCGGGTGTGCGAGCGGCTGTGCGCGCGGGAGGGGACGGATGTACAGGGACTTGCCGAAAAATACGGCGTGCGCGCGGGAAAGATCTCCGGATATAAGATCCGTCCGCTCACTTCGCAGGGGCTGAAAACCTATTACGCGGAGCGGGAAGAGGAGCGCGAGAAGCATATCAAGGCGCACGAAGAGTTCTACCGCTATGTGAACAAACACATGCACCGCCGCAAAAAGGGCGGTTCGCTCGAAGGAAAGGTCTTTTGTTTCGCGCGGGACATCGAGGACGACGTTCCCGTCTCCCGCAAACTCGTGGAGGCGATCTTCAATTCGGGCGGGCAGTATACTTCCCATCCCACGGAGTGCAATGTGTACATTGCCCGCGGCGAGGGGGGAGAGCGTTGCCGCAACGCCATTACGGCGGGGGCCGCGTTCATCCCGCTCGAACAGTTGGAAGCGGCGCTCGAAACGGTATAGAAAGCCGTAGCTAAGGCGGCGGGGGATCACATGGAGTTGCCCGAAGCATTTTTAAGAAGAATGAAAGAAAGGCCGGGGATCGATTTCCCTGCCTTTTTGTCGTCTTACGAAAAACCGCCCTATAAGGGTCTGCGCGTCAACACGCTGAAAATTTCCGCGGAGGAATTTGCGGCGCGCGCGCCCTTTCCGCTCGGGGAAGAAGTCGGAGAGGAGACCGCGGGTTTTTACATCGAAGAGGAAAAACCGGGGGCGGACGTCTATCATTTTGCGGGGCTGTATTATTTGCAGGAGCCGTCTGCGATGACGGTGGGGGTGCCTGCCGCGGGTTGCCCCAAAGAGCGGGTTCTCGACCTCTGCGCCGCCCCGGGCGGGAAGACGACGCAAATCGCCGCGCAGATGAAAGGGGAGGGCATTCTCATTGCGAACGAAATCAACTTTGCGCGGGCGAAAGCGCTTTCGCAGAACGTCGAGCGCATGGGGATAACAAATTGCGCCGTTACGAGCGCGTCTCCCGAGAGCCTCGCCGCTCTCTTCCCCGCGTTTTTCGATCTGGTTTTGGTCGACGCGCCCTGCTCGGGCGAGGGGATGTTCAAAAAGGAGCCGAATGCCATTCCCGAATGGAGCGAAGCGAACGTCGCCATGTGCGCCGCGCGGCAAAAGGAAATTTTGGACCGCGCCGCGGAGACGGTTGCGGTCGGCGGGCGGCTGCTCTATTCCACCTGCACCTTTTCCGAGGAAGAGGACGAGTGGCAGATCGAAGAGTTTTTAAAGCGTCATCCGGAATTTTCGCTCGTGAAAGAGCGGAAGCTCTATCCCCACACGTTCCGCGGAGAGGGGCATTTCTGCGCCCTCCTCGAAAAAAATTCCTCATTTGAGGAGGGGACCCGCCCCCGTTCCGTCAAACTTTTTCCCGTCCTTAAAAACAGTGCGGCGGAGCGGGCATTCCGCGCCTTTGGAGAGGACTTTTTCGGAGAACCCTTAACGGGGACGCTCCATACGCTTGCAGACGGGCGGATGTACCTCGTTCCCGCGGGCATGCCCGATCTTTCGGGCGTGAGCCTGTTGCGCCTCGGCGTGGAACTCGGGGAATTTGACGGAAAGATTTTCAAACCCGCCCATGCGCTCGCAATGGCTTGGGGAGGGAGGGCAAAGCGCAAGCTGTCCCTCTCGCGCGAGGAGAGCGAACGCTATCTCCGCGGCGAAACGTTGCGCGCCGATCTTCCGAACGGTTGGTGCGCCGTCTGCGTGGAGGAATTTCCTCTGGGCTTCGGCAAGTGCGTAAACGGCACGGTCAAAAACCATCTTCCCAAAGGACTGAGAAAGATAAAATAAGCCCCTCCCCGCGGACGGGAAGGGGTGTTTTTTATGCGCCTTGTTCTTCCTGTATCAGTTTTTGTTGCCGCCTCAGGAGACGGAGCCAGTTGATAAGTCCGTAAATGTCGTTCACCAAAAACACGACGAAGCACACGACCATTGCGATGTACGTCGTATTCTCCGCGGACATCAGCGACCAAAGCACAATGAGAACGAGGTCGTTGGCGCAATAGGCGAACGCATAATAGGGGCTTCTCCTTACGCAGAGGAGCATCGCCGTGCAACTCGTGAGAACGGAGACGGTACTCCACCAAAGGTTGGGGGTATGGAGCGCGCGGAGAATGAAGAAGAACGCGACGGAGACGAGGAGGGAGACCGCCAAAATCACGGGATACTCTTTGAGCGAGAGGCGGTTTACGGTCACTTCGTTCTTGTTGCCCCGGAAAGGGTTTTTCAGCCACGAGACGACGGCAAGCACGGCTACGGGCGCGGACATCCCGAGATAGGTGATGATCTCGCCGTAATAGCCGCAGAAGTAGGAGATCACCCCGTAGAATACGGAGAACACCACGGAGAGGATCTGTCCCAGCACGTGTCCCTTTGCAATGAGGATGAGGGCGACCGCGCCGAGGAGGGAGGCGGTGAGTTGCAGATAGTCGGTATTGCGGGTGAGAAAGAAAGAGAGCAGGATCGCGCAGACCGAACACGCAAAGATGACGTATTCGATCGGACGCACGTTGCGGAAAAAGTCCTTGATGACGTTCATCTTACCCTCCTTTTTGAAAAAAGCATTCCGTCTGCGTTTACCTGAGACCTCTCGGTCAAAGACCTGTCAACGCAAATCGGAATGCTTTTTGCATTCACCGCACCCGGTGGCACGATTCAGTTCTCTACCAGTATACCACAATCAGACATTTTTTGCAACAAAAAACCCGACTTTTTCGTCGGGTTTTTATATTTGCGCATATTTTTATTCCTGGCTACCGTTGTCTCCGTCGGGTTCTTCGGGAGCGGGGTTGGACTTGGCCGGTCTCACGCGCTTGTCTTTGGGCGCTTTCACTCTCGTGCGCTTGCTTCTGTTTTTGAGGATGCGGCGGACGATCACGGCGCCGATCGCAAACAACAGCACGACCGCAAGGCTGCCCGAGGCGATGAGAAGCCAGATGTTCATGGGTTCCTCGCCCGTTTCATCCGTATGATCATGATCGGTATCGGGATTGTTCTGTTCGGGATATTCGCGCTCCACCGTAACGTCGGAAGCGGAATAGTCGAGGTAGAAAGTGGACTGCGCATACAGCCCTTTCTGCGCCTCTTGATCGTAACGGAGCCATACGAGCTGTTCCTCGTTGGAGGATTGCAGGTAGGAGTAGTAAGGATCGCCGAGGCCCTCCTCGTCCGTCGTCTCGTCGTAACGGAGATAGTCGGCGGAGTCGAAGAACGTGAACGTGTAGTAACCTGCGTTCTCATAGTCCGCGGGCAGGGGATCTTTCTTGCCGAGGTAATCTTTCTCCTCGCGGTCCTTATTGAGCGTTTCTTTGATTTCGGCTACCGCCGCGTCGCGGTTCGTTTCGAAATCGGTAGAAGCGTCTGCCGAAACGTAGCTTCCGCAGAACACATAGCTGCCCGCTCCGTTTTTGGTTTCCCCGTCGCGGCTTCCGCTCCAAACTTCGAGGCGGTAGGTCTTTGCTTCGTTCCCCGTGTGGAGATAGAAACTTGCGGTGATCCATTCGCCCGTTCCCGTGAGTTCCATGCGCGCTTCAGGGAGTTTGCTCTCCTCGGAGTAGTCGTAATGGAGATCGGTCGCGGGGAGGTTGGTCACGGGAGTGCGGTAGGTATACGCGCCCGTCTTGCTGTCCTCGTCGCGGTACGCATAGAACTGCTTTTCTTCCGCTTGATAGAAGAACGCGATCGTACCGTCTTTGGTCACGAGATTTCCTTCGTCGTCCGTGTCGTAGTTATAGAGGTTGGCATAGAGCTTGCCGTCGTCCTCTTCCGCTTTCTTATAGAGACCGTTGGGTTGCAGCTCGAAGAGGACTTCCTCGTCCTCGTTGACGATATTGCCCTCGTCGTCATACCAATAGGTATAGGCGGGCAGGTCGGGTTTGAGCATGGTCCCCGTCTCTTCCGCCGTCGTATCGATGAGATAGAGGTTCACTTTCGCGCCGGCGGACGCCTTGACGGGAATGGAGATCCTGCGGTAGGAGGAGGCGGAAACCGTTTCGGTCTTGGCATAATATCCGTAAGCCGCTTCTTCGCCGTTGATGATCACGAGGGGCTGGCGGGAACTGCCGAAGAGGTTCGTCCACCATTCGTCCGCGTTTGCGGGAGAACCCGCCGCGCCGCCGAGAGCGGTCTTCCATGCCTCGTTGCTGTCGAAATAGTCTTTGGCATACTTGGAACTCAAAAGACCCGCATATATGTTTTCGGGCTTCACATTATCGGCGCCGCCGTTTTGCACAAAATCACTGCCGCCGAGAACGCCGCGGAAATTTACGGGTTGGGCGGGGCCGGTTTTCAGAATTTCTTCGTCGACGGCGGCCACGGAGTCAAACGTCTTGCTTGCGCCCGCTTCGCCCGTGAGAGAAACTTTCTTGGCGCGGTCGCCCGTGGAGGCGTAGCCGTACTCGGTCTTGGTCAACGTTTTGATCTCGAAGCCCGCGAACGCGGCGTAGCCCTCGCCGTAGCTGAACTTGTTCGTGCCTGTAATGGTCGTGGGACCGTAGGAGAGTTCGATGGAGAAAGTCTTTTCCGTTTCGGTGTCGTTCTCGATGAAGAAGAAGCACTGCGTCCAGCCCTTATAGATGTCTTTCAGGTTCTCGTCTTCGCTCTTGGAGTCGATGTCCACGGCCGCAAGAGTGGTGGAATCAAAGGGGGAGATGTAGACGGGTTCCTTGCTGGTTCCGTCTACCACCGCGGCGCTCGCACCCGTAAGCCCGCTCTGGATCGCGCTCGTCTTCACGAAGAAAGAGACGAGGATGCGGGTGTCGGGATCGAGCTTGAACAAACTCTTGCCTGTTTCGGGATCCACGTTTTCGGGCATGGAGAGCGTGGCGGTGTAAGCCGCGCCGTTCGCGGACATGAGCATGATAACCTTGCTCTCGTCCCCGCCGAACGGGAATTTGTTGTCAAAGTCGTTGGTAAAGACGTTTTTGAGGTATTTGTTGGAGGAACCTTTGATTTCGCCGAGCGTGGTAAGTTTGGCAAAGTCGTCGGCGCTCTTGCCGAGAGAGGAGTCGATCTTCTCGGAGGTATAGGTTGGGGTGTCCCTGTCTACGGTGAGATCTGCGGAGACGTTCCCGAGCAACTCTTCAACGATCGTAGGATCGTCGCTCGGCGCATAGAGGTCGAGCGCAAAAGTCTGATAGGTATCGTAGGAATATTTGTCGGAGTCGAATTGTTTGTCGGCTTTGAGGGAATCGACGGTGCATTCGAGTACGCCTGTTTTCAGATCGCCCTCGCCCTCGTCTTGGCGGATCGCCTTGTCGTAGTCGGTCTGCGAGATGAGCTTGCAGTCCACGTCGTCGAAGAACGCATAGCCGTCCACGGCGTAATACTTATCGTCGGAGGAACCCTGTCCCAAACCTAAAACGATGCGGAAAGTGCTGGTGGCAAAGGTGCTTGCGCGCACATAAAGGTGGTATTGGCGCCACTGTCCGTCCGTGTTGATGTTGTAGATCTGCATCTGGTCGAGCGTGCTTCCGCCCACGGTGTTGGTCACGCCGATGTAGGCGCCGCCGCGCTGGGTGAGTTCGGTGTCTTTGTAGTGGTAGAGCGCGTCGGTACGCACCCAGAGGGAGATCTCCGCCGCCGTTCCCGCGGAGAGGGTCACGGTCGTGCTCGACGTGTAATATTGCGCCGTGCCGCGCACCCCGTCGTCCGCCGTGCGCTGGTTGTGGATCATGAGAACGCTCGTATTGTCCTCGTCGTCCGCGGTCGCGCCCGCGTGCAGTTCAAAGATGTTGCCGCTCGTGCCGAGTTTTACTTCTTCGTTGATCTTTTCCACATCTTCAAAGTCGACGGAGTAGCTGTATTTTGCGAACATCTTCGCCTCGTCGGAGGTGGAGGAGAGGTCGTCGATCTCATCGTCGAAGAGGTCGAGGAATTTCAGGCGGTCGTATGCGGAGACGTTTTCGTCCTCCCAGTGGGCGTAGGCTTCGGCGATCGTTTCGAAAGTAGTCACTTCCTCTGCGTCGTCCCCCTCGCCTTTCGTGAAAGTCTTAAAGTTGTAGCCGCCCGTCTTTGTGAAGTAATCCCAGTCTTTGGTATCGATAACACCCGATTTCGTATTCGAAGAGGGGGAACCGGAGGTAAACGACCAGCTGTCGGGCGTAGAGATGATGTTGTACTTGCCGAGGGGCTTGCCGTTGTCGTCGGGATCCACGAGCTTGTCCGAATAGAATTCGAAGTTTCCGTTCTTGATGAGCTGTGTGTCGGGAGGGGCGACCTTGCTTTCGCTCTCTTCCTCTTCCGGCTTCGTCGCGCAGGCGGAGAACGCCCCGAGCGATACCGTAGCCGCGAGCGCGAGGGAAAGCGCCGTCAGCGTCCTTTTTTTCCATTTTCCGTTTTCAAAGAATTTTGCCATATAACACCTTTTGTTTTTTTTGAGCGGTTTGCGCGCAAAACAACGCGCGCACGCGCCCGCAACTAATTCTTAGCGCAGTATGGTTCTATTTTAGCTTAAAACTTCCCGCATGGCAAGCAATTATGCGGGCAATCGCGGAAAAAAATGAGAAAAAATTTTGAAATGCCGCATTCTAATTGTTATAACGGAGAGGTGAGAGAGGATGAAACGGGCAAATACGGGCATGCGGTTTTTCGGCGGGGCTTTGGTGGGAGCCGCCAACGGGCTTTTGGGCGGGGGAGGCGGAATGCTCGCCGTTCCGCTTCTGCAAGCGGGCGGGCTTCCCGCAAAACGGGCGCACGCCACGGCGATCTCCGTCATCTTGCCCGCCTCGGCGGTGAGCGGGATCGTCTATCTCATCTTCGGCTTTACCCCCATGCGCATCCTTGTCCCCGTTGCGCTCGGCGTGGCGGCGGGAGGGTACCTCGGAGCAAAACTGTTGGGCGTTCTCCCCGTGCGCCTCGTCACCGCCGTGTTCGCCGCGCTCATGTTGCTTGCGGGTTGGAGGATGCTTCTGTAATGTCCTTTTATCTCCTCTTTTTGTGCGGGATCCTCGGCGGGGTCCTCGGCGGAATGGGCATGGGCGGCGGCACGTTGCTCATCCCGCTTCTCACTCTCGCGCTCGGCATGCCGCAGGGGGTTGCGCAGGGGGTCAATCTCCTCTCCTTTCTGCCCATGTCCGTCCTCGCGCTTGGGGTACACGCGAAGAACGGTCTGCTCGTAAAGGAGGGGCTGTGGCAACTCATTGTCCCCGCGCTCGTCTTTTCGGCGCTCGGCGCTGTCTGCGCCGTTTTTTTGCCTGCAAAACTGCTCAGAAAGGGCTTCGGACTCTTTCTCGTTCTTCTCTCCGCCGTTCCGTTTACGGCGGCGCTCCGCGGCAAGCAAAAAAACTGAAAAAAAGTTTCCGTATCAGCAAAAATTTTTCAAAAAGGGTATGGACAAACCCTCTTTCCTGTGCTAAAATAGCAACATAGAGTATTATGGGCAGATTGCTGTGTTTGCTCTCAAAAGGGTCCGATAAAATTCATCAGCAGGTTTGAGGACGAAAAAAATGAGTAAAATAGGGATCATCGATTTGGGTTCCAACTCCGCGCGCCTTGTCATCGTCAATCTCTTTGCGGAGGGTTATTTCATGGTCGAGGACGAACTGAAAGAGAGCGTTCGTCTGGGACAAGATATGGACAGGGACGGCTTTTTGAAGCCGCAGCGCGTGGCGGAAACCATCAAAACCTTAAAAATGTTCAAACGCCTCTGCGAGGCGTCGGGCGTGGAGCGCATCATCGCGGTTGCGACCGCGGCGGTCCGCCGTGCAAAAAACCAGCGCTCTTTCCTCGACGAAATACAGGCGACGTGCGGGCTCAGGATGACCGTACTTTCCGAAGAAGAGGAGGCGACGCTCGTCTACCGCGGCGTCATCAACTCGATGGACGTGCCGAAAGGCATCATTCTCGAAATCGGCGGCGGCAGTTCGAAGATCGTCTACTACAACCGCCGTTGCATTTTGCAGTACGTCACCCTGCCGTTCGGCGCGGTCACGCTCACCGACCTCTTTTCGGAGGAGGGCGTCTCTCCCGAGGAGCAGACGGCGAAGATCGAAGAGTTCTTTACCGAGCAATTCAAAAAGATCGAGTGGCTCGCGGACGTCGATCCCGACGTGCAGATGATCGGGGTCGGCGGCTCTTTCCGCAACCTCTATAAAATGAACCGCATGGTGCGCAAATACCCGCTCAACATCGTGCATAACTACACGTTCGCGGTGGAGGATTTCCGTTCCGTTTACGAAATGGTGCGCGTTTTGGACGTGGAAAAGCGCAAACGTATCCGCGGCCTTTCGCCCGCCCGCGCGGACATCATGCCCGCCGCGCTCGCCATCATCAAGGCGTTTACCGACTATCTGCATGTCGATTCTTTCCAGATCAGCGGTTGCGGACTGCGCGAGGGCATCATGTTCAACCAGGCGGTCCCCATGACGGAGGAGCGCCCGCTTTCCGACGTTCTCGGCTATTCTTTGAATACGCTCGTCAAATACTATCATTGCAACGAGAAGCATGTGGAGCATGTGGTGCATCTTTCGATCCAGCTATTCAAACAGCTCCGCGTGTTGCACAAGTTCCCGCGCATTTATCTCAAAGTTCTCAAAGTGGCGGCGAGCCTGCACGATTGCGGCCTGTGCGTGCGCTATTACAACAACCAAAAGCACAGCCGTTATATGATTCTCAATTCCGCGATCTACGGCGTTACCCACCGCGAGATCGTTCTCGCCGCGTTTGTGGCGGGGTGCCACCGCAAGGAGGACCTGCTCCCCGCAGATTGGGCGCGGTATAAGGACATCGTTACCGACGAGGATCTCGACGTGGTGAGAAAACTCGGCGTTCTGCTCCGCATTGCGGAGAGTTTGGACCGCACGGGCATGGGCATGGTGACGGGGGTCAACTGCGATGTGCTGGGCGATTCCGTCATCATGAAAACGGAGCTTGCGGGCGACGCGACTCTGGAACTTGCGCAGGCGGCGAAAGCCAACCCCGAATTTAAGCGCACATTCAAGAAAAATCTGGAAATTCTGTAATGCGGCTGATATTGGCGAGCAATTCTCCGAGAAGAAAGGAACTGCTCGCGGGGTTTCATATCCCGTTCGAGGTGATCCCCTCGCGCTTCGAAGAGGCTGCGGAGGGGCTGTCTGCGAAAGACACCGCGCTCTGCTTTGCCTGCGGCAAGGCGGCGGAGGTGGCGGCGCGCTTTCCCGGCGCTTACGTTCTCGGGGCGGACACCGTCGTCAGTCTCGGCGGCGAAATTTTGGGCAAGCCGAAAGACGGGGAGGACGCAAAGCGCATGCTCCGCGCTCTGCGCGGAAAAACGCACTCCGTTTTTACGGGGGTGTGCCTCACGGGACGGGGCGTCCTTTTGAAAGAAACCGTCGAGACGAAAGTCACCTTTTATCCCCTGAGCGAGGAGTTCATCGCGCGGTATGTGGAAAGCGGTTCCCCGCTCGATAAGGCGGGCGCATACGGCATACAGGACGGCGCGCTCGCGGAGAGCTATCAAGGAAGTTATACCAACGTCATCGGCCTCCCCGTGGAGACCGTTGGCGCATTTTTGAAGGAAGTACGCTTATGTTAAAACTTGCAATCGATTTCGGAACATCGGTCACAAAGATCTACCGCCTCGGCAGCGGCATCGTGCTGGCGGAGGCGACCTGCATCACCGTGCAGAAAGATACGGGCGAGATCCGCGCCTACGGCAACGACGCAAAGCGCCTGCTCGGCAAGACCGCCGACCAGACGGACGTCTGCTTCCCCGTTTACGAGGGGGAGATCGTGTCGGAAAAACTTGCCGCGGCGCTTCTCGAATACTTTTTGAGAAAGGCGGCGGGCCGCGCGCTCTCGGTCGAAGCGCTCTTCTGCGTCCCCTGCGGCTTCAAGCCCGAATCCCGCGAAAAGATATACCGTGTTGCGAAATCGGCGGGCATTTCCCGCGTGAACTTCGCCGAAACGCCTTTTTTGAGCGCGCTCGGGCAGGACGTTCCGCTGAGCGAAAGCAACCCCGTGTTTGCGATCGACATCGGCGCGGGCGTCACATCGATCGCAACGTTTTCCCTCGACGGCATCATCGCAGGCATTTCCATGAACGTCGGCGGGAACAATATGGACATCCATATCATCGACCACATCGCGGATAAATTCAACTTGAAGATCGGCTCGCTCACGAGCGAAAAACTCAAAAATACCGTGGGAAGCCTCATCGAGGACGACAACCAGAGTACCATCATCAACGGGCGGGACATCACAACGGGCAAGCCGCGCTCCGTCTCCGTCTCCTCGGGGGACATCGGGTTCCCCGTGCGCGTCTATATCGATAAAATCGTGGAATATGCGGAAATGGTCCTCAAAAAGTTGCCCGCGGAGGTCTCCGCGGCGGTGGGCAAAAACGGGGTCTATCTCTCGGGCGGCGTCGCAGGGCTTGCGGGGCTTGCCGATTACGTCGCGGAAAAGTTGCAGATGGAGGCGCATATCTCGGGCGATCCGCAGATGTCGGTGGTCCTCGGCGGCGGCAGGGCGGTCGGCAACGCCTCTCTTCTCCGCCGTATCAGAATGGAATAATCGCGGGCAAAATCGTTTGACATTGCCTTAAAAGTTGCTTATAATACAAAAAAGGCGTTGAAGCGGAAGAGACGCACGCAAACTTTCTTGCCAGAGAGAGGCCCCCGCGGCTGGGAGGGGCTTTGAAGAGAGGCGTGCGGTATTCCCCCGCGAGCCGCTCCGCCGAACGGAACTTTAAGCGGAGCCGTATCCCGCGTCAAGGGAAAACGAGGCGCGTTCGCTTTCGGGCGCGCAAAGACAGGTGGTACCGCGTCATTGTCACGCCCTGTCAACCGAAAAAGGTTGACAGGCGTATTTTTTTGAAAAAAAGTTTGAAGAGGTGAAATTCATGGAGCAGGATCTGTTGCGGGAAGCGACCGAAGAGGCGGAAGCGGCGGAGGACAGCCGCGCCCTCTACGAAGTCAAAATGAAATTTTTGGGGCGTGCGGGCAAGGTGACGGCGCTTCTGAAAAGCATGAAAGAGATCGCCGCGGAAGCGCGTCCCGCGTTCGGCAAAAAAGTGAACGCGCTCAGGGAGGCGCTCGAAGAAAAGTTCGCCGCGCTCGAAGAAAAGCTCAAAAAGAAGGAGCTGGAAAAAAAGCTCGCAGGCGAGGAGGTCGACGTCACCATGCCGGGGCGCCGCCATGTTGCGGGGGCGCTCCATCCCGTCACGCGGGTCAAGGATCAGCTCATCGATCTGTTCGCGGGGATGGGGTTCGAGGTGTTCGAAGGCCCCGAGATCGAGAGCGAATATTACAACTTTACCGCGCTCAACACGCCCGCCGATCATCCCGCGCGGGACATGCAGGATACGTTCTACCTCACGGGGGAATTTCTTCTGCGCACGCAGACGAGCGCGGGGCAGATCCGCGTGATGGAGCAAAAGAAGCCGCCCATCAAAATTCTTTCGCCGGGCAGAGTGTTCCGCTCGGACGACGACGCCACCCATTCTCCCATGTTCCACCAGATGGAGGGCCTTGTGGTAGACAAGGGGATCACGCTGTGCGATCTTCAAGGCATGCTCGACGAATTTGCGAAAAAGATGTTCTCGGAGACGAGCAAAACGCGGCTCCGCCCGAGCTATTTCCCGTTCACGGAGCCGTCCGTGGAGGTAGACGTGAGTTGCGCCGCCTGCGGGGGAAAGGGTTGTTCCCTCTGCAAGGGGACGGGCTGGATCGAAGTTCTGGGCGCGGGCATGGTCAACCGCCGCGTGCTGGAAAACTGCGGTGTAGACCCCGACGTATACTCGGGCTTTGCGTTCGGCATGGGCATCGAGCGTATCGCCATGCTCAAATACGGTTTGGGCAACATCAAACTGCTCACGGAAAACGATACCCGTTTTTTGGAACAATTCAAGGACTGAGGAGGAAGAGGAGATGTTATTACCGTACAGCTGGTTAAAAGAATATGTCAACATCGATCTGCCCGCAGAGGAACTCAAAGATAAGCTCTTCTCCTGCGGGTTCGAAGTGGAAGAACTCACCTACCTCGGCAAGGATGTGACGGGGGTTTATACGGGGAAGATCGTAAAATGCGAAAAGCACCCCGACGCGGACAGGCTCACCGTCTGCGATGTAGATTGCGGGGAAAAGGATAAAAAGCAGATCGTCACCGCCGCAACAAACGTGTTCGAGGGGGCGGTCGTCCCCGTCGCTCTGGACGGCGCGACCGTCAAACACGAGGGCGGCGTGCAAAAAATCAAGACGGGCAAACTCCGCGGGGTCACGAGCGAGGGTATGTTCTGCTCGGGCGAGGAGCTGGGGATCGGCGACGATTTTTATGAGGGAGCCGAAGTGAACGGCATTCTCATTCTCGACAAAGATACCCCTCTCGGCGCGGACATCCGTCCCGTTGTCGGCATCGACGACTGGATTTTCGACATCGCGGTGACGGCGAACCGTCCCGACTGCCAGAGTATTTTCGGGCTTGCCCGCGAGGTTGCGGCCGTCTGCAAATTGCCGCTCAAAGCGCCCGAAACTTCTTACGTATGCGAAAAAACGGACGTTATAGTCCCCGTGGAAGTGGAAGAGCCCAAGCTCTGCCCGCGCTACATCGGACACTTTGTCAAGGATGTGAAGATCGGCGTTTCGCCGCGCTTGCTCCGCCGCCGTCTCGCGCTCATGGGGCTTCGCTCGGTGAACAACATCGTGGATATTACCAACTACGTCCTGCTCGAAATGGGCCAGCCGATGCACGCGTTCGACAGAAGATTTTTGCGCGGCGGTAAGATCGTCGTCCGCTGTGCCGAGGAGGGGGAAAAGATCGTCACCCTCGACGAAAAGGAGTTCTCCCTGCGCCCCGAGAACCTGCTCATCTGCGACGGGGAGCGCCCAGTCGCCCTCGCGGGGATCATGGGCGGCCTCAACAGCGAAATCAAAAACGACACGTGCGAGGTTTTCTTCGAAGCGGCGAGCTTTGCGCGCGACAGTGTGCGGAAAACTTCCCGCGCGCTCGGGCAGAGGAGCGATTCCTCCGCGCGCTTTGAAAAGGGGGTAGACCCGCTCTATACGCCCGCGATCGGCATGGCGCGCGCCCTCCACCTCGTGCAGGCACTCGGTTGCGGCACGCCCACCGAATACGGCGCGGACGTTCTCTCCGTTCCCATGACGGAAAAGGTCATCCGCACTTCCTACGCCGCCATCGACAAGGTACTCGGCATCCATGTGCCGAAAGAGGAAGTCAACGAAATTTTACGGCGGCTCTTCTTCAAGATCGACGAAAGGGGAGAGGAGTTCTCAGCCGTCGTACCCCTCTGGCGGGACGATATAGACGGCTATCCCGATCTTGCCGAAGAAGTCATCCGCATGTACGGTTACGAACACATCACACCCACCTTTTTGGAAAACGCCACCGTCACCCACGGCGGCAGAACGCCCGCGCAGGTGCAGGAGCGCAAGACAAAGCGCACCCTGCAAGGGCAAGGCTTCTCCGAGGCGTGCAACTACTCGTTCTATTCTCCCAAAGAATTCGATCTCTTCCGCCTGCCCGCGGACGCGCCCGAGCGGAACGCGATCAGGATCCTCAATCCCATCAGCGAGGACCTCTCCATAATGCGGACTTTCCTCATGCCGAGCATGTTGCAGAACGTGGTGCGCAACGTGCGCCGCGGCAACTATACGGGGCGGCTCTTTGAACTTGCAAATGTATACCTGTGTGAAGAATTGCCGCTCAAAACGCTTCCCGAAGAGCGCAAACATCTCGTGTTCGGGCTTTGGGGCGAGGGCGATTTCTTCGACCTCAAAGGGGCTGTGGAAGCGCTCGCGGAGGCGTTCGACGTAAAGATCACGTTTGAAAAAGGGGAGCGCCCCTATCTGCACCCGGGGATCACGGCGGCCGTGAAACTGGGCGAAAAAGAAGTGGGCGTTTTGGGCGAACTGCACCCCGAGATCGCAAACGGGTTGGCTTTGGAGAGAAAGGTTTACCTCGGCGAGCTGAACTACGCCGCGCTCTCCAAACGGTTTGCAAAGGACATGACGTTCCGCAATTTGCCCAAGTTCGAGAGCGTTCAGCGCGATCTTGCCGTGGTGGTGGACGAAAAAGTGACTTGCGCGGAGATGGAGGCCTGCATTCTGCGCGCCTGCAAGGCGGTGAAAAAGGCCGAACTGTTCGACGTATACCGCGGCAAACAGCTCGGGCAGGACAAAAAGAGCATGGCGTTCCGTCTCACGTTCGAAGCGGACGAAAAAGCGGAAAAGCCGCTCTCGCCCGAAACGGTAGACGGCTTCTTCAACAAGATCGTGGGCAACCTGCAACACAATTTAGGCGCAGAGTTGAGGTAAAAGGGGGCTTATTTCCCCGCCCGCACGTTCTTTCTATTGTCATTTCGCCCGCCCACATGTTCTATTTTGTCGAAGGGCGGCACGAGCCGCAGGCGAAGTACCGAAGCGAACGAAGCGAGCGGAGTGGAGAAATCTCAACCATATTATATTTGCTCATGAACATTTACTATATCTACATCATGGCAAACCGAGGACGGAATGTGCTTTACGTCGGTGTGACGAACGATCTTGCCCGCCGCGTTGCAGAACATAAGAGCGATTTGATAGAGGGCTTTACAAAGCGGTATCGTGTACACATGCTTGTTTACTATGAAATGTGGAGCAATATAGAGGACGCAATCAAGCGTGAGAAGCAATTAAAGTGTTGGCGGCATGAGAAAAAAGCGGCTCTTGTAGAAACGATCAATCCCGAATGGCGGGATCTATCGGAAGAATAAGGTGGAGATGTCTCCATGCGCTACGCTTAGTCGACATGACATTATAAGCCTATTGTCGTTTCGACTTAAACGCATTCTAATTTGTCGTTTCGACCGCCCGCATGTTCTTTCTATTGTCATTTCGACCGTAGCGAATGCAATGAGCGGAGTGGAGAAATCTCAACATTGTTAAGAATAAGGTAGAGATTTCTCGACAAGCTCGAAATGACAATTTAGGAAAGGTAGAGATTTCTACTTCGTCGCTGACGCTCCTCGTGCCGCGCTTAGAGAATCAGAACGGCGCGCGGGGCGACAAGCTCGAAATGACAATTTAGGGCGACTATGCTCGACATGACATTTTAGTAAGATTTTTCAAAAAGAGAAGCCGCCCGCGCTGATTTTCAGCGCGGGCGGCTTCCATGATCTCTTAAACCGCGGGGGCGTATTTCTTTTTCTTTTTGAGCTGGGTTTCGAGTTCGCTGCACGCCTGTTCGAGTTCCACGGGCGTTTCGCTCACGTCCACGCCGTCCAAAATATCCTGCAATTTATATTCCTTGTTGAGATATTTGATGGTCTGGTAGCCGATCACAGTCGTCAGCGTGCCATTGACAAGGCCCTGCACGGAGCTGTCCACAAGGGTGGCGATCGCGGAACCCAAAATCGGGATGTCCCGCACGGCTTCGCCCATCGTCTTTACCACGGTGTTGCCCACATTCATGCTCCCGAGGCCGTAAGCGGTGAGAGAGTTCGTAAGCACCCTGCCGAAGATTTTGATAAGTTTTGCGTCGGAGGGGCGGAACCCGTAGAGGAAAATCAGATCTTTGATGAGTTGGAGATTGACGACGACGATGAGCGCCGCGTCCACCCGCGCCGCCTGCGATACCATAGAATAGGTGGCGCTCTTTAAGGAACTTTTGAAGATCAGATCTTTTGCCGATCTCTTTACCGACCCCTCGTAAAGTTCGGTGAGACACTTGCGCAAGCCCTCCTCGTCCCCCGTTTTGGAGGCGACAGCGAGCTTTCCCACGACCTGCGAGTCGTACCAGCCCACGCCCTCCACTTTTGCGGTGAGGTCGATGATCTTGTCCGCGATGTCGTGGCGGAGCTTCCTGTTGTGCCGTTGCGCCTCCCGCGCGGTGAAGCCGTTGACGTTAGTGATGAAATAGTCCGACTTCATGATCTTGCAGAGAGGGACGATGAATACGAAGATGTAGAGAAGAAGGCAAACGCCCGCCACGCCGTAGCCGACGTATTCGTTGATCTTATACACGTCGAGGGAGATCAAGGCAAGCACGGCAAACAAAAACACGCCGATCACGGCGGCAAGCAGGCGGAGCAGGAACTTCGCCCCCCGCACATTCTGCCGTTTGACATATTTTTGTTCGTATTCGTAAATGGTGAGTTTTCCGTTTGTCTGAGCGCTCTCGCCCGCCTGTTTTTCATAGACGGTAAGGCTTTTTTCGGTTTTCTTTCCCATGACAAACCTCCTATGACAAGAATACAACAAATTTTGCGTTTTGTAAAGCGGTTTCGGGGAATTTCCCCGTCGGAAGAAATTGACAGCCGCCCCCGAACTTTGTTCGGGGGCGGCTAAAAAACCGTTTTTATTCGGTCAAACCGAACATCGCGTCGAGCAGGAACGTGCATTGCTCCTCGCTCGAAAAGGTCTCGGACTGTTTTTCGAAATCGTTATAACTTTGCAGATTGTGTCCCATGTTCGTGTAGAGCATCTTGTAATGGTTGTTCGCCCACGCGATGGGGTAATGCCCGTCGTACCAGATCTCCCAGTCCTTATTCGGATTGTCGCCCGCAGGATTTTCCCGCGTGGGGTTGAGGGTGAGCAAAACCGTAATGTCGGGGTTTTGGAAGAGGTCGCTCTCCCACCCGTACCACTCGCAGGGGGCGGAGAGGAACACGTCGGGCAAATTCGCGGTAGCGGGATGCTCATGCGTCTCCACGGTGAGCGGCTCCGCGGTGGGGTTCCACGTGTTGTTTTTATAGTTGCCGCATCCGAGGAAATCGTCCTGGTACCATCGCCAATAGTCGCTTCCTTCCTTGTCCTTGTCCGCCTCTTCCACCATCGAAAATGCCGCGGCATGGAAGCCGATCCACGCGCCGCCCGCCTCCATAAATCTTTGGAACGCGTCCTGCTGTTCTTTCACGTGCGGCCTGTCGTTGAGAAACAGCACAAGGTCGTAATTTTCGAGCGTCTCGTCGTTGAGCGCGGCGTAGTCGTTCCCCATAAAGTCATAGGTAAAGCCCAGCTCCGCGCCCTTTGCCGAAAACCAGCCATTCGCCTCCCGCGCAAAGTCGGCATGGGCGGCGTCGATTCCCTCGGTGGAGCCGAACGAGAGAGTGCGGAACACGGCGCAGTCTCCGCATACGCCGCCCGTGTGATCTCCGAAGTCCGTCTGTGAGCCGCATGCGCATTCGAGCCAGTGTTGCGTTTCGGAGCGTTTCCATTCATAGGCGTGGCGGTGGGCAGGCTCGGTCTCGCACGACGCCGCAAGGGGAAGCAGGAGGGCCGCTAAAACGCTCGCAACCGCTTTGAACCATTTCATTTTTCTTTCTCCCGATAGACCATTCTAAAAAACCGTCTCCCGATCGGGAGACGGTTTCGCTTCTTTTAGTTTTGCTGCGCTTTGATGACTGCCTGGATCACGGTGTCGGGCGCCTGTTCGTAGCGGGCAAATTCCTGTGAGAATTTACCCCGTCCCTGCGTCATGGAGCGGAGGGACGTCGCATAGGTGAGGATCTCGCCCTCGGGGGCCTCCGCGGTGATGACCTGCAAGCCCTCCACGGTGTCCATGCCGATGATACGGCCGCGGCGCTTGTTGAGATCGCCCATGATGTCGCCGACGTACTGTTCGGGAACGGTGATCTTCATCGAGCAGACGGGTTCGAGGATCACGGGCCGCGCGCGGCGGATGCCGTCGTCGTAGGAGAGTTTCGCCGCCGAAACGAACGCAACTTCCTTACTGTCTACGGGGTGCGACTTGCCGTCGAACAGCGTCGCTTTGAGGTTGACCATGGGATAGCCCGCAAGCACGCCTTTCTGGATGGCTTCGCGGAGACCTTTCTCGACGGCGGGAATGAACTGTTTGGGGACCGAACCGCCGATGGTCGCGTCGACAAATTCGAACACACCGTCCGCGGCGCCCGGCTCGAAGCGGATGTTGACGACGCCGAACTGTCCCGCGCCGCCCGACTGCTTCTTGTGCTTGCCTTCGGCTTCCGCCCTTCCCGTTACGGTCTCGCGGTAGGCAACGGTGGGGGTGGAGAACTCTGCGTCCGCGCCGAATTTGGCTTTGAGTTTGCGCTTGATGATTTCAAGCTGTACTTCGCCCTGTCCGCAGGCGAGCGTTTCGCCCGTCTCCACGTTCTTGCGCACCTGAAAGCTCTTGTCCTCTTCGGCAAGGCGGTGAAGCCCGCCGAACACCTTATCCTCGGTGCCGCGCACGGTGGCGGAGACCGCCATCGCAAGCACGGGTTCGGGGAAGTGGATGGGTTCGAAACGGAGCGGAGTGGCGGGGTCGCACAGCGTGTCGCCCGTTCCCGTGTTGCTCAGCTTGTTCACCGCGCCGATGTCGCCCGCGGCGAGTTCCGTAACGGGGACCTGCTTTTTTCCGACGAGAAGATAGATGGCGTTGATGCGCTCTTCGGTATCGGTATTGGGATTATATACGGTCATGCCGGAGCGGAGAACGCCGCGGCAGACGCGCAAGTAGTTAAGTTTGCCCACAAAGGGGTCCACGGCGGTCTTAAACACCTGCGCCGCGAACGGAGCGTTCTCCTCGCAAGCCACGGAGATCTCTTTCTCGGTTTTGAGGTCGGTCGCGGAAAGTCCCGCGCGTTCCGCCGCCTGCGGCAGATATTCCACGAGCGCGTTCATGAGGTTGATCACGCCCTTATTGAGGAGCGCGCTGCCCGCAAGCACGGGGATCACGCTGATGGAGTGGATGCCCTTGCGGAGCCCGAGCGCGGTCTCTTCGGGAGAGAGCGCACCCTCTTCGAAATACTTTTCGAGGAGTTCTTCGTCGTTCTCGGCGGCGGCCTCTTGCAATACGGACTGCATCTCGGTCAGCTGCGCCTCATAGGCGGCGGGTACCGCCGTCTTTTCCACGCCGCTCGCGCCGAACTTGAACGCCTCTCCCGAGATCACGTCGATGTAACCGATCATCTTGTTCCCGTCCATCATGGGGATTTGCACGGGCGCGATCTTGCCCTTATAGCGCTCTTGGAGCGCGCGGACGGTGCCGGGGTAGTCCGCATTTTCCTTATCCATGCCGTTGACGAACACAATGGAGGGCTTTTTGAGTTTGAGGCACTGGTCGAGGGCCTTTTCCGTGCCGACCGTGACCGAGCCGCCCGGGCCGACCACCACGAGTGCGGAACCTGCCGCGCGCATTGCGGAGACAAATTCCCCTTCGAAGTCGTAGAAGCCGGGTACGTCGAGAAGGTTGATCTTGACGTCTTTCCACGTCAGATTTGCCACGGAGAGGGAGATGGAAGTTTTTCTTGCGATCTCCTGTTCGTCATAGTCGGAAACGGTGGTGCCGTTATCGGTCTTGCCCATGCGCTCGATCACGCCGCCGTTGAAAAGGATCGCTTCCATAAGCGTCGTCTTGCCCTCGCCGCCATGGCCGACGATGGCGATGTTGCGGATATTCTTTGCGGAAATACTCATATTGTTCCCCTTGAAATGTAAATTGCAGGCACTTTCTGTCCTTTCCGAACAAGCCCGCCTCTTTTCATTATACAGCTTTTTCGGAAAAAATCAAGAGGGAAAGGCAAAAAAGATAGGGGAAAAGCAAAACTTTTTCCCCCGATCCGGAATCACCCTCTTCGTCAGTAGTGAATATGTTCCTCCATGTCGGCAAAAGCGTTGCCGATCTTGCCGAAACATTCCCTGTCGATCTGCCGCCAGCCGTCCTCCGTTTTTTGGAAATCTTCGTCAAATTCCCTGTCCCCGAAGTCCATCTGCGCGGTCTCGTCGTAGCCGCCCGAAAAATATACGGTCTTGATGTTGCTCCATTGGATCGCTCCCTTGCACATCGGGCAAGGTTTGGAAGTCGCGTACAGATCGCACCCTTCCAAATGGACGGTTTTGAGTTTTTTGCACGCCTTGCGTATCGCCATCACTTCGGCGTGGGCGGTGGGATCGCCGCGGAGCAAAACCTGATTGTGCGCCCGCGCGATCACTTTGTTGTCCTTTACGATCACTGCGCCGAACGGCCCGCCCTCTTTTTTGGTTATGTTTTGGAGCGCTTCGCCGTAGGCGATCTTCATATACTTATTCACGGTCTTTCCTCTCTTTGCAATGCCTGCAAAATGATTATAGCACAGGTTCCCGAAAATTTCAAGCGTTTCCCGCGCGGAGAAAGCGGCGGTCCGCGCGGAAAGGCCGCCGCGTTTTCCCCGAAAACGCGGCGGCGCATCTGTTCTATCCCGTATCCTATTCACATACACTATCCCGAGGGAATTGCCTCGGGAGGTTTTTTATGCGCAAATTGCTTTGTCTTGCGGCGGGGGCGGCGCTCGTATTCGGCGCGATGGGGCTGTCCGCCTGCAAAAAAGCGGAGAGTTCCGCCCGCTACGACATCCGCGGGGAGTACTTCCCCGAAGAGAATAAATTGGTCGCCGAAATGGACGTCTCCATCCCCAACCCCACGGAAAACAAGCTCGATTCGCTTTCGTTCGAGCTTTGGGCGAACGCTTACCGCGAGGGGGCGGAATATTCCCCCGTCTCCGCACTGTATAAATCTTCCGCCTACTATGCGGGTTCGAGCTACGGCGGCATCGAGATCTCGGAGGTAGAGGGGGCGGCGGGGTTCACGGTGTGCGGCGAGGACGAAAACATTCTCTCCGTCTCCTTAAACGAGCCGCTCTATCCCGGGGAGAGCGCAGAGCTTTCGATCGCGTTCACCACCACGCTCGCAAACGTCAACCACCGCCTCGGCGTGGGGCGTAAAACCGTAAACCTGTCCCACTTTTATCCCGTGCTGTGCAGCTTCGGCGAAAGCGGTTTCAAGGAATACGTTTACTCTTGCAACGGCGATCCGTTTGTGACCGACTGCGCCGACTACACCGTTTCTTTAACGCTTCCCGCAGAATACCGCGTGGCGCATAACGGCGTGGGCGCCTCCTTGACCGAGGGCGAAAAGCAGACGGTCTCCGTCACGGCGGAGGGGGTGCGGGACGTCGCGTTCGTGTTCGGGAAAGAGCTGAAACTCCTCACGGCGGAAACGGGCGGAACGGCGGTGGAGTATTGGTACTCCTCCGATCCCGCGCCCGAAACGACGCTCAAAGCCGCAACCGATTCGCTCGCCTATTTCTCCCGCACGTTCGGGGACTACGGTTATCCCCGCTATGTGGTGGCGGAGACGGACTTCCCCTACGGCGGCATGGAGTACTCGGGGCTTGCCATGATCTCTTCGGCGTTGCAACGGGCGGACGTACCCGCCGTGGTGGCGCACGAAACGGCGCACCAGTGGTGGTACGGCATGGTGGGGAGCAACCAGTTCGAAAACGCCTGGCAGGACGAGGGGCTTGCGGAGTATTCTGCTGCGCTCTTTTTGGGGGCATATCCCGAGTACGGCGATACCTACGAGGGGGCGATGAAGCGCTCCGAGAGCGGCTACCGCGCTTATTTTTCCTACCGCGCGCAGATCGGCAACGAAGCCGATACCACCATGAACCGTCCGCTCACCGCGTTCACGGGGGAGTATGAATACCGCAACATCGCCTACGACAAGGGGGTGATCTTGTTCGACCGCGTGCGGGCCGCGGTGGGGGACAAAAAGTTCTTTACGGGGCTGAAAAATTATGTTTCCGCTTACACGGGCAAGATCGCTTCTCCCGAAGATCTCATCTCCTGTTTCCACAAGGCGGGCGCGAACGTCGAGGGGCTGTTCCGTTCGTTTACAGATGGGGCATGCGTAATTTAGTAATTCGCGGAAAATCTTGCTTCGCAATCTTTTCCGCGAGGAAACTTACGCGGACGGTTTAACTTTCTTGTCCTCTCGTTCGCTTCATCGGACAATAAGGCAAAAGGGTTTGCCAAATTGAGTCGCCCACGGCGGAAGTCAATTCCGCCTAAGGCAAGTAAATTAGGAATAAGTCGTTTTCAAATCACGTCACCCTGAGCTTGTCGAAGGGTGTCCGCATTAATGTCATTTCGCCCCGCGCGAAGTTCTAATTCTCTAAGCGCGGCACGAGGAGTGCAGCGACGAAGTAAACATCTCTACCTTAGTCCTTATGGAAAAGCGTGGTTTTGCTCGCGCAAGTGTTCTTATTGTCATTTCGAGTGGAGCGTAGCGAAATCGAGAAATCTCAACAATTTTAACACTTAGGTAGAGATTCCTCGACTACGCTCGGAATGACATTTAAGAACTTTGCACTGAGCGATATGACATTCCGTTGTCATTTCAATCCGCTCGTGGCGGTCCCTGCCGCCAAAACGGTAGGGGAGGGGGCGGTCTTATAAATCCCGCGAAGAAAAAACCCAAAACGCTTGCAAACCGCAGGGCGGCGGGTTATAATAGAGGACGGAGGAAAGCGATGCCGCTATTGGAGTACAAATGCCCGCGTTGCGGGAAAAAGTTCGAAGAACTCGTCAAGCGTTACGATGAAGAGGTTGTCTGCCCCTCCTGCGGCAATCGGGCCGAGCGGGAGTGGTCGGGGGAGATCCATTCCGCAACGGGGAAACCCGCCAAACATTGCAACGGCGATTGCAAGCATTGCAGCGGTTGCTGAATTTTACAAAAAAGCCTATCCTGTTGCGGATAGGCTTTTTTATACCGTTACGTCACTCTTCTGCCCTCGATGAAGTAGCTCTTGCGCAAAGGGGTGATCTGTTCGATTTTTGCAAAGTCCGAGGCGGTGTGCAAAATATAATTCCCGCCGAGATAGAGCGCGACATGCCCCACCCGTTCTATGCCCGTCTTGTCTTTCCGGGAGGCGTTGGTAAAAAAGAGCAGGTCGCCGCGGCGGATGTCCTCCCACGCCACCTTTTCTCCCTGCTTGATCTGCGTGCGCGTGTTTACGTCGAGCAGGATCCCCGCGCCTTGATAAAAGATATATTGCATCAGAGAGGAGCAGTCGAACTGCGCCGTGGTAAAATTTTTCAGCAGAACGCCCTTTCCGTCGTGCAGGCGCGCCGCGCCGTAAACGTAGGGCGTGCCGAGCAATTTTACGCCCTCTTCGATGATCTTTTCCGTTTTTTCGCTACCTGTATCGAGTTTTACGGTCCCCGTGTACTTCTCTTCCGCGCTCACGTAAGCCGTTTTTCCGCGGTAGAACGTCTCATACCAGTTCCCGCGTTTGCCCGCGCATTTCAAAAGCGTATCCTTTTCCGCCTGTCCCAGCGTCCCGCTGTCCGTTCCCGCGCCCGCCCGCACGTTCAAACCGTTCACAAGCACCGAAACGTAAACCGCTTCCCGCTCCTCGGGCAGGGGTTGCGGCTGGGGATCGGGGAGGCTCGGTCCGTCCTCTTCGGGAAGTTCGTCGGGGTAAAGTTCGGGCGACGCGGGAAATTCCGCGGGAAATTCCTCAGGGAGCTGTTGGGTTTCTTCCTGGGCGGAGTGTTCGGGCAAGAGAGTCCGCTCTTTTTTTCCGCATGCCGCAAAGGGCAAAGACAATAGCGCCGCTCCCGCGAGCGCGGCGATCCGCAATCCGTTTCGCATTTCGTTTCCCCCTTAAAGTTGTTTTCATGGGGATTATAACAGACGGCACGGCGCAAAATCAAGGAAAAAATACAGGTGAGTTTCAGGCAACCGAGGGGAAATTCCACAGAAGAGGAAATATGCGGAAAACGCTTGATATTTCCCTTTTCGGGCGGTATAATAGAGAAAAGGAAAGGAGTTTTTCATGGAATTTACGAGTTTTGACGGAAAAAATATCATGGTCCACGAGTGGCTTGCCGCGGAAGAGCCGAAAGGCGTGGTGCAGATCGTCCACGGCATGGCGGAACACGCCGCGCGGTACGACGGCTTCGCCCGCTTTTTGAACGAACACGGATATCTTGTCATCGCAGACGATCACCGCGGGCACGGAATGACCGACCGCGATACCCTCGGCTATTGCAGCGGGAACATGTTTGCCGATACCTTAAAGGACGAGGCGGCGATCACCGATTTTTACCGCCGCAAATACGCGGGCTTGCCCTATTTCCTGTTCGGGTTTTCCTACGGTTCTTTTCTCGCGCAGGCATATCTTGCAAAGTACGGCGACAAGCTGGACGGCATGGTCATCGGCGGGAGCAGCCATAAAAAGGACTTTGAGGTCTACCTCGGTTCCTTTGTGGCGGGCATGGGGTGCCTGTTCGGCGCGAAACGGCCCGCAAAGCTCATCGAAAAGCTCTCGTTCGGCGCGTATGCGAAGAAGTTCGAAAACGGGCAGTGGCTCAGCACCGACGTTGCGAACAACCTCACCTACGCGCAAGATCCGCTCTCGGGCTTTACCTGCTCCAACCGCTTTTATAAGGACTTTTTCAAGGGCCTGCGCGGGCTTTATACCAAAAAATATGCCGCGGGACTGCCGAAAGAGTTGCCCGTTCTGCTCGTTTCGGGCGCGGACGACCCCGTCGGGAACATGGGTAAGGGCGTAAAAAAACTTGCGGCGTACTACCGCAAGCAGGGCATGAAAAACCTGCGCATGGTGCTGTTTGAAAATTCCCGCCACGAGTTTTTGAACGAGCGGGACGGCAGGGAAGAAAAGTGGAACACGCTCCTCTCGTTCTTCGACAAAGTGTTCGACGAGAAAGTATAAAATAAACAAGAACGAAACAAAAAAACAGCGGAAAATTTTCCGCTGTTTTTTTGTCGGAAAAGGCGGCGGTATGCGCTTTCTCGCGGTTATCGGTCCTTTTTTTCGACAAAGCGGTTGGGGGAATAGGTGGAAAGCCCGCTCCGCGCCTGCATGGCGGCGTACACGCGGTCCCTCAGCTCGGACTTCCGTTCCCGCTTGGGGAGATTTCCGTCGGGGAAGAACGGCCCGTCGATGTATACCGTCGCTTTCACGCCGCCGAACGGCTTGCGCTTGCGGTAGGTGGCGGTAAAAGCAAACGCGGGCTTTTCCGCGTCCACGGGATAGGCGAAAGAGACGGCGGAAAAGGGCCGTATCCCCGTGTAGAGGGGCCAGATGTGCGCCTCGGGATAGATGGCGATCACGTTTCCGCGCCTTGCCCGCGTTCCGACCGCTTCGAGAAACTTCTTCGCCAGCGCGGGACTGTCCGGGACGGGCATCCCGCCTAAATCTTCAACGGCGCGCTTCAAAAAGGGGATGGAGACGGCGTCGGCGTCCACAATGACGTAGGGCTTTTTGGGGAACGCCGCCATCGAGGGCGTAAAGGCGTCGCCCGCCGCGCGCGTGTGGTTGCCATACAAAAAGTATCCCCCCTTGCGGTAGGGACGGAGCTTTTTCCGCCCCACGATTTTTTGCCCGCAGGAGATTTTGAGATAGAGATAGCAGACGGGAGTGGCGATCAGGTGGTGCAAGACCCACGCGAAAACGGCGCGGAGTTTGTTTTTCGGGAGATACTCGTAGTCCCGCGGCAGGGGCTTTTTTGTGATATTCGTCCCCGCGAAATCATCGTTCAGCGGGTCGGCGTAATAGTAAGTTTTCTCTTTCATCTGGTCGTTTTCGCCGCGGCGTCTTCGAGCATCTGCTCCATTTTCCGCATTTGGTCCTCTTGGCGGAACTGCTCCCTGAAATCGCCGTATTTTTTTCGGTACGCCGCGATCTTTTCGGGGGAGCGGTAAAAGTAGGCGATCTTTTCTGCGAGATCGCGCGCATCGCCCGCTTTGAAAAGGCAATGCCCGTCGAGCGCAAAACTCTTGGTCGCGCTCCGCTTGGAGTTGCAGATGATGGGAACAAGCCCCGCGGCGATCGCTTCGAGGCAGGAGATCGCTTCGATCTCCACAACCGCCGTGTGTACGTACAGGTCCGCGCCTTGCAGGGCGGCGGGGAGTTCGTCCCGCGGGTAGAACTTAAAATCGGCGTCCACGCCCGTCCGCGCGGCAAGCCGTTTGAGTTTCTTCTCTTTGGGACCGCACCCAGCAAAACAGAGCTTCACGTTGTCTTTCAGGCCGCTCTTTGCAACGGCTTTGATGAGCGTGTGCTGCGCCTTTTCCTTGCTGAACCTGCCCACGCAGAAGATCGTGAACTTTTCGTTGGGGCGTTCCCGCTCCGTGTGGGCAAAAAAGACATCGTTCACGCCGTTGGAGATCACGCGGCAGGGGAGTTTCCGCTTCACCTGCCGTTCAAAGAGTTCCCGTATGAACTGCGTGGGGTAGTGGACGGTATCCACCCGCTTATAGAGCAGATGATAAAAACACAGGTAGGTGATGTGGTTGGCGAGGCGGCTGTTCATGCAGGCGATATGCGCGGTGACGTTCTCCGCCTGCGCATGGAAGCTCGCGGTCACGGCGATCCCCGCCTTTTTCGCAAGTTTTGCGGCGGCGATCCCGAGGGGAAAGGGCATTAAAACGTGTACCGCGTCCGCCCCCTCTATGGCGCGGGCGAGGACCTTTTTGTCCGCCTTTGCAAGGGAAACGTTGTTCATCTTCAAAATCAAGTTGACCGGTCCCCAATTCTGCACGGGGACGACCTCGAAGCCCTCTGCGCCTTTCTTGTCCTGATCCGCGCAGACGACGGTTACGTCGTGGCCACGTTCTTTCAGAAAGCCGATCAGATTATATGCCGCAAGCGTTGTGCCGTTGTTCGGCTTGCCCAAAACATCGCAGACGATCACGATCTTCATATGCACCTCATTCCGTCATCATTTGTCATGATAATAAATTTAATTGTCATAATTTTTTATGATAACGAAATTATAGCATAGCAGACAGGGGCTGTCAACAAATTTAATGAAAAATCTGTGAAAAACGAGAGATTTGCGGCGCGAAAAAAGGCGGCCTGCATAGAGCGGACCGCCTTTTTAGGCAATGAGAAGCGTTTTCAGGCCGCGCGCGGCCGTTTGGAAAGGTCAGTTGAGTACCGTCGGGTCGAAGTTGAGCGTATATTGGTTGGGGCCGCGGTCGTCGGGGAAGAGCGTTGCTCCGGGAACGACGGGAAGAGTGAGCGGATTGATGAGCGCATCCGCCGTGAGGTTGGTGACCGCCGCGCGCAGGTAGGGGAACATGGTCTCCGTTGCGTTGATGGCAAAAATGCGCTTGTCTTCGTCCGTATTCATATTGTTCACTTCGAACACGCCCACAAAGCGGGCGAGCAGGTTAAAGGGCTTGGGCGATTCTTCCGTGCTTTCGATCTTGCATTCGAGGATCACAACGTTGATCTTGGGGTTTTCGTTTGCCTGTCTGATCTGGCGGGAGAACAGGGGTTTGATTTCGAACCGCGTGTCGGGGGCGGTTTTCATGGGATTGACCTTAAAGGAAAGCTCGTCCGCGGAGAGCGCTTTCAGAGAATATTGGATCATGGCAGGAATACCTCGCTTTTTGTTTTCTTTTATTATACCACAAAAAGTTTAACATCAAACGCGGGCGGTGTCAATATCCGAAAAAATTTTTCCGAAATATTGCCGTCCGCCCCGTTAAATCGGAGGAAAGGGGGAAATCGGTTTGACATTGCGCCGCGGAAGTGCTAAAATGCCGTTAAGAAAAAGGAGGCTTTTTTATGCTGAAAAAATGTATTGCGGAATTTGTCGGCACGTTTATCCTCGTCGTGTTCGGTTGCGGCGTGGCGGTCGCCACGGGCTGCACGGGGAACGACGGGATCGTTGCAACGGCGCTCGCGTTCGGGCTTGTCATCGTGGCAATGGCGTATTCCATCGGGAACATCTCGGGCTGCCATATCAACCCCGCCGTCTCCACGGCGATGCTGCTGAGCGGCAAAATGACGGCGCGGGATTACGTCGGCTATGTCGTCAGCCAGGTCCTCGGCGCGATCGCGGGGGCGGCGGTCGTCGGGCTGTTCTTCGGAGATTTTTCGTCGTTGGGCGGCAATGCCGTGCAACCGACGCTCATCACGGCATACGGGGACGTCGGTTCGCTGTTTGTGGGGCTTGTCGTCGAAATCGTTTTAACGTTCGCGTTCGTGCTTGCCATTTTGGGGGTCACGAGTAAAACAGAGAATAAGGCGGTCACGGGAGTTGTCATCGGGCTTGCGCTCACGCTCGTGCATCTGCTCGGCATCCGTCTCACGGGTACGTCGGTCAATCCCGCGCGTTCGATCGGTCCCGCTCTGCTCCAAATGATCGGCGGCGACTTTACGGCGATCTCGCAGATCTGGATCTTTATTGCGGGTCCCATTTTGGGCGCGGTGTTTGCGGCGGCGTTGTACAGCTTTTTGGAAAGCAAAAAGGAAGAAAAGCCGCGGAGATAAACCGTTAAACAGGGCATAGAAAAAAAGGAACGGTCCGCCGTTCCTTTTTTTCTATGCGCTTGCATTGTTTTTTTATGTCATTTCGTTTCAGCCGTGCGAGCGGCAACGAGGTAGAGATGTTTCGACTTCACTTCGTTCCGCTCAACATGACATTTTGGAACGGCTCGGGGTTGATTTGTCATTTCGACCGTAGCGAGCAACGCGAGCGGAGTGGAGAAATCTCACCATGTTCTAACACGTCACCCTGAGCTTGTCGAAGGGTGTCCGACTCCCGCCGGGGCTACTTCGCGGGCAAAGCCCGCTCGTGCGCCGCATATGATGAAAACATAGGATTTTGTTTAGCGCGGAGAGAGCTTTATCCTGCGTGTCGGGGATATTAAAAAATTTTGTCTGCTATTGACAAATCGTATAAATTTTGGTAAGATTATAATAAGAGAGATATAGCTCATATAAGAGATTAATGATGAAAATTATCCGATATATCAAATTTGCATTTACACTATTATTATTCGGATTGATGGTTGGGAAAATCGGTTACGAATACGGCTATTCGCATAGTGGTTCCGTTTCGGGTATCGGTTGGTACTACGCATTTGCGATTTATGCTTTCGTATATTTCGTTATTTGTTTCCTGCAAGGCTGGGATGAAAGTGTTTTGGGCGTTGATATTTTTTCAACCGTTTATCTTGGTGTACCTTTTATGATTGTCTTGATATTTACGCTTTCTAATGAGGTGATAGAGCGTGAATTGCCTTTTGCTATTACATCGTTAACTGTATTCGGGGCAATATTTGCTTTAGGGTTAAGTATTCTGATATTGCAAATAAGAAAAAAATTAGTGAAATGATTTGTGAATGAGTTCGGTATTGAACCGGGTTCATTCTATTTAATTATGAAAAAAACGCAAGCCGAGGTTCGACTTACGTTCTTTGTGGTGTATCCGTCGGGCTACTTCGCCGCGAAGCGGCTCGTGCCGCCCTTAGTAGCACAAACAGAAACCTCGGGCGGGGCGAACCCTGCGGGTTCTCGCCCCGTTGGCGGGGGTAACAAAAGCGCAGAATGGCAATCGCCATTCTGCGCTTTTGGTGTACCCGCCGGGGCTCGAACCCGGAGTCGATGGCGTCGGAGGCCATAATGTTATCCAATTACACTACGAGTACGCGCCGTCATTGTTTTTCCATTATAGCACATTCCCCGAAAAAATGCTTTATATTTTTGCGGGAATATGGTAAAATAAAGAAAAAATTTTCGGGAGCGCAAAATCGTGTCGCAAAAGACGGTCGTCGTCGGAATGAGCGGGGGAGTGGATAGCTCGGTCGCCGCCCTTCTCTTAAAGGAGCAGGGCTATCATGCCGTGGGCCTCTTTATGAAGAATTGGGAAGAGGACGATGTCGGCGGCGCTTGCACCGCGGAGGAGGACTTCGAGGACGTCAAGCGGGTGTGCGGGCTTCTCGGCATGCCCTATTATTCCGTCAACTTCGCCAAAGAATATATGGAGCGCGTCTTTTCCTACTTCCTTGCCGAGTACCGCGCGGGCAGGACTCCCAACCCCGACGTCCTCTGCAACCGCGAGATCAAGTTCGGTCCCTTTAAGGAGTACGCAAAGGCGCTCGGCGCGGACTATATCGCCACGGGGCATTACTGCGGCATTTCGCACGAAAACGGCGTCCACCGCCTGCTCAAAGCCAAAGACCAAAGCAAGGACCAGACCTACTTTCTCAACCAGCTCACCCAGCCCCAACTCGACGGCGTTCTCTTCCCGCTCGCCTCTCTTATGAAAGCCGAGGTGCGGGAGATCGCCGCGCGCGGACATCTTTCCACGGCCGAAAAAAAAGATAGCACGGGCGTGTGCTTTATCGGCGAACGCAACTTCCGCAAATTCTTGCAGGAATATCTGCCCGCGCAACCGGGCAAAATTCTCACGCTCTCGGGCGAGGAAGTGGGCGAGCATATCGGCCTCATGTACTACACCCTCGGGCAGCGGCGGGGGCTGGACCTCGGCGGCAGAAAGGGGGAAGAGGGCAGATGGTTCGTCGTCAAAAAGGACCTGAAAAACAACATTCTCTACGTCTCCCACGGCGATGAAACGCCGCTATACTCCACCCGTTGCACCGTGCAAGGGATGAACTACATCCCGTCCGTCCCCAAAGCGGAGGAGTTCGATTGCTTTGCCAAATTCCGCTACCGCCAGAGCGAACAGGCGGTGCATGTGGTGCGGAAAGGGGAAACGGGGGCGGAAATTTTCTTCCGCGAACCCCAGCGCGCGGTCACCGAGGGGCAGTACGCCGTCCTCTACGACGAAACGCAGTGCCTCGGCGGGGGCGTGATTACGGGGACGGATTTAACATGCTGACCGACTTTTTCAAATTCAAAGCGCCGAACTTTGAAAAATTGCGGCTCTACGGTTTTCTGGAAGAGGGCGGAGAGTGCGTGTTCCGCACGGAGGTCGCCGACGGACAGTTTGAAATGACGGTGCGCGTTCAAAAGGACGGGACGGTAAAAACCGAACTGTTGGATACGCTCACCGAGGAGCCGTATACCCTGCACCTCGTGGAGAGTGCGGCGGGGGAGTTCGTCGGACGGGTGCGCGGAGAATACGAAACCGTATTGCAAAATATCGCAGAAAGGTGCTTTGATACGGAGATTTTCAAGAGCGCGGTCACGAAAAAGCTCATCGCCCGCGTGCGCGAAAAGTACGGCGACGAACCCGAATATCTCTGGGAAAAGTTCCCCGACAACGCGATCTGGCGCAGAAAGGACAACGGGAAGTGGTACGGCGCGGTCCTCACGGTGGCGCGCAAGAAGCTCGGGATCGCGGGCGAGGGAAATGTGGAGATCCTCGACGTGCGCGCCGACCCCGCGGAGATAGAACTTTTGGTAGACAACGTGAAAGTGTTCCGCGGCTGGCACATGAACAAAAAGCACTGGATCGCTCTCCCGCTCGATGGGAGCGTGGGGTTAGAGGAGATCGAAAACTTTCTCGAAGAGAGCTGGCACATTGCAGGCATGCGTTAAAATACAAACGTTAAGGTATAAAACTTTTCTCATCGGTCAATAACCTCCGCGAAGAAAAAGCGGAGGTCGTTTTATGAAAAAAATCGCGGTCGTGTGTCTGTTGGCGGGTCTGATTGCTACCGTGTTTGCGTTCGGGGGCTTCAACGGGAGGGAAAGCGAAAACGCGTCCTATCTGCGGGTGCATATCCGCGCGGATTCCAACGAGGCGGAAGCGCAGGCGGTCAAGTACAAAGTGCGCGATAAGGTGGTGGAATTTCTCACGCCCGCCGTGGCGGAGTGCGATAGCAAGGCGGAAGCGATGCAAAAGATCGGGAATTTGCTCGGGGAGATCGAAGACGTCGCGGAAGAAGTATTGCGCACAAACGGGTTTGCATACGGCGCAAAGGCGACCTTGAAGCAGGAGAATTTCCCCACACGGGTGTATGAAAACCTCACTTTGGAGGCGGGTGTGTACGACGCACTCATCTTAGAACTCGGCTCGGGCAAGGGGGACAACTGGTGGTGCGTGGTGTATCCGCCGCTCTGTTTTGCGGGCGGAAACGGGAACATCGTGTATAAAAGCAAGATCGCGGAAATCATAAGGAGATTTTTCGGGGAATAAAGAAATGAACGGTTGATTTTTCGGCAGGACTGTGATATACTTAGGACAAACAAAGGAGAAGCGCATGGACAACGAACAGAAAGAACAGGGCGTCATCTATATCTTGACCAATCCCTCCTTTCCCGACTATGTAAAGATCGGGTATGCGGACGACATCGACAAGCGGCTCGCACAGCTCAACCGAAGCGAATGCGTTCCGTTCGCCTTTCGGGTGTATGCCATATACGGCGTGCAGTCCCGTCTTTCCGATATTGAGCTACATAAGATCATCGATAACCTAAATCCCAATTTGCGGGCGATCGAAAATTTCGAGGGCAAAAAGCGGGTGCGGGAATTTTACGCCATGAGCGCCGAGGACGCCTATGCGCTTCTCGAAGGGATCGCAAAGATCACGGGAAGTACAAAGCGGTTAAAGAAAGTCGCGCCGAACAAGGCGGAGAGGGAAGCGGAGGAACTTGCCGAAGAGATCGAAACGGAGAGCCACGAGCGGCGGGAAAATTTCTCCTTTGCAAAGTGCGGCATTCCTGTCGGGGCAGAGCTCACGTTTTCGCACGATCCCTCCATCCTTTGCACTGTTGCCGATGAGCGCAGGGTTTCTTATCACGGTGAAATGCGCTCGATGAGCGGACTTGCAAGGGAATTGCTCGGTAGCAAGGGTCCTGTGCAAGGAACACTGTATTTTACCTATGAAGGCGAACTTTTAACCGACCGTCGGAACCGCCTCGAACGTGAAAATAAAGAAAGAAAATAAAGAGAAGTAAGGATTTGAAACGAAAAAGGCGCCGCCGATGCTTTGGGCATCGGCGGCGCCGCGTATTTATTTGTTTGCTTTGCCGGCGGCTTTTTCCGCCTTTTTTTCTCTTTTGCGGCTTTGAGGTCGCGTGCGCGCGCCGCTTTTGCTTCCGCTTGCGCTGCGGCGCTGTCCGCCTTTGCCTGAGAATATGTCGGGTCGCTTTGACCCCATCTGTTCCAACTCAAAATTTTCACCTCCGCAGTTCCAATTTGTCATTTCGAGCGGAACGAAGTGAAGTCGAGAAATCTCATCATTAGGTTTAATATGGTAGAGATTTCTCCACTCCGTTCGCTGCCTCACTTCGGTCGAAATGACATTTTGGGAATGCGCCTAATGTTCACAAATCACTGCGCGTTGGAAAATCGCCATTTTCCATAAGCGCACTCAATTTGCCGCACACTTACGGCTTCTTGTCCGATGAAACGAATAAGAGGTTGAGCAAGTTAAAACGCAAATGCAAGTTTCCTCACGGAAAAAGATTTTGCGAAGCAAAAGATTTTTCGTGAATAATGCCGAGCGCCGTAGCGCTACTTCTGCCGTAAATTTGCTTGCCTTAGGCGGAATTGACTTCCGCCGTGGGCGACTCAATTTGGCAATTACTTTTGCCTTTTTGTCCGATGGAACGAATAAGAGGTTGAGCAAGTTAAAACGCAAATGCAAGTTTCCTCACGGAAAAAGATTTTGCGAAGCAAAAGATTTTTCGTGAACCTTATATCTTGCTATACCCGTACGAATTGACGAGGGCGTCGATTTTTATGCCTGCGCGGCAGTAAGGGCATTCGTTTGCCGAGAACGAACTGTATCCGCGGATGTCTTCCACGCCGAAGAGGCGCACCACGGGGATATTCTTAAAGGAGAAATTCCCGCCGAACACCGCCGCCGCGCCCGCGGTCTCCCCGCCGTAGTAGCGGATGCCTTCGAGCGCGCTTGCAAGAGTCAGGCCCGTCGTCGCGGTCGCCGTTAAAAGCAATACCCGCTTGTTCTTTACATAGGGGAGAAGATTGTCCCGCAAAATCATCTTGTCTCCCGTGATCTCGGGGGAGACGACGGCAATATCCGCGCCTTGATTGATGCCGCCTGACGAAAGTTCGCCCGCGAGGAACGCGCCGAGCATCTTCGTGCGTTCGAGCGTGATGATCGTGTCGATGGGGGTGGAGTAGAAATTTTCCGAGAAAAGTTTCGCCGCCTCTTTCGCCATGTTCATCTCCGATTTGACGGCGGTCATGTCGATGCAGTGGCTGACGTGGGAGTGCTGGGTGGCGAAGTGGCCTTCGATCACACGGATCTTCACCTTTTTGTTCCGTTTTGCGGTCAGTTCCAAACCTCTGGTTTCCATTTGGGTCCCCCTAATAAGCTCTTTTCCATTATTTTAATACATTTTCGGGGCAATGTAAAGGGCGAGGAAAAAATTTTTTGGGAAAAGTTCCGAAAAAATTGCGGAAAAGCGTTTGAACTTTCGGATTTGGCATTATATTTATGTATGAAAATGCGCCGCGAGGCGCAAGCAAACACACGGCGGTAAGACAGTGGACAAGAAAAAGAAACAGGAAGAACCTCTGAAAGAAGCCCGCGAAGAGGCTCAAACGGAGCTTGAAAGGGAGCCGCAGGCGGAGCAGACGGAACCGTCTAAGCCCGCTACGGAACCTGCGGAGCAGACAAAAGAAGAGGAACTTTCCGCGCTGAAAGCGCAGGCGGAGGACTTCAAGCGGAAGTGGTATTCGGTGACGGCGGAGTACGAGAACTACCGCAAGCGCACGGCGCGGGAAAGCGCGCGGCGCTACGAGGAGGGGCGTGCGGACGTTGTGTGCAAACTCTTCCCCATCGCGGATAACCTCGAACGCGCGCTCGAAGTCTGCCGGGACGAAGCCACGAAAAAGGGCATCTCAATGGTAACGGCAAGTTTTTGGAATCTTCTGAAAGAGGAAAAAATCGAGATCGTGGATCCCGTCGGGCAGGAATTTGACGCGGAGGAGTGCGAGGCGATCATGGCGGTCGATCCCGAAGAGGGGGAGACGAGCGGCACGGTCAAACAGGTCTACCGCAAGGGCTATAAACAAAACGGCAAGGTGCTGAGATACGCGCAGGTCGTTGTCATCAAATAAAAAACAGTAAGGAGAGAAATCATATTATGGCGAAAATCATCGGTATCGATTTGGGAACAACCAATTCTTGCGTCGCGGTCATGGAAGGCGGGGAACCCGTCGTCATCGCAAATGCGGAGGGGAGCAGAACGACCCCGTCCGTCGTCGCATTCCAAAAGGACGGCTCCCGCGTTGTCGGGCAGGTGGCGAAGCGTCAGGCGGTCGCCAATCCCGACAAGACGGTCAGCTCCATCAAACGGAAAATGGGGTCGGATTATAAAGTAAAGATCGACGAAAAGTCCTATTCCCCGCAGGAAATTTCCGCAATGATCTTAGGCAAGCTCAAAGCGGACGCGGAGGCCTATCTCGGCAGTAAAGTGACGGACGCCGTCATCACCTGCCCCGCTTACTTCACCGACGCACAGCGCCAGGCCACAAAGGACGCGGGCAAGATCGCGGGCCTCAACGTGCTCCGTATCATCAACGAGCCGACGGCGGCGGCGCTCGCTTACGGCCTCGATAAGGACAAAGAGAGCAACAAGGTGATGATCTACGACCTCGGCGGCGGTACGTTCGACGTCTCCATTCTCGAAATTTCGGACGGCGTGTTTGAGGTCCTTGCCACCAACGGCAACAACATGCTCGGCGGCGACGACTTCGATAAACGCCTCATGGACTACATGGTGGAAGAATTTAAGAAGAGCCACGGCGTGGACCTTTCCAAAGACAAGATGGCGATGCAACGGCTCAAAGAGGCCGCCGAAAAGGCGAAGATCGAGCTTTCGGGCATGACGTCTACCACCGTTTCCCTGCCGTTCATCTCCATGACGGAGGCAGGTCCCGCGCACCTCGAACTCGAAATCACCCGCCAGAAGTTCGAAACGCTTATTTCCGACCTCGTGGAAAAGACGGCGGAACCCATGCGGCTCGCCATGAAAGACGCGGGGCTCTCCTATAACGACATCGGCAAGGTCATTCTCGTGGGTGGTTCCACCCGCGTTCCCGCAGTCGTCGAAAAAGTCAAGCAGATCACGGGCAAGGAACCTTTCAAAGGGATCAACCCCGACGAATGCGTGGCGGTCGGCGCGGCGATCCAGGGCGGCGTTCTCTCGGGCGAAGTGAAAGACGTGCTTCTTCTCGACGTCATGCCGCTTTCCCTCGGCATCGAAACGCTCGGCGGCGTGTTCACCCGCCTTATCGACAGAAACACCACCATTCCCACCCATAAGAGCCAGGTATTCTCCACGGCGGCGGACAACCAGACGACGGTGGAGATCCACGTCTTGCAGGGCGAACGCGAATTTTGCCGCGACAACAAGACGATGGGCAAGTTCACTTTAACGGGCATTGCGCCCGCTCCCCGCGGGATCCCGCAGATCGAAGTCACGTTCGACGTCGACGCGAACGGCATCGTCCACGTCGAAGCGAAAGACCTCGGCACGGGCAAGAGTACGGATATTACAATCACTTCTTCCACCAATCTCACCGAGGAAGAGATCGACAAGGCGGTGAAAGAGGCGGAGCGCTTTGCCGAAGAGGACAAGAAGCGCAAGCAGAAAGTGGAGGAGCGCAACAAGCTCGACGGTCTCATCTTCTCCGTGGAACAGACGGTGAAAGAGAGCGGCGACAAGCTCACGGAGGACGACAAGGCGGCGCTCACTTCCGCGACCGAAGAGGCGAAGAAAGCGCTCGACTCGGACGACGAGGAACAGTACAAGGCGGCGTTTGCGGAACTGTCGAACAAAGTTCAGCCCATCTTTGCAAAGTTCTACCAGCAAGCGGGCGCGCAGGGCGCTCCGAACGGCGCGCAGGACGGCGGCGACGAAGAGTTCCATCAATAAAAGCCTGAGTTAACGGCACATCCATTTTTATCGGAGAAACTCCGCCCGCCCGCGCTTGACGCGCGGGCGGGCGAGGCAATTTTTGTTTTATGGCAGACAAGAAGAATTATTACGACATTCTCGGGGTCAAAAAAGACGCGACCGAGGATGAGATCAAAGCGGCGTACCGCAAACTCGCAAAGCAGTATCACCCCGACCTTCACCCCGGCGACGCAGCCGCGGCGGAGAAATTCAAGGAGATCAACGAAGCGAACGAGACCCTCTCCGACAAGCAGAAGCGCGCCGCATACGACTATGAACTCGAACATCCCGGCATGGGCGGCATGGGCGGCATGGGCGGTTTCGGCGCGGATTTCGGCGGCATGGGGGACCTCGGAGAGTTTTTCAGCTCCATGTTCGGGTTCGGCGGCGGCGCCGCGCACAGGGACGACACGGGCGACGACATCCAGATCGAGATGAAGCTCTCTTTCATGGACGCCGCAAAGGGATGCGTCAAGCCTCTCACCTATTTCCGCAACGAACCCTGCGCGGCATGCAAGGGTACGGGCGCGAAGAACGGTTCCGCCTACAAGACTTGTACGAAATGCGGCGGCAGAGGACAGTTGCGCTACACGCAGGATACTCTGTTCGGCAGAACGGTGCGCGTGGGGAACTGTCCCGATTGCGGCGGCACGGGCAAGATCATCACCGAAAAGTGTCCCGATTGCAAGGGCAAGGGCTTCCTCCGCAAAGAGACCACCGTCTCCTTGAACATTCCCGCAGGCGTGGATACCAACTCTTACATCCGCAAGCGCGGCTTCGGGCAGGCGGGGGAAAACGGCGCGGCGGCAGGCGATCTCATCGTCGTATTCCGCGTAGAGCCGCACAAGCTGTTCCGCCGCGAAAAAAACGACCTGTATCTCGATCTGCCCGTTCCCTTTACGGTGGCGGCGCTCGGCGGCACGGTGAAAGTCCCCGAGATCGACGATACGTTCGATTACACCATTCCCGAGGGAACGCAAAGCGGCACAACGTTCACAGTGCGCGGCAAGGGGCTTAAAACGCGCAACGGTACGGGAAATCTCTATCTCAAAGTGTTCGTCGAAGTGCCGACAAAGCTCACCAAAGAGCAGAAAAAAAAGCTCGAAGACGCCGCTTCGTTCGAGATCAAACAGTACGAAAAGGCCAAAAAGTTCGCGGACAACGTGTCTGCGCTCTACGGCAAGGATCCCTATTGAGATCGTTTTCCGCCGTCGGGCAGTTGTTGCCCGACGGTTTTTCACAAAACCTTTACAAACGTCATAAGAGATGATGATAGCCCGCCGCTTGCCAAAAAAAGCCGCGCGTGGTATAATAGAAGCAGGTTAAAGTCAAGGGTGAAAAAAATGGAAGGTTTGCGGATCGCCGATCTGAAAAAGACTTACGGAAACGGACGGCGCGAGGTCAAAGCGCTGGACGGAGTCTCTTTTGAAATCAACGCGGGCGAGTTTACCGTGATCCTCGGGCCGAGCGGTTCGGGGAAAAGCACGCTCCTCAATATTTTGGGCGGGATGGACAGGGCGGACAGCGGCAGCGTGTTCGTCTTCGGCAAGGACGTCACCGCCTATACCGCAAAACAGCTCGTCTCCTACCGCCGCCGCGACATCGGGTTTGTCTTTCAATTCTATAATCTCATGCCCAATTTAACGGCGCGGGAGAACGTCGCCATCGCCCGTTGCGCGGGAAGCATGGAGGAGAACGCCGCGCTTGAAAAGGTGGGGCTTTCGGAGCGGGGTAACAACTTCCCCGCACAGCTTTCGGGCGGCGAGCAGCAGCGCGTCGCCATTGCGCGCGCCATCGTGAAAAAGCCGCCCCTGCTCCTCTGCGACGAGCCGACGGGCGCGCTCGACTCCAAAACAGGGCGGAAGATCGTCGCCCTTTTGCGGGAGCTGAAAAACGAATACGGCACCACGGTCATCGTCGTCACCCACAATGCGAAGCTCGCGCAGGTCGCCGACCGCGTCATCGCCCTTTCGGACGGAAAGGTCGTGAGTAACGTTTTAAACGAACATCCCGTCGAGGCAGGTGAAATAGAGTGGTAAACAGGCTCATGCTCAAACTCATGGTGCGCGAGCTGTTCCGGAACTGGTTCCAATACCTCTCCATGTTCATGATCACCGCGCTCGCCGTCACGCTGTTTTTGGGCTTCATTTCCAATACGCAGACCCTCCGCGTGCGCTCGGACCGCTATCTCGAAGAGTCCAACCTCGCCGACCTCATCGTGCAGACGACGGCGTTTGAGGACGGCGACGGGGACTATCTTGAAGGCCTCGGGGCAGAGCGGCTCGAATACCGTATCTATTCGGACGGCGAGTTCGCCAAAACGGGGGACGACAGCGTACACAACATCGCAAAGATCTTCGTCTCGGACGGCGAGATCAACCGCCCCTACATCGTCGAGGGAGAGCGGGGCGTTCTCATTGATAAGACGGTTGCCGATCTTTACAACTACCATGTGGGCGATACGCTCAACGTGGAATTTACCGCGTTCCGTGAATTTGCCGCGGCGGCGGGGGAAACGCTCTCGGAGCAACTTTCCGCCTATGGCACGCTCGTACCCGAACTCAAAGACTTCAAAATCGAGATCCCCTATCTGTATTCTTTTGTAATCACGGGTCTCATGCACTCGGTGGAGGGCGTGAACATCTATTCCAACTCCCCCGTATTTCTTTCGACCGACGTTGTCGTGGAGGCGATCGCGGACGAAGTCGTTGCGCGGCTCCCGATGGAGAACGCGCTCTTTGCGAGTATCGTGACCGAGACAAAAGTGAGCGACAAGGTGCGGGAAACGGTGGAAAAGTGCCGCAACCAGGCTCTCCTCTCTTGTGAAAATTTTTCGGAGATGAAAGAGGACATCCGCGCGCACTTTGCGGCGAAAGAGGAGAGCAATCTGCTGTTCGTCTACGACCGTGACACAATGGAATCGGTTGTGATCCTCGACAACGAGGTGGAACAGAGCAAGAACATGCTCTACATCTTCCCCGTCATCTTCTTCCTCGTCTCCATTCTGGTGATCATGACGAGCATCAGCCGCCTCGTTCTGCGCGAGCGGATCAACATCGGAACCTTTAAGGCGCTCGGCATGACGAACGGCAGGATCGTGTTCCACTATGCCTTTATGAGCGCCGCCGTCACCTTTTTCGGCTGTGTTCTCGGGGCGGTCATCGGGCCGCTCATCGTCCCCGCCGTCATGACGGTGAAATACGGCCTCATCTTCTCCATGCCCAAGATCGTCGGCACCGTTTACAGTATGCCGTGGACGTTCGGCATGACGGCGGTCGTCTGCCTGCTGTCCCTGCTCATCGGCGTGTGGGCGGCGCGCTCGGTGATGAAAGAAAATCCCGCGGAGTGCATGCGGCCCAAACAGATCCGCTATACGCCGAAAGTAAAGCGCGGCACGGGGCGGAGCAAGGAATCGAGGCATCTGCTTCTTTCCTGCCGCATGGCGATCCGCAATATCCGCATCAACTGGGGCAGATCGCTCATGACGGTCATCGGCGTTATGGGGTGCGCGGCGCTTCTCGTCACGAGTTTCGGCATCGGCGACACGATGACGAACTCGGTGGAAAACGACTACGGCGTGCTTTGCCATTACGACGTGACAAGTCCCTATACGGCGGCGCAGGAGGAAGAGTTCTTTTCCGCGCTCGACGAGATGAAGTCGTCGGGAAAGATCGGAACGTACGAGCGGGTGCGCATCTATGTGGCGACCGCCCGCACGCCGAAACAGAACAAGGATATTTCCGTGTACGTCATTCCCGAGGGATCGGTGATGAGCGGGATCACTGCGGGCGGAAGCACGATGAGCAGGATCACGGCGGAAGTCCTCGGCGTGGAGAAAGGGGATACGTTCACCTTTGCGCTCGGCTCCTGCATCGCGGAATACACCATCGAGGACGTCGTTCCCACTTCGACGTGGAACGGATTTTTCACGACGGAGAACAATTTTGCGGACGACTGTTACTACCAGGAGAACGTCTGGGTGCAGACGGATTCTCCCGACGAGGTGCGCGATCTGCTCAACGAGGTAAACGGCACGGGAACGGCAAAGACGATGGGGGACCGCCGCGCGGAGATCGAGAACCTGATCTCCTCGACCAACGCCATGAAATACACGCTCATGGTGTTTGCCATTCTGCTCTCCGTGGTGGTGCTGTATAATTTGTCGCTCCTCAACGTCAAGGAGCGCACGCGCGACATGGCCACGCTGAAAGTGCTGGGCTTTACCCACTTCCAGGTGAGTTTCGCGCTCATCGTGGAAATTTTACTCCTCACCCTCATCGGCACTGCTTGCGGGGCGCTTTTCGGCTATCCGCTCATGTACCTCGTGATGAAGCTCAATGAAATGGCGACGATGGCGTTTGTCTATGCCATAAAGCCCGTTTCGTACATCCTTTCGGTCGCGGTGGCGCTGGGAACGGCGGTGTTTATCAACATCGTGTTCGGGCTGTCCATCTCCCGTATCAGCATGACGGAGTCGCTGAAAAGCGTGGAGTGAGGGTTCACGAAAAATCTTTTGCTTCGCAAAATCTTTTTCCGTGAGGGGTGAGTCCTCGGATTTCATATAGCGCTATCGCCCGCGAACAGTCTGCCTTGTGCAGACAATAAGGGCAGGTATGCGACAAATTGTGTCGCGCAGCGAAGAAGCGTGGTTTTCCAACGCGCAGTAATTGGGAACGGCTATTCTTGCCCGCCCTCGCGTTAGCGGGGGAGGGGTAGGGGAGGGGGTATTTCCCTTTCAGGGACAGCAAGGGGCAAACAGAACAGCGCGCGGCGATATGACATTTGGGAATGGCGACTTGACAGGTTAAGGCCTTACTTTCCATTTAATGAGGTATCTATGAAAAACAAAAGGACGACGGTCTATGAGGACCGCGAAGAAAAAAGACAAAAATATCTCGAAGAGCATACGGTGCTTTGCCCCAACTGCGGGGCGGAGGTCCTCGATCACATGACGGAGTGTCCCCGCTGCAAGCAAAAGCTCAAACCGAAGGGCTACACGCCGCTCACCGATAAGCAGATCAAAAAGATCAAGATCATCACGTTTTCGGTCGGCATGGTCATTGCAATCGCCGTACTCGTTTGCTGGTATCTCTTCTGGAAATAGCCCCAAAACGTCGGTTCTACTCACGGTAGAGCCGATTTTTTTTGGGTAGAGCGGGCAATTTCGGGGGAGAATTGCGAAAATCAAGAGGAGAGTACGGGGAACAACGAGTAGGTTTCCTTTCGGCGCAGAATTTGGTATACTAAAAGCGTTGAGAGGAGAAACTTTTATGGAAATGACATCGGCTAAGAAAGGGTTCTGTTCTTTCTATACCCGCGGCGAAGAAATTTTTAACGCGGTCTCCCACATCGTCGGCGGAGCGATCGGACTGGGAATTTTGGCGATCGGCCTTGTGTTCGCCTATCCGTCCGCGGCGAATATGGCGGCCATATCCGTGTTCGGCATCTGCGTGATCATTCTCTACACCATGAGCGCGCTCTACCACTTTTTGCCGAACGGAAAGGCGAAAGGGGTGTTCCGCGTGTTCGACCACTGCACCATCTTTTTGCTCATTGCGGGAACTTACACTCCGCTGTGCGTCGTCGCCTCGGGCTTTACGCCGCTCGGGATATGGGTCTTGATCGCGGAGTGGGTCTGCGCGGCGGGCGGCGTCACGATGAACGCCATCGCCATGAAGAACAAGGTCGTCAAGGGGCTTTCGATGGCGCTCTACTTCGTCATGGGCTGGGCGGCGCTCGCCATGATCCCATTCGTCCTGGGAAAAATGCCCGCGCTCACCCTTTGGCTGTTGCTTGCGGGCGGGGTCGCCTATACGGGCGGTATTCTCTTCTTTGCGTTCGGCAAACGGGTGCGCTATTTCCACTCCGTGTGGCACCTCTTCGACTTAGCGGGTACCGTCCTGCAATTTTCCGCCATCCTGCTCCTGTTTGTGTGATTTCCCCTCTTGACAGGGAAAGGCGGACGTTTTATAATAGGAGCAAGAGGTGAAAAGATGAAAGTATGCTTGCTGAACGGAAGCCCCAACGAAAAGGGGTGTACTTTTACGGCGCTCACGGAGATCGCAAATACCCTCCAACAAGAGGGCGTGGAGAGCGAGATCGTCTGGCTCGGCAAACAGCCCGTTGCGGGCTGCATTGCCTGCGGCTATTGCAGAGAGCATGGGGAGTGCGTATTCAAGGATAAAGTCAATGCGCTTCTTGCCCGTTTGGACGAGTTCGACGCGTTCATCGTCGGTTCGCCCGTCTATTATGCGGGTCCGAGCGGGCAGATCACGGCGTTTTTAGACCGTCTGTTCTACGTCGGCGGCAAAAGAATGGCGGGGAAGCCGGGCGCGGCGGTCGTCAGTTGCCGCAGGGGCGGCGCGAGCGCGGCGTTCGACCGTCTCAACAAATATTTCATGATGAACAGAATGCCCGTTGTCTCCTCGCAATATTGGAACCAGGTCCACGGCAATACGCCCGCGGAAGTGAAAGAGGACGGCGAGGGGTTGCAGACCATGCGCACCCTTGCCCGCGAGACGGCGTGGCTCCTCAAATGTATGGAAGCGGGCAAAGAGAGCGGCGTAAAGCGTCCCGCCGACGAACCGCGTATCCGCACGAATTTCATCCGCTGACCGATGACGCTCGTGATCGCCGTCTGCGGAGCTTCCCCCGCGCTCGCGGAACGTGCGCTTGCAATATTTCCCCCCGCGCGGCGGGAGGAGATCAAGCGTCTCGGGAGTTTGGAGCAACGGGAGCAGAAAACGGTGGGCGAAGCCCTCTTGCGGCTTGCGGCAAAAAAGCGCGGGCAAAACGAGGTCACGCTTGCGCGGGGCGAAAAGGGGAAGCCCTATTTTGCGGAGCTTCCCGCGTTTTGTTTCAACCTCTCCCACTCGGGGGAGATCGTTGCCGCCGTCTTTTCCTGCTACCCCGTGGGGATCGACGTGGAGCGCGTTGCCGGACGCAACTTTCAAACGGTGGCGGCGCGCTGTTTTTCCCCCGCGGAGCAAAAAAAAATCGCCCGTTCCGGGGCGCCCTTGCGGGAATTTTATCGGCTCTGGACGAGGCGGGAGAGCATTATAAAGCGCCGCGGCGAGGGAGTGGAACGCGTCCGGAGCGTCAGAGTGAGCGGAGAGCGGGTGCTGTCTTTCGGGCTGACCGAAAGAACGTTATCTCCCTTTGCAGAGAGCGGGGAAGCGCAATATGTTCTCTCCGTCTGTCTGTCGCAAGGGGAAAAACCCGACCTAACTGTGCATGTCTGCACGGCGGAAGAGGTTTTGGCGGAGTTTTTGGGGTAGAGATGTCTCGGCACGCCTCGTTCCTCGGCGGCTCGACATGACAGAATAATCGCATTTGTCATTTCGACCGCCCGCTGTTCTGTTTTGTCGAAGGGCGGCACGAGCCGCAGGCGAAGTACCGTAGCGAATGCAATGAGCGGAGTGGAGAAATCTCAACATTATTAAAAACAAGGTAGAGATCCCTCGACTACGCTCGGGATGACATTTCAGAACAGCGCGCGGGGCGACATGACTTTCTATTGTCATTTCGCCCCGCGCGCTGTTCTTATTCTCTAAGCGCGGCACGAGCGGCTTTGCCGCGAAGTACCGTAGCGAACAAATGTGAGCGGAGTGGAGAAATCTCAATATTATTTCTTTCACCAGATGAATTTTGCGTCCGCGCTTTCGCCGTTGTCGATGAGAACGTCCTGCGCCGTCATTGACTTGTTCACAACCGCAATAAAATACGTCCATTCGGCGATCTCTTCGGGGGTCGCCCATTTTTTTAAGGGAGTGAGCGCCATGATCTCGGCCCACATTTTTTTGTCCTCCATCACATGGCGGTTGAGCGCGGTCGTCACGCCGCCGGGGGAGAGGCTGTTCGCCGTCGCGCCCCATCCCGCCACGCGGAGGGCAACGTTTTTCATGTACGAGATAAGCCCGCCCTTGCTCGCCGTGTATTCGGGGAACTCCGCGCCCGTCGTCGCGCTCGCGGAGGCGATGAACACCACGCTCTTCACATGCGGTTGCATCGCATATTTTTCGGTGACGCGGATCGCGCCTTTCAAATTCACTTCAATGTCCTTTCCGCTGTCCTGCACGCCCGCGTTGTTGACGAGAATTTCCACATTTTCAAGATCGGGAAGCTCTCCCGTCACATCGCAGACATGGTGCGTATAATTTTTTTCGGAAAAGGGGGCGGGAAGAATGTCCAGCCCAATCACCTCATGCCCCGCGGAGAGAAACTTTTTTGCGATCGCCCTGCCGATGCCGCCGCTCGCGCCCGTAATGAGAATTTTCATGCGGTTTCTCCTTTTACATTTGTGTTAAAATATTGTGAGATTTCTCCACTCCGCCTGCGGCTACGGTCGAAATGACACATTAAAAGTAGTGGAAAAACGACGAACCATTCTTAGATGTCATGTCGAGCGTAGTCGAGACATCTCATCCTGTTTCGCGGCGATATAGTCGAGGTATGCTTTTCCCACGCCGCGTTTTTGCCATACGTTGCAGATTTTGTAGCCGATGGGGGAGAAAACCGCCTCCACGAGAAGTTCCGCCACCATGCCCGTTGCCGCGCAGGTCACGCATTGCAACGGCGTCCAGCCGAAGAAGAAATAGCTCACGAGAAAGGCGAAGATGAGGTTGTCGCAGAACTGTCCCACCGCCGTGGAGAGATAGGTGCGGCAGGCATAGGCGAGAAATCCGTTCGGGTTTTTCTTGAAGAGCTTGCCGATCCCCCAATTCGAGAAGTTGTTGACGATCGCAGAGGCGATAAACGCCGTGGTGGAGCCGAGAAGCACATACCATGTCCCGCCGAACGTCGAATCGAGCGCTTCGTTGATAACTGGCTGTTCCCCGAAGTCGAAAAACGCGCCCCACGTCCCCGGGATGAGGCTTGCAAGCCAAAGGATGAGACAGGCAAGCAGGTTGAGGACGATCGCAACAACGGAGACGATCGTCGCCGCTTTCGGACCGTAGTGCTTTGTGAGAACGTCCATGCACAAAAACGCCACCCACGAGACGATGATCCCGCAGTCGAGGGCGAGCCAGTCGAGCGGAATATTCAGGCTCTTGTTGGCGAGCAGGTTCATAGAAAATACGGACAGAAGAAAGAGGGAAAAGGCGAGCGGGGAGAGCGAGCGCAGCAAGAGCGCGCATTCGGAAAAAAAGTCCGAAATCTTTTGTTTCATAAAAAGCTCCTTGTTTTTTATTGCACAAAGCGTGCGTTTTCCGTTGGCGGAAAATCGCGGCGGAGATGGTTTGGCAAGGCGAACATCTCACCGCAGCATTCATTATATCGCAGATCGGGGCGCAAGTAAAGCGAATTTGCGCCTTATTTTTCAAAGTATAAGAAATGCGAAACGTTTTGCGGGCGCGCAATCCTTGACTTTTTTAATAAAATAGGGTATACTGTCCCAAATATCCGTTTTTGTTCGTACGGAATATCTGTTTTTGTTCCGTACGGAAAGCAGGAGGTCAACATGAAAAAAATACGCTTTTTGGTTGCGGCCCTTTGCGTAGCGCTCGGGTTTGGCGCGCTGTGCTTTGCCGCCGCGTGCAAGCCGGAAACGACCGAAAACCCGACGGCGACGCTGACTCTTTCCGCGGGCGAGGGCGGCACGCTCACCCAAACGGCCTACGAGGTCGAGATCGGGGCGTCTCTCTCGGAATTTTTGAAAGACGTTATGCCCACGCCCGAAACGGGGCTTACGTTTGCGGGCTGGTATCACGACGGCACGCTTCTCGGCAATGAGACAATGCCCGAGAGCGGCTATACGCTGACCGCGCGGTACAACGCGTCCTATACCGTAGAACTCTATCTCGAAAGTGCGGACGGCGTTTACGGCGAAGCCGAAACCTCTACGGGGTCGTCGCTCTACGGACAGCCGTTTACATATGCGCCCTCGCAAGCCCACTTCGTGCTTGACGAGAGCAAAGAAAACAAGCTCTCCTCCGAAAAGCTCGGCAAGGGGGAAACGTTTACCGTCTATCTGAAACGGGAAACGTACAGCGTTTTCTACTATCTGAACGCGCCCGCGGAGGAGGGTTTCTCGGGAAATCCCACGCCGTCCTCCGTGCGCTACGGAACGAGCTTTTCGCTCCCCGATGAGGATGGGATGACGTCTCCCGCATGGTACCGTTTTGCGGGCTGGGCAAAAGAGGCGGACGGCGAACTCGCCTATAAGGCGGGCGACGAAGTTTCGCTTGAAGCAGATCTCTTCCTCTATGCGGTCTGGGACGAGGCGTATTACGACCGTTACGGCGGCGGCGATTTTCTCTTCTTCCCGCAAACGGAACCCGAGACCGCCGTACTTGTGCGCGCGGAAAAGGAATATACGGGCGAAAAACTGAGCGGTTCTTCCGCGGGAGAGACCCTGTTCTCTTTCAAAGAGGACGGCAAAGAAATTTTGAAGGGCAAGGCGAACAACCTTACCCGTGAGTTCGTCTACTACCGCGAAGCGCAGGAGGGCGCGAAATACCTCCATGGGGACGCCTATTCGTACGGCCCGCATGAGGACGGCGCGACGATCGAATTTGACGGCTACGGGGCGGTCACCTATACCGAGGGGGATACGGTAAAGAAAGGCGAAGTCTCCTACGATCCCGAAACGATGTGCTACACTTTCCGCTCGGGAGAGGAGAGATCCCGCTTTATGCTCACCGAGATGACGGTGAGCGGTGAGTCCAAGGCGGTGTTCGTCACCATCGGCGCCGAGGCGGGCGTTTACGAATATCTTTATTTCTATTATCGGGACGGAGAGATCAAGGAATACGGCGAACTCTACCCCATCTTGAACGGGATGGGATATATGGAAATTTATGACGGAAACGCAGACCTCGTTTACATGGGGATCTATCACCCCGAGGAGGGAGGCAAGGTCAATCTTTCCCTTGTCAACGAAGAGGGCGACAGCATGGAATTCGTTGCGAAGCTCCTTACATACCAGAACAGCAACATCATGCTGAGCCAAGACGGCTATGAGGGGACCTATACCTCGGAGGAGGACGGCACACTCTTCCTCGACGGGTTCAGCGGCACCAACGAGAGCGCCGTCTGGACGGACGGAAGCGGAACGGTGAAGAAAGGCATGTATGCCTTTGATTTGACCGCCCGCGGCGGCACGCTCCTGCGCTTCCGCGAAGAGAGCGGGGAAATCACGACTTTCCGCATCCAAAACGGTCGCTTTACAAAGGTCGGCGACGACTCTTACGCGGAGTACTTTATTTACTACGGCAATGCGGCGTCGTCCGCGCTCGGGGGAGACGTTCTCCTCTTCGGGGAGAATGGAGCCGCCACGCTTTTGATCGACGGAGAAACGGAGATCGCGGGCACGGTGACGGAAGTCGAGGGCATGCCCGATCTGTATCTGTTTACCTCAACGGACCGCACCGAGGTGTTCCAATATAAGCTCGGCGAGGGCTTCTTCACTTTCAGCGGGTACGAATATTACTGCCATTATTTCCTCTACTATCCCGTATTCGAAGAGGGAAGCCAGGACATGTCCGTTCTTCCCACAGAGGACGGCGGCACCCTCCTGATCGATTACAAGAGCTCGGTCGGAGTCTATACGAAAGGGAACGTTTCCTCCGTCGGCTACCTGTTCGTTCTGGATGAACGGATGGGCTTGACCGACCGCGTCTTTTTGGAGTTCCTCAACATTGCAACGAGCGAATATACTTTTTACGAAGTGGTTGAGAAAGACGGTTCCGAGTCTCTTGTCCTGCTCGGAGACGGCACGGGTTATTACTTTCTTTTCAACGGCTCCACAGTAGACGAGGATAGTTATCTCCTCCTGCTGTTCGACGGGAAAAAGCCCGAGAACAACATCGCTTTTTATGTCGATCCCGAGGAAACCACCTATCTTGGGCAGTTCACTTACAACAATCAGACGTTCCGCGGCGTGTTCACGGGAAAGGCGGGCAGCGAGGGCGTTACCTTGCGGTTTGCTACCGTTCAGCTGACGGGCGGGGACATGTGCTACGTTCTGCACAACGAACTCTGGACGGAGGAAGAAAAGACCTTCCGCGGGAGCGATGGACATACCCTCATATTGGACGGCTACGGCCTTGCCGAATACGACGGCAGGGAGATGAATTACTATATCGTCGGTCCCCTCGAAAAGGAAAACAGCTACCGCATCTACGCCTACGCACAGGCGGCAGAGGGGTTCTATGAGGCGCTCTTCGATATTGATTTGAAGAACGGAACTTACACCGCCTGCGGGTACGAGGCGGGACAGTACAATGCGGACGACGATTCGGGCGACGCATTGATGCTGGACGGCTACGGAAACGTTACCCGCTACAACATCCATCACTTGGAGGACGACGGAACGCCCATCCCGCTGGAAACGGGCAAATATGTCTTTGAGGATGAGGACGACGAGATCCTGCGCGTCACGTTCGGGGAGAAGAGTTATCTCATCCACATCTGGGTGCTGTTCGACGGAGAGGACTATACGAATTATTACACCGTGGAATTTACGGGTGCGGGTACGTATGTCAGTGAGGATTGGGAGTATCTCAGCCTCGACGCTTACGGAGAGGCGGTCTACACCGACCGCTACGGCATCTCTTACGAGGGCGAATATACGCGGCTCTCGGAACATGCCGTGAGTTTCGAATCGGAAACGCTCGACGGCGTGCAGATCTTCATCCTTTCGGAGACGACCTTTACCCATCCCACGAGCGGCATGGCCGTGGACGGCGACGTCCTCGTCAAATATCTCGGCGGCAGCGAAAAGGCGATCACGGTGGACCCGGGCGTGAAAAAGATCGCGCCGCTCGCTTTCTCCGAACATGAGTACGGCTCCCGTTACAGCGGTGCGGACATCACTTCGATCGATCTTGCCGATGTAGAGGAGATCGGCGAAAACGCGTTCAACGGTTGCGCGTCGCTTGTCAGCGTTACGGGCGAAAAAGTCGAAACGGTGGGGGCGAATGCGTTTTATGCCTGTATCGAGCTTTCCACGCTCGACCTGCCCGCTCTTGAAGAGATCGGCGAAAACGCGTTCCACCTCTGCGAGTCTTTGACGGCCGTGAAACTCGAAAAGGCGAAAACGATCTACTCCTCGGCGTTCAGCGGTTGTTCCGCGCTTGCAAAAGTTGAACTTCCCGCCGCCGAAAAGCTGTATGAGGGCGTATTCTACGATTGTTTCGCTCTGGAAACGGTCATCCTCGGCGCAAATCTTAACCAGCTCGGCACGCCCGACGAGGCGGTCGCAGGCGTGTTCGGGCGGAGCTTCGGCGAGGTACAACAGCCGCTCACGGTGTACTTGCAGAGCAGTTCCGTTCCCACGGCCGGGCTGGACCTTTTCGAGGGAGTGGAAACCTACACCGTCGTTGTCCCCGACATTGATACCGTTAAAAAATTCTATCTCAACGACGGTTGGGCCGAATACAACGCCAACCTCGGCTGTGCGAGCGAGTACGACGGCACCTATTACCGTTATCAGTACGGCGTGACCGCGATCGTTCTCAACGGGGTCCTGCGGGGGACCGATTCTTCCATGACCGTTAAGGGCGCGTACTATGTGGAGGGTAACATTTTCCATCTGCTGACGTTCGATCCCTCGGCGGAGACAAAATATACGGATAAGGAGAAGGGCGTCTTTACCGAGGACGGTGTGTTCCTCTACGACGGCTATGGCTATGGACTCGAAGAAGAATATTATGAATATTTCTTCCGGTGTTACAAGGCGGGGGAAGAACTTACATTGACCGTGAGCGGCACGAAGGGCGACACGATCGCCTTTACACCCGAGGCATATACTTCGCTCGCCGCGGGGACTGTTTACACGGTTTCCGCCGTATGGACGAAAGGCGGCGAGGAGAAGAATGTTACCGTGACGCTCGAATTTGATCAAAATTATACCCCCTCCCTTTATATGTTGGCGGACGGCGACCGTTACAGCATGTCTCCCATCGTTAATGCGGAGTCGGCTGCGGAGTCGGCTACTGTATCTCTCGGGGATCCCGTGTTCAACCCCATCGTTTCCGTCTATTTCGCAGAGGATGAGAGTTACCTCGCCCTCTCGCAGAACAACAGAGAGGGGACGGAGTATACCGTTTCCGTCGTCTTGACTGAAATCACGGACGAGAGCGGCACACCGATCAGCCTTTCCAAGATCCCCGTCGAAAAGGGCGAGGATGGAAAGACATTCACTGCCAAACAGTCCTATGTATTTGCGGGTTACAGCTACAAATTCACGTTTAAGATTACAGGCGAAGAGAGCTTCTCCTATTCCTACGAGCGTGAACGGCAGATCGTCGTCGACGCGGAGGACGGCTCGGCGCGGGTCATTCTCTACCAGAACGCCGACGGCGCAATCACGAGCGTGACCCTCTATGTGGACAGCTATGGTTCGTGGACGGATGTTGTTACATACACCCAAAATTATGAATTGACCAAAGAGGACGGCAAGTTCTACCACTGGCTGGTGTACGATTACAGTTACGCGGGCGACTTCACCCTCACGCTCACGGGCGAGGGAGAAAGCCTCACGGGTACGCTCGCCTGCGGCACGGTCGTCAAGGGGAACCTCGACGGCGTGTATGTCGTTGCGTTCTACACGGGAGACGCCCGCACTTCGCTCTACATGCGCGGAATGGACGGAGAATACGGCAAGGTGGAGGACGGCGCAATTACCCAGAGCGGCGATTATCTCACCATCACGTTCAAAGGAAACAAGTACTATGTCACCATCGACCTTACAGGGAAGACGGTTTCCATCGTCTTTGCGGATATGACCTATCAAAGCAACAGTTGGGACGACTTGCAAGGTTCCGTGCGTGTGGAACGGAACCCCGACGGTTCGATCAAGAGCATGACCCTCACCGTAGAAAATAAGACGTATACGGATTACACCGAAAATGAGGGGGAATACGATACGTATTACATCTTTGAGGCGGGGGAAATCTACTATTATGTGACGCTCGGTTCGAGCAGCTGTTCCATTTCGGCGCTTACGGCGGAGAAGTATTCTTGCAACGGATTTGAAGTGACCCTTCTCGTCCAGAGCAATGACACCGTGTCGGGCGTTGTCTCGGCGACCTATCAAGGCAATTCAGTCCAAGTGGAGTTTGAAGCCATCTATCGGAGCGGGACCGATTACGCTATGCTCACGTTTACGGCGGACGGCGAGACGAAGAACTATCTTGCGAATATCACAGATCATACCATGGACGAACTTGTGGAACGTACGCTCACGACGTCGGACAAAAAATACCGCGTTACGGTGCTGACCGCAGGAGACTTCCTATACAGCGTAACGAAGTTCGAGATCGACAGCGGCACAGGGTTCGAAGAAGTCACGATCTACTGGCAGTACACGGAGAGCGGCGAAGGGTACAATTACGTGATCGAAGACGAGAACTATGTCTACTACTATTTCAACATTTCCGTACAGGACGGCGACTGGACGTTGACCTATGTAGAACAGTAAGATTGCAAAGTTTTCAAGCGCCCCCGTTGCAACTGCAACGGGGGCGCTTTTCCTATCCTTTCAAACTCTGTTTCTTTTTGACCTCGAAAAAGTCTGCCCATGGGTCGGGCTTTGCAAGCCGTTTGAGCGCGGTTTTCAAGGTGATCCCGTTCGGGGCGACGCGCGAAAGCTCCTCCCACGCGATCGGCATGGAGACGGGCGCGCCCTCCCTCGCCCGCAGGGAGTAGGGGGCGACGCTCGTTGCGGACGGGCTGTTCCGCTGCCAGTCGAGAAAGATCTTGCCCGTCCGCATTTTTTTGGACATGTTCGCCGTAAAGTCCGCGGGGAACCGCTCCTCCATGATGAGCGCGACCCGTTTTGCAAACCCTTTGAAAGTTTCCCCGTCCGCTCCCGCGCGGAAAGGGACCACGATATGGTATCCCTTGCCGCCGCTCGTCTTTAAGAAAGAGACAAGCCCCAGTTCGCCGAGCAGGTTTTTCAGCTCCCGCGCGCCCCGCCGCACTTTGGCAAGGGGAAGTCCCTCGTCGGGGTCCAAGTCAAACACCATCACGTCGGGTCTGTCGGAACCCTTTTTTGCCCCGTGAACGTGAAATTCCAGCGCGTTGTACTGCGCTAGGGAAATAACGCCCTTTTCCGCGCGCACAAAAAAGCCGTCCGAGCCGTCTCGATCGCCGTCTTGTTCCTTGTCCCGATCGCCGTCTTGAACGTCCGCAAAAAATCCCACGCCCGCAAACGTCCCGTCGAGGTGGCGGCGGAAGAATTTTTCCCCCTCGATCCCCGCGGGACAGCACACAAGGCTGAGTTGCCGCTCTTTGAGGTAGGGGAGCATGCGCGGGGCGGCGGCCGCGTAGTATGCGGCGACGTCGCCTTTGGAGAAATTCTGCTTCGGATACATGAGCTTTTCGGGGTGGGTGATCTTCACGCCGAGAAAGGCGGTCTCTTCCGTTTTTGCGGAACGGGTGCGCTTTTTGGGCGGGTTTGCCCGTTCGGCGGTCTCGGAAACCGTCTCTTTCGCCGTCTTGTCCTCGCGCAGGCCCTTAAAGCTCGCCTGCCGCAACAGCCCCGCCGCGGTGATCTCGGCGTATTCCGTCTGCACAACGATTTCGGGCTTCAAAAATACGGCGCGCTTTCGGTACTCTTTCGGTAGCGCGGCAAAGGGGGGATCGTTCCGCACGAGGGGGCGGAACATACTCGTCAGTTCGGCGCGGGTCCGCTCGGGAAAGCCCGTTCCCACGCTCCCCGCAAAGAGGAGCGCCCCCTCTTCGTAGTAGCCCACGAGCAGGGCTTTCAGCCCGCCCGTCTCCGACTGCGTGTAGCCGCCCACCACGAACTCCCGCGTGTTGCGGAATTTGAGCTTTTGCCAATCGCCGTTTTTGCCCGCCGTGTAGGGCGCGTCGGCGCGCTTTGCCACGATCCCTTCCCACCCGCGTTTTTTGAGCGTTTCGCACTGCGTTTTCGTCATACGTTCCGTATGTTCGCTGTATTTGAGAACGGGCGGCGCGTCTTTTAGGAGCGTTTTGAGCTTTTGCTTGCGCTCCGAAAGGGGAAGATTGCGCAGGTCCTCCCCGTCGAGGGCGAGCAGGTCGAAGAGGACGTAGCAAAGCCCCTGGCCGCCCCGTTTGGCGTATGATTGCACCGCGCCGAAGTCGGGCATGCCGTTTTCATCCGCAACGATCATTTCGCCGTCGAGGACCGCCGCCCTGCCGCATAGCGCCTTGCTTACCCCCTCGGCGGCAAGGGCAAATTTTTCCGTGGAATCGTACCCGTTGCGCGTTTTCAATACCGTTTCGCCCTTTTCGGAGAAAGCGAGCGTGCGGTGTCCGTCGTATTTCAGCTCGTACAGCCACCCCTTGCCCTGCGGGAGACGGTCGGTGAGGTCCGCCAACATCACGTCGGCGCGGGAAAAAGGGTTCTCGCCGCCCGCCTGCGCGATCTCTTTCATGCTTTTGCCCGAGCGCACCCCGCGCGTATAGCGGGAGATCCCCGCCGTCTCGCGGGCGTATTCGTCCTTTTCCTTGATGAGAAGCCATGCCTCGCCGCTTCCGTCGTTCTTCATGCGCACGAGCGCCCAATCCCCTTTGAGCCGCTCGCCTAAGAGGCGGAATTTGAGGGAACCCTCTTTCAGCCCTTTTGCAAAGTTTCGGTTGGGGGTCCACACGCCCTCGTCCCAGAGCATCACCGTGCCGCCGCCGTATTCTCCTTTCGGGATCACCCCCTCGAAGCTCATATAGTCCACGGGGTGGTCCTCCACGCGCATGGCGAGCCGCTTGTCCGCAGTGCGGAAAGAGGGGCCTTTCGGCACCGCCCAGCTCAGGGCAACGCCGTCCCATTCAAGGCGGAGATCGTAGTGGTCGGCGCGGGCGAGGTGGTGTTGCACGCAGAATCTGAGCGTGCCGCCGCTCCGTTTCACTTTGCCCTGCGGCTCGCCCGTGACCGCGAAGTTTCGTTTGCTTTGGTAGGATGCGAGTTTGTTTTGCGCCATGCCGTTAGTTTGCGGAGTCCGCGCAAATTTATGGGCGGAGGGAGAATATTCGGCGGCGGATTGCAAATAATCGTGAAAAAAGGAGAAAATCTATGGCGGTCGTTCAAAAAGGGGCCATTTCGTTCGGGCTGGTGTATATCCCCGTGAGCTTATACACGGCCACGCAGGACAGCGACATCGGGTTCAACCAACTGCACAAGGCGGATCTTTCGCGCATCCGCTACAAAAAAGTGTGCGCGCACTGCGGCAAAGAGGTGGAGGCGAAAGACATCGTGCGCGGCTTCGAATACGCAAAGGACCGCTACGTCGTCATTACCGACGAAGAGATCGAAAAGATCAAGACCGAAAAGGACAGAACGATCACCATTCTGAGTTTTACGAAGAAAGAAGAGATCAGTCCCGTGTATTACGACAAAGCCTATCACGTCGTGCCGCAAAAGGGCGGCGGAAAGGCGCTCGAACTGTTGCGGCGGGCGATGCTCGAAACGGGGCGCGCCGCGCTCGGCAAAACCGTTTTCGGAAATTCGGAAAAACTGCTCGTCATCCTGCCCCAAGAAGACGGAATGCTCATCCAGACTCTTTTGTATCAGGACGACATAAAGGAAATTCCCGTGGAGTACGAGCGTCCCAACGTTTCCGAGGCGGAACTGTCCATTGCGGAACAGCTCATCCACAGCATGGAAGAGCCGTTCCGCCCCGAGCAGTACAAGGACGAATTTCAAGAGAAACTGCGCGCGCTCATCGCCGACAAGATCGCGGGGAAAGCGGTTTCCGCTCCCAAAGAGGAGCGGGTGGGGGCGGTCGTCGATCTCATGGAGGCGCTCAAAGCGAGCGTAAAGAGCGTCGGCGCAAAACGTCCGCCCGCCAAAAAACCGACAAAGAGTGCGAAAACGCCCAAGAAGAAAGAGGCATAAAAAAGAGCGGTTTGGCTGTTGCCAAACCGCTCTTGCGTTTTCGGTTATTTGCGCCGTTTCACGGCAACGATCGCAACGGGGACGCAGAGCGCCGCCGCACCGCAGACCGTAAGGAGGGCGATCCAAATCCATGCTCCGTTCGCCGCGTCCGCATGTTCCGCGGGTCCGCCAACCGCCAAAAGTTCGCCCGCAAGCTCGTTTTGGGGGTCTTGTACGGGCAACGTCGTCCCGCAGTCCTCCTCGGGAGCCGCCGCCTTATCGCCGACGGGTTCCGTTTGGGGAAGGGGTTCGGGTTTTTCGGAAACGGTTTCGGGCGCCCTTTCTTCGGGGACCGCCGCCTTATCGTCGGAAACGAGATCCGCTTCGGGAAGAGGTTCGGGCTTTTCGGGAACGGTTTCGGGTTTCGTTTCGGGAAGAGGTTCGGGCGGCAGGGTCTGCGTTTCGAGCAGACAGCCGCATGCGGCGCAATACACGTTCTTTACGCTTCCCTCGGGGGAAGTTTCGGTAACGGCTTCCGCGGCAACGTGGCCGTGCGCTTCGGAAACGGTTTCCGTTACGCTGTCGCCGCATACGGAGCAGACTTTCTCCGTGTACCCGTTCTCCGTACAGGTGGCCGCATGCTCTCTCGTTTCATAGCTGTGTCCCGCCGCGGGGAGAACTTCGCTGTCCAGCGTTTCGCCGCACTTCGTGCAACGGAGAACGCGTTCGCCCGATGCAGTGCAGGTGGGGGCTTTCTCTAAGGCATATTCCGCGGCGGGAGCGTGGGCGAGCGCTTCTTTGTCGCCCTCGGTCTCCACAGTCCCGCAGGTTTTGCAGGTCTTTACCGCATAGGTCGCTCCGCAACAGCCCGTTTGTACGTCTGCCGTAAAATCGTGTCCCTTAGCGGCCGCACCCTGCGTTTGAGTGCGTTCTCCGCAAACGGAACAAACGCTCACCGTGTAGCCGCCCTGCGTGCAGGTCGCTTCATAAGAGGTCGTCTCGTAGCGGTGTCCCGTCGCGGGAACGGTCTCGCGTTTCAGCGTTTCGCCGCATGCGGCGCAGAGAAGAACGCGCTCGCCCGCTTCGGTGCAGGTGGGAGCCTTTTCAACGGTATAATCTTTTGCGGGGGTATGCGCGAGCGCCGCCTTGTCGCCCTCGGTCTCCACGGCTCCGCAGGTCTTGCAGGTCTTTACCGTGTACGTCGCGCCTTTGCAACCCGTTTGGGTGGAGACGGTAAAATTATGTCCTGTGGGCGCGGAAGTCGTCTCTCTTACGGTATCGCCGCAGGCCGTGCAGGTACGCACGGTATAGCCGCTTTCGGTGCAGGTGGCGGCGTGCGAAGTCTCTTTATAGCTGTGTCCCGTCGCGGGGATCGCCACGCTGTCCTTGATTGCGCCGCAGTGCGCGCAGTGAATGGACTTGCTTCCCTCTGAAGTGCAGGTGGCGGCGCGATCTACGGTGTAGAAAGAGTTCCAGCTGTGGCAAGCGGTGTGGTCTTCCTGCGTTTCCGTAAGCCCGCAGGTCTTGCAGATGGAGGTCGTTACCGTCCCGCCGCAACCCGAAACTTTCTTCACGTCCCAGTTGTGTCCCGTTGCCGTTCCCGCGAGGATCTCACGTTCGGTCTTGCCGCAGACGACGCAATAGCGTTCTTCAACGGCGTCCTCCGTGCAGGTCGCCTCGGTGCGGTAGCGGGTATATCTGTGTCCGTCGGCGGGGAACTCTTTGGTTTTCGTCTGCCCGCAGAGCTTGCAGGTGTATTCCACGGTCATGGGGGAGGTGCAACGGTCCCACAGCCCGCTCAAAATCTTGCCGTTGTTCCATTCGTGGGAAGCGGTCGCATAGACCTCGAACGTCTCACTCCCCACCGTAAGGCGCAACGTTACCTGCGTATTTTCCACCAGCTCCTCCCTGCATTCGGGTTTTACGGAGACGGTCGCTTTGGTTTTGTCGGCGGAGACCGACAGGTCGAACAGCTCTTCGCCGCCGGCGAGTTCCCAACCGATCTCGGGATAGATCTTGTATCTCGAATCGAACACTGCCGTAAAGGTGTAGGTGCGGCTCACGTCGAACCATCCGCCGTTTCCGGTCACGCCCGCATATTCCGCGTTCTTCGGCGTGCTTTCGGCGGACGTCACGCCGTCGTAGGTCGCGTAGAGGCGGAGGACCGGCTCATACGTTTCGGGAGAGTATCCGTCCACGGGTTTCCCGCCGATCGTCGAAAGGTCTTGGTTGAGCGATCCCATATCGAAGCCGAATGGATTGCCTTCCGCGTCGACCCAGCCTTTGAACGCATGCCCTTCCCACGGCTGCCAACGGTCGAGGGGCAGATAGGCGAACTTGCCGCCGTATTCAAAGCCCGTGCTGTGGCCGGTGGAGGCGTAGTCGCCGTCATGGCTGTCGCCCCAACCGTTGTTGTACCAATACACCGTGATGTTTTTGGGATCGTACATCGCGTAGAGCTTAGAACCCGCCTCTGCGGACATCCCTTTTTCCGCGCGCTGTCCTTTGGTGGCATTCATAATGCCGACCGAGTTTTCGATCCAACGGGAGTTCTGCCAATCGTAGTAGCCCGTTTGTTTGCCGTTTTCCGATGTGATCGCGCCGTTCTCGCCCTGCGGGAGAGCGTTTTCGGGATTGTCAGGCGTTTCGGCGGTATTGTACCAGCCGATCGTCTTTCCGTTGAGGTATGTATATCCCGCGCTTTCGCTGCCGTATTTTTCTTTGAGTTTCGTCCAGGTCTCTGCGTCGTCGTCCCCCCAATATTCCACCGTCACTTCGTCTGTGAACCAACCCACAAAGTCATAACCCACGCGCTCGGGGGTGGGAAGCTCGGGCAGTTTGCCGTCCTCCGTCAGTTGCACGGACAGCGTTCCGCCGCCGTAAGTTTCGAGCGAAACGGTGTTCGCCGCGTCTGCGGACGCAACGAGCTTGCTCTCTGCATGGAACGCAAGCGGGATCTGGGACAGCGCGAATACCGCCGCGCAACCGATCCCCAAAATTCTTTTCCGCATCTTTGTCATGATTGCTCTCCTTTCCCCGCGGGCGTTCCCGCGGGCTCTTCTCCCCATATTATAAAGGAAATTCCCAAAAAAGCAACACTTTTACGGAAAAAATTTCCGATCATTATATTTGCCGAAAAACGGGGGCTGTTTCCCGCGGGGGAGGCGGACGCTTCTTTCTTCCGCCCGCCGCCACGCTCTTAGGAGCGGCGGCGGGCGGCTTTTGAAAATTTTTTTCGCGGCGGCTTTCATTTCGGACATTTCCATTGACAAAAGAAGCGGTTTGCGCTATAATAAAGAAAAAGAAATTCGAAAGAGGGTTCAATGGACATCCGTGAAATTTTGAAAAAATGCGATCATACGCAACTCTCCGTCACGGCGACGTGGGAGGATATCCGCGCGCTCATCGACGACGGGATCAAGTACCATACCGCTTCGGTGTGCATTCCGCCTTGCTATGTCGGCGAGGCGAAAAAATATGCGGACGGCAAAATTGCGATCTGCACCGTCATCGGCTTCCCGAACGGATACAACAGCCGGGCGGTCAAGGTGTTCGAAACGGAAGAGGCGGTCGAGAGCGGCGCGGACGAGATCGACATGGTGATCAACATCGGCGACCTCAAAGCAAAGAACTACGAAAAGATCCGCGGCGAGATCGAGGCGGTCAAGGCCGCCTGCGGCGGGAAGCTCCTCAAAGTCATCATCGAGACCTGCCTCTTGACGGAGGAGGAGAAGATCGAAATGTGCAGGATCGTCACCGAGGCAAAGGCAGATTTTATCAAGACGTCCACGGGCTTTTCCAAAGCGGGCGCGACCCGCGAGGACGTGGCCCTGTTCAAAAAATACGTCGGTAAAAACGTGAAGATCAAGGCGGCGGGCGGCATTTCCTCCGTCAAAGACGCGGAGGACTTTATCGCCCTCGGCGCGGACAGGCTGGGGACTTCGCGCATTGTGAAAATCGTCAAAGAGGAGAACCTGTTATGAGCGGACATCCCAACATTCCCACCCCCCACATCGCCGCAAAGTACGGCGATTTCGCAAAGACCGTTTTAATGCCGGGCGATCCTCTGCGCGCCAAATTCATTGCGGAAAACTTTTTCGAAAACCCCGTCCCCGTCAACAACGTGCGCGGGGTAAACGGCTATACGGGAACGTATAAGGGCAAAAGAGTGTCCGTCATGGCTTCGGGCATGGGCCAGCCCGCGATCGGCATCTATTCCTACGAACTTTTTAATTTCTACGGCGTGGAGCAGATCATCCGCGTCGGCTCCTGCGGGTCGTTCGACAAGGATCTGCACGTGCGGGACATCATTCTCGCGCAGGGCGCATGCACCAACGGAAATTACGCCGCCCAATACAACCTGCCCGGTACTTTTTGCCCGATCGCCGATTTCGGGCTTCTGAAACGGGCGGCGGATCTGTGCGAAAAAGCGGGCGTGAAGTATAAAGTCGGAAACATCTTCTCGTCGGACATGTTCTACGACGACGCAAACAGCGGCATGCAGTGGGCGAAGATGGGGGTTCTCGGCGTGGAGATGGAGAGCGCGGCCCTCTACTGCAACGCGGCGCGCGCGGGCAAAAAGGCGCTGTGTATCTGCACCGTGAGCGACAGTTTCCTCTATCCCGAGGAGAACACCACGGCGGAAGAGCGGCAAAATTCCTTTACCGCGATGATGAAGATCGCGCTCGAATTGGCATAACGCGGAGGCGGAAAAGTGGCGAAGAGATTTTTTCTGATCGTTCTCGACAGTTTCGGCGTGGGGGAACTCCCCGACGCTTCCCTTTGGCACGACGAGGGGAGCAACACGTTGGGTGCGATCCGTAGTCATCCGAATTTTAACTGCCCCGAACTGAAAGCGATGGGGCTATTCAACATCGACGGCGTGGGCGGCGGCGTTCCGTCGCCTAAGGCAAGCTATGCGAAGATGGCGGAAAAGTCGATGGGGAAAGACACCACCATCGGGCATTGGGAGATCGCGGGCGTTATTTCGCCCGAGCCTCTGCCCACCTATCCGAACGGCTTTCCCGAGGAACTCATCAAGGAATTTGAACAAAAGACGGGGAGAAGAGTCATCTGCAACAAGCCCTATTCGGGGACGGAAGTCATCAAAGACTACGGCCGCGAACAGGTGGAAACGGGCGCGCTCATCGTCTACACCTCGGCGGACAGCGTGTTCCAGGTCGCCGCGCACGAGGACGTCGTTCCCGTCGAAGAACTCTACCGCGACTGCGGGATCGCGCGGGAGATGCTCGCGCCGCCCCACAATGTGGGCAGGGTGATCGCCCGTCCTTTCAACGGGGAATATCCCTATACGCGCACTTCTAACCGCCACGATTTTTCCCTCGTCCCGCCCTCGGATACGATGCTGAACCTCTTGCAAAAGGCGGGTTACGATACGATCTCGGTCGGAAAAATTTACGATATTTTTGCGGGTAGCGGCATTTCGGAGAGCAACCGCACCGTGTCGAACACGCACGGCATGCAGGTGACGAAAGAATTGCAGGCGCGCGATTTCAACGGGCTGTGCTTTGTCAATCTCGTCGACTTCGATATGAAGTACGGCCACAGGAACGACGTTGCGGGCTATGCCGCCGCGGCGACCGAGTTCGACGGATTTTTAAGCGGGTTTGTCAAGGAGATGAGAGAGGACGATGTGCTTCTCATCACCGCCGACCACGGGTGCGATCCCGCTACCCCGTCCACCGACCATTCCCGCGAATATACCCCCATGCTCATCTATGGGCAGAAGATAAAAAGCGGCGTGAACCTCGGCGTCCGCCCGAGTTTTGCGGATATTTCCGCGACCGTTCTCGATTTCTTCGGCGTGCCGCAGGAAAATACGAGCGGGAAGAGCTTTTTGGGGGAGATCAAAAAATGACCGACGATAAAACTTTGATGCAAGCGGCGCAACGCGCGCGGGAAAATTCCTATTCCCCCTACTCGCATTTTCGGGTGGGGGCGGCGCTTCTTACAAAGAGCGGAAAAATATACACGGGCTGCAATATCGAAAACGCGGCGTTCTCCGCAACGGTCTGCGCCGAGCGCACGGCTTTTTTCAAAGCGGTGAGCGAGGGGGAGAGAGACTTCGAAGCCCTTGCCATCGTGGGCGGAAAGGAGGGAGAGACCGCCGATTTTTGCGCGCCCTGCGGCGTTTGCAGACAGGTGATCGCGGAGTTCTGTCCCGAAAATTTCAGAATTTTGCTCGGCAACGGGGAAAAGTTCCAGGCGTATACGCTGGAAACCCTCTTGCCGTTTTCTTTTACCAAGACAAATTTATGATCCACGGCGGAATTTATGAAAAAGATCATCTTTAAGTTCTCTTACCTTGTCCTTGCCGCGCTCGTGATGTGCGCGGGGCTTTGCGGTTGTTTCGGAGAGGGGGAAACCCCGCAAAAACTCGATACGCCGCAAGTCGTCATCGACGGAAACGGCGTCGCCGTATGGAATGCGGTGGACGGCGCGATCTACTATGCGTACGTGATCGGCGACGGCGCGGAAATCCCGACGACCGATTGCAGCGTGCAACTTTTGGAAAACGACACGCTCAAAGTAAAGGCCGTGAGCGGGAAAGAGGGCTATGCCGACAGTGATTTTTCCGCGCCGCAGACCTATCACAAAGAGGAGATCGGCGCGCACGACCATACCGACGTGAATGCGGACGGCGCATGCGACCGTTGCGGCGAAAGCGTGGTAGCGGAACTTTCGTTCTATGCCGTTAACGACCTGCACGGCAAGTTCATGGATTCGTCCACCCAGCCGGGCGTGGATGAGTTCACCACCTATATGAAGAGTTTGTATGCAGACCCCATCCGCGAAGAGATCCTGCTCTCCTCGGGCGACATGTGGCAGGGGACGGCGGAGTCCTTGCTCAACAGAGGAAAGCTCATGACGGAATGGATGAACGAGGTGGGGTTTGTCTCCATGACCCTCGGCAACCACGAATTTGATTGGGGGTCGGACGTTCTCACGCCCAACAGCGAGCTTGCGGAATTTCCTTTCCTCGCCATCAACGTGCGGGAAAACGGCGTCATGCCCGACTATTGCAAGGCGTCCGTCGTTGTAGAGAGAGGAGACGTGAAAGTGGGCATCATCGGCGCGATCGGGGATTGTCTTTCCTCCGTTTCGAGCGAATTCCGCGGCGGACTGAGATTCGAGACGGGAAGCAGCCTTACAAATCTCGTAAAGAACGAAGCGACGAGGCTCCGCACGGAGGAGAACTGCGATTTCATCGTCTATTCCATCCACGACGGTAGCGAAGATACCGCCCCGAGCGTCACTTCCGTCACGGATTCGGATATGGGCTGGTACGACAGCTCTCTTTCAAACGGCTATGTCGATCTCGTCTTCGAGGGGCATACCCATAAACAATATACGCTTCGGGACGAATACGGCGTCTACCACATGCAGGGCAGCAGCGAAAACCGTGACGTGAGCTGCGCGGAGCTTTCTTTCAATACCATAACGGGAGATTTCACCGTTACGCCCCGCCATATCGGCACGGGCGTCTATGCGAACAGCTCCCTCGAAGACGATCCCGTCGTAGACGAACTGTACGGCAAATATTTCCCCGAACGCGATCTCTATACGCCGATCGGGTATACGAGATCCACACGGAACAGCAACACGATTTTGAACAAGGTCGCAGAACTTTACTATCTCAAAGGGTGCGAGACATGGAGCGAATACGAGATTGTTTGCGGCGGCGGATACCTCAACGCCCGCAACCCCTATAATCTCTATGCGGGCGACGTCTCCTATGCGGATATTGCGACGGTCCTGCCCTTCGATAACGAGATCGTTCTGGGCAGTATCAGAGGCTCCGACCTCATCAAGTTTTTGAATAAGCGCACTTCAAGCGGCGTAAAGTATACGATCTATACGACGATCGAAACTTCGCAAGTCTCCGCGGGGGAGACCTACTATATCATTGTAGACAGTTACACTTCCACGTATCGGACGAACAACATCACCGAGGTAAAGCGCCTCGGGAGCGGCATATATGCCCGCGATTTGCTCGCCGATTACATCAGGGCGGGGAATTGGGCGAAGTAAGGGGGAACGCCATATGCGCATGTACGACATCATCAAAAAGAAGCGGGACGGCGGGGAGCTTTCCACCGAAGAGATCAACTTCTTCATCAGCGGCGTTACCGACGGCAGTATCCCCGACTACCAGATCTCCGCGCTCCTCATGGCGATCTATTACCGCGGCATGAACGTGCGGGAGACCTGCGATCTCACGTACGCCGTGCGCGATTCGGGGGAGAAACTCGATTTTTCCGCCATCGACGGTATCCGCGTGGACAAGCACTCCACGGGCGGCGTGGGGGATAAGACCAGCCTCGTCGTCGCGCCCATCGTCGCCTCGTTCGGCGTAAAGGTCGCAAAGATGAGCGGCAGAGGGTTGGGCCATACGGGCGGCACGGTGGATAAACTCGAAGCGATCGAGGGCTTCCGCACCACCCTTTCGGAGGAAGAATTCATCGCGCAGGTGAACAGGATCGGGCTTGCCATTGTCGGACAGTCCAAACAGTTCGCGCCCGCGGACAAAAAGCTCTACGCTCTGCGCGACGTTACGGCGACGGTGGACAGCATGCCCCTCATTGCCGCGAGCATCATGGGCAAAAAACTTGCCGCGGACGACGATTGCATCGTCCTCGACGTAAAAACGGGGAGCGGCTCCTTTATGAAAACGGCAAAGGAGAGCAAAGAACTCGCGCGGCTCATGGTGGACATCGGCAAGAACGCGGGCAAAAAAATGGTCGCCCTCATTACGAATATGGACAGACCGCTCGGGTATGCGATCGGCAACTCGCTCGAAGTGATCGAAGCGGCGGAAACGCTGAAAGGGCGCGGCCCCGCCGACTTGACCGAGGTCTGCATGACGCTCGCGGGGTACATGCTTTCGCTTGCGGGCAAGGGTACGCCCGAGGCGTGCAAGGAACTTGCGCGGCGCGCCGTCGCGGACGGAAGCGCGCTGAAAAAGCTGTTGGAGACGGTCAAGGCGCAGGGCGGGAACGCCGCGCTCATCGAAGATCCCGAAAAATTCCCCAAAGCGAAATATGCCCGCGCGGTGAAAGCGCCGAGAAGCGGCTATCTGACGGAAACGGACGCCGAGGCTTACGGGCTTGCAAGCCTCACGCTCGGCGCGGGGCGCAACACGGCGGAGGACAGCGTGGATTTTTCCGCGGGGATCGTTCTGAAAAAGAAGCGGGGAGACTATGTATCCGCGGGAGAGGAGATCGCTACTCTCTATTCGAACGACGCTTCCGCCTTTCCGGCCGCCGAAGAGCGGCTGCTTGCGGCAACGCAGATCGGGAACGAAAAACCGGAAGACGAGCCTCTCATCTACGGCATCGTGGAATAACGCAAAAGAGATGATTTATGGCGAAGTTATACTTTAAGTTCGGGGCGATGGGCTGTTCCAAGACGGCGCAGGCGCTCATCACGAAATTCAACTACGAAGAGCGCAACATGAAAGTGCTGCTCTTAAAACCCGCCGTGGACGACCGCGACGGCGCGAACATCGTAAAATCGCGCATCGGCCTCATGCAGGAGGCGGTGACGGTCAAAGAGGAGGAAAATCTCTACGACCTCTATCTGACGCGCTATCCCGACCGCGACGTCATCATCGTGGATGAATGCCAATTCCTCACCCCCGAACAGGTGGACCAGCTCGCGGAGATCGTCATCGAAAAGAACATCCCCGTGCTTTGCTTCGGGCTTTCCACCGATTTCACCACCCATCTGTTCCCCGGGAGCAAGCGGCTGTTCGAGATCGCGGAGTCGATCAGCGAAATCAAGTCGGTCTGCACTTGCGGGGCAAAGGCGACGGTGAACGCCCGTCTCGACGACAGCGGGAGGATCGTTACGGAGGGCTCGCAGGTGCTTCTCGGCGGAAACGACAGATACGTTGCGATGTGCAGAAGATGTTGGCTGAAATACAGGGCGGCGCAGTCCGCCGCGGGCGGAGTTGCCCATGAATAGAATATTCCGAAAAATTTTATCGCTGCCGCTTTTGGCGGTCCTGTGCGCGGGGATTTTAGCGGTGGGCGCCGCGTGGCCTGTTCCCGTTTCCGCGGCGGACGCGGACTATTATGCGCCGATTACCGCTACGGCGGGCGAGGAACTTTTGGGACAGCTCCACGACCTCATCACCACGACGCATACCCATTACAGCAGTTATGATGAATGCAGGGACAATGCGAAAAAGACCGATCCCGCACTCGGCGGCGAGGAGGGGATCGTCGAGTTCTACACGCACGAGCCGATCCGTTACTATCTCAACGATTACTCCACTCCCGAAAACCGTGGCACCTGGAACCGCGAGCATGTCTGGCCCAAGAGCCTTTCGGGCGGCCTTTGGGGAACAAACGGCGCGGGGGCCGATATGCACCATATCCGTCCGTCCGAAGTCAAAATGAACAGCGAGCGCGGCAACGACAAGTTCGGCGAAGTGGACGGCGGCGGCGAAGTTTATTCCAAGACGACGGACGGCAAAAATTCCCGGCTCGGCGGTCATCATGCGGGCGGCGTGTTCGAGCCGCTCGACAACGTGAAAGGGGACGCGGCGCGCATCGTCCTGTACGTCTATACCCATTATAACACCTACGCCAACGTACACGGCTCCACCGACGGAAACGGCGCTTCCTATTATTTCGGCGCCCTGCGCTTTACAAATATTATAGCGGCAAGTTCCGAGGAGGCGGCCGCCGAACTTCTTCTTTCGTGGAACGAACTCGACCCCGTGGACGAAATCGAAAGAACGCGCAACGAGGCGGCTTTTGAAATTCAAGGCAACCGCAATCCTTTCATCGACCACCCCGAATATGCGGAAGCGATCTGGGGGGACGCTAAAACGGGCGGCGAAGAAAATCTTGCGGCGTTCCACAGCGCCGTTTCGGAACTCAAAGAGAGCGGCACGCTCAAAGAGCGGCTTGCGGCGATCAACGGGGCGATCCGCGCCTATCAAGCACTCACCGGACAAGAGCGGAGTTTGGCGGCGGAGGACGTTGCGAAATTGCAGGCGGCGGTCGCCGCCTATAACGAGGCCGTACGGGCGCATAACGCGGAAGCCGTTGCGGCGGAAGAGGCCGCGCTCGGCGCCGTGGGAGGGGCAGGATCATGAAAAAGTTGTTTGCGCTCGCCGCGGCGCTTGTTATGCTACTGTGTTTTTCCGCCTGCGACAAGGAAGTTCCCGACGCTCCCGACGGCTACGAAACGCTCAACGAGATGCTGGACGCGGCATATTCCCGCATCGACCTTTCGGTCACGGACGAGATCGACGCAGATACCGTGCTGCACAGCGAATATACGCTGCTCTTCGGCGAAACCGTCTCCGTGCAATACAGCGTGGAGCGGCTGGCGGAGATCGGCTCCTTAGACGAAACCCTCTCTTCCGAAAAGATCGTCTTAAAGGGGGAGGCGAAGATCGAAAACGGCAAGATCGCGCTCGTTAACGGAGACGACATCGGCCTGAGCGCCGCGCACCTTTGCAGAAAGCTCTCGTTCAAAGAGGAATATTTCGGGAACGCCGAGCTGGAAAGCATGTATCTGAAGGCGGACGTAAAGGATATAAGCGGTTTTTGGGGCGGCGAAGCCGATTGCAGCGACATGAAAGTGACCGCGGTTTTCCTCGACGCGTTCATGGAGATGACCGTGACATATCGCTCCGGATACGGAAGTGCGGTAGAAATTCAATTTACTTTTACAATTTGAAGCAAACAAAAAGCGCGGCGGGAGGAAAGGGACCCACAGAGCGTTGCGGCGAGAAAAAAATATGCGTTCCCGCGGCAGAATTTTCGCTTGAAATATTTGCTTTCGCCGGCAAACTGTGATATAATCAAAATAGGATAAGAGGGACTCTTTCGGCCCGGTCCCTTTCGGAGCATCGGAATGTTTGAACTGAAAAAAATCGGAATCGTAAAAAGAGCCTCGGCGTGGCTTCTGGACGCGATCCTGCTTGCAGTTCTTACGACGGGCTTTATGTGGATCATCTCCCTCATCTGCGGGTTCGAAGAAAAAAACCAACTCGCAACGCAGTACAGCAATGAGTGGACGGAATTTCGCAAAGAGTGCATTCCGGGCGCCGCCGAATATTACGGCTTCACCTATGAAGAGACGGAGAGAGGCTACACCGTCACGAAAGACGGCGAGCAGAAAGCTCTCAATGACGTTGTTGCGGCGCTGATCGAGGACGTTACGGGCCATTACGGCTTTACGTACAACAGAAGCGAAAACGCTATCACCGACGCGGACGGCAATTATGTGACCGTCGGCGACGTGATAAAGGCGATGGACGCTTCCTCCGAAGAAGAGTCCGCCATGGCGCAGACTTTCCGCCGCTATGCGGCTCTCCCGCCCGACGGGACCGTGAGCAATCTGTACAGCTTCCTGTATAACATACTGTTCATGACCGTTTCGCTGGGACTCTTCCTTGCCTATCTGTGTCTGGAATTTATTCTTCCGCTGATCTTAAAAAACGGGCAGACCGTCGGCAAAAAAGTGTTCGGGATATGTTTGGTGCATCCGAATTGCGTGAAGATCAACGGCGTGGCCCTGTTTGCAAGGTCGATCCTCGGGAAATATGCGATCGAAACGATGTTTCCCGTCCTGCTCGTGTTCCTGTTCTTCTTCGCGGGGATCGGGCTGCTCGCGGTGATCCTCTTTGCCGCATTGCTCCTTTTGAACACCGTCTTGTTCTTTGCGACAAAGAACAGAACTCCCATCCACGACCTGATCGCGGTAACGGTCGCAACCGACATGCGGACGCAGGTGATCTACGGCTCGGAAGAGGAACTGAAAGAGAAAAAAGAGGAAGCGCGACGTCAAGCGGAACTCGACGCGCAAAAAGATCAAATCGGATAAGTCCGGCAGAACGGAATGCCGCGGATACAATCTAAAAAACACAACGGAAAAAAGGAAGAGACATGAAAGTTGTATTAGAGCATCTCACAAAGATCTTTCCCAGCCGAAATAAGAAAGAAAAGAACGCCGAGGTCGTTGCCGTAAACGATTTCAACCTCGAAATCCCCGACGGAAAACTGATCGGGCTTTTGGGGCCTTCGGGTTGCGGGAAAAGTACCACGTTGTATATGATTAGCGGCTTGCAGCCGCCGACAAGCGGAAAAATTTATTTCGGCGAAGACGATGTGACCGAACTCGCGGCGGAAAACCGCGGCATAGGGCTCGTTTTCCAGAATTACGCACTTTACCCGCACATGACGGTACAACAGAATATCTTGTTTCCTTTGCAGAATTTGAAGGGAGAAAACAGGCTCTCCAAAGAGGAAATGCTGAAACGCGTGTATGAGGTTGCAAAACTTGTCCAGATAGACGAGTATATGAACCGCAAACCGTCCGAACTTTCGGGCGGACAGCAACAGCGCGTCGCAATCGCCAGGGCACTTGTCAAAATGCCGCGCGTTCTTCTTTTGGACGAGCCTCTTTCTAATCTTGACGCACGTCTCAGATTGCAGACCCGCGAGGAGATCAGGCGCATCCAGCGCGACACGGGCATTACCACCATCTTCGTCACCCACGACCAGGAGGAGGCGATGTCCATCTCCGACTACATCGTTGTGATGAAGCTCGGCGTCATCATGCAGACGGGCAAGCCGCAGTGGGTGTACGACGACCCCGCGAACCTGTTCGTTGCAAAATTCCTCGGCACGCCGCCCATCAACGTCTTCCGCGGCAGGATCGAGGGAGGCAAACTCTACATCGGGGAAGAGGCGGTCCTCGAAACAAAGGGCGCCGAAGACCAGGAGGTGTACGTCGGTATCCGTCCCGAGGGATTTATTCTCGACGAGCGGGGCGGACTCACTTGCTCCGTCTCCGGGATCGACGTCATGGGAAGAGACGTTTCGGTCGTCTCCACGAACGAAAATTCGCTGAATCCCGTGATACGTTCGATCGTTTCCGCCGACGACGCGGGAAAAGTTTCCGCAGACGGCGCCGTAAAATTCCGTTTGAAAGAGCATAAAGTTTTCATTTTCAATAAAGAGACGGAGAGCCGCGTTTACTTCGGCAAACAGGTTGCCGCGCACGAGGCAATGCTCGCCGCGATGAAAGCGGAAGGAGAGTTTTACGCTTTCCACGAAGGCCCGCTCCCCCGCGAGGCGGACGACGCTTCGAAGCAGACGCAACCCGAAGAAGAGAAGGGCTTTACCGCTACGGTCAAAAAACTCTTCGGAAAGATCGGGGCGGCTTTCCGCAAAAAGCCCGAAACGCCCGCGGAGGACGCGGAGAGTACTGAAAACGCGGAAAATTCGGAAAGCGCGGATGACGCGACACAAACGGAAAGCGAGGACAAAGAATGAAAGAAGAGAAAGACTTCGTTGAAGAGACTTCCGCCGACCCGTCTTTGCAAATCGGGAACACACTTTTTTATAAGGAGAAATACAAATGAACAAATGCCCCAAATGCGGCACGGAGTTCGAGGGCAAGTTCTGCCCCGAATGCGGCGCCAAATGGCAAGGAGAAAAAATTTGCGGGAATTGCGGCGCAGTGAACAATGGGGGCGCAAAATTCTGCGCAGAATGCGGTTTTTTGTTTCCGTCGCAAAAGGAAGAAACGTCCGCCCAAACGGCGAATAATACGCAACCGTCATTCCCCTCCAAAAAGATGCAAAAAATCCACATGATTTTAAGAGCGCTACCAACGGCGATGCTTGCGCTTTTCTCCGTTTTGTGTCTGTTGTTTTTCCTTGCCCCCGTCGCTATTCTTCCCGGAAAAGACCTTTTGGGGCAAGAAATCTCAAGCGAGAGTTACGGCAATGTTTATCAACTGAAAAACTATGAGAACGGTTCCTTTTACGCAACACTTATAGCGCTCCTCGTGTTTGCCGCAATAGCTGCCACGCTTACGGTCGTCATCGTTCTTATCTGTCTTTCGTCATCAACAAGAGCGAGACGCATTTCGGTTTTGGGAAAATCCGTATATTTACAGAGCGTGCTGACGTTGTTTGGTTATGGTTTGGTCCTCGCTCTCGTTGTCATCTCTTGCATTCTCATAGCACAGATCCCGAAAGAGGACGGCGGCATAGGCTTAATAAAGGCGGGTGCGGCGCCCATCCTGATACTCGTCTTCTCCCTTGGAAGCCTGGTTGCTGCGGCAGTATGCGCTTTTGTGCGGCATATGCTTGAAAATATTTACCCCGCTCTCGCAACAATTACGGACGATCCCAACGCGGAACAGGCGGAGCGGGAACTGCGGGAAAAGCGCAGAAAAAGAAACGTCATCAGGGCGCGCCTGAGGAGCTTAAAGGGCTGGGTCTATCTCCTGCCCGCGCTTGTGCTTTTGGCGGTCTTTACGCTTTGGCCCATCATCAACACGCTCAGAATGGCGTTCTTAAACGGTTATAACGGGCTTGCCGAGGTCGGCGGCGCCACTTTCTCGTTCGGGGTCAAAAATTTCGTAAACGTCATAATCTTCCCCGATTTCACGGTATGTCTCCGCAATACCATGCTTCTCACCGTGATCACGGTGCCGCTTTCCACAATGCTGGCGCTCTTGATCGCGGTGGCGCTCAACTCCATCAAATGGTTGAAAAAAGTTTACCAGACGATTTTCTTCCTGCCCTACGTCACGAACGCGATTGCAATCGGCATGGTCTTCAACGCCATGTTCGGAGAGGTCCTCATCAACGGCACGCCTCTTTCGATCGGGATCATCAACAGCATCCTCGGGGTGTTCGGCATTCAGCCGATCAACTGGATTAACGTGGGTTCAAATACGTTCAATAACATGGTCGTTCTGATCATATATATTGTTTGGAACGCATTGCCCTTTAAGATCCTCGTCCTTTTGGGCGGGCTTCAAAATGTGGACAAGCAGTACTACGACGCGGCAAAGGTAGACGGCGCCTCCCGCTGGCGGGTATTCTGGCGGGTGACCGTTCCGCTCCTTTCCCCGATGATCACGTATGTTGTGATCACGGGCTTTATCGGCGGGTTTAAGGAATATACGAGCGTCGTCGGTATTTTCGGAGAGTCGATGGGGGCCCCCGCGGCGCCCGGTTCGATGAACACGATGGTGGGGCTTATTTACGACTGTATCGCCAAAAACAACGGCGGGCTTGCCGCCGCGGCGTCGCTCATCCTCTTCCTCATCATCCTCGTTGCCACGATCATCAACCTGTATGTCAGCAAAAAGAAGACGCACTATTAAGGAGAAGCAAAAATGTCTTTGAACGCAGTCAATCCATCCACGCAAAACGCGGCGAAGGGCATGAAGGAGAAAGATATCAAAGCGGTCTCCAAAAGGCAGACCGCAATAAAGGTCCTCGTTCAGATCGGGCTTTACCTTTTCCTTACCGTCGTTGCGATCGCCGTCATCTTCCCGTTCTATTGGATGCTCATTTCGTCCGTGAAGACGATCGACGAGTATAACCTCTATAATCCCACGCTCTGGCCGACGGAATTTGTATGGGGCAATTTCAGGGAGGCGTTCGTAGGGGAATTACACCTCGGGCAGCTGTTCGGGAACACGGTGCTTGTCGGCGTCGTTTCCACCCTGTTGTCGCTGGTCGTTACCGTCCTCTCCGCCTATGCGTTTGCACGGCTCGATTTTAAGGGGAAGAACCTCCTCTTCGGCGCCATGCTCGCAACCATGATGATCCCCGGCGAACTCTTCACCGTCACCAACTATATCACGGTCGTCAACTGGCTGAATTGGAAAAACACCTTTGCGGCGCTCATCGTGCCGTTCCTTGTCAGCGTGTTCTATATCTATCTCCTGCGGCAGAATTTCATGCAGATCCCCAACGAACTGTACCTCGCCGCCAAGGTAGACGGCACGAGCGATCTCAAATATCTTTGGAAAGTGATGATCCCGCTCGCTTCGCCCACCCTCATTTCCATTACCATTTTGAAGATGATGGGGGCGTGGAACTCCTATATCTGGCCCAAACTCGTCACGAGCGATCTTGCGCATAAGCTCGTGACCGTTGGGATCCGCGAATACGGGTTTATAGCGGCGAACGGCGTTACGAACGTTCCCGCGCAGATGGCCGCGGTGTTGCTCGTGACCATTCCGCTTCTCGTCGTATTCATCCTCTTCCGCAAATACATCATGCGCGGCGTTTCGCGCAGCGGCATTAAGGGCTAAACGCCTGCGGGCTTTCAAATTCCGAAAAAAAATATTTATTATAAAGGAGTACAACATGAAGAAGAAAATCGGCGCATTATTGATCGCGTGTGCAATGATCGGCACGGTCGCGGTCGGGTTTTCCGGATGCCGCCATGCCGCGGCTCCCGACTTCGAGATGCCGGAGGGCGGCTTCGACGTCAACAAGCCCGTTACGATCACTTTCTACCATTCGATGGGCGCCAATTTGAGGAATGCCCTCGACGAACACATTGCGGTCTTCGAGAAGATGTATCCCAACATCACCGTTGAATGCACTTCGCAGGGCGACTGGGACGGTGTGCGCGATATCATCATCACCGAACTTCAAGGCGGCAACCATCCCAACCTCGCATACTGCTATGCGGACCACGTGGCCGATTACAATGTTTCAAACGCGGTACTGTCCCTCAACGATTTCCTTGCCGACGGCGCTTATAAGGATGTGACCGTTCCCACCGTACTCGTAGACGTTGAGAGCGGGGAATACGTGGACGAAGAGGGAAATCCTTCCGAGGAACCCGTCACCGTGGACCGCCCGATCTCCTTTACGCAGGAAGAGGAGGACATGTACAACCCCATCTACTTCGAGGAGGGCTATGAGTTCGGCGACGGCTCCAAGATGTATACCCTTCCGTGGGCGAAGTCCACAGAGGTGATCTTCTACAACAAGACGTTCTTCGATGATAACGGCCTCACCCCGCCTACGACGTGGGACGAGATGGAAACCCTCTGCGCGCGCATCAAAGAGATCGATACCGATCCCGCGCATGTTCCTTTCGGGTACGACTCCGAGGAGAACTGGTTCATCACCATGTGCGAACAGCAGGGTTCTCCCTACACCTCCGTTTCGGGAGACAAGTTCCTGTTTGATACCGCGGAGAATAAGGAGTTCGTCACCAGATTTAAGGAATGGAAAGACAAGGGATATTTCATCACTTCCACCCTCGCTTCCACGGGGACGAATACCGTATACACCTCCAATCTTCTGCTCGACGGCACCCTCTACATGAGCATCGGCTCCACGGGCGGTACCTCTTACAACCTGGATCTGAGCGGCGAGAAAGTTCCCTTCGAAGTGGGCATTGCTCCCGTTCCCCAGCTCGACCCCGAACATCCCAAAATGATCTCGCAGGGTCCCTCCGTCTGCATCTTCAAGGACGAAGATCCCCAAAAGGTGCTTGCAAGCTGGCTGTTCGTGAAATTCATGACGACCAACCCTCTCTATCAGACGCAGGTTTCCATGAGCAACGGCTATATGCCCGTTCTCAAACAGGAGATCATGAACGAACTTCCCGCTTACAGCGAGTGGGTCAAGAAAGCGAACGGAAGTACTTACCTCACCGCGCAGGCGGTCAAGGTCGGCATGGAGCATGAAAGCGACTACTTCGTGTCCCCCGCGTTCCACGGCTCTTCCGACGCGAGAGACCAGGTCGGCAAGATCATGCAGCAAGTATTCGGCGGCACCAAGACCGTTGACCAGGCGTTCAAGGACGCTTTGGCGTACCTCAACGCGCAGTTCTCTGCGTAAGTTCATCGTGAGGGAAGATCATGAAGAAATACCTTAAAATATTAACGTCGCTTCTCTGTGCGGCCGCCCTTGTCATCCCCGTGCTTGCGGGGTGCGACCGCACGCCCCCCCCGCCCGTCGGGGGAGATGAAACGGGTGAATTTATCGACTACGCGAGCGAACTCAAACTCGATATGTCGAGCAACACCAACAAGCAGGAAGTTACCGTCAAATTCTTCATCGACGGCGATACGACGCACTTCAACCCCACGGCGAACGCCTCCACGTTCGTCAACGGCTACATCAAGGCGCGCTATCTCGCGGTGAACACGCCCGAATCGACGGGCGACGTCGAAAAATGGGGCAAGTCGGCTTCCAACTTCACCCACGACGCGCTCGACGGGGCGGAGAAGATCATCGTCGAGAGCAACGACGATCACTGGAACGTCGACTCTACGAGCGAACGCTATCTTCTTTGGATCTGGTACATTCCGGAAGGAGAAGCGGTCGCAGACGAGAACTACCGCAACCTCAACATCGAGCTGTTGCAGAACGGTTACGGCAGGGCTTCCAAAACGGCGGACAACCGCTACGGCGAAACGGCGCTCGCGGCGCTCATGCAGGCGCAGACGTTCAAGCTCAAAATTTACGGCAACGAGAAAGATCCCAACTGGTTCGGCGGAGACGGCTATGCCGCATTGACGCTCAAAGGCCTTCGCTTCCATATTGCCGATTACATCCAGCACCTCGTCAGCGTCTCGGGTTACATCACGGCGCGGTTCGAGAACAGCGTTTACATCGAGGAATACGACGAAGAGACGGGCGTCTCCTACGGCATTGCCGTTTACTACGGTTATAAGACGGGCGCGATCGTCGAAATTCTTTCGGTGGGCAACTATGTCAACGTCGTCGGCACGGTAGGGGAGTTCAACGGCACCTATCAGATCTCGGGCGTTTCGTATAACGAGGCGCGTCCTTCGCTGGTTTCCAACACCAAACTCATCGATGAGGAAGAGGGCAAGAAGTCCATCCCGACAAAGCCGTTTGCGGAAGCGTCCATTGCCGATCTTGCCGTCGGCGCGCGCGAGGTCTCGGCGGAGTTCACCGTAACGGACGAAGACGGCGAAGAGACGCCCGCCACGCTCACGCTCGACTACGGCGCGGCGATCATGGATACTTCCGTCACCCTCACAAACCTCACCATTCAGACGGACGGAACGTACACCACTTCCAAAGGGGAGAGCGCGGGCGCGATGTCTATCGTCGTAAAGGACGCAGCGGGGAAGCAGATCACCCTTCGCACCATTGTGATGAAGAAAGATGGAAGCGATCTCTATACGCTCGCCGACTTCAAAAACCCCGACGGCTCCTGGAAGACGATCAAATCCGTCAAGGGCATTGTCGACTACTACGACGGCGCCTATCAGCTTGCAATTTGGAGCTATAATTGCTTCGAATTTGCAGATTGAGCCATGCCCTCTCCTCGGGAGAGGGGCAGGGGGGGCGCGCTTTTCGGAAAACCGCACTGTCCCCCGGTAAACTTCGGTGGCGGCGGGCGCCCACAGCCCGTGCTTCAAAAGAAAAAATAAAATTTTTATAAAGGAGAAAGTTGTATGAAAAGAAGATGGCTGATCGCAATAGCTTCGCTCGCTATGGCAATCACGTTTGTGTTCGGCGTTACGGCTTGCAAAGAAAACCCGGGTCCCAACAACGGCACCAAGTCTGACGAAGAGATCGCGCAAACGGCAATCAACACGCTCGACAGTCTTTACCTCAAAGACGGAGCCGTTAAAAACTACGAGACCCCCGATAACTATACCGTTCTCGGACAGGTCAACGTAGACGGCACGCTCTATCCCGTAACGTGGACGCCGACCGCAAAGACCGAAAGCGTCAATATCGCCGAATGCGTCACCATAGGCGAAAAAGACAGCAAGGGGCAGGTCACGATCGGGATCACGCGTAAAACGGTAGACGTGGAGTATACGCTCACGGCTTCCGTCACCGCAGGACAAGCAACCAAGACCACGCAATACGATCATAAGATCCCGAAGAAATCTTCGGAAGACGCTGTCACTGCGTCGCTTTCTTTCGAGAAGACGGACGCCCGCGTCTCCCAAACGGCTCAGCAACAGGTTTGGAAGAACAACGGCATTACGTTCACCAACGATAAGGCAAGCAGTTCGAACAATATCGTTGACAGTAAGAACCCCGTTCGTCTGTATAAGGGCTCCAAGGTTACGATCGAGTTCCCCGGTATCACAAAGATCGATTTCCACAGTGAAAAAAATTATGAGGCATCGGGGAATTATAGCGCAAGCCCTTACCGCACCAATTTGAAAGACAGCCTTACGGCAGCTTTCCCCGAGGCGGAAATTACAGAGGATGAAGAGACCAACCTAATCGTCCTCAAACTTGCTAATCCCACCGATAAGGTCGAGTTTACCTGCTCCGCAGGACAGGTGCGCTTGTTCTCCATCGACGTGGAAGGCAAAGAAGGCGGTTTGAGTGACGCCGAAAAACTTACTGCCGCGAAAGAAACTTTGAAACTCGAACAGATCAACTACTTTATGGTCGATACCGTCACCCTTCCCACCGAGCATGACGGTGCAACGCTTACTTGGGAACTCAAAGGAACTTCCGAGAACGTCTCCGTTGAGAACGGTACCCTTAAAGTCACATCGCTTCCCGCCGCCGAGACGGAGGTCACCCTCGTCGCTCATCTCAAATTGAATGAAGAGACGGCGGATAAAGAACTTTCAATCAAACTTCTTCCCACTCCTACCTTGACGGGCGCAGGCACCGAAGTGAAGCCTTATACCGCCGCCGAAGCGAAGTCGATCGCGCAGCTCGTGGATGCCGATGGTTTCTTCTCGCTTGCAGGTGAGGCGAAAGCCGTTTATATCCATGGTTATGTCATCGACGACGGCGAATGGAACGGAGATTTCAGCAATTGGACGAATGTCTATATCGCCGATAGCAAGACGGCTGCAAAAGATGATGCGAACGCGCTGATAGTTTACCGCCTTGTTGCCGACGGCACCCTCCTCGCCGAACAAGAGACCGCTCTTAAAGTCGGCGCAGAGATCACCGTCCTCGGTTATTTGCAGAACTACAAGGGCAATACGCCCGAAGTTGCGGCTTATGGCAGCAACAACGTCACCGCCACCGCATACAAATATGTTGACGACAGAACAGCCGACCAGAAGATCACCGACGCTTTGGCGGCTGTTCCCGCAACGCTTACCGTCTCCACGACGGGCGAAACCGCGCTTCCCGCAACCACCGAACCCGAAGTCACCTTCACGTGGGCTTTGAAGTCCGGCGAGAACCTTCCCGCAGGCACGACGTTTGCGAACAATAAACTCACCGTCACCAAACTCCCCGCAACGGATACGACCGTGAAGTTCGTTGTCACCGCCAAACTCACGGGAGCAACCGATCAAACGAAAGAGATCTCCGTCACCATCAAGGCGGAGGCTTCCGAACCCGAAGATACCTATTTCGAGATCACGCCCTCCAATTTCAACGGCACGTTGGCAGGTCTTACAACATCCGATTTGGAAGAGAATACTGCCCATCCCGAAGAATTTACGATCAAGCCGAACGGCTACATCAAAACCAACTCGTTCGGTCACCGTATCGCAAAGGTTGTAACGGAAGTTTACGGTTCGTACGACAACATGAAGATGTATGCCGCAACTTCCGTGGATGCGTCCAAAGAAGTTAAGAGCGTGGTGGAAAAACCCGAAGACTTACGCGAAATTATCACCTACACGTTTGAAGGTGGCACGGATGATTTCTACTTTGTAAATCCTTCGACCTACAGTGTGCAAATGTACTCGATCAAGATTTACTATGAAGGTTCGGGAGGCGGCGAAGACCCTCAGCCTACGGGATCGCTTGAACTGACTTCGGAGTCCTTCAGCGTTTTGGACGATACGCAAAGTTCCGGATATGCAAAGTATAAGGGGACCCATACCGTAAATGGCTATCAAGTGACGTTGTCCGACGTTATGCCGGGTTCGGAAGCCGATTATAAGGTAGTGCAGTTCAAAAAGAACACTGGGACTTTGACATTGACAGGGACTTTCACGAAGATCACGGTCGTTCTTGTATCGACGAATGAATATGGGGAAGATACTATCCTTACGATTACCGCGGGAACGACGAAGTTGACCCCCTCGTTGAAAAAAACCGAGGAAACCGGCAAGAAAGACGGTGAGTTCGATGTCAAGATTTACACGATCGAATACACCGTCACCACGACCGGAGCGCAAGAGTTCACGCTCAAAGCCGGCAGCAAGGCAACTTATGCGTCGTCTATATTATTTGACGACGGCACCGCAACTACGCCCGAACCCGAACCCGATAAGAACGACGGTAGCCAGGAGAAGCCTTACAGCGTAGCGGAGGCGTTAGAGGCTTGCCGTGCGCTTGCAATAGACGCTTACAGCGCAACAGCAGTGTATGTTACGGGCTACGTTATCGACGTCGGTTCTTGGAGCGATCAATATAATGATTGGTCGAGAGTTTATATTGGGGACGCTGCCGGCGACGCCAAAAATGCAGGACTTCAAATTTTTGCGCTTTATCCCGACGATACATATTTGAAGCTCCCGAATGATTTGGCAAAAGGAATGAAGATCACTGTTTATGGTTATCTTCAAAATTATAAGGGGAACTCCTCTTCCGCAACGCTTGAAATGACCGCCCATAGCAAAGTAAACGTGCAAGCGGTTTCTTACGCCGACACGAGAACGATTGCCGAAAAGGTTACAGCCGCATTGAATGCCGTTGCTCTTCCTTCAACCGTAACGGAGAATTTCGCACTTCCGAAGTCGACCGTAACGGGCGTTACGCTTGCATTTGTGAGCGGCAATACGGCGGCAATTACAGTTGGTGAGCAAGAATTTACCGTAGTACTCGGCGCGACAGACGTATCGGTCGAGATTACCATTACCGCAAGCGCACAAGGAACTGATGCACAGACGAAGAAAGTAACAGTCATCGTTCGCTCCGCAACTACAAAGAGCGTATCGCTTTCGTTTGCGAACATAAACAGTAGAACTTCTTATTCGACCACCTCGCAAGTTTGGGGACAGAACGATATTACTTTTACCAACAATAAGAGCGGAAGCAATAACAATGTCTACGACGGGGCAAACCCTGTCCGTTGCTATCAGAATTCTTCCATCAAGGTTGAATTTACTTCCGCCATGAAAGAAATCGTGTTCCACTGCAACAGTGCAAGCTATGCTTCCGCATTGAAGAACTCGATTACTGCGGCGGAGGGCGTTACAGTAACCCTTTCCGGATCGGATGTTTCCGTTGCATTTGCAACGCCGCAGAAAGTATTTGAAATCGCAAGCTTGGGTGCGCAAGTTCGTATTAATTCGATCGATGTTGTCTACGATGCACCCGCGGCGGCTACCGTCAATGTTGCTCCCGTAGCGCTTCTTCCCGGTAAGGAATTTTAAGCGCTGAAAGCAAACCGAAATTCGGTAAAACATCAAAAAACAGACCTTTCCTCTTCGGAAAGGTCTGTTTTTTTTTACGCCCCTTTCGGCGTGGCTTTACCCCCATTGGGTTTTTACCCTCCATTGGGACAGGTTCTCTTTACCCCCTCCATTGGAGGGGGGTAGGGGGGTGGGCGTTGTTCTCAATTTCACCCACCCCCTTTGGTCCCCCTCCCGAGGAGGGGGTTCCGTTTCGCGGGATACACTTTTTCCCCGCCCATTGGGCTTTTACCCCCTCCATTGGAACAAAGTTCTTTTTACCCCCTCCATTGGAACAAGTTCTCTTTACCCCCTCCATTGGAGGGGGGTAGGGGGGTGGGCGTAGTAAATTAAAGAAACGGCTCTATGTGCGAATAAATATCCTCACAAACGCCTTTGAAATTGTGATGTACCTCAACATTTGAATAGCGCAATACAGTCAATCCTTGCGCTTGCAAAAAGCTGTCGCGCTCTGCGTCGTGTTCTTTTGCGTCATTCTCAAAGTGTTGTGCGCCGTCGAGTTCTATCACTAAATTAGCTCTCGCGCAAAAAAAATCGACGATATAATTGCCGATTACATATTGCCGATGAACTTTGCAGGGAAGTAGCCGTAAAAATTGATACCAAAGTTTTTTCTCTTCTTCCGTCATGTTGTGGCGGAGTATTCTTGCGTTAGGGGTCAAGTTTTTATTACTTGTCGCTTTCATAGGATTTATGATTGATTTTTTCCCACCCCCTTAATCCCCCTCCGTAGGAGGGGGTGCGTACGATAGGTTTGTGGAGGAGGGGGTGCGTACGATAGGTTTGTGTGTGGGAGAGGGGTCAGGTGAGGGGGGATCACCCCACCTTTCTTTTAAGACGCTCAAATGCCGCAGAATCGGTCAAATCGTTGCGCAGAGGGGTCACGGAGATGTGTCCCGTCATCGTTGCGTCGGTATCGAGTTCGAGGTCCTGCGTGCCGTTATAGAGGCATACGAGCCTCGGCTTTACCGTGCCGTCGGGCAAAAATTCAAAATCATCGCTGTAAATGGCGGGTCCCATTCTCGTCACGAGAATTTCATCGCCCTCCTCGGGAAAGTTTACGTTCACAATGTCGGCAAAGCCGAACATGCCCCGCCGCATGATCTCCCCGTACACCCTGCCGAGATTTTTGACCGCATTGCCGAACGAGTGGAACGCCGCGGAGACCGCCATTGCCTTTACGCCCGTCTCCGCCGCTTCGAAGCACGCCGCAACCGTCCCCGAATAGTGGATGTCCGCGCCGAGGTTGGGTCCGTTGTTGACGCCCGAGATCACGAGGTCGAACTTCTTTTTCATGCCCAAAATCGCCACCCGCACGCAGTCGGCGGGGGTGGAGTCCACGCTGTATGCCTCGATCCCCTCAAAGAGGTCCGACCGCGCCACCTCGTAGGGGTTGTGGATCTGGATGGAGCGGCTCTTTGCGCTCTGCTGGGTCTTTGGCGCGAATACGCACACCTCGCCGAGCGTTTTCGCCCAGTTTACGAGATGTTTCAACCCCTCTGCGTCGATCCCGTCGTCGTTTGTCAGTAAAATTTTCATAGCCAGCCCTCGTGCGTCGCCTTGTATTCCCCGAGCAAAGCGTCCGCGTCTGCGATGAGCGCGTACATCTCCTCCTCGGAATAGACCGTCGCGCCCGCCGCCATGTTGTGTCCGCCGCCGTGGTACTTGATCGCAAGGTCGTTGATGCCGAGGAAACGGGAGCGCAGGCGCACGCGGATCTCCTGTTTTGCGGAATTGTAGATGAACGCCACCCAAATGAGGCTGCCGCGGATCTTCGAAAGATCGCTCACCACGTCGCTCGCCGCTTCCAGCGTAAGCCCGAACTGCTTTTGGATCTCTTCGCTGATATAGATATACGCCACGCCGTTTGGCGTGATTTGAAGATTGTCGTAGACGAACGATTTGAGTTTGAGCCGCTCGCGCGTCTCCATATAGAGGTGCGCGAACAGCGTTTCGTAATCGATGCCGAAGTCGAGGAGCGCGCCCGCGAGCCGCATTGTCTCACCCGTCACGCCCTCAAAGCGGAACCTGCCGCTGTCCGTCACCATGCCCATGTAGATGTACGTCGCCGCCTCGGCGGAAATGTTCAGCCTGTCGCGGAAGGTCAGGCAGAAATCCGCGATCATCTCGCATGCGGACGAGCGGAAATCTTCCACCCAGTTGACGTCGCCGTAAGGGTCGGCTTCGATGTGGTGGTCGATCTTGACGATCTCTTTCGCCAGCGTATATTTGCTGTTGGAGAGCCGTTTTCTCGTCCCCGTGTCGATCGCAATGAACAGCGCGTTTTTGTAAACGTCGTCCGTCACAACGTCCTCGCGCCCGCAGAAAGCGAGATAGTCCGAATAGTCCTCGTTGACGAGGTAGACGTCCTTTGCGGGGTAGGTGTCCCGCAACACTTTCACAAGCCCTTTGGTGGAGCCTACCGCGTCGCCGTCGGGGCGGATGTGGCGGGAGACGATGATGGTTTGGTAGCTTTCGATCTTCTCTAAAATGTTTCTCTTGATCTCTTCGTTCATACAGGCTCCGATGCGCTTAAAGCGTCCAAATCTTCCAGAAGTTTCATGGCGGCCGCGCGGTCGGGAACGGTACACCCGCTCGCTTTCTTATGCCCGCCGCCGCCGTATTTCACGGCAATGGGGTTGATGTTGTAGCGGTTGGAACGCAGTTCCACATGCACGCCGTCCTCGCCCTCGGTGAAGTTCACCCAGATGAACACGCCCTTGATGTCGTGCATCAGGCTGACAAGCCCCGAGGAGACTACGGGCGCCGCGTCGCTTCCTACGGGCAGGTCTTCCCGCGCCGTATAGATGTACGCCACGTTGTTCTTTGTGAACCTGATCTTGTGCATGTTGTCCGCCCGCGCAATGATGTCGGAGAAATCTTCCGCATACAAGTTGTAGTAGAGGCTGTTGAGGTCGATGGGTTGGGACATGAGAAAGGCCGCGAGTTCGAACGTCCGCGCCGAGGTGGAATCGAACACAAACCTGCCGCTGTCCGTCACCATGCCCATGTAGAGCGAGGTCGCAGAAGAAAGGGAGAGCTTGAGCTTGCACGCCTTTGCAAACATCGTCACGAG
>CANRND010000003.1 GCA_947631905.1 uncultured Clostridia bacterium | reverse complement strand
AGAGATGACGACGATGACTGACACAAACATCTAAAACAAGATATGAGAAAAGGCGTGGCTTCACGCCACGCCTAATTATCTTTGAGCGGCGACTTACCTATATTCCCTATGGGAACTACGGTAAATGCTGTGTCCTTTTCTGTTTGCCTGCTTTGGAAATCCCCTATAAAACATATCCGAAAGGGGCGGCGGTCAAATATCTCTTCCCACAAGATCATCGAGCGTGACTTCGAAAATATCGGCAAGCGCAATGAGCTGTGCAATCGACGGCTCGCTGTATCCCGTTTCCCAATGCGAAACGGTTTTTACGCTGATCTTCAAAAGGTCGGCAAGCTGTTGCTGCCCTAAGTTGCGCATGCCGCGCAATTCCCGCAAGGTTTCACGGAACTTCATATAAGTAAAATGTATCAAAATTTGAGAAAAACGCTTGACTTTCTCAAAATCTGAGAGTATACTAAAAGAAAAAAACGGAGGAAATACAAAAATGCGGACAAAACGGTTGGCGGTCATGTTAGCAGGCGCGCTTGTATTCATTATGGCGGTCGGCTGCGGCGAAGCGGGCAGGGAACAGGACAAAGGGGATGACGGGCAGGCGCAAACTCCTGCCGTGCATACGCATACTTTTTCAGATGATTGGTCGTACGATCCTCAATATCATTGGCATTTTGCATCGTGCGAACATAAAACCATGGCCGACGGGCTTGAAAAGCATTCCTTTGAGAACGGCAGTTGTGCAACGTGCGGCTATTTTTCAAAGGACGGCGTGGATATTTCTTCCTATGTTTCGGAAAAGGTATCCAAAGAGGAATGGGAAAGCGCTTTGTCCGATGAGTCGCTCGGAAACTGCAAAATGTACGGCGTAAACTTCGGTTCGGACTTTACGACAGAATGTTACTACTATCAGAATGGCGGCAACATTCGTATTGAGTTGGAAATGGTCGGAATGGCGCGCAAACAAGAGATCATAATCATGTTCCGCGGCGATGAAGTGGACACCTATATTGCCGACACACGTGGCCCGCAACAAGAGCCGCAGTGGGAACACGAATCGGGAAATCTTGAAGAGTTTATGGGCGACGGGAGCTATCTTTCCGCTTGCAATGGGATTTTATTGAAAGAGATCGCGAAACATTTCGATCAGGCGAAATTCGATGAAGCGCGCGGGGAATATGTAATCTCTTCCAAAGATATGGATGTTCCTTGGGGCGTTGATTTTCATTTGAAATTCCAAAACGGGAAGTTGCGCGGATTTTTGGGCCCTATTTTACCGTGCTGGATGGTCGTATATGGCTACGGGGAAACGGAGGAGATCATTCCGCCTGCCGAAATCACAGAATAAAACATAAACCTGTGAGAGCGCGAACGCAATGTCCGCGCTTTTTCTTTTTTTATATCGTCGTTTTTTTGCGATTGCCCGTTCAAACAGTACCGTTTTTTCCACGGATGTGCTATAATGGCGGCATATAAGGAGAAATCATCATGGCAGAAGCCGAAAACTTTATCCAGCAGATCATCGAGGACGATCTCAAATCGGGCAAGATCGCAAGCGTGCAGACCCGTTTCCCGCCCGAACCCAACGGGTATTTGCATATCGGACACGCAAAGAGCATGTTCGTCAATTTCGGCACGGCCGAAAAGTACGGCGGCAAGTGCAACCTCTTTTTCGACGACACCAATCCGAGCAAGGAAAAGACGGAGTATGTGGACGCGATCAAGCGGGACATTCATTTTCTCGGCTACGAGTGGGCGCGCGAGTGCTACGCCTCCGACTTTTTCGATACCATCTACGAATTTGCCGAAAAACTCATTCGGGACGGCAAGGCGTTCGTGTGCGATTTGTCCGCCGAGGAAATCAAGGCGACCCGCGGCACTCTCACCGAACCGGGGCAGGAGAGTCCTTACAGGGGCAGGAGCGTTGAGGAGAACTTAAAACTCTTCCGCGAGATGAAAGCGGGAAAATACGCAGACGGCGAAAAGTGCCTCCGCGCCAAAATCGACATGGCCTCGCCCAACGTCAACCTGCGCGACCCCGTCATCTACCGCATTCTCCACGCCACCCACCACAGAACGGGGGACAAGTGGTGCATTTACCCGATGTACGACTACGCCCACCCCATCTGCGACTACTTGCAAGGCGTGACCCACTCCCTCTGCACCCTCGAATTTGAAGATCACCGCCCGCTGTACGACTGGGTGGGGATCAATCTGGGCTTTAACCCCAAGCCGCGGCAGATCGAGTTCGCGCGGCTCAACGTCACCAACCTCGTCATGAGCAAGCGTTATCTCAAAAAGCTCGTGGAGGACGGCTCCGTCCACGGCTGGGACGACCCGAGAATGCCCACCCTCGCGGGGCTTCGCAACCGCGGCATTCCCGCCGAGGCGATCAAGGACTTTTGCTCCCGTATCGGCGTTGCCAAAGCAAATTCGGAGTGCGAAATTTCCTACTTCGAGGCGGTGGTGCGCGACTATCTCAACGCCCACGCCCCCCGCGCGATGGCGGTCCTCGATCCCTTAAAGCTCACGATCACCAACTACGAGGGGAGCGAAGAGGTAGATTTCGAGATCAACCAGACCGACCCCGAAGCGGGGACGAGAAAAGTGCGCTTTTCGGGCGAACTCTACATCGAGCGGAGCGACTTCTCCCTCGACCCGCCCCCCAAATACTACCGCGGCAAGCCCGGCGGCTACGTCCGCCTCAAAAACGCCTACATCGTGCGGTGCGACGAAGCCGTCACCGATGAAGCGGGAAATGTCGTCGAAGTCAAGGCGACCTATCTTCCCGATTCGCGCAGCGGCTCGGATACGAGCGGCGTCAAGGCAAAGGGCGTCATCCATTGGGTGGACGCAAACTCTTGCAAGGACGTTGAAGTCCGCCGCTACGAACATCTCTTGCGCGACGCGGACTACGCGGGGCAGGATTTCTCCGAACGCATGAACGAAGACAGCGAACACATCCTTTTCGGCAAAGCGGAGGCCTATCTTGCCGAAGCGGAAGAGGGGACGGCGTTCCAGCTCATGCGCACGGGGTACTACAAGAAGTGTACGGAAAACGGCAAGCTCGTGCTTTCCGAGATCGTGTCGCTGAAAGATAATTTCAACAAATAATCGCCCGCCGAAACGGCCGTGAAGAGTTCCGTTTTGCATACCGTATCCGCAAAAAGGCAATACTGAAAGCGGAGAAACCATGTTAGACGGAAGAACGAGCGCTCTGCTCGAAAAAATCAACGGCCTCTGCGGGGAGGGCGGCTTCAAGATCGCGGAAGAGGGGGATCTGCTCTCCTGTTTTCCCCCGTCGGACGGAACGGGAAAAGCCGACCTGAAACGCATGCTTGCCGATCTCGAAGAGCGGCGGTACATCGAGGTGAAGTACGCCGAAGAGGGGGTGTACTGTCTCCGCCCGTTGCCCGAGGGAAAGCTGTATTTCGAAACCCTCCGCAGGGAGCGGCGGGAGGGCGCGCGCCGCCGCACGTCCGCGTTTGCGGTCTCCGTTCTCGGCGGAATGCTCGGCTCCTTTTTGGGCGCGCTCCTCGCCCTTGCGGTGTTCTTCCTCGTGAGGGGCGCATGATCAGCGACAGACTCAACAGGCGGGAGTGCGAAGTGATGAACGCCGTGTTCGAGCTTTCGGGCGGCAAGGAGCGCTTTCTCGTCTCCCCGTACGAACTCACGGCGGTTTTGCCCGCCCGCGGGAAGTACGACGAGGCGAGTTTGGAGCGCACGATGAACAGCCTCGCGCTCGACGGCTATTTCGAGTTCGTCGAATCCGACCGCAAGGGGGAAAAGACGTATGTCATCCACATGCGCGAGGCGGGCATGAGCTACCGCAGGCAGGACTACCAGCGCAAACGCGGTCTGGTGTTCCGTATCGCGGTCGCCGCCCTCGGCGCGGTCGTCACTTTTTTGGTCGGCCTGCTTTTGCGGGCGATCTTCGGTTAAACGCTTGACTTTTCCGCCCGAAAGGGCTATTATACTATAAACGAATGTTTGCAAAAGGAAAGAGAAACATTGGAACATCATGACTTCAAGCTCCATGCGCCGTTTGCCCCCACGGGGGACCAGCCCGAGGCAATCCAAAAGCTCACCGAGGGGGTCCTTGACGGCATCCGCACACAGGTGCTTGTGGGGGTCACGGGGAGCGGCAAAACGTTCACAATGGCGAACGTCATCAAAAACGTGGGACGGCCGACGCTCGTCATCGCGCACAATAAAACGCTCGCCGCCCAGCTCTGCAATGAGTTCCGCGAATTTTTTCCCGAAAACAGGGTGGAGTACTTCGTCTCCTATTACGATTACTACCAGCCCGAGAGCTACATCCCCTCCACCGATACGTACATCGAAAAAGACCTCTCGATGAACGACGAGATCGACAAGCTCCGCAACGCCGCCACCTGCTCTTTGGGCGAGCGGGACGACGTGATTGTGGTCAGTTCCGTCTCCTGCATCTACGGTTTGGGCGCGCCCGAGGAGTTCTTCCGTTTAGGCGTCTCTTTGCGTCCCGGGCAGGAGATGAACCGCGACGAGCTGTTGCGCCGCCTTGTGGACATCCACTATTCCCGCGGGGATATGGATTTCAAGCGTTCCACTTTCCGCGTGCGGGGAGACATTGTGGAAATTTTCCCCGCCTCCAACTCCGAAGTTGCAATACGGGTGGAGTTTTTCGGAGACGAGATCGACAGTATCGGGGAAGAGGACGTCGTTACGGGCAAGGTGATCTCCTCCCTTTCGCACGCCGTCATCTTTCCCGCCAGCCACTATGCGGTGGGGAGCGAGCGGCTTGCCTCCGCGCTCACCATGATCGAGGAGGACCTCGAAGGCGAGGTAAAGGCATTCGAGGACGCAGGCAAACTGTTGGAGGCCCAGCGGCTCAAACAGCGCACCGAACACGACCTCGAAATGATGCGCGAGATCGGCTACTGCTCGGGGATCGAAAATTATTCCCGCTATTTCGACGGGCGCAGCCCGGGACAGCCGTCCTTTACCCTGCTCGATTATTTCCCGCCGAATTTTCTCGTGTTCATCGACGAGAGCCACATGACGATCCCGCAGATCCGCGCCATGTACAACGGCGACCTTGCCCGCAAGATCAATCTGGTGGACTACGGGTTCCGCATGCGTTCCGCCTACGACAACCGCCCGCTGACGTTCGAAGAGTTCGACGCGCGCGTGCCGCAGCTCATCTGCGTTTCCGCAACGCCCGCGCCCTACGAACTCGGACAGGCGGGAAAGGTCGTGGAACAGCTCATCCGCCCCACGGGGCTTTTAGACCCGCCCGTCACGGTAAGGCCCACAAAAGGGCAGATCGACGATCTGCTCTCCGAAATCCATACGGTCATCGAAAGCGGCGGGCGGGTACTCGTCACCACGCTCACTAAGCGCATGGCGGAGTCGCTCACCGACTATCTGAAAGAGAACAACGTCAAGGTGCGCTACATGCACTCGGACGTGGATACTTTGGAGCGGATCGACATCGTAAACGGTCTGCGTTCGGGGGAATTTGACGTTTTGTGCGGCATCAACCTGTTGCGCGAGGGGCTGGACCTTCCCGAAGTCAAACTCGTCGCCATTTTAGACGCGGACAAGGAGGGTTTTTTGCGGAGCGAGACTTCCCTCGTGCAGACGATCGGCCGCGCCGCGCGGAACGCCGAGGGACGGGTCGTCATGTATGCTGACGAAATGACGGGGAGCATGGAACGCGCCATCGGCGAGACCAACCGCCGCCGCGCCAAACAGCAGGCGTATAACGAGGCGCACGGGATCGTTCCCAAAACCATCGTCAAGGAAGTCAAGTCCTCCCTCGTCATCACGAGCAAGGCAAAGCCCTCGGGCGAGATCAAACTCAAAGATATTCCCGAGGAGATCGAAAAGCTCAAAGCGCTCATGAAAGTCGCCTCGAACGCCCTCGACTTCGAGCGGGCGATCGAGATCAGGGAGACGATCAACGAACTGAGAAAACGGATGAGAAAGGCATGAAGATCGCAGTGGACATCGACGATACGCTGAATATCGTCAAACGGTTTGAATATGCGAGCGAATACATCGCGCGGGAGGGGTTGCCGTTCAAGCCCGTGGACCCCTGCGCCGACCGCCTCGGAGAAATTTTCGATTGGACATGGGAGGACGTGCGCAAATTTTTGCACGACGGCGGCGGCGACCGCGCGTTCCGCTATGCCGAGCCGCGCGAGGGCGCGGCGGAAACGCTCAAAGGCTGGCGGGCGGCGGGGCATGAGATCGTCATCCTTACGGCGCGCCACAGCAACTCGTTCCGCGATCCGCTCGGCATGTCCCGCGATTGGCTCCGCGAGAACGGGATCCCGTTCGATCGGATCGTTTCGGATATTCCTTACGAGGGAAAGGGGCCTTATTGCGCGGAGCAGGGGATCGCCGTCCTCATAGACGACGACGTCGGCGCGTGCCTGAGCGCGCAGAATGCAGGGGTCGCCGCGGTGCTTGCCGTGGGAAGGCACAACCGCGCCCGTGCCTCAGAGATCGCTTACGGCGGAGAAAATTGGGCGGAGATCGCAGAAGCGGTAAAAAAGATCCTTCCGGCAAAGGGCAACCGCACATAATACCGACATGAAAGACTACATTTTTGTAAAAGGGGCAAAGGAAAACAACCTCAAAAATATCGACGTAAAGATCCCGCGGAACTCACTCACTGTCTTTACGGGGGTGAGCGGTTCGGGGAAGAGTACGCTCGCGTTCGATACGATCTTCGCGGAGGGCCAGCGGCGCTATATGGAGAGCCTCAGCTCCTATGCCCGCCAGTTCCTCGGCATGATGGAAAAACCCGACGTCGAGAGCATCGACGGGCTTTCGCCCGCCATTTCCATCGACCAGAAGACGACCAGCCACAACCCGCGTTCCACCGTGGGGACCGTCACCGAAATTTACGACTATCTGCGCCTTTTGTATGCCCGTATCGGCATTCCGCACTGCCCCAACTGCGGCAGGGAGATCAGGCGGCAAACGGTGGACGAGATCGCCGACCGCGTGATGGAACTCCCCGCGGGGAGCAAAATTTTTGTGAACGCTCCCGTAGTGCGCGGCAGAAAGGGGGAGTACAGCAAGGAATTGCAGGGCTTCCGCAAGAGCGGCTACGCCCGCGTGAAGATCGACGGCATCGTCTACGACTTGCAGGAAGAGATCAAGCTCGAAAAGAACATCAAGCACAATATTTCCGTCGTTATCGACCGTCTCGTGGTGAAAGAGGGAATTTTGAAGCGGCTCACCGAAAGCCTCGAAACGGCGTTAAAGCTCTCGGACGGGCTTGTCGTCATCGACTGCGACGGCACGGAGACCCTCTATTCCTCCCGCTATTCCTGTCCCGACTGCGGCATTTCCATCGAAGAGATCGAACCCCGCCTCTTCTCGTTCAATACGGTGTGGGGGGCCTGTCCCGAATGTTCGGGCCTCGGCTTCCGCCAGCTCGTCGATCCCGATCTCATCTGCCCCGATAAGAGCAAGACCTTGCGCGAGGGGGCAATTAAAATCAGCGGGTGGAATTTAGACAGTTCCACCGTCACCCAGATGTATCTCGGCGCGCTTGCGCGGCACTATCATTTTTCGCTCGACGTTCCCGTCTCCGACCTGCCGAGCGGCATATACGAGATGTTGATGTACGGCTCGAACGGCGAGAAACTCGAACTCGAATACGAGACCCGCTCTTTCCACTCCACGTATACGAGCGCATGGGAGGGGTTTGTCAACAATTTACAGCGCAGATACAACCAGACTTCCTCCGAGGGGGTGAAGTGGGACATCGAGCGCTATATGCGCACCTCCGACTGTCCCGCATGCCGCGGCAAGCGGCTGAAAAAAGAGGCGCTCGCCGTCACCATCGCGGGGAAGAACATCTTCGAGGCATGCGATCTGCCCGTGGGGGAGCTGTACGCCTTTCTCGAAGGGTTGCAACTCACGCCCACCGAACACGCCATTGCGGACGTCATTCTAAAAGAGATCAAGGCGCGCATCAACTTTTTGGTGGGGGTCGGACTCGATTATCTCACCCTCACCCGCTCTGCGGCGACCCTCTCGGGCGGGGAGAGCCAGCGTATCCGCCTCGCCACGCAGATCGGCAGCGCGCTCTCGGGCGTTTTATACATTTTGGACGAACCGAGCATCGGTCTTCACCAGCGGGACAACGAAAAGTTGCTCGCCTCGCTGAAAGGGTTGCGCGATTTGGGCAATACCCTCATCGTCGTCGAACATGACGAGGACACCATGCGGGCGGCGGATTACATCGTGGACATCGGGCCGCGCGCGGGCGTTCACGGCGGCGAAGTCGTCGCCTGCGGGAGCGTGGAGGACATCATGAACGCGCCCGATTCTTTGACGGGCGACTATCTCGCGGGGCGGCGCAAGATCGAAGTTCCCCCCGTCAGAAAAGTCCCCGACGGCAGGTGGCTCAAAGTGGAGGATTGCCGCCAGAACAATCTGAAAGGGTTTACGGCGAAAATTCCCGCGGGGCTTTTGACCCTCGTCACGGGGGTGAGCGGCTCGGGCAAGTCCTCGCTCGTCAACGAGATCATATTGCCCATTTTCTCCAACAACCTCGGCGGCGCGCGGCTCGCGTTCGGCAAAAACGGCAGTTTTTCGGGGCTGGAATACTTCGATAAAGTCATCGCCATCGACCAATCGCCCATCGGCAGAACGCCGCGGAGCAACCCTGCCACCTATACGGGCGTGTTTACGGCCATCCGCGAACTGTTTGCGGCCACCCCCGACGCAAAGCTCATGGGGTTCAAATCGGGGCGGTTTTCGTTCAACGTCGCGGGCGGGCGGTGCGAAAACTGTCAGGGCGACGGCATCATGAAGATCGAGATGCACTTTTTGCCCGACGTGTACGTCCCTTGCGAAGTGTGCGGCGGAAAGCGTTACAACCGCGAGACGCTCGAAGTCCGCTACAAGGGCAAGACGATCGCCGACGTTCTCGATATGACGGTGGAAGAGGCGTGCGAATTTTTCAAACCCGTTACGACCATTTACAACAAGATCGCAACCCTGAACGAGGTCGGTCTCGGCTACATCAAACTCGGGCAGAGCAGCACCACCCTCTCGGGCGGCGAGGCACAGCGCGTGAAGCTCGCCACCGAACTTTCCAAACGATCCACGGGCAGAACGGTGTACATTTTGGACGAGCCGACGACGGGGCTTTCGAGCTTCGACGTAGATAAACTCGTAAAAATTTTGTTGAAGCTCCGCGACGCGGGGAACACCGTCATCGTCATCGAGCATAATCTGGACGTGATCAAGGTCGCGGACTATATCATCGACCTCGGCCCCGAGGGAGGGGACCGCGGCGGCACGATCGTCACAACGGGTTCCCCCGAGGAAGTTGCGCAGGTCGAAAACTCCTACACGGGTCAATTTTTGAAAAAAGTATTATAAGGTTTCGCCCGTTTTTTGCCTTTTGCAAAAAACGGGCGAGCGAACCTGCTTTCAATATCGACCGCGCAGACTCCGAAAAACGCTTTCTCCGACAACAAGCCGCAGGTATGCGGCAAATTGTGTGCGCTTATGGAAAAGCGTGGTTTTCCAACGCGCAGTAATTTGGGAATCCTTAACGCCATTCTAAACTGTCATTTCGAGCGGAGGCGTAAGCCGTAGTCGAGAAATCTCAACCTCGTCGCCGCTCGCCCGATTTTTACGCTTTTCTTACGAAAAGTTCTATTTGCGGGCGGCGGCTCCTCTTCCCAAAAAATCTTGCTCCGCAATCTTTTTCGGGAACCCTAATAATGTGAGATTTCTCCACTTCGCTCGCGGCGCTCGCTACGGTACTTCGCCTGCGGCTCGTGCCGCCTTTCGACAAAATAGAACATGCGGGCGGGGCGAAATGACATATTAGGGACAGCGAGAGAAGCGAGTAAACCAAACATAAAACTTTTAAAAAAAGGAGCGATCCATGTACAATAACACAATGATCCAATTAGGCAACGAAAGATCGGACATCCGCGAGCTGTTCGAATACGGAAACGCGCGCAAAAAGCTCGTCGGAAGCGAGAACGTGTTCGATTTTTCGCTCGGCAACCCAGGGGTCCCCGCGCCCTTGTGCGTGCGGGAGGAAACCGAGCGGCTCGTGCGCGAAATGCCCGCCGTCGCCCTGCACGGCTATTCCTCCGCGCCCGGGCTTTTTGAAGTACGGGAGGCCGTCGCAAACTACATACGCCATGCGTTCGGCGCGGAAATGAAACCCGACCTCGTCTACATGACGTGCGGCGCGTCCGCCTCTCTTACGATCGCGCTCAACGCCATTTTGAACAAGGGAGATGAAGTCGTGGTCGTTGCGCCGTTTTTCCCCGAATACCGCGTGTTTGTCGAGCGGGCAGGGGGAATGCTCGTCGTTGCGCCGTCCGATGAAAAATTCCACCTCGATATGCAAAAACTTGCGACCTGTATCGGGAAAAACACCAAAGCGGTGCTGCTCAATTCCCCCAACAATCCCTCGGGCGCGGTGTACGCCGAAGAGGAGATCAAGGCGCTTTCCGCCCTGCTCGAAAAGAAATCGGCGGAAAAGGGAGAACCCATTCTGCTCCTTGCCGACGAGCCTTACCGCGAACTTACCTACGGCGCAAAAGTGCCGTACGTGATGAATTTTTATGAGCATTCTCTCGTTTTGTACTCTTTTTCCAAGTCGCTGTCCCTCGCGGGCGAGCGGATCGGCTACATCGCGGTCTCGCCCAAGTGCGCGGGGGCGGAAACGCTCTTTTCGGCCGTCTGCGGCGCGGGGCGTGCGCTCGGCTATGTCTGCGCGCCCGTCCTCTTCCAGCGGGTGGTCGCAACCTGCCTCGGCAAATCGTCGGACGTGGGCGAGTACAAGAAAAACCGCGACATTTTGTACAATGCCTTAAAAGAATACGGCTACGAGTGCATTCCTCCCGAGGGGGCGTTCTATCTCTTCGTCAAGGCGTTGGAACCCGAGGCGAAGAAGTTCTGCGAGCGGGCGAAAAAGCACGAACTGCTCCTCGTCCCGTCCGATAGTTTCGGGGTCACGGGCTATGTGCGCATCTCCTACTGCGTGGAACGCTCCGTCATCGAGCGGAGCCTGCCCGCCTTTAAGGCCCTCATCGAAGAATACCGCAAATAAAGGAATGCCAATAGAAGCCGCGCCGCCTGCGAAAACCCGCAGGCGGCGCGGCGTTTATACGGCTTTCCTCATACGAACGTTGCCGTGGAAATAAGATTTGCAATGCTTTCTTCGTCGGGAAAGAGGACATTTTCGCTTTCGAGGTTGATTATTCGCAGATGGTAAACAAATTTTTCGGTCGTGACGAATACGTCCCAAATTCCCTGCGCTCCCTCATGGGAGAACGCGTATCCCTCAAAGGCGCCGCGCAAAGGGTGGTAGGTTTGGGGGCAATAGGTTCCGTCTTTTACGGTCCACGTTCCGATGAGTACGTCGCGCACCCGAAGAATGTCCGCCGTATAGCGCACGGCGCTGTTCGAAGAAAACAGGAGAGAAAATTCGCTCTTTCGGTAATTTATCGCATAGTCCGCGATTTGCGCCCACGTCGTTAAAGAATGTTCTTTGCAGTGTGCCGCCACGGGCGCGTCGGAAGAAACATCGTCCTGCGATACGCCGAATACGCTTTCAAAGGAGTTTTCGCGCGCCCAGATAAAAATTCTTGCGCTTTCGAGTTCCGCGCTTTCGTCGATACGGCGGTACGTCTCAGGGAGAAAGAGGGTAACTGCGGGCGCGTCGGGCGCAGAAAAGCCGTAGAAATCGTCGAAGATGAACGGATCGCCTCCTTTGGGCGGTTCTTGCGTGTACGTCTCGATCGGCTCGCCGAGCTTGATCATGGGATCGGTCGGGTATGTCCAAACGCCGCTGCTCAACTCGGTCGGTTGTCCGTCGATGCCGTAAGGATAGAGAATGTCTCTTACCTCCCAAATCCGCATGGGGAAGAATACGGCGCAAGAAACGACGATCAGCGAGAGGAAGACGGATGCGGCGGCGACCGCGGCAGTGTGCTTTTTGAATTTTTTCCTCGTCTTTTTCAGCACCTCTTGCTCCTCGGGCGCGGGTTCGGTCGTGGGGGAAAACGGCGCGGCGGGCGTTTTCAAGAGTTTTAATTTTTCAGAGCATTCCGCGCACCTTGCAAGGTGGCGTTCCACGAGCTGCTTGCTGTCCTCGGAGAGCAGGTCTTCGGCATACAGCGGCAACAAGTCGGTAACCAAATTACATTTATTCACGGGTTTCCTCCAATTTTTGCAAAATTTTCAGCTTCGCGCGATGATAGACGACGTACACCCAATTTACAGTTTTTTTATAGATCTTTGCGATGTTTTCGGGCGGGAGCGAGCCGACCGTCCGCAAAAAGAACACGCCGCGGTAGGGTTCTTCGAGCGCGTTCATCGCAACCAAAATGCCCGTTGCGTCGTCGCGGTCTTGCAAGGCGGAGTCGAAGTCGGGCGGCGGGTCGGGCTTTGCCCGCCGTCTGCGCTTTTTCTCCTCGGCGAGAAAGAGATTGCGCGCGATCGCGCACAGCCAGGTGAAAAAGTCGCTCTCCCCGCGGAAAGATTCCTTTTGAACGGCGCGGAAAAGGGTCTCCGCGGCAAGTTCCTCCGCGTCGCTCTTGTTCTTTGCGAGGGTCAGGCAGAAAGCATACAATCTGCCGCCATAGGTGTTGTAAAGCTGTTCAAAGTCTTTCATCGCGCGTTTCCGTCGGTAAGATAACTTGAAAGGGGAAATCTTACAAAAAAATTATAAAAAACAAAAAATTTTTTGTCAACTTTCGGGAGGGTTTTGCGGGAGCGCAAAAATTTGCATAAAAGTCCAAAATGCTCCGCATATTGAAAGTATACGGAGGTTGATATGAAAGCAACGGGAATTGTAAGGCGGATCGACGAACTCGGGAGAGTCGTCATCCCCAAAGAAATAAGGAGGACGCTCCGCATCCGGGAAGGGGATCCTTTGGAACTCTTCACCGACCGCGACGAACTCATGCTCAAAAAATATTCGCCCATCGCCAGCATCGAACAGTTTGCAAAGGGTACGGCGAAGTCTTTGAACGAACAGAGCGGGTATCTTGCGGTCATCTGCGATACGGACGGCGTTTTGCAGGCGAGCGGCACGGGCAAGAAGTCGCTTGCGGGCAAGTCGGTTTCGGACAAGATGACGGAGGTCATGCTCTCGCGCAGGAGCTATCTTGCGAACAAGGCGGAGGGCGGCGACATTCTGCCCATCGCAACCGACAGCGATCTCACGGTCACGGCGCAGGTCATCGTCCCCGTCGTTTCGAACGGGGATTGTTTGGGCGCGGTGGTGCTTCTTTCCACCGACGAGGGGGCGATCATGGAGTCGTCCGCGGTGAAACTCGCCCGTCTCACGTCGGACATCATTGCAAATCAATTCGAGTAAAATTTGACGAGATTAGTTTCGCACAATTCTTTGCTCGCGCCCCCTCTTGGCTCCCCCTTGAGGGGGAGCTGCACCGCAGGTGACTGAGGGGGTGTCGCTTCGAAAAGAATTGTGCGAGGAAACCTTCCTCGTGCATCAACAGGTTTATCCTCTCATTCGCTCGGCTTTTACAACAAGCCGTAAGAATGCGGCAAATTGCGTGCGCTACCGCAGGGAAACCCTGCTTCGCGCAGGAAGTTTGGAACAGCGATCCTCGCCCTCCCCCGCGTTAGCGGGGGAGGGGTAGGGAGGGGGTGGGGTATGTACATACCATGAAAAAAGACGGGTTTATCAAGTCCGCCGCGGTACTCTCCCTCGGCGGTATTCTCGCAAAGGGGATCGGCGCGCTCTACCGCATTCCGCTCACGAGCCTTTTGGGCGGCTACGGAATGGGACTTTACCACATGGCCTATCCGCTCTTCTGCGTATTGCTCGCCTTTTCGTCCGCGGGCATCCCCTCGGCGCTCTCCCGCATGATCGCCCGTGAAACGGCTACGGGCAGGGGAAGCGGGCAGACGTTGAAAACCGCGCTCAAACTCTTTGCGCTTTTAGGGCTGTGCGGCACGGCGCTCATGTGCCTTTTCGCACCCTATATGAGCGCCATGCAGGGAGACGGCGGCCTCGTTCCCTGCTATCTCGCGCTCGCGCCCTCGGTGTTTCTGGTGGCGATCATCGCGGTCTACCGCGGGTATTTTCAGGGGAAGAACAGCATGGCGTCCACCGCCGTTTCGGAGATCGTGGAGGAGGCCGTTAAATCCGTTTTCGGGCTGTATTTTGCCTACCGTTATGCCGCAACGCCCGCGCGCGCCGTGGCGTATTGCTTGCTTTCCGTCACCCTTTCCGAACTTTGCGCGCTCGTCTATCTGGTGCTGAAAAGCCGCGGCGGAGAGAAGAGGCGGACGCTATTTGCCCGCCGTCCGTTCCCGTCGGAAATTCTGTTTTCCGCCCTTCCCGTCATGGCGGCATCGGCGCTCCTGCCCCTGTCCCAGACCCTCGACAGCGTGCTTTTGGTGCGGCTCCTCAGGGCGCAGACGGAAAACGCCGTCGCCCTTTACGGGCTGTTTTCAGGGGGCGCGCTCTCTTTGGTTTCCCTGCCCGCCACGGCGTGCTACGGCTTGGCGGCCGCGTCCGTGCCGTCCGTTTCGCGTGCGGTCGCGCTCGGGGACGAAGAAGAGGGCAAGTCGCGGGCTATGTACGCCCTTTTTCTCACCTTTCTTCTTTCCGTTCCCTGTGCGGCGGGACTTTTCCTGTTCGCCCGCCCGATCGTCTCCCTCCTCTACGGCGGACTTGCGTCCGCCGAGGCGGTTACCCTCGTAACGCTCGTAAAAACGGTGTCCGTTTCGGCGGTGTCCCTTGCGGGGATCGACACCCTCGCCGCCTGCCTTACGGGCATGGGCAAGGCCAAAAAGGCCGCGCTCTCCGTCTTGCTCGCGGTCACGGTAAAACTTGCGCTGCAATTTGTCCTTGTGCCGCGGTTTTCGGTGGGAGGAGCGGCAATCGCCGCGAATGCCTGTTATCTGGTTGCTTTTTTCCTCGATTTGTACTATACTGTAAAGAAAAAACGGGTGAAAGATCATGATCACGGTCATCGGTTTGGGGATCGGAAGAGGGGACGTTCCGTTGCGGGCGCTCGCCGCGATGAAGAGGGCGGGGAAAGTACTCGTGCGCAATATGTCGCCCGCCGCAGAGACCCTGCGTGACGAGGGGATCCCCTTTGAAACGCTCGATTTCGTCTACGAAAAGAGCCGCAATTTCGATACGCTTGCAAAAAATCTCGCCGCGGAAGTCAAAAAACGCGCCGAGGGGTGTGACCTCTGCTACTGCGTGGAGGGCGGCGTGTTTGAGGACCGCGCCGCGTCGCTCTTAAAGGGGGCGGCCGTCATCGAGGGACCGTCCAAATCGGCCGCGGCGGCGGCAAGCGCGGGTCTTACGGGTAGCTATCTCGCCGTTTCGGCGTACGATCTCGGGGAGAAAGAACTCACTCTGCCCCTCGTCGTCTACGATTTGGACAACGAACTGCTCGCGGGGGACGTAAAACTGCTCTTGTCCGAAAAATTCGGGGACGAGGCGCCCGCCTGTTACATAGAGGGGGCGACGGCAAAAAAGTTGCCGCTGTATGAGATCGACCGCCAGCGCGCCTATTCCCCCCGCACGGCGCTCGTGTTATACGACATTCCGCTCCTTGAAAAGAAGCGGTTCGGGTTTGCGGACTTCGTCGCCATTTTGCGCCGCCTGCGCGCTCCCGACGGCTGTCCGTGGGACAGGGTGCAGACGCACGGGAGCCTCCGCATCAACGCCGTCGAGGAGGCCTACGAGCTTGTGGACGCGATCGACGCGGAGGACCCCGAAAAGATGTGCGAAGAGGCGGGGGACGTCCTGATGCAATCGGTGTTCCACACCCTCATCGAGGAGGACGCGGGCAATTTCACGGTGACGGACATGCTCTCCGCCGTCTGCGAAAAGCTCATCACGCGGCACACGCACGTGTTCGGCAAGGACAAGGCGAAAAACGCGGAGAGTGCGCTTTCCGTTTGGGAGCAAAACAAGATGGCGGAAAAGCACCAGACCACTTATTCGGACGCGGTGAACGACGTCCCCGCGTGCTTCCCCGCCCTTTTGCGCGCGCAGAAGATCGCCAAACGGGTGGAGAAAGGGGGCTGGGACCCCGCCACGCTTGAAAATTTCGAAAAGAAATTCGCGGAAGAGTACGCGGAACTCAAAGCGGCGGTAGATTCGGGCGACAAGGCGGCGGTCCGCGAAGAACTCGGCGACGTGCTGTTCTGCGCGGCCGAACTCGGGCGAGCCGTGGGAGAGGACTGCGAAATGTGCCTGCTCGACACGGTGAAAAAGATGCAAAAACGCTATACGGAATACGAAAAACTCGTCCGCGCGGACGGGAAGGACCCCACGGCGCTCTCCCGCGAGGAGAGGGATTTCTACTATAAGAGGGCGAAACATGCGGGTACATGAACTTGAAATCGCCGGCTTAAAGCTGGAAAACAACGTCTTTTTGGCGCCGATGGCGGGATATACGAACTATCCGTTCCGCAAGATGTGCCGCGGGCTGGGCGCGGGGCTTGCGTTCAACGAAATGGTGAGTTGCAAGGGGCTTGCGTTCGGCAGCGAGGACAGCAAGCGCATCCTCTATACGGGAGAGGACGAAAGCCCGAAAGCGGTGCAGATCTTCGGGAGCGTTCCCGTTCTGATGCGCGCGACCTGCGAGAGCGAGGAACTTTCCAAATTCGACCTCATCGACATCAACATGGGCTGCCCCATGCCCAAGATCGTACGGAACGGCGAGGGGAATGCGCTCATGGAGAACCCCAAACTTGCCGAACAGATCATCTCGGAGTGCTGTAAGAGCGGAAAACGCATTGCGGTCAAATTCCGCGTGGGCGTGAAAGAGGGGGACAGACGAGCCGCCGAATTTGCGAAACTGTGCGAGGGGGCGGGGGCGTGCATGATCACCGTCCACGGCAGAACGCGGGATAAAATTTATGCGGGACCCGTCGATTTCGAACAAATCCGCGAGGCGAAAGAGGCGGTAAAGATCCCCGTCATCGGCAACGGCGGCGTCTGGAACGACAAGGACGCGCGCAAGATGTTCGACCGCACGGGGGTGGACGGCGTGATGATCGCCCGCGCGGCGCTCTACCGCCCGCAGGTGTTTGCGGAGATCCTCGAACGGGAGGAGACGCCCTTTTCCGAGCTTTTCCCCGTCCAGCTCAAAGAGACGAAGGAGCTTTACGGCGAGCATTTCGCCTGCGTGTTCATGCGCAAGATGGCGGCGTTTTACTTAAAAGGCCGCCGCGGCGCGGCGGAGTGGAAGAGAAAGCTGTTCACAGCGGAAACCACGGAAGAGGTGGAAAAGTACGCCGCGGAAATTTTCGGCGGCAGCGAAGGAACGCCGTTCGAAACCCGGTAAGCTGCAAAGAAAACAGAAAGGAGACGGGAAGCCGTCTCTTTTTTATTGTGCAAAAAATAGTGAAAAACGCTGTACAAACCGATCACGACATGCTATAATAAATTGTGACGCGCGTACACGCGCACGCGAGCATACGCGCATGCGCGCGAAGGAGAATTATGGCGGAAAAAGTAGAGGGCGCATACGGCGCCGAACAAATTCAGGTATTGGACGGTTTGGAACATATCCGCAAACGCCCCGGCATGTACATCAGCTCCACGGACGAAAAGGGGCTTCACCATCTCGTAAGCGAAGTCGTGGACAATTCCATCGACGAGGCACTCGCGGGCTATTGCGACCGCGTAGACGTCACCATCAACGCGGACGGCAGTTGCACCGTGGAGGACAACGGGCGGGGCATTCCCACCGAAATTCACCCCAAAGAGGGCATTTCCACCGTGGAAGTCGTCTTTACCAAAGTCAACGCGGGCGGCAAGTTCGGCGGCGATTCGGGCTACAAAGTCTCTTCGGGCCTGCACGGCGTGGGCGTAAAGGCGGTGAATGCACTCTCCGAATGGTTAGAGGCCGAGGTCTGCCAGAACGGCCACATCTACAAACAGGTTTATAACCGCGGCGTTCCCCAGCGCCCGCTTCATATCATCGGGGATACCGACAAAACGGGGACCAAAGTCACCTTCTTTCCCGACGCGGAAATTTTCGAGACGATCACGTTCAAGTACGAAACGCTCAAAACCCGCTTAAAAGAACTGGCGTTCCTCAACAAGGGGCTTACGATCACCCTTGCCGATCTCAGGGGGGAAAAGGAGCGGCGGGACAGTTTCTGCTATGAGGGCGGTATCCGCGAACTTGTGGAAGAACTCAACCAGGGGAGCGAAGTCCTGTTTGAACAGCCTCTTTATTTCGAGGCGCAGGAGGGGACTACGGTCTGCGAGGTCGCCCTGCAATACAACGAGAGCTATAACGAAGTCATCTATTCCTATGCGAACAACGTCAACACCATCGACGGCGGCACGCACGTCGAGGGCTTGAAACTGGCGCTCACAAAGGTCATCAACGACGCGGGCAGAAAGCTCAACCTGCTCAAAGAGAGCGACCGTCTCACAGGCGAGGACGTGCGCGAGGGCATCACCGCCGTTGTCTCCGTCAAACTCGAAGACGCGCAGTTCGAGTCGCAGACAAAGGATAAACTCAACAACTCGTTCATCCGTCCCTTTGTCAACAAGGCCGTGGCGGATGAATTCGGCACCTACATCGAGGAACACCCCTCCGTCGCACGGGAACTCGTTTTGCGCTGTATCACGGCGCAGAAAGCGCGCGACGCGGCGAGAAACGCCCGTGAACTCACAAGGCGCAAGGGGGTGCTTGAAAGCACGACCCTCCCCGGAAAACTTGCCGACTGCTCGGATAAGCGCCCCGAACTGTGCGAAATTTACATCGTCGAGGGGGATTCCGCAGGCGGCACGGCAAAGCAGGGCAGAGACAGGCGTTTCCAGGCCATTCTACCCCTCCGCGGCAAAATTTTGAATGTCGAAAAAGTCCGCCTCAACCGCGCGCTCGAAAACGCGGAGATCAAGGCGATGATCACGGCGTTCGGCTGCGGCATTTTAGACGATTTCGACGAGAGCAAGCTCCGCTACGACCGCATCATCTCCATGACCGATGCCGATGTAGACGGCGCGCACATCCGCATTCTGCTGCTCACTTTCCTGTTCCGCTACATGCGCCCGCTCATCGAACACGGGCATGTGTATTCGGCAAAGCCGCCCCTTTACAAGGCGAGCGTCAAAGGAAAAGAGGACGTATACCTCTATTCCGAAGAGGAAAAAGTACTCTTCGACGCGGCGAACAACAACAAAGTGGAGTACCAACGGTACAAAGGTTTGGGCGAAATGAGTACCGAACAGCTGTGGGATACCACCATGAACCCCGCCACCCGCACCCTCATCAAGGTCTCTATGGAGGACGCGGTGGAAGCGGACAAGATGTTCAACATCCTAATGGGCGAAAGCCCGGCGCTGAGGCGCAAGTTTATCGAAGAAAACGCCACCCTTGTCACTGACCTCGACATATAAACGCGTATAAGCGGCGCAATGCTGTGTCGCGCTGCGTTTTCCTCGGTCACGTACCCAGGCGCAAATTTATCGAAGAAAACGCCACTTTGGTGACTGATTTGGACATATAAGAAATACATCTTGCCCACCCCTTGAGGGGTGGGTGGCGCGAGCAAAGCGAGCGACGGAAGGGGTGTAAATGAACGAGCTATACAATCCCGAACTCATAAAAAATGCAAAAGCCTTGCGCAAGGCAATGACAAAAGAAGAAAGAAAACTGTGGTACACCTTTCTCAAATATCTACCCTGTAAATTTGTCAGGCAAAAGGTAATCGGTCATTATATCGCGGATTTCTATTGTCCCGAGAAAAAACTTGTTCTTGAATTAGACGGTTCACAACATTTCGAGGAAAGGCAAGAGAGGTATGATTTTGAGAGGACGGAATTTTTTCGAGAGAAAGGGATTACCGTGGTACGGTTTTCAAATTATGAGATTTCCAAGGATTTCAAAAAGGTAAAAAATGCGATACTGTATCACTTAAATTTAGAATAACACCCCCTCAGTCACTTCGTGACAGCTCCCCCTCAAGGGGCAGCCGAGAGAATGAAATTACTTCCGACAAACAACAATTAAGGAATTGATCTATGGCTAATAAACGTGAAACAAGTCCCGAACTTACCGAAGAATTTAAGAAAACGCTCGAAATGACGAAGATCCTCGACGTAGAGGTGAACGACGAACTCAAACGCTCGTTCATCGCCTACGCGATGGCGGTCAATAAATCCCGCGCCATTCCCGACGTCAGGGATGGCTTAAAGCCCGTCCACCGCCGCATTCTCTATGCGATGCACGAGATGGGGCTGTATAACGACAAGGCGTACCGCAAGTGCGCGCGTATCGTCGGCGACGTCATGGGTAAATTTCACCCGCACGGCGATTCTTCGGTGTACGACGCGCTTGTCCGCCTCGCGCAGGACTTCACCATCAACTTCCCGCTCGTAGACGGCCACGGCAACTTCGGCTCGGTGGACGGAGACCCGCCCGCCGCCATGCGTTATACCGAGGCGCGCCTCACAAAGCTGGCCGCCGAAATGCTCCGCGACCTCGACAAGGAGACGGTGGACTTCTTCCCCAACTTCGACGGTATCGAAATGGAGCCTGCGGTCCTCACGTCGCGCTTCCCCAACCTGCTCGTCAACGGGTCGGACGGCATCGCGGTCGGCATGGCGACAAATATTCCCCCGCACAATCTTGCCGAGGTCATCGACGGCACGATCGCCATGATCGATAACCCCGAAATTTCCGTCGAGGAACTCATGCAGTACATCCCCGCGCCCGATTTCCCGACGGGCGGCATTATCATGGGCAGAGGGGGCATCCGCAAGGCTTACAGAACGGGGCAGGGCAACATCATCATCCGCAGTAAGTGCGAGATCGAGGAACACGGCACGGGCGCGAACGTCCGCTCCCGCATCGTCGTTACGGAAATTCCCTACCAGGTCAACAAGGCCCAGCTCATCGTGCAGATCGCCGACATGGTGAAAGATAAACGCATCGAGGGTATTTCGGACATCCGCGACGAGAGCGGCAGGGAGGGCCTCCGCATTGTCATCGAATGCAAGAAGGACGCGAACGCGCAGGTCGTTCTCAACACCCTCTACAAGCACACCAATTTGCAGACTTCGGACGGCATTATTTTGCTCGCCCTCGTCGAAAACGGCACCGAGCCGAAAGTACTCAATTTGCGCGAAATTCTCACCTATTACCTCGCCCACCAAAAGGAAGTTATCCGCCGCAGAACGAAATACGATCTCAACAAGACGGAGGAACGCGCCCATATCGTGGAGGGCCTTGTCATTGCGCTCGCCAACATCGACGAAGTCATCCGCATCATCAAGGAATCCCGCGATAAGAACGACGCGACCGAAAAACTCACCGCGGCGTTCGAACTGAGCGAAAAACAGGCCAACGCCATTCTCGAAATGCGCCTGCAACGGCTCACCGCGCTCGAAGTGGAAAAACTCAAAGAGGAGCTTGCCTCTTTGCAGGCGACGATCGAGGACCTCAAAGACATTCTCGCCAACGAGTGGCGGGTGATGAAGATCGTCCGCGACGACCTCGAAGCGATCAAAGCGAAATACCCCTCCGAGAGAAAGACGGAGGTCTCCGTCGACTACGGCGAGATCGACGACGAGGACCTCATCGACGAGGAGGACGTCGTCATCTCCATGACCCACGGCGGCTACATCAAGCGCTTCCCCGTGGCGGAATACCGCGCGCAGAACCGCGGCGGCGTGGGCGTTACGGGCCACAAACCCAAAGAGGATGACTTTGTGGAGCAGATGTTCGTCTGTTCCACCCATATCCCCATTCTGCTCTTCTCCAATCTCGGCAAGGTGTACTCTATCAAAGGGTACGAGATCCCCGAGGCGAACAAGCAGGCGCGCGGGCGGGCGATCGTCAACATCGTCCAGCTCAACGCGGGCGAGAAGATCGCCGCTATTCTGCCCGTTTACGAAAACGGCACGGGCTATCTTGTAATGGCGACCAAGAACGGCCTCATCAAAAAGACGGCGACGAGCGAGTTCGACCGCATTATGCGGAGCGGCAAGATCGCCATCAAGATCAATGAAGACGACGAACTCATCTCGGTGCAGTTTGCAAGCGGCACGGACGAGATCATCGTGGCTTCCCGCTCGGGCAAGTGCATCCGCTTCTCCGAGGAGGACGTCCGCCCGATGGGCAGAGACACGATGGGCGTGCGCGCCATCAATCTGAACGAGGGCGACGCGGTGGTGGATATGCTCGTTCTGAAAGAGGGCTTCGATATTCTCACCGTCTCCGAAAGCGGCTACGGCAAGCGCACCGATCCCGACGACTACCGCATGCAGACCCGTGCGGGCAAGGGGGTCAAGGCGGGGGTCTTTAACGAAAAGACGGGGCTTCTCGTCAACATGAAACTCGTGCGGGACGACCTCGACGTGATGATGGTGTCCTCGCAGGGGATCGTCATCCGCATGCATGGCGACGCGATCTCGCGGATCGGTCGGAACACCCGCGGCGTGCGGCTCATGAGCCTGCGCGGCGGCACGGTTGCGACCGTCGCCATCACCGACCGCGACGACGAGGCGGAGGTGGAAGTCCCCGAAGAGACGGCGGCGGACGTTCCCGTCGAGGAGACGGACGAAAGCGAAGAATAACTTAAAACGCAATACGTATTGCAAAAACGCAAGAAAAAAGCGGCGCGGCGGGCTGAAAAGCCCGCCGCGCCGCCGTATTTTTTCCGTCAAATCAATACAAGCGCCAAACCGCCGAGCGCCACAAAGAGGGCGGGGATCGCCACCGTCACGCCCATTTTAAGGAAGTCGAGATAGCCGAATTTTAAACCGTGTTCGTTTAAGATCCCGCTCCACATGATCCCCGCGAGCGCGCCGATCGGGGTGAGGAACGCGCCCACGTTTGAGCCGATCACCGTCGCAAACAGCGCGCCCAAGTTTGCGCCCGCCCCGCTGAGGACCGAAGAAAACAGGACGCTCATGGGAATGTTGTTGATAAGGTTCGCGCAGAGGAAAGAGAGCGGTCCGTATTTCCAGATCGCATTGTCCCCGCCGAGGAAGTTCCCGATGGCGGCGGTCACCCCCTTTTGTTCGAGAACGACGATCATCACGAACATCGAAAGCACAAAGGGAACGAGGGCGTAGGGCGCGCGTTTCAGGCAATGCAAAAGTTCGGTCGGTTTTTCTCTCCGCGCGAGGGCGAATACAAGCGCGAACACGAACAGGCTCCCCATTGCGCAGAGGGATACGATCCACATTTCAAGCCCGATGTAGGAGCCGACCGCAAGCAATACGGTGCAGACGGCGAGGTGGACGATCCCGACCCACAGGAGAGGCTTGTCGTGCAGAACGACCGTCTGCGGCTCTGCCGAAAGCGGGGCGGAAAGTTTTTTGCGGAAGAGGAGATAGAGGCACAAAAGCGCAACCGTTCCCGCAAAAACGGTGGGAACGATGCTCACTTTGAGGTAGGAAAGAAAGTCTACGCCGTAAGAGGTCGCAAGATAGATGTTGGTGGGGTTGCCGATGATGAGCGCCATGCTCCACGTGTTGGCGGCGACAAACTCCGCGGCGAGGTAGGGCATGGGGTCGATGTTTTCGCTTTTGCAAAAATAGCAGATGAACGGGGTAAAGGAGAGAATGATGATGTCGTTCGAGGTGAACACCGTCAAGACGGATACGAGAAAATACAGGATAAAGAAGAGTTTTCTCTGTCCGCCGCGGGCGTGTTTTAAGGCAACGCTTGCAAGAAAGCGGAAGAGTCCGAGTTCGTCGAGAAAGACGGAGAGGACGGTCATGGAGAGGAACAGCACGAGGATCTTCAAGGGATTGATCGCCGTGTCCGCTATGAGCGCTCTGCCGAGCGCGGGAAGGTCCGCCTGCCCCGCGAGAAGCAGAACGCCCGCCCCCAGCAGGGTGACGAGCCAATAGGTGGAAAGGGTCAACTTTCCGAGTTTGAGTTTGGGGAAGAACAGCACGCTTGCGATCATAAGGACGCAAGCGGCGGCGCAAATGAGTACGGCGGGCAGCATGAAGCACCTTCATCCTATGAAAATCCGCGCAGAATTGTAGCACAAAAAAAGGGAGAATGCAAGCGATTTAACGGTAAAAAAGCCCGCCTTTCCGCATGGCGGACGGACGGGCGCACGGTGTCATTCGGCGGCTTTTTTCACGGGCTTCACTTTCACGCTGCCGCAGAGGACTTCGGCATAGGAATAGGAAGTTTTTCCCAAAAAGTTCTTGTCGTTGGGGCGGACGGTGAAAAGCGCGGGATAAACGCCCGAAAGCTCCCCACAATATTTCAAAATTTTGTTCCTGCCCAAATTTACGGTCACGTCCACCTGCGTGCGGAAGTAATCCGCGATCGTCTTTTTAATACTCTGGATGTCGTTATGTCGCTTTATCATGGAGAAATTGTTGACGCGTATGCGCTTTTTTATACTTCGGAAAAATTTTACGGGGCCGTCATAATGCCGCTTCCCCCTGCATAACATAGAGGGAAACCAAAATCGGGAGTAAAAATTATGATCAATACCCAGACGGAAACTTTTCGCGGCTATGGCAAAATCGGTGAGGCAAGCGGGCAGACGGCGGTGGAATGCCGCTTCGGCGGCGAGGCGGAAACCGTTCTTTCGGCGCATGCCGGCGTAACGCTCTTGAACGCGGAGGCGGCGAACGGCGAGATCCGTTATACGGGGCGCGTCCGCTTTTCCATTGTATACGAGAGCGGCGAGAAAAAAGTCTGCCGCGCCGAAAAGGGGGTGGAATTTTCGGCAAAGGTCGCCTCGGAGATTTGCAGTCCCGCGCTTACCCCCCGCGTAAAGCTCCAAACGGAAAATATCTCCGTGCGGCGGGAGGGGGCGAGCGTCTACGTCACTGCTCTGCTCGGCGCGGACGTCTGTCTCTACGGCGATAAAACGCTCGAATACCTCACCGACGGCGACCTTATCTGCAAACGGGAGAGCTTTCCCTTGCTCACGGCGCACCTCTGCGGCGGGGCGGCGGAGGCGGACGACGAGTTCGAGACCGATTTCATCGGCGACGTTCTGTTGCACGCCGAAACGGTCAATCTTGCCGACGTGCATTGCGAAACGGGCGTCCTCGTTTTGGAGGGGGAAGTCAATCTCGGCGTTTTGGCGCTCAAAGGAGAAAACTCCCTCGTCTCGTTCGAGCGGCTCGTGCCGTTCCGCGTGGAGATCCCGTGCGAAGCGGCGGAGGCGGGCAGAAACGCCGAGGGGCAGGCGACGGTGAGCGACGTCGTCCTGCATGCGGACGCGGACGAGGAGCAGGGCAAGTGCAAGATCACCGCCGAGCTGACTCTTTCCGCCGAGGGTTGCGTCTATGAAGAAACGCAGATCGACGGGATCGCCGACGCCTTTTCGCCCACCCATGCGGTCGCGCTCTCCTATGCGGAGGCGGATTGCGCGGGCGTGGGGGAGGCAGTAAAGCTTACCGAGCGGATCTCGGGCAAGGCGGCCCTTTCCTCCGCAGTGGATTTTTCGGACGTCTTTCAGGCCGTCACGTTGCAACGCGCCGAAGCGAACCTCGTTGCGGGGGAGGAAAAGCGGCTCGAAGGGGTGGCAATGGCAACTCTCCTCGTACTCGGCGCGGACGGCTCCCACCGCGGCGTGGAACTGAGCCTGCCTTTCTCGTTGCCCGTACAGGCGGAGGGGGACTGCGCGGTCTCCGTGCTTGCCTGCGGCATGTCGGCGCGGCAAAGGCAGGAGGGCGAGATCGAAGCGGAGGCCACGCTCAAAATCGTGCTTACACCCAAAAAGGAGTGGCGGGTGCGGCCCGTGGCGGCGGTGGAAGAAGGAGAGCCTCTCGTGCTTTCGGACAGCGCGGTGAGCGTGTATATCCCCCGCGCGGGAGACGGGCTTTGGGAGCTTGCAAAGAGCTTGAAAAAGTCCCCCGAGGAAGTCTCCGCAAGCAACCCCGACATCGAATTTCCCATCAAAAAGGGACAACGGGTCATCATTTACCGCAAAAAAAGTTTATCATAAACGCCGCGCCGCCGCGGGCTTGCCCGCGGCGGCGCTCTTTTGTTTTTTCCGTGCATATCCTCCGCGCGATTCCGCATACTGCAAACGGAGGGATCACATGAAAAAGAAAATTTTATCCTTTGCGCTTTCGGGAATGCTCGCCATTACCGCTGCGTTCGGGCTGGCCGCATGTAAACCGCAAAACGGCACAGGCGGGACGAACAACAACGGCGGCAACAGTGGCAATGGCGGGACGAACAACGGAGGCAACTCAAATACCAATAGCGGGCAAACGATCGCCCCCGGGACCGTGATCACGGACGAGACGCTGAAAAATTCCGTCTTTTCCGCGCTTGCGGAGGCGGAGATCGAAGGGTTCTCCTACTCGGGCGGTTTGACGATTTCCGCCACGCAGGGGGCCGATACCACAACGCAGACGGTCGAACTGGAAGGCGCGGCGGTCTTCGGGGAGAACGTTCAGGCGGACGTCTGTCTCTCGGTCGAAAGCGACGACGGGCTTTTATATCTCCTCGGCTTTTTGCGCGCGGACGGCCTCTATTCCGCCACGGGCGAAGAGGAAAGCGATGAGGTGGATTTCACCGCGCTGAAAACGCAGCTCAAAGCGGAAACCGACCCGCTCATCCTCGAAAAAAATGAAACGGGGCCTTTGCAGAGCATTTTGGCGGCTCCCGCTACGGTCAAGCTCGTCAAGAATATGACGTCTCTTGTCGACGGGGTCGTCACCAAAACGGAGGGAGGTTATTCCCTGTCGTTCGACCTCGTGTCGGGGGTCACAAATCTTCTGAAAGGAGCGGGTGCGGTCGCGGACGCGATCGACAACACGGCTGATCTCACGCTGTCCGCGCTCTTCTCGCAGAAATTTGTGGACGACACCCTTTCTTCTCTTCTGAACGGCATTACGGCGGCGGAACTTAAAGACTTCATCGAACTTCTCCCGCAGGAAATGCAGACAGTCTTGCCCCAACCGCAGAGCGGCACGGCAAAGGACTATCTTTTGGGGCTGTTGCGCTCGGGTAGCTTTTATACCGAGGTCGCAGGCGAGGGAGAGCCGTGGACAAACTACCGCACGTTCGGCGAAGTGCCGCTTGCCACTCTCGTCTCTGCTGTGAGCGGCGGCGAAATCGACCTTGCTTCCGTGAAGCTCAAAGAAATGCTCGAAAACTTCGGGAGTACGTTGGAGAATCAAATCGTTTCCCTGCTTGCGGAGATCATTTCCGTCGACGGCACGGTGACGGAGGAGAACGTGGACCTTAGCGTGAGTTTCTCGTTTGACGAGAACAAAAAGCTGCTCGGGATCGCGTTGGACGCCCTCGCCGAGGGGAACGTATCTCCCGCGGCGGAAGAGCAGCCGCAACCGGACGGCGGCCATTCTCCCGAGGACGGCAACGGCGATGAAATGAACGTTGCGGCGGAGAGCGGCGCCAAGGTCCGTTTCGGCCTGAAACTGAGCGCCACCTGCGCGCAGTCTCCCGAGCTGTTCGACCTCAAAGGTTGCAAGTACCGCGGCGACGAGGGACCCGTTGCCATCAAGTGAATTACGGCAAAAAAGCCCGTTCCCGTTTCGGACGGGCTTTTTCGTTTGCGGAAAATTCTTGCCATTTTGCAAGGAGTGTGCTAAAATAGAGAGGATGAACACGGCATCGGTCAACGCGCAGGCGAAACTCAATCTCACGCTCGACGTTTTGGGAGCGGAAAACGGCTATCACATGCTCGATTCCCTCGTCTGTACCGTGGACCTTTCCGACCGCGTCGTAGCAAAAAAGAGGAAGGACGGCCTCATCGCCGTCACCATGCGCGGCATGGGGGGCGAGAGCATTCCGCCCGAGGAGAACAACGCGCAAAAGGCGGGAGAGGCGTTTGTTTCCGCGTTCGGCACCTGCGGCGCGGAGATCACCGTCTATAAAAATATCCCGATCGGCGCAGGCCTGGGTGGATCGTCGGCGGACGCCGCGGGCGTTTTAAGAGCAATGGCCCGCCTCTACGGCATCGACGACGGGCAGGCGCTGAAATCGCTTGCGGACGGGCTGGGAAGCGACACGGGGTATCTGTTGCAGGGCGGATTTGCGCGGCTGAGGGGGAGAGGAAATCTTGTCGAGCCGCTCGGCGAAGCGCCGCCTCTCAACGTGCTTCTGCTGTTGCCCGCCGGGGGCGTTTCCACCGCCGAATGCTATAAAAAGTGCGATACGTATGCAAAATCACAGCCGCACACCGGGCGCGCGCTCGAATGGCTTCGCACAGGCAATGCGGAGTGGGCGGCAAAGCTGTTTTATAACGACCTCTATCCCGCGGCGTGCGCGCTCAACCCCGACGTGGAAAAAGCGCTTTTTGCGCTCAGGGAGTTCTCCCCGTGGGGGGCGAGCATGACGGGTTCGGGAAGCGGAGTGTTCGCGGTGTTTGAAACGCGGGAGCTGTGCGAGTGGGCAAAGAGCCGCTACCGCGGAAAGTGCCGCGCCTACGTGCTGAAAACCACAAACATGCGGGAGAGGGAGAGATCCCTCTACTCGATTGAATAAATGCGAGGTGAAGTATGGAAGAGAGATTGATGGACGATCCGAGAAAGATCAAAGTTAAGCGCAACGCGGTCGGCGGGGTGGAGGACGCGACGGACGCTCTCGCCCCCGACGGGGAAGAAGTGGAGATCGACGTTTCCGAAGACATCGTTCTGCCCGAGGAAGAGCTGGATGAAGATCTCATCGGGCTTGCGCCCTCGCAGCTCGAAAAAGAGTTGGAACGCCGCAAAAAAGAGGCGGAAGAGGCGGCGGCGGAACGGGATAAATTGCTTGCGGCGGCCGAGGAACGCCTGAAAAAGGAAAAATACAAAGATGCCGAGGCGTTGTTTTCGCAGGCGCTCGTCTACGACGCGGACTGTCTGCGCGCCAAAGAGGGGGTCTGGATCTGCCGCACGCGGAATTACACCGAGACGGAACGCCTTTACGACCGCGGGTATGCCGAGGAGTTTTCCGCTTCCGATCCCGAAGTGAAGAACGTTTTGCGCGGCAAGCTCGGCGAACGGCTCGAAGAGGAGCGCAAGGCGGCGGAGGCGGAAGCCGCGCCCTTGCGCAAAAAGGTGCGCGCCGCACAGCGGGAACGCAGGAGCGCGTTTATCGCCAACCGCAATTATTACCGTTGGCGGCTCTTGGTGTTCGTCGCAATTTTCTGCGCTTTTGTCGTCGCCATGAGCATTTGCGGGTCGCAGATCGTCCACGTGCGGGAAAATACGCCCGCCTACCTTACCATCGCGTTCGGCGCGCTCGCCCTTCTCGATCTCATCCCCATCGTGATCTTGTCGCGGAAGTTCGTGGTGGCGCAACGGCTTGTCAGCGAAAACGAAAAGCTCTCCTCTACGGAAGAGGGCGCAAAGCTCGAAGAACTGGAAGAGGACCTCGAAATTTTGTCCCTTTATCTGGACGACACAGACGAAGCGGCAGACGAGGATACAGACGAAGCGGCGGACGAAGAATAGTTCGTTCGGTTTGCGGGCGGCGGCGCGGATGCGCCGCCGCCCGTTTCTATCCGACAAAAATATGGCGGAATTTTTCGGAATGGTATTTACAATTCGCATATTTTGCGCTATAATAACGGCGAAAGGAAGCGGAGAGATCCGCCGATAAGGAGGAAAATATGGAACTCATCTATACGGGCGTAGGCAAAAAAGTGTACCGCGACGGAGATAAACTCATCAAATCTTTCGACGAAACGTACTCCAAAGCGGGGATCTTGAACGAGGCGCTCAACCAGGCCCGCGTAGAGGAGACTTCTCTCAATATCCCGAAGATTTTGGAAGTCTCCGTCATCGACGGGAAGTGGTCGCTCACATGGGAGTTCATCGAGGGCGAAACGCTCGACAGCCTCATGAAGAAGAACCCCGAAAAACTAGACGAGTATCTTGATTTCTTCGTGGACTTGCAGATCAGGATGAGCAAGGAAAAAGTGCCGCTCCTCGGGCATCTGCGCGATAAAATGCACGCAAAAATTTCGGCGAGTTCTTTCCCCGCCACCGTGCGCTACGATCTGCATGTGCGGCTCGACGGTCTGCCCCGCCACAAAAAGCTCTGCCACGGCGATTTCCAGCCGAGTAACATCATCATCGCAAAGGACGGCACGCCCTACATCATCGACTGGGCGCACGCCACGCAGGGCAACGGCTCGGCGGACGCGGCGCGTACCTATCTTTTGTTCCACCTGCACGGGCAGGCGGACGTTGCGGAAAAATATCTGAAACTGTATTGCTTAAAGACGGATACCGCCGTCCAGTACGTGCAGAGGGTGCTACCTATCGTTGCGGCCTCGCAGTCGGTGAAGAACAAACCCGAAGAAGCGGAATTTCTCGCAAAATGGGTGAACGTCTGCGATTGGCAGTAAGTGCAGCCGCTCTTTCCGCGCAGGGCGCGGGCAGCGACGGGAGAGGGCGCGCCCTCTCCTTTTTCTAAGATATGAACGTCTATCTTGATTACGCGGCGACGTCTCCGCTCAAACAACAGGTATTAGACGAGATGATGCCCTATCTTACGGGCAAGTTCGGCAATCCCGACTCTCTCCATTCTTATGGGAGAGAGGCGGCGTACGCAGTCACTTCCGCGCGCGATAAAATTGCGGAGATCCTCGGCGTAAAGCCAAACGAAGTTTACTTCACTTCGGGCGGCACCGAGGCGGACAACTGGGCGGTGCGCAAACTGGGGAGGGGCAGGGCGCTTCTTTCCCCCGTCGAACACGCCGCCGTCCTCTCCGCGCTTCCTTTGCGCGGCGGGAAACGGGGAACGGTGTGCGCCGTCTCCGCGGACGGTATCGTTTTGCCCGAACATGTCGGGGAGGCGTTCCGCGAAGATACGGGGCTTGTCTCAGTCATGGCGGTCAACAACGAAACGGGTTGCGTCCAGCCCATAGAGGAACTCGCGGCGCTTGCCCATGCGCGCGGCGCGCTCTTCTTTTCCGATTGCGTGCAGGCGGCGTGCAGTCTCAAACTTGCGGACGTATTGCGTTTTGCGGACGGAATTTCCCTTTCGGCGCACAAGATCGGCGGTCCCAAAGGGGTGGGCGCGCTCGTCGTCAAAAACGGCGCAGTTCTTCGTCCCCTCATCGCGGGCGGGGAGCAGGAGCGGGGTCTGCGCGGCGGCACGCTGAACGTCGCGGGGGCGGTCGGCCTTGCCAAGGCGCTCGAACTTGCGCAGGAAAACAGAGAGGCGTTCTGCGTCCATGCGGGCAGGCTCCGCGATTTGTTTGAAGAAAAAATTTGCGCCTCCCTCGGCAAAAACGTCAAACGGGACGGCAAAAACCGTGCGCCCAACATCTCCCATCTTACGTTCCTCAAAGGGGGCGAGGCATTTTTGAACCGCCTCGACCTATATGGGATCGCGGCTTCGGGCGGGGCGGCTTGCTCGGCGCACGCGGCGCTTCCCTCCCATGTGATGCTCGCTATGGGCAGGACCCCCGAAGAGGCGAAAAAGGGGGTACGCTTCTCTTTCGGCGCGGAGACGACGGAGGAAGAAGTCCTCTTTGCCGCCCGAACGATCGCCGAAGCGGCGCAGTAAATACAGGATGTAAAAGCGGGACCTCCCTGGTGTGGGAGGTCCCGCTTTTTGCGCTTTCATTTTACTTATTCGGCAAGCAGTGTTTCGAGATAGGTGACAAGCTGCTTTGCGTAGCTCGCGTGAGCCGTGTAGTACGGATGTCCGTTTACGCCCGCGGTGTTTTCGTTGAATTTCTTGTAGGAGATCTTGGGATCGTTCATCTCTTCAACGGCCTGTTTAATGCCTTTGTCGACTGCTTCAAAGCTCCCCATCATGCCGTAAGCGCACACGATGTAGGCGTCGGGATAGATCTCGCGCAGGTGGGTGAGGAAGTCCTTATAATCGACGGGGAACTGCTTTCGGTACGAGGGGTTCACGTCCTTGATGTAAGACGCGTCGTTCGTGCCGAGATTGAGTACCACCACGTCCATATCTGCATCATAGCGGTAGGGAGTCTTGGTTTGCAGAGAGGTATAGGTATGTAAGTCTGTCATATCGAACCCCGCGCCCCAGCGGTCGGCTTTCACGCCGATGCCCGAATAAGAAATGATCGAAAAATCGGCATTAAGCTGTTTCCCCGTGAGAAAGGCGTAACTGAGGCAGGCGTCGGAATTTTCCGAATTGCGGACGATCCCGCTTGCGCCCATCAAAAGGTCCCCATAGCCGCAGGTGATCGAATCCCCGATAAATTCCATTTTAAAATCGGACTTTTCGGGAATGCGCAAAAAGCGGTCGGCATAGAATTGTTTGACGGAAATTCTGCCCTCGTTGATCTCGCTCGACTTGTGCAGGGCGGCAACGTGTACGCCCTCTTCGAGGCCTTCCGCAAGAACAACGCTGTCTCCCGAGACGAAAGGAGTAAACTCCTGCATTTCGCCGTCGAGGAACACATGGCCGAAGATCTTCATGCCGTTCGTGGGCTGGGTGACGGTGAGTTTGGCTTTCAGTTCCGTGCCGTAAAAGGCCACTTCGATCCCCGAGCCGCAGTTGTCGATGTTCACCACCCCCTCGGAGTTGTCCATTCTTCCGTAGAGGTTGACGTATTTTTCGTCGAAAGAGTTTACCTCTTCCGCCGTCGCCCCGGTAAACACTTTTACGGCCGCTTTGGCATAAGCCGTCTTGCCCGATTCCGCGGTATAAGTCGCGGTCACGGTCGTCGTGCCGTAGGCCGCGGCGGTAACTACTCCCGCCTCATCCACGGAGGCAATGCCGTCGTCCTCCACCGAATAGCCGCATACGGCGTTATCAAGCACCGTCTTACCCGCTTTCACAACGGGCGAAAGGGTTACGCGGCCCGCCTCTTCGTCGCCCGCAAGCAAAAAGTATTCCGTTTCAAGGCTCACCGAGTATACCGTGGCGTCTTGCGGAGGGTCGGGCGTTTCGGGCGTAGGCGTTTCGGGGTTCTTTGAAACGTCCCCCGTTTTGCCGCAGCCGCCGAACAGGCATGCGGCAAAGAGGACGCCGAGCAAGAGCGAAAGCGTTTTTTTGAGTTTCATCAGAAGCCTCCTCATCATTATGGGCTGATTTCAGTTTACCCGAAAAAAGGGCTTCCGTCAAGCGGTTCCGAAGAAATAATGAAAATTTTTTTCCAAAATACGACGCATAACCCCCTCAAAACGACAAAATGTTTGAAAAAAAGCAGCTTCTAATGCAAATTTTTTTCGCATATATTAGATTGCCCGAAAAAAATCGGAGCCATTTCAAGACAAGAGGTAACAGATATGAACGATGAACTCAACTATGCGGAAATGTTGGAGATCCCCGTCGAAACGGTCACGGTGCGGCGGAAAGAGCGCAAGAAGCGGGAGAAAGAACCCGATCTTCAAGAGCAACTCGTGGAAGAAGTGAACGAGAAGCTCGAATCGGAGGACCCGTCCTATGCGGAGAGTACGCCGATCGCGCGGAACGCTCCCTACGAGGGACGCAAAAAGAAAGTGGCGCGGCGGGTGATCGTGGGTGAGTTTATCGCCGTCTGTGCGCTGTGCGCCGCCATTTTTCTGACGAATATCTTTCTGCCGAACAGCGCGATCAATACGTTCGTCCGCGGACTGTTCGGAAGCGACACCGCGCCCGCGGATACGCGTACTTATTCCGAATTTACCCTTTCGTCCGTTGTGAACGACGCGGTGGACGCGGAGCTTGCCGTCTCCGAAACGGGCGTTCTGTCCTTTACCTCGCAGTGCAGCGTCTATTCTCCCTGCGCGGGTACGCTTTCCTCCGTCAACGGGAATGCCGAAACGGGCTACACGGTCGAAGTCAAGCACTCCGAACACTTTTCCACCATCATCAGCGGGCTAGACCGCGTCTATTCCGCCGAGGGCGAAGAGATCAGAAGCAACATCCCGCTCGGCTATACCGACGGAGAGGGGGAGGTCCGCGTGATGTTCTATGCGGACGGCACTCTTCTGAATTGCCTTACGGTAAACGAAAACACGCTTGCGTGGAGCTAAAATCGCGGTGCGGGTCCACCCGCTCTTTGCCTTAGCGCTTGTCCTGTCGGCGTTTACGGGGCAGTTCCTGCTTCTCCTTTCGGCGGCGCTCGCCGCCCTCGAACACGAGCTTGCGCACGCGCTCGTTGCGCGGAGAATGGGATTTTCCCTCGACAAGATCGTGCTGATGCCCTACGGGGCGGTCATTTCGGGGGACATCCGCGGCGTTACGCCGTTGCAGGAGATCTGGGTCTGCCTCGCAGGTCCGCTCGCAAACGCCCTTACCGCGCTCGGCTTCGCCGCCCTGTGGTGGCTCTGGCCCGAGACCTATCCCTATACCGACGTCGCGGCGTATATCTCGCTCTCGCTCTTTCTCGTAAACCTGCTCCCCGCGTTTCCGCTCGACGGGGGCAGGGTCCTGCGGGCGCTTCTGCGGCCCATAGGGGAGCGCCGTGCAACTATCCTCTGCCGCGTTGTGAGCGCGCTCGTTACGGCGGGCGTCGCGGGATATTTTGTCTATACCTGTTGCGTCTCAAAGCCGAATTTCAGCGCCCTGCTGTTCGCGCTCCTGCTTTTGGCGGGGAACTTCGGCGGCGGACGCTACCAAAGGCTCGCGTTTGCCCCGAAAGATTTTTCCCGAGGGGTGGAGGAAAAGCGGATCGCACTCTCGGCGGAAAAGACGGCGGGGGAGGCGATGCGCTATCTGCGCGAGGACAAATATCTCGTGTTCGTCCTCTTCGAACGGGGGGAGTTTTTGGGGGAACTTCCCGAAGAAGAACTGCTCAAAGTGTTGGGGGAATCGGGATACGGCCGCAAACTGAAAGATTGCCTCTCCCTGTGAGGGAGAGGTTTTTGTGCGCGCAAAAAACTCTTGCTTAAATCGGGAATGTGTGTTAAAATAAAGAGGACTTCTTTTTTTGGTTCGGTTGTATGAAGAAAGAATGGTTTTTCGACCGCTTCTGCGGCGAGCAGATCGTGATCTACGCAGAAGACGGCAAAATTATCGAAGTGGGCGTCGAAAACGAGAAGCAGGGCGACGTCCTCGGGAATATCTATAAGGGAAAAGTTGCCAACGTGGTGCAGGGCATGCAGGCGGCGTTCGTCTCCTGCGGCATGGAGCGCAACTGCTATCTTCCCCTCGACGAGGGCGCGGCGATCTTTTCAAGCTACGACGGCAGCGGGAACGCCGCTTCCTCCGAGCTGAAAGCGGGGGACGAAATTTTGGTGCAGGTCGTCAAGACCCCGCGGGGCAACAAGGGCGCAAAAGTCTCCGCCGAACTTTCTTTTGTGGGAAAAAATCTCATCTTCCTGCCGCGGACGGACTTTCTCGGCATTTCCCGCAAGATCACGGACGAAAAACAGCGGGAGGAACTTCTGAAAGAGGCGGACAAGCTCCGCGGAGAGGGGGAGGGCTTTATCGTGCGCACGGCGGCGGCGAAAGCCGCCAAGCGCGCGCTGAAAATCGAATCCGAATACTTGAAACGCGTCTACCGCGCCACGCTCGAAGCGGCCAAGAGCGCGCCCGTCGGCGCCGCGGTGTACCGCGAGTGGGACCTTCCCGTCAAGGTCATGCGCGACTCTTTGGGAGACGGCGAGGCAAAGGTCTACGTCGGGGACGGCGAACTGTACGAAAAGATCGCGCGCCTTGCGCGCATGCGGTCCGACCTCGGCGAAAAGCGCATTGTGCGCTATACGGGCGAGAGGAGCATGTTCTGCTTCTACGGGCTGGACGAACAGATCTTCAAACTGACGGCCCCGCAGATCAAACTTGAAAACGGCGCGCATCTCGTCATCGACCGCACCGAGGCGATGACGGTGTTCGACGTAAACACGGGGAAGTACACGGGGGACAGCGACCTCGAAAGCACGGTACTCAAAACCAATCTTCTTGCGGCGAAAGAGATCGCCCGCCAGGTGCGCATCCGCAACATCGGGGGGATCGTGGCGGTGGATTTTATCGATATGGCGGAGGAAGAACACCGCCTCGCGGTCACGGCGGCGCTCGAAGAGGCGCTCTCGGAGGACCGCGCAAAGACGAGGGTATTGCCCATGAGCGATCTGTGCGTAACGCTGTTCACGCGCAAGCGCATGTCGGGAGAGCTTTCCTCTTTCCTGCTCAAACCCTGCAACCATTGCACGCGGCAGGGCTACGTTCTCTCGGATATCTACATGGCGATGCGGATCCGCACGGCGATCCTCAACTGTTTTGCGGACGGCTACGGCGCGGCAATCGTGGAACTCAACCGCTCGCTCATGAACAAGATCCTCTCCGAGCGGTATTTTGCGGGCGAACTTACGGGCGCATGGAAAGAAAAGCGGGTCTACTTTATCCCCCACAGCGCGTTCCCCGAGGAGAGGTTTTCCATCCGCGGCGACAACGCGCAAGTATTGACTTTGCCCGATACCGCGCAAATTTTATATTGAAAGAAGAACAAATTATGAAATACATCGAACTCACCGTGCATACCTCTTCCGAGGCGAGCGAGATCGTCTCGGACGTCATGTGGGAATACACTTCCTACGGCGTGACCGTTTGCGATCACAACGACATTCTCGCCCTGCAACGGGATAGCTCCGTCTTTTGGGACTACATGGACGACAGCGTTGCCGAGCCGAACGAGGACGTCCTCGTCAAGTGCTATTTCGCACCCGCGGAAGCGGACAAGATTTCCGCCGTTATGGAGGAGATCCGCAACCGCCGCGCCCTCGCGGGGGGAGCGATCGACTTCGGCACCCTCGAAGATACCAAGCGCGAGATCGACGGCGACGACTGGATCGACGTGTGGAAAAAGCATTTCCGCCCCATCCATATCGGGCGGATCGTCGTGGTCCCCGAGTGGATATCCTACTCCAAAGAGGGGAAAGAGGAGATCGTCTCGCTCGATTCGAGCATGGCGTTCGGCACGGGCGAACACGAGACAACGCGCATGTGCGTGGAACTTTTGCAGGACTATCTCAAAGAGGGAGACGTCGTCCTCGACGTGGGTTGCGGGAGCGGCATTTTGGGCATCTCGGCGGCGAAGCTCGGCGCGAAGAAGTGCTATCTCTCCGACCTCGACCCCATCGCCGTCAAGAGCGCAAAGCACAACGCGCTCAAAAGCGGCGTTTCGGAGAACGTCACCGTCTCAGAGGCGAATTTGCTCGACGGGTCACAGCTGAAAGCCGACCTCATTCTTGCGAACATCACGGCGGAAGTGCTTGCCTTGCTCGCGCCCGCCGTCCCGAACGCGCTCAAAGAGGGGGGCGTTCTCATTCTGAGCGGCATTATCGCCTCCCGTCTCGATTTCGTCAAGCAAACTTACGCCGCGCTCGGCTTACAGCCACTGAACGAGCGCCGCGAGGGCGAGTGGTTTGCGCTGGCGTATAGAAAGTAATACGGAAAATCATGGCACGCAACCGTTTTTTCATCGACCATATCGCAGAGGAAGTCGCGCTCACGGGCGACGAGTTCCGCCATGCCAAAAACGTGTTGCGTCTCAAAGAGGGGAGCGAGATCGCCTTGCTCGACGGAAGCGGCGCGGAATACTCCGCGATCGTCACAAAGACGGAGCGGGACAGAATGCTCGTACACGTCGTCGGCAAAAAAGAGGCGGACCGCGAACCCAAAACGCCCGTTTATCTTTTGATCGGCGCGCTCAAAGGGGACAAGACCGAGCTTGTCGTGCAGAAAGCGGCGGAGCTGGGAGCCTCGAAGATCGGCGTATTCTCTTCCCGCTATTGCGCGGCGTACATGAACGGCAACAAGCTGGAACGTTTGAACCGCGTCTCGCGCGAGGCGGCAAAGCAGTGCATGCGCACGGTCGCGCCCGAGGTCGTCTACTTTGAAACGCTCGGCGAGGCGCTTAAAAGTGCAGACGGGTATCAAAATAAGCTGTTTGCGTGCGAATTTTTGGCGCAGAGCGAAGAGGGGTTGCAGGACCTTTCGGGTAGTTCTGCGCTCGTCGTGGGCAGCGAGGGCGGCTTCACGGAAGAAGAGTTCGCTTTGGCCAAATCTCTCGGCTTTCGGGGCATTTCCCTCGGAAAGCGCATTTTGCGGGCGGAGACGGCGGCGATCGCGCTTTTGTCCGTTGTCATGTATCAATTAGGGGAACTCAAATGAAGGCGTGCGTGTTTACCCTCGGGTGCAAAATGAACGAGGTGGAGAGCGCGTCTCTCATGCGCGGGCTGGAAGAGCGCGGCTATGAGGTGACGGACGAACTCGGCTATGCCGATCTGTACCTGCTCAACACCTGCGCGGTGACGGCGGAGGCGGAGCGCAAATCCCGGCAGGCGGTCGCGCGGATGCGGAAATTCAACCCCGCCGCGCCCGTGGTGGTGTGCGGGTGCGCTTCCGAGCAAAACGCGGAGGCGTTCCTCGGCAAAGAGGGGGTTACCCTCGTCCTCGGCGCGCAGAACAAGAGCAAAGTGTTAAGCGTATTGGAAGAGCGGGGCATTTTCCGCGAAACGGAACGCTCGTTTTGCGAGTTGCCGCAACCCAAACAGACCAAAACGCGCGCCTTTTTGCGCATACAGGACGGGTGCGACCGCTTCTGCTCTTACTGCCTCATTCCCTATCTGCGCGGAAGAACGCGCTCGCGGCGCGCGGAGAGCGTGCTGTCCGAGGCAAAAAGCTGCGGCGCGAAAGAGATCGTTCTGACGGGCATCGACGTGTCGTCCTACCGCGACGGGGAGGTGGGGTTGGGAGAATTGCTCCTCCTGCTCAAAGAGGTCCCCGCGCGCGTCCGTCTCGGCTCCCTCGAAGAGGGGATCGTCGACGAAAAATTTTTGAAACAGATGAAAGAGGCGGGAAACGTTGCGCCGCACTTCCACTTGTCCCTGCAAAGCGGCTCCTCGGCGGTTCTCAAAGCCATGAACCGCCGCTACACGCGGGAAGAGTATCTCGCCTGCTGTACAAAAATTTACGAATATTTCCCCGACGCCGCGATCACGACGGACATCATCGTGGGCTTTCCCACCGAGACGGAGGAAAACTTTCGGGAGAGCCTCTCCATTCTCGGGAAAGCGGGGTTTGCGCGGGTGCATTGCTTTCCGTTTTCCTCCCGCCCGGGAACGGCGGCGGCGAAGAAACCCGACCTCCCCGCGGCGGTGAAGCGGGAGCGTATGGCGCGCCTTTCGGAGGCGGCAAAACGCGCCGAAACCGCATACGTATCGCGTTTTTTGGGGACGGAGCGCACCGTTCTCTTCGAAGAGGACGGGGGATATACCGAAAACTACATCCGCGTATATGCGGACGGGGCGAAAGAGGGCATGCTCGCCCGCGTAAAGCTCATCAAATTATATCGAGACGGCGCATTTGCCGAGATCATGGAGGAAATCGAATGAACGACTGTATTTTTTGTAAGATCGTTGCGGGGGAGATCCCGTCCGTCAAGGCGTACGAGGACGACGAGATCGTTATTTTCAAGGACGTCGCGCCCATTGCCGCCGTCCATCTGCTGTGCGTTCCGAAAGAGCATTTCGCCTATTTGAGCGAACTGAACGCCGAACGCGCCGATCTGCTCGGCAGAACGCTCGAAAAAATCGGGAAACTGCAACAAAAGCTCGGGCTGGGCGATGGGTACCGCCTCGTGATCAACCAGGGGGAGAACGCGGGGCAGACGGTGCATCACCTGCACATCCACATCCTCGGCGGCGAGCCGCTCCCGTGGGGGAAGTAAGCCGCGATGGAAACGAAGCGGTGCGATTTAGGGCTCTGCGTCTCCGAAAAGGTCCTGCGCTACCATGATACGCGGTGGTGCAAGCCCGAACATCGGGACGGGGAGCTTTTCGCTATGCTCGTGTTGGAGGGCATGCAGGCGGGCGTGAGCTGGAATTTGATCTTGAACAAAGAGGAGAATTTCCGCCGCGCGTTCGACGGCTTCGACCCAAAGATCGTTGCAAATTACGGCGAGCAAAAGGTAGAGGAACTGATGCGGGACGAGGGCATTATCCGTAACCGCAGCAAAATCGGGGCGGCGGTTACGAATGCGCGCGCTTTTTTGAAAGTGCAGGAAGCATTCGGCAGTTTCGATAAATTCATATGGGGATTTACGGGCGGCAAGGTGATAGACCACCATTTGTTGAGCGCAAAGGATATGCCCGCCAAAGATGCGCTTTCGGAAAAGGTCAGTGCGGAACTCAAAAAGCGGGGCTTCAAATTTGTCGGCCCGACGATCGTCTATTCCTATTTGCAGGGCATCGGCGTCATCAACGACCACTGGGAATATTGCGCGTTTCGGTAATTCACGAAAAAGTTTCGCGCAATTCTTTGCCTCGTTGTCATACCGACCGAGGCGCTTGCGCCGAGTGGAGTGTATCCCCATGGTTTTAAGCGTACCGCACCTCGGAAAAGAATTGCGCGAGGAAACCTTCCTCATGCATCAACAGGTTTATCCTCTCGTTCGCTCGGCTTTTACAACAAGCCGTAAGCATACGGCAAATTGTGTGCGCTTATGGAAAAGTGTGATTTTCCAACGCGCAGGAAGTTGGGAACGCGCCCACCCCCTACCCCCTCCCACGGAGGGGGCAAGTAGAACCCCCTCCATTGGAGGGGGATTAAGGGGGTGGGCAATTCCCAAATCACGTCATGTTGAGCGGAACGAAGTGGAGAAATCTCTACCTTATTATATTCACGAAAATCTTTTGTTTTCCGTGAGGGAACGGGTTGTACATATTCCAAAAACGCCGCGCCGCCGAAAATTTCGGCGGCGCGGCGGTTATCATTATTTTTTGTTGAGGAATTTTTGTATTTCGTTCAGTCTCTTTTTCACATCTTCCAACTCATCTATCACGGCAGTGGTGTCTTTTAAGTCCCGTTCGCTCACGCCGAGCAAATAATCGCAGGTGACATTAAAAAATTCGGCAAGACGAATGATCGCATAGCTGTCGGGCAAGGTCTTTCCCGTTTCGTAGTTGGAAAGGGAGCGTTGGTCAATTCCTGTTGCATGAGCCACGTCAATTTGTCGCAAATCTCTATCTTCTCTCAGTTCTTTTATTCGGTTCTTAGAAATTTCTTTCCCCATAAACTATATTTTACTATAAATTTTCTATTTTATATTGACAAACCAAAAATCTGCAATTATAATATCATCATACCAGAATATTAGTAAAGAGGAGCAAAAAAAATGGAAGAACGGTCGAAGGAAGAAATTTTAAGCGATTTATATGCCATCCGTGCGGCAATGTCGCTTATATCTCAAAAGACAGATGTCACTCGGAGCGAAGAGCGAGGGATCGCTTCCAGTAACGATAAAATCAAAAAATCAGATGCTGCAATCGTAAAGCATAGGGCTGAGAGTATGCAGGAAGCCGAAAAACAATACGGTGTTGCGACCCGTCTGCGTGAGATCGAAAAGAGAATGGAGCCGTTAGAGCGGGAAATTGCCGAAAAGGAAGAGCCAATAAAAAAGGAGAAAGCAGAAATCGTTGACATTCGGGAATGGTGCGATAAAAAATATTCACGAAAGTTCCCGCTCGTTATATGTTTTCTGCTTGCGGCGGTTTGTTTCACTTTAGTAATGACTTTATTAGTCATGCGATTGGCTCTCGGGTTACCGTATGGTACAGCCACGGGTTACGGAATATTAAGTGGTTGTGGCATTTCGTTTGTAATTACAGTGATTTATGCTTTGATAAGGCGAAGCAAAAAACTCAAGTGGCAACAACGTTGGAATGACAGATATTCACGAAATGTCACAGAACCTATGAGCAATTTACAACCGCTTAAAGACGAATTTGAGAAATTGGAGCAGGAAAAAAATCAGTTGCTGCTTTTGCAAAAGAAAGGGGCGCTCTATTTCGACGACGAAGCCGTTGAAAAAATCCGAGAAGGGCAAAAGCAATATGCGGCAAGTTTGGCTCCCTCTAAAAAAGCCGAGACACAAGCTATCGCGGAACGCCAAATAAAAATCAACCAAATCGCCAAAGAGTCGCAGGAAATTATCGAAAACGCGCAAAAACTCTATCCCGTCATTGATTTCCGCGACTGGGAGAATGTTGATCTCATCATCTTTTATTACGAAACGGGGCGCGCCGACACCATGAAGGAAGCTTTGCAACAGGTAGACCGTCAACGGCAGAACGAAACGCTCGTCAAAGCGGTCGGCATGGCGACGGAGATGATCGCAAAAACAATTCAACAATCGGTCGGTTCACTGGAAAAAACGCTCGATAATTCTTTCAGAAAACTTTCGGTTCAGCTCGAATTTCAACATCAAACATCTTTGGAAGAAGTCTCAAAGCTCGGCGCGAAACTGGAAGCGCAGAATGACCGATTGGAAAAGCTAAACGAACAGGCGGAAGAATTGCGGCTTTCCGCCGAGGCGCAGGCGCGGATACAGGCGACAAATCAAGCGATGACAAACGCCCTGCTCGATAAAATCAATGTGTCAAGCACACAACTCGCCTACGATATGGACAAACAACTAAAACTCGTTCACCATATCCCCGTATAAAATTTCATCAAAGCGTCAATCATCCTCTCGTTCTTTGCGAGGGGGTGTTTTTTTATGAGACGGTTTTTCGGGATCATCGGCAATTTTCTCTGCGTTGCGCTCGTGGCGGCATGCGCGTTCTTTCTCTTTGCCGTTCTGCGCTCGCCCGTGTTCGAACAGGGCGAAAACTACACATTTTATCTTGGAGAAAACTCCTCCGCGCGCGCCGTTACCGCCCGCTCGCCGCTTGCAAAACTCTTTTTGGGCGAAGTAAAGGGGGAGAGCGCGGTGTACCGCGGCGACCGCTACGAGGAACTCGTACAAAAATACGGCGCAAACCTGCTTTTTACCGAATCGGTCAGCGGCGTTACAAGCTACTATCTCTATTCCCCCAAGCTCGGCGGCGGCCTTTCTCTCGGCGGGGAAGTCGTCAATTTGCAGATCGCCGTAAGGGACGGGCAGACGGTGGTCGGCACCCCGCTCATCTTCGGCGGCTGGTAAAATTTTCCGCGGCGGCAGGTATAAAACAACTTTCCGCCGTCAATCATCTACATAAAATTTCGGAGGATTCCCATGAAAGAAAAGGAAAATACCGTACCTACTTCGAGAAAAAAGAAGATCGTCTCCTCGATCATTTTAGCGGTCTGCGCGCTGCTGCTCATCACGGCGATCGTACTCACCGCCTATTTCGTGACGAACGGCGGCAGGGAAGTGCTGGAAAACCCGCCCATCGGTGAAGAAGACCCCCCCACGGGCGGCGAACAAGACCCCCCCACAGGCGGCGAACAGGATCCCCCCACAGGCGGCGAGCAGGATGATCCCACGAGCGGAGGCGAAAAGGTAGCGTTCATCGCGCCGCTTGAAAACGCCGCAACTTGTTCGGTGGAGTATTTCTCGGTGTATCAAAACACCACCCTCGACAAGTGGTATTACCACAAGGCGGTGGACTACTCCGCGGAAGCGGGTTCCGACGTCAAAGCGATGGCGGACGGGCAGGTTGTCAAGATCAGCATGTCGGATAAGCTCGGCAATCTCGTTGTTTTGCAACATGCGGACGGCGTGCAAAGCACCTACCGCTTTGTGGAACCCGTCTCCACCCTGAAAGAGGGGGATACGGTCAAGCAGGGCGATGTGATCGCCAAGGTGGCCGAGGCCTACGGCACCGAGGCAAACGACGGCACGCATCTTCACCTCGAAATGACGCTCAACGGAAAGGCGGTGGACCCGACGGACTATATCGACGTCACCCTCGAAGAGAAGTAAACGGAAAAGAGCGCGTCCCCCTCGCGCTCTTTTTTATTTTTCTGTCGGAAAATGTCCGCGGAGGTTGCATTTTGCGGAAGAAAATGGTATAATCATAGGACAAAACGTGAAGAAAAGAACAGGCGGCTTTTCGCCGCCCGCGGAGTGATATGCCCAAGCCGAAAAAAACCGATATCAAAGAAAAAATCACAGCTACGCTCGAACCGCCAAAGTACGTCGGCTATCTCGATTGTCTGTTGGAGACCCCCGTCAAGGTGCAAATTTCCAACCGCGACGCGGAGAACCGCGAACTCGGCGTAAAGCTCTATGACGAGTGCGGGCTGGTCGTCCCCCACGAGGGGAGCTGTCCCGTCCCGTTTGAAAGCAAGGTGGAACACGTCGCAAGCGGCGTGTTTTCGCCCGTTTTTCTCGTGGAAAACGCCGCCCCGCGCGAAGTCCCCGTCTGGGTCTCCGTCACGGCGGAGGGCGGGGAGATCTGCCGCGACAGCCGCCTTGTTACCGCCCTTCCCTACGACTGGTGGGAGGGCCTTGGCGGCAATCCCGAGCGGCTGGCGGCGTATGTGCGCCCCCGTCTTTCCGCTGCCGGGCGCGTTCTCGAAGAGGCGGGCAGAAAAATGAGAAAGTGGACTTCCGCCTCGGACGTATACGGCTACACGGGCGCGGATAAAAACGCGGTCCGCATGACTTCCGCGGCGGTCTTTGCCGCGGTGAAAGGGTGGAATTTCGAGCGGGAGAATTGCGATCTTTCCGCACCCGTATGCGCTTTTTCGCAGGACTTCTTCCGTTCTAAACGCGGAAACGTGTTACAGCTTGCGCTCTTTGCGGCGGCATGTTTGGAGGGAGCGAAACTCAACCCCGTCCTCGCCGTGGGAAAGCGCGGCGTCGGCGTCGGGGTCTGGCTGTACGACAGTTGCTTCCTCGATACCGTCACGGACGACGGGGAGATCGTCGGAAAATACATCGCGGACGGGATCAACAATCTCAGCTTTTTCGACGCGGAGGACCTCTTCGCGGACAAGAGCGTGAATTTCACGACCTCGGAAAAACATTTTGCGCAGTCGCTCGGGGACTACGAATATTTCGTCGACGTCAAAAGATGCCGCATCGCGGGCATTCCCGTGCTTCCGCTCAAAGAGCGAGGGAGCAGGGGAGTGGAGCTGATCCGCCACGAGGAGATGTCCCCCGACGCGGCTCCCGCCCCCTTAAAAGAACTCGGCCATGCGGGCATCGAGGGAAAACTTACCAAAAACAAAATCTGGGAGCGGCGTTTGCTCGATCTCACCAACCGCAACGCGCTGCTCAACTTTACGGAAAAGGGCGCGCTCAAAGTGCGCGCGGACGACGCGGACGTGCTCTATGCGCGCTTGCTCGTCTCGGACGGCATGAAACTGAAAGGCGGCGGGAACACGGGCAATATTTCCGCGGCCGAGCGGGAGCTTCTGGCGCTCGAACAGCGGCAGGATCTGCTCCGCGTCTGCGCGCAGGGGGAGGACCTTTCCGAGACAGCCCGCCTTTTACAGCGGAAAAACCGCGAGGCGGACGAGGAATCGGGCGCGAAGATCCTCTATCTTGCGCTCGGGTTTTTGCAATACGTCGCAAAAGAGGACGGCAAACCCCGCCGCGCCCCTCTGGTGCTTGTCCCCGTGGACATTGCGCGGGCGAAAGGGAACGAAGATTTCACCGTCTCCCTTGCCGAGGGGGAATATTTCGTCAACAGCACCCTCCTCGAATATCTCAAACAGGAGTTCAACATCGACGTGCGCGGGCTGGGCGGAGACGTGTCCGCACTCAAAATGAGCGAGATTTTCGCAATGGTCGCGGCGGAGACCGCCTCCATGAAGGGCTGGAAAGTCCTCAAAGAAATTTACGTCGCCGTCTTTTCTTTCCGCCGCTATCTGATGTGGCACGACCTGCACGCCCATTTCGACGAACTCAAACAGAACGCGGTCGTCTCGGCGCTCCTCAACAACCTTGCGGCGCGGCAAACCTTTCCCGCGCCCGCGGAAGAGGACGAGGCGGACCCCGCCGATACCCTCATTCCGCTCCCCGCGGACAGTTCGCAGTACTCGGCGGTGGCGCTCTCCCGAACGGGCGCGAGCTTTGTGTTGCACGGCCCTCCCGGAACGGGAAAGAGCCAGACGATCACGAACATCATTGCAAACGCCCTCGAAGACGGCAAGCGGGTGCTGTTCGTCGCCGAAAAGAAAGCGGCGCTCGACGTGGTGAAAAAGCGTTTGGACAGCGTGGGCGCGGGGGACTTCTGCCTCGAACTTCACGCGGGCAAGGCGGATAAGGCGGACGCGCTGAAAAAGCTCGGGGATACCCTCGCGCTTGCGGGCGGGGAGGAAACGGACTTCGGCGGGCGCGCCGCGGAGATCGGGACCCTCCGCGGGGAACTGAAAGCGCCCATGCTCGCTCTCCACAAAAAGAGACGGCTCGGCATTTCCGTGTACGACGCCATTCTGCTCTATCTCAAAAACAAGGACGCCCCCGACGTGATGGACGTGGGGAGCGCGTTTTACGATACGCTGGGCGAGCGGAAACTCGCCGACTGCAAGAACCGCATTCTCTCCGCCGCCGCGGCGGCAAAGGAGTGCGGCGGGGTGGTAAATTCCCCGTTCGAAAACGTCAATCTTACCGAATACTCGCAGGGATTGCGCGATAAGCTGTATTGCGCTTCGGAGGTCCTCATCGCGGAGATCAAACATCTCAAAACGTTTTTGGGGCTGTTCCTCGAATTTTACCGCCAGAAGCTCTCCACGATCACGCGCAAAAAGCTCGAAAATCTCTGCAAGCTCGCGCGGAATTTCTTGTCCGAGACGTATGCGAAATACTTCTCCTCGGTCACGGAAGAGCAGTTCTATGTGTTTTATCATGCTAACCGCCGCCTCGACGAGCGTTTCGCTTTCTATAACGGCCATTTCAAAGCGTTTGTCGATCTGGGAAAGGACTATCCCGAGATCAAGAAAACGCTCGAAAGCGGGCAGGGGTACCGCAAAAGCAAGGCGGCCTCGGCGGCGGCAAAGCGGCTTAGCCGCGTCGCGCTTCACCCCCTGACCGAGGAGGATACCGTCAAGTTTTTGCAGACCCTTGTGGACATCCGCGACGCAACGGAGCGGATCAAGAGCGTGCCGCTCGCCGCGAATTTCACCGACCGCGGCGGCGAGATCGTGTTCAAAAAGAGGAGCGAATATCTGAGCGCATTATACGATTTGCACGATCTGTGTGCTTCCACCTTTCTCGATTACAACCCCGATACGTTCAACAGCATGTGCCTGCGCGCGAACAATGGCTATACGCGGCCCGTTCTCGAAGGGTACTTACAGGCCGCGGACAGCTTTTTCCGCGCGCTCGACAGTTTTCTCACCGTCACGCGCGCCGACCGCGCAAAGATCCCGCAGGACGACATTCTAGACGAATTTACCGCGAAAGCGGGCGCGCTCATCGACAATGTGGATATGCTCCCGAACTGGTGCATGTACAAGCGCACGGAAGAGGAGCTGAAAGCGCTCGGGTGCAGTTTTGTCACCGAGGCGCTCGAAAGCGGAAAACTCACAACGGAGAACGTTTTGGGCGGGTTCGAGAAGAACGTCTACCAGAATTTCCTCGAAATCAACATCCCCGCCGATCCCGAACTTTCCCGCATGACGGTTGGGTCTTTGGAGGACACGGCCGAAAAATTCCGCCTTGCGTGGGAGGAGTTTACCCGCGATACCCGCATAAAATTGCGGAGCGACCTCATCTCCCGCCTGCCCAAGCCGGACGACGAGGGGAGCCTTTCGGTGGAGGTCGCCGCGTTCCGCCGTCTCTCCAAGAGCAACCTGCGCGGCGTGGGCCTGCGCGGGCTGTTTGCCGAGATCCCCAACCTGCTCGGCGCGGTCGCGCCCTGCATGCTCATGAGTCCCGCCACGGTGGTGCAATATCTCAAACCGCAGGCGGACCTTTTTGATCTCGTCATCTTCGACGAGGCTTCGCAGATGACTACGGCGGAGGCGGTGGGCGCCATTGCCCGCGCAAAGGCCGCGATCGTCGTCGGCGACCCCCGCCAGCTCCCGCCCACCACTTTCTTCCGCACGGGCTATGTGGACGAGGAGAACCTCGAAAACGAGGACCTCGAAAGCGTTTTGGACGACTGTCTCGCGCTCGGCATGCCCGAACGCCATCTCATCTGGCACTACCGCAGCAAGCACGAGAGCCTCATCGCGTTCTCCAACGTGATGTATTACGACAACAAACTCTGCACTTTCCCTTCGCCCGACGCGGACAGCAAGGTGCGGCTCGTGCAGACGGACGGGGTCTACGACCGCGGCTTTACCAAGTGCAACAAAAAGGAGGCGGAGGCGCTCGCGGCGGAAGTCGTGCGGCGGCTCAAAGATCCCATTCTGCGGCGGTCGAGTATGGGGGTCGTCACGTTTTCGAGCGCACAGCAAAATCTCATCGAACGGTTGCTCCAAAAGGCGATCGTAAAGGAAAAGCTCGAAGGCTACGCCTACGACGGCGAGGAGCCGCTCTTTGTCAAGAACCTCGAAAACGTGCAGGGGGATGAGAGGGACGTCATTCTGTTCTCGGTCTGCTACGGCCCCGACGCTACGGGGCGGCTCTCGCTCAACTTCGGCCCGCTCAACCAATCGGGCGGCTGGCGGCGGCTGAACGTCGCGGTGTCCCGCGCGCGGGAGGAGATGACCGTATTCTCCTCCATGACGTCGGGCATGATCGACCTTGCCAAAACTTCCTCGAAAGGGGTGGCGGGCCTCAAAGCCTTTCTCGAATTTGCCGAAAAGGGGAGAACGACGCTCGCGGTGAAAGCGGCCGCAGTCAAGGAGGGCGCGGGGATCGGCAAGTATCTCGCGCGGGAGATCGAGGGCTACGGTTACCGTTGCCGCGCGGACGTGGGGGCTTCCGATTTCAAGATCGACGTCGCCGTTCTCGACCCGCGCAACCCGCACGAATACCTGCTCGCCGTCCTCTTCGACGGCGCGGAAAAATTCTCCGTCAAAGACCGTAACATCTTGCAGGTGCAAACGCTCAAACGCATGAACTGGAACGTTCTCAGGGTAAACTGCGTCAATTACTACAACAACCCCAAGCGGGAAGTCAAGCGCGTGAAAGAGCTTTTGGACCGGCTGACGGGTGCGGAAAAGAGGGGGGCTTCCCTTTTGAACAAATATCTCAAACCTTACCGCGCCGTTAAGGCGGCGGACGCGGAACCCGCTTCTTTCTTCCTCGACGCCGCAAACGACGCCGCCGTGCTTGCGCGGCTCAAAGAGATCGTGGCGGCGGAGGAGCCGATCTCCCGCGCGTTCTTGAAAACGAGGTGCCTTGCAACGTTCGGCGTTACAAAGGCGGGCGCGCGCATTTCGGCAAAGCTCGACGGGCTGATCGACGCCTGCGCGTTCCGCAGGGAGCGGGTGGACGGCGTGGATTATTTTTACAAGACGGACCGCGCAATACAGCTCGTCCGCTTCCGCACGGACGAAAGCGGGCTGAGAAAGGCGGAGGAGGACTTCACGCCGTTTGAGATCGTCTCCCTCGTCAAGGGACTGCTCGAAGAAAAGGTGAGCCTCTATCTCGACGAACTGACCGCGCTCATTGCGGCGCACTGCCATGTGCGCGCCACGGAGCGGTTCGCCTCGTTCGCGGCGGAGTGCATCGCCTACGGCGAACAAAAGGGCGTGCTGGTGCGTTCGGTGTCGGACAGGATCACGCTCGCTTAGCGCAATTTATTTTACTTAGGAAAAGAGCCATGGAAGAGGAACAAAAGAGCGGAAATGCGAACCGTATCAATTTTCGTCCCATCCTTTTTTGTGCGCTCGGGCTGGTGATGGGGATCTTTCTCTATGCTAAGATCCGTTTCGGAGGGCTTGTTCCCTCCGATTTTCTCTTTGCCGCGCTGTTTTTACTCTTCGCCGTATTCCCGCTGAAAAAGGTACGCACGCTTGCGGTTCTTCTCTCTCTGTGTCTCTTTGCGGGGGCAGGCGCGCTCGCTCTGCACCTGTATACCGAAAGGTTTTTGCCTGCGGTAGGGGAGGGGGAATACCGCCTTACGGGAACGGTGACCTCCGTCTCGGCTGGAAAGGGATATTCCGTCCTCGTGCTGGACGATCTTACGTTCGACGGGGAGGAGCAGAGGGGCAAATGCCGCGCGGTCTACGGCGGCGACGTCCGCCTCGGCGATATTCTCTCCGCGCAGGCAAAGGTGCGGCCTGTGGACGCGGACGATCTTACCGATCCCTATGTGCAGAGCGATTTTTCCAAGGGAGTGCGCTACACCGCCTCGCTCACTTCGGCGGAGCGGACGGGCAGGTCGAACAATCTCTTTCTGCGCATGAACGCGGCGTTGTACGATACCCTCCACGGGAATATGGAGCGGGACGAAGCGGACCTTGCCTACGCTCTGCTCACGGGCAACGCGGGCGGAATGGACGAGGACCTTTCCGAGGCGGTGCGGCGGGGCGGGATCGCGCACATCTTCGCGGTTTCGGGCCTGCATATCGGGATCCTGTACGCGGCGGCATACGCCTGTTTCCCGTTTTTGAAAAAATACCGCTTTCTTCCCGCGTTGCTCCTCTCGCTGCTTTATTGCGGGCTGTGTAATTTTACCGTCTCGTCGGTTCGCGCCGTCATCATGTGCGGAACGCTCGGCATAACGCGCGCGTTCGGGAAGAAGTACGATTTCCTCGAATCGGTCTCCCTCGCCGCGCTTCTTACTCTCCTTTTTCTGCCCCAGCAGTGGTTTTCGGCGGGCATGCGGCTCTCCTACGGCGCCTGCCTCGGGCTGGCGCTCTTTGCCGCCCCGCTCCGCAGAGTATTCCGCCGCGTCAAATTTCCGCGGTTTCTGGCGGAATATCTCTCGGCGTCTCTCTCGGTGCAAATTTTTCTGTTCCCCGTCATGCTCGAAACGTTCGGCTACGTCTCCGCGCTCGCGGCGGTCGTCAATCTTTTCATAGCTCCCGCCGTTCCCGTGCTGTTTTTGGGAACGTTGCTCTGCGCCTTGCTTGCGCTCGTTGTTCCGCCCGCCGCAGGCTTCTTTTTGCTCTTTCCCGAGGGAATGTTTTCGGCGTTTCTCTATGTGTTTTCCGTCTTAGACGTCTCCCTTGTGATCGCGGGGTTTGCGCTCGGGGCGGGGAGCGTTGTCTTTTTAACGGGTTGCGTCGCGCTGTCGGGCAGGGTGCGGCTATCGGGCCGCGGCAAAGGCGCGGCGGCGGTGGCGCTTGCGGCGCTGTTTCTTCTTGTAACGGTATTGCAAAACGTCGTCTTTACGGGTTGCCGCATCGAAGTCCTCTCCCGCAACGGCAACAGCGCGGCGCTCGTGCGCACGAGGCAGGAGAGCGTGCTTTTGATCGACGGGGAAATTTCCGTTTCCGACTGCGAGGACTTTTTGGACCGCACGTACGGCGGCCGTCTTTCGGCGGTCGTGGTGCTTGCCGAGGATGAACTTTCGGGGGTGAACACGGCGTGCTTTTTGCCCGCCGATGAGGTGCGCGTCTGCGACGAATGCGAAACGGGGCTGAAAAAAGAGCCGCTTTCGGGAAGAACGTTCACCGTCGGCGGCCTTATATTCCGCTTCGAGAGCCGTTCCAAACTCATGATGCTTGCCGAGGGTTGCGCGGTGGAGTTCGATTTCGAGGGAACGGAGGCGCTCGGCGCCGATCTGTTCGTCGGCGAGGCGGAGGGCAGGGCGAAACGCTTGAATTATCTGCTGAAAGATGCTATAATCAAAACGCTATGAAATTTGTACAGCTTGCTAAAAGTTTACAGGAGAAAATATCGCCCATTTACCTCATCGAGGGGGAGGAGGCGTATTTCCGCGACCACGCGGTGTCTGCGATCCGCACCGCCTGCAACATCGCGCAGCCTCTTCTCAACGACGTGCGCTTCGAGGGAGAGGCGCTCAAAGGCGAAAAGCTGGTCTCTTTCCGCGACGGGCTGTACGCCCTGCCGTTTATGGACGAAAAGCGGCTGGTGCGCGCGTATGAATTTTATCCCGCCGAACGCGAGTGGGAGCTTTTCAAAAGCTATGCAGAATCCCCTTGCCCCTCTACCGTGCTTCTCATCGTCAACAGCGGCAAGAAAGGGACCGATCTCAAAAAGAAAAAGGGGATCGAGTATGTGGACTGCTCCCGCGCGGACAGGGATACCCTCTCGCGCTGGGCGTTCAATCTCATGAGAAGAAGCGGGCTTCTTCCCGACGCCGCGTCCGCCGAGCTGATGGTGCAATACTGCGCGCAGGACGCCGCCCGCATGAAAGGTGAGACGGAAAAACTGCGCCTGCTTCTCGGGGAGGGGGGAAAAGTGACTTCCGCAACTGTGGAGGAATACGTCGCAAAGGACGCGGAATATAAGATCTTCGAGCTGACGCAGGCGGCTTCCAAGGGAAATTTCACGCGCTTTTCGGAGATCTTATACGATCTTGAAAGCAAGGGATACGACGAGAGCGCGCTGCTCGTCTCGCTCGCCTCCCATTTTAAGACTCTTCTCGAAGTCTCGCGGGTGCGCGGCTCGGACGAAGAGGCAGGGAAAGCGCTCGGCATGCACCCGTATTCGGTGCGGGTAAACAGGGAGACTGCCGGGCGGCTCGGGGAAAAGCGGACGGAGGAGCTGTACCGTTCCCTCTATTCGCTGTCGGCGCAGGCGCGCGGGGGGCTGTACGGAAAGTCGGGCGCGCTCGAAGCGGCGATCGCAAAAATCTTCTTCCCCGCGGAAAAATAGTGGCAAAAGAAGAGAAAAATACTTTTCTTTTTTTCCGTTCAACGTTATAATAGTAGAAAGAAAACACAAAAATCAAACAGGGTGGCGCTATGGCGAACGTTTGGGAAAATATCAAGAACGTGTTTTTACAGTTCGGAGAGAATTGGCTCGTCTATCTCTCGGAGGGGATCTTTTTGTTCCTGCTCATCTATTATGTGTTGCGCACGCTGAAAGCCAACAACGCCAAACAGCTCATCGGCGTGTACGTCGCGCTCATTATCCTGATGGGCATTGCCTGTCTTATCTCCGAAAAGCTCGACAGCACGCTGCTCCTCGTTTTGCTCCTGCTCGTTTCCCTGTTTTTCCTGTTGCTGTTCAGCCAGGAGATCAAGCGTTCGGTCTGGACGGGCAAGCGCATGGGCGAAACCAAAGGGGAGAGTACGGCAAAGAGCGCCATTGCGGCGCGCGCCGAGGAATACATCGCTTCCATTGTGCGGGCGGTGCAGAACCTCTCCAAAAACAACACGGGCGCGCTCATCGTACTCAGCAACGGCAATCTCCCGCGGGACATTGTGGACAGCGGCGTGCGGCTCGGGGCGGTGATCTCCAACCAGCTCATCGAGGGCATCTTTATCGATAAAGCGCCCCTTCACGACGGCGCGATGATCATCTACGGCGACAAGATCCAGGCGGCGGGGTGCTTTCTGCCGCTCACCCAGCGCGATTTCCCCAAAGATTTCGGTACCCGCCACCGCGCGGGCATCGGGGTCACGGAAGTGGCGGACGTCTCCACCATCATCGTTTCGGAGGAGACGGGCATCGTCTCGGTCGTCAAGCGCGGCGACATCACCCGCTATGCGGATTCCGAGCTTCTGAAAAAGTTTTTGAGAGAGTACTACTGGAAAGAATTTAACGCGGAGGGCAAAAAGGCATGAAATTTTTGGAGATCTTGCGAAAAGCGTTCACCGAGAACATCCCGCTAAAACTTGCGGCGCTTGCGCTCGCCGCGGTGGTCGTTATCATCGTCAACGCGCTATGAGAAGTTGCGTCCGTATCCCGCGGCTGTTTGTCCCGCGGGATTATGAGAGCTGGGTCGCGCCCGCCTGCGACGCGCCCGCCGGTCTTTGGGAGCCGCTTTCAGGCGAGGGGAGCGTTTCCGCGCGGGACTGCGTGATCCCGGACTTTCTCCGCGGCAGCGGGGAAGAGGCGCAGTTTACAAAAATGCGGGAGAATATGTATGCCGCGCTTGAAAACGGGGACATCGAACGTCTCGAGCGCGGCTTTGTGCTTGTCAGAAAGATAACGTCCCGCGGCGAAAGGAGGGGGCTGCTCGTCTGCGTCGATCTCGAAGCGGTGTCGGAGGAGGGCGGGGTCCGTCTCTCCACCGAAACAGACCCCGCGCTTTTGCGTTCCCGCATGAAAGAGCGGGAGCGCGCGGTCCTCGAATTTCCGCACACCCTGCTCTGTTACAAGGATAAGCGCGATCGGCTCATGCGCGCCCTCGAAGAGGAGGAACTTGCCCCGCTCTATGAATTTCATACCCCGCTCTGTTCGCTCAAAGGGGAGTTTGTATACGATTTCATCGCGGAAGAGATCATTCCCGACCTAATGAAATTTGCCGATCCCTGCTTCGGCGTTCTGGACGGGAACCACACGCTTGCGGCAGCGAAACTCCATTGGGAGGAGGTCAAGGCGCAGATCAAGGAGAGCGAGTCGAAAAATCACCCTGCGCGCTTCGCGCTGGCGGAACTTGTCAACCTGTACGATCCCGCGGTGCAACTTTCCGACGCGGCAAGCGGCGCGCCCATCAAAAAGGATGAGTTTTCGGCAATGCTCAAAGCGGGAAAAAAATTGCCCGTGAAAGGTCTCTCTTTGGGAGGGCCGCGCGAAGCGAGATGCAGTCTCGAAGGCAGAGAAATTTCTTATGATTAAAGTATGCAAATTCGGCGGCACGTCCATGTCGGACGGCACCAACATCCGGCGGGTCGCTCAGATCTTTCTCTCCGATCCCGCGCGGCGGTATCTCGTCGTTTCCGCGCCGGGCAAGCGGTTCGGCGGAGACGTCAAGATCACCGACCTCTTATACGAAACGCACCGCGAGGCCGTGAGCGGAGAACCGCTCAACGCGTTCGGCAAGGTGAAAGAACGGTTCAAGGGGATCGTGCGCGAACTCGGCGTTGCGTTCGACATGGAGTCCGTTCTCGGCGAAACGGAGGCGGAGATTTTGCGCAGAAAGGACGAGGCGTTCACCGCTTCCCGCGGGGAATACCTTGCGGCATGCGTCATGGCGGCGGTTTTGGACGTTCCTTTTATCGACGCGAAAGACGCGGTCCGCTTTACGGAGGACGGAAAACTCGACAACGGGGCGACTTTTGCGCTGACGGCGGCGGCGCTCAAAGGAAAGGAGCGGGCTGTCGTTGCGGGTTTTTACGGCGCGGACGCGGCGGGCGGGTATCATACCTTTTCCCGCGGCGGGAGCGACGTGACGGGCGCGATCGTGGCGCGCGCCGTGGGCGCGGATCTGTATGAGAACTGGACGGATGTGAGCGGCTTTCTCGCCTGCGACCCCCGCATCGTGGACTCTCCCGACCGCATCAAAACCCTTTCTTACCGAGAATTGAGAGAGCTTTCCTATATGGGGGCGAACGTATTGCACAGCGAGAGCATCTTCCCCGTGCGCGAGGCGAATATCCCCATTCTCATCAAAAACACTTTCCGCCCCGCGGACGAGGGGACCCGCATTGTGCCGACGGCGGGATATATTGCGGGCGCGCGTCCCGTCACGGGGATCGCAGGCAAAAAGAATTTCGCGGTCGTGTTCATCGAAAAGTCTCTCATGAACAGCGAGATCGGCTTTGCCCGCCGCATTTTGTCCGTTTTGGAACGGCACAAAATCAGTTTCGAACACATGCCCTCGGGCATCGACACCATCTCGTTCGTCATCGACGAGGCGGAACTGCACGGCGTTACGCTCGGGGAACTCGAACGGGAGATCTGCGAGAGCGTCCATCCCGACCAGTGCAAGACGCTCAAAGACATCGCGCTTATCGCGGTGGTGGGCCACGGCATGAGCAAGACGGTGGGAACTTCCGCCCGCCTGTTCGACGCAATCGCCCGCGCGGGGGTCAACGTCCGCATGATCGATCAAGGCTCTTCCGAGCTGAATATCATCGTCGGCGTAGACAACGAGAATTACGAGCGCACCGTCCGCGCCGTATACGACGAATTTTTCCGATAAAACCGCCCGCCGCTTTGGCGGCGGGGAATGAAAAAAGAATATGCCTTTGGCCGAGGATAACAAAAACAGCGAGGACAGTTTCCCCGCTGTTTTGTTATCGTAATTACCACATTTGATGATTTCTCTTACCGTCCGCCGGGGCCGCCGAAACCGCCCCCGGGACCTCCCGGCCCGCCGAAACCTCCGCCGAACCCTCCGGGAGGGGCGCCGCCCGGATTTCCCATATTGCCCTGAGAACCGATCGAAGTGATGACCGCAGACACCGTAAAGGCACAGAGCTGCGTATCGCCGCCGTAGAGTTTGAAGTTCTTGCCCGTGGCAAGTTCGGGGCAGGAGACGATCACCGATTGGCAGTTCTTTTCCACGGTGACGGAGAAAATCGACGTGCCATTTTCATCGGTTAAAGACAGGACAGTCCCCGCGCCGATCGCTTGGTTTTGCGCATAGGACAGCACGTTCTGTTTGGAATTGTTTGCGGGCGTTTCCACCATGCCGAGAGGGCCGACCGCAAAGAGATAGCCGCCGTCGATCAAAATTCCCCTGTCTGCGTCGAGCGCTGAATTTGCGCCCGAAGTCGGGCCGAACACAATAAGAGTGCCGCCCGTCATATTGATCGAGCCGTTGGAGTCCACGCCGTCGCCCTCGGCATTGACGGAAATATCGCCGCCCGAGATGATGATATGTTCGACAACGCGCGCGTCGTCGCTTGCGGCGTTGATCCCGTCGTCCTGCGCCGCAATGTTTATCGTGCCGCCCGTAATCTCCACATAGCCGCCCTCGATGCCCTCATAACTTTTCATCACGGTGATCGTGCCGCCCGTAATTTTTGTGAGAACATCGCTCGTCAACGCGTCGTCATAAGTGGAGATCGTAAACTCTCCGCCGCCCACCGAAAGATTTCCGCTGTTCGCGTGGACCGCGTCGTCCGTACTGTCTATCGTAAACGTACCGCCCTCGATGAGAATGGAATAGTCCCCCTCGGTAACGGTGATCTCCTTTTCGGCATCGCTCGGATCGGGATATTCGATTTCTCCGACTTTAATTCCCTTGCACCCTTGCACAAGTCCGTAGAGCGAGCTTGCGCCGTAACGGCTCGTTTCATCGCTTGCTACTCTTTGATAGGTATTACCCGATTTGATATACTTGAAATCGTCCGCGTCTATCCCGTATTCGGACATCTGCGTTTTGGGGACAAAACTGCCCGTCGTTTTGATGTTGTAATTGCCGCCGTCGAGATAGACGACCGTATCGGCCTGGATCCCGTCGCCCGCCGTCACGCAGGAATATTCTACGTTTTTCAGATAGACATACCCCTCATCGGTCGTGAACGCAGTCGTTTCGTCGTCGCACTCCGCGTTGATCCCGTCCTTGCCCGCGGACAGGACGTTGATCTTACAGTCGGAAGCCGAAACGGAGAGCGCGGAGATCGCGTGGTTTGCCGCCGTGAGGGTGAGAGAACAATCGACGATTACAAGTTCTTTGGAAACTTTCACGGCGTTCTTGCCCTCGCTTGTAACCGACAAGGAGCCTGTTCCGTTAAAAGAAAGCGCTCCCTTGACGTGAACGGCGTTCTCCCCCTCGGCGGCAGACGCTATGGAATTTTCGCCGATCAGCGTGATAACAACCTCGGCTTTCTTGTGATCGGCTCCGTTCAAAGCAATGCCGTCCGCCGTCTCTATCGCCGCGCCGTTCAGGATGAGGTGCAATTTGAGGCCGTCCGCGCCGAGCGCGATCCCGCCGTATTTGCCGCGGAAAAGATAGGTCCCGCTCTCGGAAATCGTATATACGTCATCCGTCTCAGGAACAGTGACCGCTCCGTCCGCAGAGGTATTGCCCGACAATCCGGAAAAATCTTCGTCGGAAAAATTATTTTTCACTTCGTCCGTAACATCGTCCGCGCTGTCTGCAATTTCTCCCGTTCCGCCCCCGCCGAGATAGTCCCCGGGGTTGATAAAGTTTTCCTTTTGTCCGCAACTTGAAAAAAGGCACATAGATAAGGCAAGCGCCAATATCAAAACCGAAATGCGTTTCATAACTGCCTCCCTTTGCCGGACAGTTTATCTGCGCCGCTTGTGCGTCACTTGTCTCTTTGGTGAAATTTTACGGAAATTTTTCGAAAAAAAGTCTCAGTCTTTTCCGTGGAGAGGGTCGGCGTTTACGATGCGCTCCGAGATGCGCACAAAGGCGCGGGCGTCCTCTTCGCCTAAAATTTCGATCGCGGTGCGCGCAAGCGCGAGCGACTGTTCGTGTACTTTGAGAAAGACGGCCAAATTTTCTTTCACGGGCCGCACGAACGTGGTGCGCTTGTCCTCGCCCTCCACGCGTTCGAGCAAATTTTTTTGCACGAGCGAATCGATGGTGCGGTTCACGAGAGATTTGAGCATCTTGGTTTCGGAAACGATGCTCTTAAAGGGCGTCGCCTCCCCGTCCGCGAGATAGCGGTGATAGGCGATGTTCATCACGATCGCCTCGTTGTAGTTCAGCCCCTGCGTAATGCGGTTGTTTTTGAGTACCCCCGTCACCGCCACCCACGCGGTGATGAGAGCTTCGTCCAAATTTTCCATTTTTTTCCTCGGGGAAGCCGGATTTCGGCTACCGCCATTATAAAAAAGGGGACTTGAAATGTCAAGGGCTTTCGTTGATTTTTCCGACCGTTTCTGCTATAATAAACGAGGAAAAGCGGGGTTATCCACATCTCCACCGTGGAAATGTGGACAACTCCCGCGTTTTACACAGGCCTGTGGAAAGGACTTAAAAAGGGTGAACGGATGTCGCAATACGATCTGATGAAGCTGTTTGCGCAGTACGACGGGGAGATCTCAGAGGGGGATTTCACGCCCGCGGAGATGGAGGAATACTTGAAATATGCCGAGGGCGAAGCGGACCCGCTCCCGCCCCGCGAATGGAAAGCGCGGTATTTTGAATTTTACGACGATCTGAAAGACAGTTCTCTCAAAAAGCAGGATTGGTAAATGCGCGCGGTCTGCGCCCGTCTTACGAGAGCGGTTTGGTCGGGCGGAAAGTGATGAGCCAGAACAAAAGCCACAGCGCGCCGATCCCCGCAAGGGAGAGAAGGGAGCGGTAGACGGCGGAGTTTCCCGCGCACAAAAAAAGCAGCAGGTCAAACCCCGAGAGGGCATACACTGCCGCGAAAAAGCCGAACGCAATGAGGAACGCGCAACAGATGAGGGTGGTGAGTTTCATGCACAAAGTATGTGCTTCCCCCGCAAACCTATGCGCCGGTTCTGTTTCTCCAAGCGCGGCACGAGCCGCAGCCGAAGTAGCGTAACGTAGCGGAAATCATTTTTTGTCATTTCGACCGAAGCGAACGAAAGTGAGCGGAGTGGAGAAATCTCAACATTATTTTAACACTAAGGTAGAGATTTCTCGACTACGCTCGAAATGACAATTTGGAACGGTCTGTATTTCTAAATCACTGCGCGCAGCAAAAGATTTTTCGTGAACATAATTTACTTGCCTTAGGCGGAATTGACTTCCGCCGTGGGCGACTCAATTTGGCAATTACTTTTGCCTTAGTGTCTGATGAAACGACCGAGAGGATAAGCAAGTTAAGGCGTGAGCGCAAGTTTCCTCACGGAAAAAGATTTTGCGAAGCAAAAGATTTTTCGTGAATATAAATTTACTTGCGCGAGAAGAACCACGCTTCTTCGCTGCGCGACCACAGTTGTTGCATACTTGCAACTTCTTGTCCGATGAAACGACCGAGAGGATAAGCAAGTTAAGGCATAGAGGAAAGTTTCCTCACGGAAAAAGATTTTGCAAAGCAAAAGATTTTTCGTGAATATTTACCCGATATTTTCCAACACCAGCCTGTCGAAATCTACCCGCTCCATAAAGTCGGCGGGGCGGAATACGACGTGGCGGAACTTCGCATAGTTAAAAAGGTGCGGTTTCAAAAGAACGGGCGTGGGAACGTCGAGCTTTCCGCAGATTTCCGTAAGGTAGCGGAAAAAATCGGAGTAGGTGAACTTTTCCTCACTCTCGTAGGTGGTCTGGCTTACGATACGGCCCTCTTTCAACACTTTTGCCCAAATGCGGAACATGGCTCTATTTTACCCGCTTTTGCGCAGAAATGCAACGGTTTTTTCACAAATTTTTGCGCGGTATAAGGCAAGTCGGTTGACAAAGCGGGGCAAAAGGGATATAATGAAAGCAGGATCGGGAGGATGCCGTGGTTTCCGCATGGGGGAAATCACGGTCGTCTTATAAAATAACGCGCCGCAAAAAACCGGCGCAAAGGGGTTCATAGATTATGGCAGAACAGTTTTACATGACGCAGGAAGGGTACGAAGCGGCAAAGAAAGAGCTGGAATACCTTCAAACGGTCAAACGCAAAGAGATCGTAGACCGCATCGCCGAGGCGCGCAGCCACGGCGACCTTTCGGAGAACGCCGAGTACGACGCGGCGCGCAACGAGCAGGCGGCGAACGAGGGCGAGATCGCCGAGCTGGAATACAAAGTGAAAAACGCGGTCATCATCGAGGAGACGGATGACAATTCCGTTGTCCACATCGGCTCCACCGTTACGGTGTGGGACGCCGACCTCGAAGAGGAGGTCGTCTACACGATCATGGGTACCACCGAAGTGGACCCGATGAACAACGTGATCTCCAACGAGTCCCCCGTGGGCGCCGCGCTCCTCCGCCACAAGAAAGGGGACAAAGTCACGGTCAAAGCGCCCAACAACTTCGAATATCAACTGACGATCCGCAAAATCGACTGAGGAAACCAACATGGAAGAAAAAAATCTCCCCGCCGCGGAGGACCTGCACGAGCAGGCGCGTATCCGGCGGGAAAAGCTCGAAAAGCTCATCTCGGAGGGCAATAACCCCTACGAAAAGACGGCCTATGCCGTAACGGAACGTTCGGGTTCCGTCAAGGAAAATTTTGAGAAGCTCGAAGGGAAAGAGGTCTCCGTTGCGGGGCGGCTCATGTCCCGCCGCGTCATGGGAAAGGCGTCCTTTTCGCATATTTCCGACCGCGACGGACAGTTGCAGATCTACATCACCCGCCAGGATGTGGGCGAGGAGACGTACGCCGCCTATAAAAAGGACTACGACATCGGCGACATCGTCGGCGTAAAGGGGTTTGTGTTCAAAACGCAGACGGGGGAAGTCACCGTCCACGCCACCCACCTCGAAATGCTCTCGAAAGCGCTTCTGCCCCTCCCCGAAAAGTACAACGGCCTGCAAAACCAGGACATGAAATACCGCCTCAGGCACGTCGATCTCATCATGAACCAGGACGTGCGCGAGACTTTCTTCAAGCGGGCGAAGATCATCAAGGCGATCCGCGATTTCCTCGACGGAAAGGGATTTCTGGAAGCGGACACGCCCATTCTGCTCCCTCTCGAAATCGGCGCGGACGCCCGCCCGTTCAAGACCCATCACAATGCGCTCGACCTCGACATGTACCTGAGGATCGAGACGGAACTTTACTTGAAGCGGCTCATCGTGGGCGGCTTTGAAAAAGTATACGAAATGGGGCGCATCTTCCGCAACGAGGGCATGGACGCAAAGCACAATCCCGAGTTCACCACGGTGGAAATTTATCAGGCCTATGTGGATTACCGCGAGGTGATGGACTTTGTGGAAGAACTTTACCGCCATGTCGCCAAGGAGGCGTGCGGCACCCTCAAAGTGACTTATCAAGGGGTGGAACTCGACTTCTCCAAGTGGGAGCGGCTCACCATGAAAGAGGCGGTGAAAAAGTATTCGGGCGTGGATTTCGACACGGTCGCCTCGGACGAAGAGGCGCAGGCGATCGCCCGCGAAAAGGGCGTGGAATTTGAGAAAGACAAGAACACCAAAGGATATATTCTGGCGGAATTTTTCGACGCGTTCGTTGAGGACAAGCTCATCCGGCCCACGTTCATCTACGATTATCCCGTGGAGATCTCTCCGCTTGCAAAACGCAAGCCGTCCGATCCTTCGATGACCGAACGGTTCGAATATTTCATGATGGGCATGGAGATGGGCAACGCGTTCTCCGAACTCAACGACCCCATCGACCAAAAGAAGCGCATGGAAGAACAGGCGCAAAGGAAGCGTGCGCAGGGAACGAACGCGCAGGTAGACGAGGACTTTATCGACGCTCTGGAACACGGCATGCCCCCTACGGGCGGGCTGGGACTCGGGGTAGACCGCCTCGTCATGCTCCTCACGGACAGCCCCACCATCCGCGACGTACTGCTCTTCCCCACGATGAAACCGAAGAAATAAGCGGGTTCGACCCATTTGCCGAAAGGACGCTTTTATGGACGCACGCATCACGAAATCCAGACTTGCCAACCTGCTCTCCTACGATTGGCTCAAAATCGTCGCCGCCATCCTTGCGGCGGTGCTGGTGATCTGCGTGTTCTTTACCACGGTAAAAACGCGTCCCGGGAAGTACCATACTTTCACGGTTTACGGCTACCGCGAACTTGTGGAGGGCGGGGACGCAAACGGCTTTCTGGAACGTTTGCAGGCGGACGGCGTGCTTTCTTACGACGTGCTGAAAACCGAGCAGGAGACGTTCGGTACGGGGCAGTACGCAAACGCCGCGTTCACGGCGCGCCGCTCCACGGCGGACGGCACCGTGATGTTTACCACCACCAACCGCACCGACGAGGAAGACCCCTCCGTCACGGTCATTTCGGAGTTGCTGGGCGGTGACCAACACACGATGGCGCTCGATCTCGACACCTATCTTTCGGACTGCGAAAAATATCTCATCCGCTTTTTCGGGGAAAATTGGCGGGCGGGAACGCTCGACCGCGCCGAGGCGGAGGCATGTTTCCTTGCGCGCAACGGCAAGGACCGCCGCTACCGTTCCGAAGCAAAGCGGGCGGAGGGCGTTTTGCAGGAATACGAACGCTTTGAGCATCTGCGCAGCGATTACATCTTTGTGTGCGACCGTCTGGCGGACGGAACGCTGTCCTATGTGGACATTGCCGATGAAAAGGAAGTCCTGCATCATAAGGCGTTCGCGCTCGGAAAGCTCTCACAGCTGAGAAATTACTACTACTATGCCGAAACGACTACGAACGAAGAGGGGGAAGAGGTGACCGTTGCGAATTCCGCCAACGTATGTCTCTTCCTGTTCCGCAACGACAGCGACGAGGGAGCCGCGGCAAAGGACGTTAAAAACGATTTAAGATACGAGGCGCTCTCCTATGTGCGCGCCCTCGTGGAGCGTTTCGGCGCATGAAAGAGCGCCTTTGGATCGCGGAGATGCTCCGCGGGCAGAAAAAACACATCTCGTTTCACACGCCGGGACACAAGCGCGCGGGCGCGGACATCACCGAGCTGGACTATTCCGACTGTCTGCTCTCCCCCCGCGGGGTGCTGAAAGCGGCGCAGGAGGACGTCGCCCGCATTTTGGGGGCGGCACGCAGTTTCATTTTGACGGACGGCAGTACCTCGGGCGTCTTTTCCATGCTTTACTGTCTGAAAACGGCGGGGAAAGCGTCGGTCGCGGCGCCCGTCTTTTCCCACCCGAGCGTGCGGAACGCCTGCAACGTGTTCGGCCTCAAATGGATACCCGTTCCGCAAAAAACGCGCTTCGGGATCCCGTTGCAACCCACATCGGCCGACGTCGCGCGCGCCCTTGACAGCGCGGACGCGTTGCTTTTAACGTCGCCCGATTATTACGGAAATTTCCCCGATCTTGCCGGAGCGGCGGCGCTCTGCAAGGCGCAAAACAAGCCGCTTGTCATAGACGGCGCGCACGGCGGACACCTGCATTTTGTTCCCGAACGGTATGCGGGGAGCTATGCCGATCTCTGGGTGGACGGCGTGCATAAGTCTCTGCCCGCGCTCACGCAGGGCGCGGTCGTCTCGGCAAAGTCCGAACCGTGGGCGGGGCCGCTCGAAAGCGCGGTAAAACTCTTCCGCACGAGTTCGCCCTCCTATCCCATCATGGCGAGCGTAGAGTACGCCGTAAAATATCCGCGCAACGTTGCGCTCGAAAATGCCGCGGAGCGGTTCAAAACGCAATACGGTTGCGTAAATAACGGCGATTGGACCAAACTTCTCGTCCCGTTCGGGGGGCAGTGCGGCGCGGCACAGGCATATTCGGAGGGGCATGGGGTATATCCCGAGTTCAACGACGGAAACTATCTTTTGTTCTATCTTTCGCCCTGTACCACGGCACGGGAACTCAAAACGCTGGGGAAACTTTTGAAAAAAATGCCGCGCGGCGAAGTCGGAGAAGACGCGCCCGCGGGAAGCATTCCCATGTACGGGGAGGAAAGATGAAACAGCTCTTGCGCTCGACAACCGCATACCGCGCGATGGCGCAGGGCGACTTCCGTTCGGCGCTCGTGCTGTTTCCCGACGGGAAATACCTGCGGGACTTGCTCAAAGAGTGCGCTAAACGTTTTTTCGGCGCAGAGGACGGCTCCCGCGTTGCGGCGCTCATCGACGGGGAGAACTTTTCCGACTGTCTGTTCTTTCCCGAAGCGGGCGGAAAACTCAACGTGGAAGATTGCGAACGGATCGTCGAGGAGAGTTTGCTCGCCCCCGTGGAGGGGACGAAAAAGCTGTTCGTACTTGACGCGTTCGGTGCCGCGTCCGCGCTCGTGCAGAATAAGCTGTTGAAAATTCTCGAAGAACCGCCCGCGGGCGTCAGTTTCCTGCTCGGGGCGGAGTCGGAATTTCCCGTGCTTCCCACCGTGCTTTCCCGCACGGTCAAGATCATGGTTCCGCCCTTTTCGGAGGAGGAGATCGAACGCGCGCTTGCGCGGAAGTATCCCGGGGAGGACGTCGCACGGGCGGCGGGCGCGAGCGGGGGGATCTTCTCGGTCGGGGAGAGCCTGCTCGCGGACGGCGGGGAAGAATTTTCTTTGGCGCGCCGTTTTTTGTTCCTCGAAAATCCCGAGCTGTTCTGCCGGGAGTTGGGGGAGAGAAAGGAAAAGCGGGAATTTTTCGCGGCGCTCAAAAGTTTGCTCCGCGACGCCATGATGCAGGCGGCGGGGCAGACGGAATATGTGCGCTCGGAAAGCCCCGTGTGGCCGCTGGGCGCGGCGATCGCCTCGCTGGAACTCGTGGGCGAGGCGGAAAAACAAATCCAGTTCAACGCGAACTTTGCAAGCTGTCTGTATGCGCTTGCGCTCGGGATCAAAGAGGAGAAAGAAAAGTGGCAAAGGTAGTCGTCATCAAATTCAAAGGGAATTGCAAACCCTATTATTTCACGTCGGGCGGGCTTACGCTCTCCCGCGGGCAGGGGGTCATCGTAGAGACCTCGCGCGGCACGGAGTACGGCACGGTGGTCGAACCCGAGTGGGAGGCGGAGACCTCTACTCCCTTAAAGCCAGTTCTCCGCATTGCGACGGAGAAAGACCTCGAAACGGTCAAATACAACGAATCCCGCCGCGCGGAGGCAATTAAGATCTGCAAGGAGAAAGTCGCCGCCCGCGGGCTTGAAATGAAGATCATCGCGTGCGAATTTACGTTCGACGGCAGCAAGGTCATCTTCTACTTTTCGGCGGAGGGACGGGTGGATTTCCGCGAACTTGTCAAGGACCTCGCGGCGGTCTTCCATATCCGCATCGAGCTTCGGCAAGTCGGCATCCGCGACGAAACGCGCATCCTCGGCGGCGTCGCCCCCTGCGGCAGGGAGTGCTGTTGTGCGAGCTGTATGCCCGATTTCCGCAAAGTGAGCATCAAAATGGCAAAAAACCAGGGGCTGTCGCTCAATCCCACCAAGATCAGCGGCCTGTGCGGCAGGCTCATGTGCTGTCTTTCGTATGAGAACGAATACTATGCGGGGGCGTTCAAAAAGATGCCCAAGATCGGCGGCACGGTGGGTACGCCCGAAGGCCCGGGAACGGTCATCACCACGAACATGCTCAACATGCAGGTGCGGGTGAAGATCGAAAAGGACGGAAGCCTTTTCTACCGCGATTTCCCCGTGGAGGAACTTTCGTTCAAGCGCGCGCCCGAAAAGCCCGAAAAGGACGACGACGGCGACAAAATTCCCGAAGAATAAAAATTTTCTCCGAAAAAACTTTACGAAAAGAAAATCTTATGCTATAATACGGATAAGATTTATATGGAGGTGTCATCATGGCTCACAAGATCAGCGACGCTTGCGTCTCTTGCGGCGCGTGCGCGGATACTTGCCCCGTAGGAGCGATCGCCCCCGGCGATACGACGTATGTTGTCGATCCCGACGCGTGCATCGACTGCGGCGCGTGCGAGGACGGCTGCCCCACCGGAGCAATCGAAGCCGAATAACATCGGGAAAGGAAAAAGGGCGCGGTATCCGCGCCCTTTCCGCTATTTTTCTCATTTTTGCAATATGGAAGTGATCGAAAGCCTGCTCATCGGCAATTATAAGATCATACAGGATACTTCGCTCTACCGCTTTACGTCGGACAGCGTGCTTTTGGCGCGCTTTCCCAAGGCGAAAAAGGGGGAACGGGTCGCCGATTTCTGCGCGGGAAGCGGCATCGTCGGTCTGCATTTTTTTGCGGAGAACGAGGGCGTGGAACAGGTTACGCTGTTTGAAATGCAGCCGCAGCTCGCGGAAATGAGCCGCCGCACGGTGGCGCTCAACGGCCTTGCGGAGACCTTTACGGTGGAGAATTGCCGCTTGCAGGAGATCCCCGCTTCTTACACCGAGCGGTTTTCGCTCATTCTCTGCAACCCGCCCTACGAACGGGGCGGGTTCGAAAAAGCGGACGGGCGGAAAGCGCTCTGCCGCAAGGAACTTTCTCTGACGCTTCAAGAACTCATCGGCGCGGCAAAAAGATGTCTGAAATTCGGGGGCAGGTTTGCGCTCGTCCACCGCGCGGACAGGCTCTCCGAACTGCTGTGCGCGTTGCATGCCGAGGGCCTCGAACCAAAGCGCATGCAGCTTGTCGCGGGCAAGCCGTCCGCCAAACCGTATGCGGTTCTGGTGGAGGCGGTCAAGGGCGGGAAAGCGGGGATCGAGGTCCTGCCCGTAAAAGTCAACGCTTAAAGGGGAACGCCATGATCTGTTTTGTCGCAACGCCCATCGGAAATCTTCAAGATATCACCCTCCGCGCGCTCGAAACGCTCAAAGCGGCGGACGTTATCTTTTGCGAGGACACCCGCCACACCCTCAAACTGCTCTCCGCTTACGGGATCAAAAAACCTCTCCTCTCCTGCCATAAATTCAATGAGCGGGAGGCGGCGGAAAAGATCCTTTCCGCTTCGCGGGAGGGCAAAGAGGTCGCCGTCGTGTCGGACGCGGGCATGCCCGTCGTCTCCGATCCGGGCAATCTCGTCTGCCGCGTCCTGCGGGAGGCGGGGGAACCGTACACGGTCTTGCCGGGCGCTTGCGCGTTCGTTTGCGCCCTCGTGCTGTCCGCCATGCCCGCCGACCGCTTTACGTTCGTCGGCTTTCTGCCCGGCAAAGCGGGGGAGCGCAAAGAGCTTTTGGAGAGGTACAAGTCTTACCGCGAAACGCTCGTCTTTCACTCTGCCCCGCAGGACGTCGGGCGGGATATTGCCGATATGTATCAAGTTTTCGGCGAGAGAAAGGCGTGCGCCGTGCGGGAAATTTCCAAAATTCATGAGGAGAGCCTCTCCTTTTTGCTGTCAGAGGGTCTTTCGGGCGAAAAGCGGGGGGAGTACGTGTTGCTCGTAGAGGGCGCGCAGGAAAAAAATCCCCTGTGCGAACTTTCGGTCCGCGAACACGTCAAACGGTATATGGACGAAGGGCTGGATAAGAAAGAGGCGTTAAAACGCGCCGCGCGCGACCGCGGCGTACCGAAGAGCGCGCTCTACAAAGAAACGCTCGATTTATAATCGGGCGAAAGTGAGCGAAAGCGCTTGCTTTCGGGAAGAGAATCGGATATAATGAAGCTATGCTGGTAGAGTGTATCACAAAATTGGGAGAATACCGTGCGGTGCAGGCCCTGCGCGCTTTTTTGCATTCCGCTTTTTTCCCCCTTTCGGTGGTGGTCCTCATGGTTCTCGGCAACCTTTTCTCGTTGGAACTTCCCGTTTTTTACCTCTACCTTCTTTTGGGCTTTACGGCGATCTTGTTCGACGACGATTTAAAGCCCGTAGTGCCGATCGTCATTTGCAGTTATCTCACCCTCTCTCCGAGGAACAACCCCGCGGTGCATTCCACGATCAACGGACACGGTTGGGAACCCTCGGTCTTTTACGATCCCGCGTTTGTTCTCCAACTCAGCTTTATCCTTGCGGTGGCGGCGGTACTCATCATCGGGCGGCTCGCCGTCATATTCATGCGCGGGGAGAAAAAAAAGCTCCCCATGCTCGCGTTCGGGTTTGCGGCGCTCGGGATCGCGTATCTTCTTGCGGGGCTGTTCAGCAACTATTACGGCTTCCGCACGGTGCTGTTCGGGTTCACTGAGATCGCCGCGCTGTGCGGCCTGTATTTTCTCTTTTATTACGGCATTGATTGGGCGAATACCAAAAAGGAAGAATTTGCCCTCTTGCTTACGCTGGTCGGTTGCGGCGTTGTGTTCGAAGTTTTCGGTATGTATCTCCAACCCATTTCCGCGGGGAGCAAAACCACGATTATCGAAGAGATGCTCAGCGGCAAATACGTGGACCGCGGACTCCTTATAACGGGGTGGGGGATGTATAACAACGTCGGTTGCGTTCTGGCGATGTGCGCGCCCGCTCCCTTCCTTTTGGCAACCAAAAAGAAACACGGCTGGCTGTATGTCATCGCCGCGTTCTTTATCTTTGCGGGCCTCGTTCTTTCGCAGAGCAGAGGCTCCATGCTCTTCGGCGGCGTCGTCTTTCTGACGGCAATCGTCCTCATGGCGGTGTTCGGGAAAGGGAGTCCGCGCATCAAAAATGCCGTTACGGTGGGCGCGTTTGCGCTTGCCGCCATTGTGGCGGTCGTTTCGGCCCTGTGTATCCCCGCGCTCCGCGAAAAAGTTCTGGGCATTTTCAATAGCGTTTTCAGCGCGGGCTTCGGCAACAACGGGCGGTTTGAGATCTACGAGAGCGGGATCGATTATTTCAAGCGCTATCCGTTTTTCGGCGCGGGTTGGTATGGGGTCGATTTCAGCGTGGTAGATCGCTGGGGAGAACTCCCCGAGTCCGCCTTTCTTCCCCCCCGCTACCACGACACGTATATCCAGCTTCTCGCCTCGGGCGGCATCTTCGCGCTGGCGTGCTATCTTCTCCATCGCGCGGAAACGCTCGTGATGTTTTTCCGCAAACCCTCCTTAACGAAAACGTTTCTGTTTCTGAGCGTTGCCGCGCTCATTCTTACCAGCGTCACCGATTGCCATTTCTTTAACCTCGGCCCCGGGCTCATTTACGGCATGCTCCTCGTCTATGCCGAATGCGGCAAAGAGGATGAAGCGGCGGACAGCGAGGCTCTCCCCGCGGCGGAAGCAATTCCAGAACAAACCTAAGGCAAAATACAATATACGGAAGCCCCCGACAGCTTGCGCTCTCGGGGGCTTCCTATAATGATAAGGGGGAAAATTATGAGCAACTTTTGTTTTGTGCTTCTATTATATCCGCTCTTTCGACAAAAGTAAATAAAAATTCCGAGATTTTTCGAAAAATGTTTTTTATTAACATCATGTTCACATTTTGAAAATTATTTTCATAAAAATCACAAAATTTGTGGTCTGCTTCCAAAGCGTTCAAAATATCAAATAAAGCGGCAGAGGAAGCAGCCGAAGATCACGGCGCAGAAGTTGGAAAACAGGGCGATCAGAATGGGTTTGCCTAATTTTTTTTGTTTTGCGCGGGCGAAGTAGACGGCGGAGATGTAGAATACCGTCTCGCTCGAACCGTAAGCGACGCACGCACAGCGGGCGATGTAGCTGTCCGCGCCGTAGGAGGAAAAAATTTCCGAGAGGAGGGCGGTGGAGCCGCTTCCCGAAAAGGGTTTGAGCAGAACGAGCTTGCCGATCTCGGGCGGGATGCCGAGAAAGCGGAACGCGGGTGCAAGAAATGAGGTGAGCTTTGCCGAAAGCCCGCTCGCCTCGAAGAGTTCGGAGAGCATGAGCATGGCGGCGAGGTAGGGGAAGAGGGATAAAAGGAGAGGAACCGCCTCTTTCACGCCGTCCGTAAAGCAGTCGTAGAGCTTCACCTTTTTCACGAGGGCGTAAAGAAAGAGCGCGAGAAAGAGCAAGGGGACGATGAGGGCGAAATATTTCATGATTTCCTCTTGCGGGTGAGAAAGACGAGTATTCCACCGAGCAATGTGGAAAAAAGAGTGGCGAGCAGGGTGGGGAGAAAGATATCCACACTGTTTGCAGAGCCGTAGGCAAGGCGCAGGGCGATGACGGTGGTGGGCAAAAGTTGTAAACTTGTGGCGTTGAGAACGAAGAGCATGTCTGCGGCGTAGTGTTCGCGGGCGGCGCAGAATTTTTCGGCGGCTTTTATGCCGAGGGGAGTGGGCGCGCCGGGCAGGCCCAAAAAGTTGGCGGTGAGGTTACAGCTTGCAAAATACACCGCCTCTCTGTTTTCGGAGCGGAAGAGCTTTTTCGCCGCGGGAAAGAGGAGACGGGCGAGTTTTTCGGCAAGCCCGCTCTTTTCCATCACCTTAAAAAAGCCCAGCCAAACGCAGTACACGGCAAGGAGTGAGAGGGAGAGGGTCGCCGCCTTTTCCCCGCCTTTGAGGAGCGCGGCAAGAAAGCCGTCGGGGTCGAGAAAGAGGAGGGCGGCGGTGGAAACAAGAAAGACGATGGCGAAAATACCGTTCACGCTTGATTGTATGTGGAAAAGTGTAAAAAAATGCCCCGCCGCCGCGCGGAACGCGCGGGGGAGGGGTAGGGGAGGGGGGCCTTTATTTGTCATTTCGAGCGGAACGAAGTGAAGTCGAGAAATCTCAACATTTTTAAAAATAAGGTAGAGATCCCTCGACTACGCTCGGGATGACAAATCGGGAACGGCGTTTCGCTCCCCGTTGCCGTTCTTTTTGTCATTTCGCCCCGCCATTCTAATAACGTCATTTCGAGCGGAACAAAGTGAAGTCGTCCCGCCCGCACGCTCTATTTGTCAAAGGGCGGCACGAGGAGCGTTAGCGACGAAGTAGAAATCTCACATTATTATAATGCGGTAGAGATGTCTCGACTACGCTCGACATGACAATTGGGAAAGGTGTTGCGTTTACCCCGCCGTGGGAGAGAGCGGGGGGTAAAGCGTCCCGCAAGAAAAGTACTCTGCTTGAATATTCGGCAGGACTGTGGGTTTAGTTGCGAAGATCGGATACGGAATTTACGATATTAGCGATGGAACATCTCAATTGTTCGGGCAATCTTCGGTAATTTTCCATAAGCCGTTTTTCCTCAGGCGTCAACCATAAAAGCTCTTCTGTTTCCGCAAAAAATTGGGAAAGCGTGACACCGAGCGTTGAGCAGATTAATTCAAGGTTTTTCAAAGAAGGGACGGTCCCGCGTGAAAAAGTATTGGCTAGTGTCGATTGGTTAATCCCCGAAAGTTCAGCCAGTCGATATACGCTCATATCACGCTCCAATCGCATTCGATTGAGTTTTTCTATGACGTCCATATTGATATAATTCTCCTTTGAAATAATTTTACTACAAAATTTAACTACAAACTTCCAAAATTGAGTTGACATTATTGTTAGATTATGCTATAATTAAACATCATAACAAAGGAGAAGTGCCATGGGAAAAGTACAGACAAAAGTGCTCGTGTTGAAAAAATTCGGATGGAAGCGTATTGCAAAAAACACACAACGCTTCGGTTGGACGCTGGACGACGCGACCGAAGAGGAAGAGATTACAGAGACCCATACGTGGGAAGGCGAATATCTTCCCTCAAGCAATAAGTTTAGAGCGAGAGAGCGGGTTGACAAAAGTTCAAAAATTCGCATTTGGCTTACATTTTACCGTTATCCGTCAGCATTTTCGAATCTCGGCGCGATTGCCCCTATTGAGGCACTGTACACTTTGTTCTTCTGGGTCCGACGTATCGTCGGTTTCTTTCTTCCACTTCTCACCGTCGCAGTTTTTATTGTTGCGGCAATGGGGGACGGTCCGGAATTGATCGAAAGTCCGTTCGGACCATTATATTTTTCTGTGTTTGGTGTTTGGATTGTGCTGATTTTGTTGGAAGGGATCCTTTCGCGTATCGCTGCAAAGATACTGAAACGGAAGTAATGTGCCTTAAGGGTTGAACAGCATGAATGTTGTATAAAAACGCCGCCCGCGGACAGAAGTCCGCGGGCGGCGTTTTTATACACAGTTTTCTACTCAGTTTTCCACAATGTTTTCAACAATACAATTTACGCTTTTCCCGCGCAGCCGAGTACGTCTACGATCTTGTGCTTCACCATTTCTTTCATATTCGCCCTTGCGTCTCCGAGATACTGGCGGGGGTCGAAGTGGGACGGATTTTCCGCGAGGTGCTTTCTGATCGCCGCGGTAAAGGCGACGCGCAGGTCGGAGTCGATGTTGATCTTGCAGACGGCGAGCTTGGCGGCCTTTCTCAGTTCGCTCTCGGGAATGCCGATGGCGTTGGGCATGGAACCGCCGAACGCATTGACGATCGCCACCTGGTCCTGCGGAACGCTCGACGCGCCGTGGAGAACGATGGGGAAGCCGGGAAGTCTTCTGCCGATCTCTTCCAGAATGTCGATGCGGAGCTTGGGGTCCTGCCCGGGTTTGAATTTATAGGCGCCGTGCGAAGTGCCGATGGCGATCGCAAGGGAGTCGATCCCCGTTCTCGACGTAAACTCCTCCACTTCGTCGGGCGAGGTGAACATCGCGTCGTGGGCCTCCACATGTACATCGTCCTCGATCCCCGCGAGCTTGCCGAGTTCGGCCTCTACCACAACGCCGTGGTCGTGCGCGTACTCCACGACCTGTTTCGTGAGGGCGATGTTTTCTTCCCACGGCTTGGAAGAAGCGTCGATCATGACGGACGTAAAGTTGTTTTCAATACAGCTCTTGCAGATCTCGAAGTCCGCGCCGTGGTCGAGGTGAAGCGCGATGGGAATATCCGTCTCTTCCGCAGCGGCGAACACGAGGTGGCGCAAATAGGTGGGGTTGGCGTATTTTCTCGCGCCCGCGGACACCTGTAAAATAACGGGGGAACGGCACTCGTTGGCCGCTTCCACGATGGCCTGGATCATCTCCATATTGTTCACGTTGAACGCGCCGACGGCATAACCGCCCTCGTACGCTTTTTTGAACATTTCCTTGGTTGTAACTAATGGCATAAATCCCCTCCGAATGAATTTTTTTCAATTATACCCCATTCCCGCCGAAAAAGCAAGGGGGTTTGCGGAAATCCCGCGGAAATTTTTGGGAAAAGCAAAACGGATAAAGAAAGCGTTCATTCGCCAACATCGGCGTTTTTTTGCGGCGGGGAAGTGATAAAATCAAATTTACCTCGCGCTTTTGGCGCAGGGAAGGAGAAACGATCGTGAAAACTGTCCGCAGAACTTTTGTCACACTCTTTGTAACCGCCTTTTCGGTGGTGTTCGCACTACTTCTCACCGTCCTTGTGGCGGCGGCGTGCAGCGAAAAGGTAACGCTCCGCTTCGAAACGGGCGACGGCACCTATCTCGCCTCGGTCGAGGGCCCCTCGGGCGGGGCGTACCCAAAGCCGCAGGACCCCGAAAAAGAGGGATTTTTCTTCGACGGCTGGTATTCCGACGCGAGCTTTACGGGCGAAGAGCTTTCGCTTCCCGACGTCTTGCCCAGCCACAGCGCTACATATTACGCGAAGTACGTCCGCTGTCCCGTTCTCACGTTGGAGACGGAGGGCGGCTCTTTGGCGCAGACCGAACACCGTATCCGCCCAGGTACCGACCTGTTGGGGTATCTTTCGGACTACGTTCCGCAAAAAGACGGACTCGTCTTCGGCGGTTGGGAGCTTGACGGCGTACTTCTCTCCGACGGCGTAAAGATGACGGAGGAGGACATGCGTCTTTCCGCGCGCTACAAGGCGGAGTACGAAGTCGCTGTCTTTCTGCAATCGGCGGACGAACCCGATCAATTCATCAAGAGCGAAGAACTGAGCTATGCGGGCGCGGATTGGCTGGGTACGCAGTTCACGGCGCGCACACCCGCCGTGGAACATTTCCTCTATGATGCGGAAAGCTCCACGCCGTCCGCACGTCTGCGCGAGGGGGAGAACTTGTTCACCCTCTGCTTCACGCGGGAAAAACTCACGTTGCGTTACGGCACCCGTCTTCCGGACGGGAATACGGAGGAGGGGGAGATCGGTTCCCGCTACGGGGCGCATATCACCCTGCCCTCGCCCGCCTGTCCCGAGGGGTACACTTTCTTCGGCTGGGCGGACGGCAACGGAACGGAATATGCGGGGGGAGAGACGGTCACGCTCGAACGTTCGCTCGATCTTTCGGGCGGCTGGGGGAAACTCTACCCGAATGTGCGCGGAGAGGGGATCCTCGCCGTGGAAGTGGGCGAGGGCGAAACTTTGCGCGCCGACTTCACCCTCGGGGAAGAGCGCGTCACGGGGCAATATTTCCCCGAAAGCGGCGCCTTTGTCGCGGGGGACTACCGCGGCAGGCTGGCGCGGGGCGGATTTTTGCCCGACGACTCGGGCAGATACGTCGGTTCGAATTTGGCGGAAAACGCCTCGGGCGAGCAGTACGGCGTTCTCACGCTCGATTTCGGGAGCAATACGGCCGTCTACTCCTCGGCGCAGTCCGAGGTGAGCGGCGGCTATGTCTACGATTACGATGAAACGGCGCAACGTTATACGGGAGACTATGTGTTCTCGGCGGGCGGGCTTTCGTTCCGCTTCCGTCTCGGAACGGACACGTTCCTGAGGCAGGGGAACGAAAAGAACGCCTATACCGCCTACGATCTCGGCGCGGGCGCGTTTTTATCCGACCGTCTCTCCCTCGACGGCTACGGCGGCGGGGTATGGAAGCGGGGCGAGACGGCTCTTGCGGGCAGTTACCGCGGCGGCGGAAAGAGCGGGGAGTGGGAGTTCGCTCCCGCAGAGGGGGAGCCGTTCCGCATTTTGCTCGGCGAGCGGGTGTGGTCGGACGGACAGGACTTTGCGCGCGAGCAGGCGTTCCTCTACTTCGATCCCGCCCTTTCGGGGGAATACGTCTCCGCCGCGGGGACGCTCACGCTCGACGGATACGGGTTGAAAGCGGTGTACCGCGCGGAGAGCGGGGAGATTGCGGGTCCGTTCACGCGGGAGGGGAATATCGTCACGGTGCAGGCGGAAACGCCCCTCAAATTTACGCTTATAGGGAGCGGTTTTGTGCAAACGGGGGAGGAAAACGGCGCCTATACGGGGGCAAAGGGGACGCTCGTCCTCGACGGCGCGGGCGGAGCGGTCCTCCGCGGCGGGAACCTTATTCTTGCCGAGGGCGCTTATGGCAAGGACGGCGAAGACTGGCTCTTTTCGGGGGAGGAAAGTTTCCGTTTCCGTCTTTCGGGAAGCGGCTATCTGGTCTATGACGAAGAAAACTACGGCGCGTTCGAGAGCGAATGGGGTCCCGCGCTTCAACTCGACGGCTTCGGCGGCGCAATTTACCGCGACATGTTCGGCGGGCAGTCCGAACTGAACGTCGTGTACGCGGACGAAACCCTGCTCCTCTTATGGGGCGAGGAGATGCGCACCGCCTACCGCACCCTTTCGCTCACGGTGGACCGCGCCGCAAAGCGGGTGAGCGAAAATCCGTCCATGACGGCGGGCGTGTTCCCCGTGTTGTCCGAAAGCGAGGAGGCGCTCCTCATTCTCGACGGCAAGAACGGCGCGATCTACGCGGGCAAAGAGAAACTTTACGGAACGTATGCGGTTTCGGGGCGGAACACCATCGGTTGCGCGTTCGGGGACCGTGCGGCGGCATTTCTGATCGAGGAGAAAAACGGCGTGTTCGGCTGTCTGAAATCGGATACGGCTGGCGACTTTACGCACGGGGAAAGTGTGCTTTCGCTCAACGGCTTCGGCTCCGCGCACTATCGGGACGGGAACGAAGAGTTCTCCGCGCCCTACCGCATGAACGGGTCGGCGGCGGAGATCGTCCGCGGGAATGAACTCTGGCGGTTTACGCTGGGCGGCGGGGAGTTTACTCTGGCGCGCTACGCAAGATACGCCGCGCCCGACGGCAAGAGCGAACTCTTCCTGCAAACGGACGGCAAGAGCGCGATTTACCGCGCGGAGAAAGACTACTTCGGCATGTATTCCGCGGAACGGCTCTTCCTTTCCGCCGAAAAGGAGTTTGCTTACCGCCTGTACGGCGACGAATATCGCGTCTACGACCGCTCGAAAGAGGCCGTCTACCGCGTCGGGGACGGGGAAACGCTTTCGCTCGACGGATGCGGCCTCGGCACATACGCCGCCGGAGAGACCGAATACAGCGGAACGGTGACGGTCACCGACGTGGGGATCGTGGTATTCTCGTCGGAGGAGCTCCCCGCGCTCTCGGGCATGGCGGGCTTCCGCTTCGGCGCGAACGGAACGCTTGTCAAGCTCTCCGAAGAGTTCGGCCTCTACACCCCCGCGGAGGGCGGCGCGCTCTTTTTGCAGGGGGACGGCGCGGCGTACTACCGCAAAAACAACGTCTGGCGGGTAGGGAGCTATCAAACCGTCGGAGAAAACGAGTTTACGTTCGATCTGTACGGCGAAGAGTTCCGTTTCAGAACAGAACGGACGGCGGAGGGGGGCGCTTACTCCGTCTATAACGCCGCACTCGCGGCGCGCGAGGGAGAATACGAAACGGACGGCGGGACCTTGCGGATCGGCGGCTACGGCGTCACGCTCGGGGAAAGAAAGTTCTCCTATGTGTGCGAGGGCGCGGGCGGTTTCATCGCCCGCGAGGAGGGAACGCAGAACTATTTCGCCTTCCGCTTGGGCGAAAATACGGCGGTCCGCGCCGCGGAATCCCGCTATGCCTCATAAATTTTCACCGAAACATAACGGATAGGCATTGCAATTTTCCGAAGAATTTGGTATAATCTACCTGTATTACTGAGGTTCGGTGAAAAAATGGAAAGAAAAACGGTCTATTCGGCGATCCAGCCGAGCGGAAATCTCACCATCGGGAACTATGTCGGTTCCATACGGAACTGGCTCTCGATGCAGGCGGAATACGAATGCTTTTTCGCTATGGCGAACATGCACGCCATCACGGTGCGGCAGGAGCCGTCCGAACTGAGAAGAAGAACGCTCGAACTTGCGGCGCTCTACATCGCCTGCGGGATCGACCCCGAAAAATGCACCCTCTATGTGCAGTCGCAGGTGCCGCAGCATGCGGAACTCGCGTGGGTCCTCAATTGCATCGCCTATGTGGGCGAAATGGAGCGCATGACGCAGTTCAAGGATAAATCCCAGAAACACGCCGACAATATCAATATGGGCCTCATGGATTATCCCGTGCTGATGGCGGCGGACATCCTGCTCTACCAGGCGGACTATGTCCCCGTGGGGCAGGACCAGACCCAGCACGTCGAGATCACGCGGGACCTCGCCATCCGCTTCAACAACCGTTTCGGCGAGACGTTCACCGTCCCCAAAGCGCTCATCTTAAAGCAGGGCGCAAAGATCGCATCTCTTCAAGACCCGACGAAGAAGATGAGCAAGTCGGACGAAAATCCCAATGCCTCCGTCTATCTCACGGATGACAGGGACGCGATCCTGCGCAAGTTCAAGCGCGCCGTTACGGACAGCGGGAACGAGATCCGCTTTGCTCCCGACGAAAAACCGGGCGTTTCAAACCTGCTCACGGTCTATGCGTCCTTTACGGGAAAGACGGTGGAGGAGGCTGAAAAAGACTTCGCGGGCAAGGGCTACGGCGAGTTCAAGCTCGCGGTGGGCGAGGCCGTTGCGGACAAGCTCGCCCCCGTTCAGGCGGAACAGGCGCGCATTCTCAAAGACAAGGCGTATTTGAGCGGCGTTCTTGCCGCGGGGGCCGAACGCGCCTATAAGACCGCGCGCAAAACGCTCTCCAAGGTCTACCGCAAGGTGGGCTTTTACCAGGGGGAATAATGTTCGGCTACGTTCGCTACGATCTGCCCAACCTGTTCGTAAAGGACATGATGCTCTATAAGGCGCTGTATTGCGGGCTTTGCAAGGGCATCGGCGCTTCCTGCGGGCAAATGGCGCGGCTGGGGCTTTCTTACGACATGACCTTTCTCTCCGCGCTCCTGCACAACCTGACGGGCGTGGACGTGGAGATCGAAAAACAGAACTGTTTTGAACACGCCGTCAAAAAGCGGCCCATTGCAAAGGCGGACGCGCTGACGAAAGAGCTGGGCGCGCTCAACACGGCGCTTGTGTACTATAAACTCACCGACGATCTCGGGGACGGCGAAAAAAAACGGGGGAAACGGCTGTGGTTCAAGCGCGGCTTCAAGCGCGCGAAAAAGACTTACCCCGAACTTATTTGTCTCGTCGAGGACTACATGGCGGAACAGGCGAAAGCGGAGCGGGAAAACGCTTCCGTCGACCGCGCCGCCGATCCCACGGCGAACATGATGGTAAAGCTCTCGCGGCACTTTTTGGGGGAGAAAGCAAGCGCAAGCACGGACGAGCTGTTTTACGCGCTCGGGAAATGGGTATATCTCATTGACGCGCTCGACGACTACGACAAGGACCGTAAAAAGGGGAATTTTAACCCCTTTGCGGCGGAGTACGGCGCGGCGGGCAAACAGGAGCTTCTCGAAAAACACGGAGACGACGTCCGTTTCCTGTTCGACGCGCTGTTCTACGACCTGCGCGAGGGGCTGTCGGGCTGCCGGTTTTATTTCAACCGCGATCTCACGGACAACGTCATTCTCCGCGGCATCCCGCTCGAAACGATGCGCGTTTTCAAGGGAGAAGCCCCCGAGAAGATGACGGTAAAAATCTGATTTGAAACAAACAAAGGGACAAAGACATGACTAATTACGAAATTCTGCAAGTGAGCGAAAACGCCACGGACGAGGAGATCAAGGAGGCCTACCGCGATCTCAAAAAGAAATACAATGAGGAGCGCTGGCTGGACGGCGAGGCGGGCAATAACGCCGCCCGTATGCTCGAAAAGATCGACGCCGCTTACGAAGAGATCATGCGGGAGCGCCGCGAAAAGAGCAGAAACGACGGCGGCAAGAGCGCGTTCGACGAGGTGGCCGAACTTATCCGCGCGGGCAAGATCGCCGAAGCGCAGGAAAAGCTCGATTCGTTCAACGAACGCACCGCGGAATGGCACTATTTACAGTCGGTGGTGTTCTATAAAAAGAACTGGATCAACGAGAGCAAAAAACAGCTCGAAATCGCCATGCAGCTTGACGGCGGCAACCAGAAATACCGCGACGCGTATGAAAAATTGCGCGCCCGCGCGGACTACCGCCAAGAGACGGGCGGGGCGGAAAACATCAACCCCGATCCCGCGGCCGACGGGCAGATGGGAGGGAACTGGTGCGCCAACTGCGCAAGTTTCTGCTATACGTTCCTTTGCGTCAACTGCCTGTTCAATCTCTGCTGTAATTGCAGATAACGCAGGACGGGTATGAAAAAGCCGACGAAATCGTTCGAGATCGCGTTGTCCGCCCTCGCGGCGGCGTTTGCGGCGGGGTTTCTCATGCTCGGCACGCTCAATCCCTTTTTGCTCGCTACGGGGTATCTTGTGGCGACCTTTGCGCTCATGGTGCCGCTGTCCAAAGATTTCGTATGGGGGAGCCTGCTCGCCTTTCTTGCGGCGGGCCTCATCGCGCTTCCCGTTGCGCTGTGGAAGATCGTCCCTTACGCGGTATTCTTCGGGTTGCACCCCATCGTCAATTATCTGCAAAAGAAATACGTCAAACGCACCCCGTTCAAGGCGCTGTGCCTCATCGGGAAAGCGGTCTGGTTCGATCTTTCCATGTGGCTCTCGTTCTTTGTCCTCACTGTGATGGCGGGAATGCCATTCCCCGACGTCATCGTCCGCTTTTTCTATTACATCGTCTTTCTCGGCGGCACGCTGTTTTTTGTCGTGTACGACGTCATGATATTCTTCTGCCAGCGTTCGGCGGACATGGCCGTTCGCCGCATACGGAGGTAAGACATGGAAAAGAACGACGTCATCGTCGGCACTGCGGAAGCGCTCGGCACGAACGGAGAGGGGGTCGTCCGTCAGGACGGCGTCACTCTCTTCGTGCCTTTTTTATTGCCGGGCGAACGCGCGGAGATCAAGGTTTTGAGCCGCAAGGGAAACGTCGCCTACGGAAAAGCGACGGAAATTTTCACGCCCGCAGAAGAGCGCGCGCGCCCCGTCTGCCCCGTGTTCGGGCGGTGCGGCGGGTGCCGTTTGCAACACATCAAATACCGCTACCAGCTCACGTTCAAGCAAAATCTCGTGCGGGACGCGCTCAGAAAGATCGGCGGGATAGAGTGCGAAGTCTCCCGCACCGAGCGGAGCGAGAAAGAGTACGGTTACCGCAACAAATTACAGCTTCCCATCGGGCGGCAGAACGGCAAGAATGTCGTCGGCTTCTATGCCGAGCGTTCGCACCGCATCGTTCCCACTTCCGTCTGTCCCATCCATCCCGAATGGTCGGAAAAGCTCATCGCCGCCGTGTATAAGTTCATGGAGACGTGCGGTCTGGACGGCTACGACGAAACGACGGGCAAAGGCCAGCTCCGCCACATCGTGGTGCGGGAACTCAAACGGAAGTTCCTCGTCACACTGGTCTCCGCCGAGCGCCGTCTTCCGGGCGTGGATTATTTTCTCTTTTTGCTCGACGGCATCTTTCCCGAATACAGTTTTTACCTCAATTATAATCCCGAAAAAACCAACGTCATTTTCGGCAAAGAATTTACCCTGCTCAAAGGCAAGGGCTTTTACGAGTGCGCGGAGGGCGGCGTCTCTTTCGAAGCGGGCGCGAACACGTTTGTGCAGGTCAACGAGGGCGTGCGCGCCAAACTGTACGAGCGCACGGTCTCCCTTGTTGACGAGGACGAGACGGTGATCGATTGCTATGCGGGCGGGGGACTTCTCACCGCCATGTTCGCGCAGAAATGCAAAAAGGCCTACGGCATCGAGATCGTCCCCGAAGCCACCGCCTGCGCCGACGCACTTGCCGGACGGAACGGGTTAAAGGACAAGATGACAAATCTCAACGGCACGGTGGAAGAACTTCTCCCGCAGGTGCTTGCGCGCGAAAAAGGGCGCGTCACAGTGGTACTCGACCCGCCCCGCGCGGGGGTGGAGCGCGCCGTGATTGCCGCTTTGGCGGAAAGCGGGGTTCAAAAGATTATCATGGTGAGTTGCAATCCCGCCACGCTCGCGCGCGATTTAGGGCTTTTGACGGGTTCTTTGAAGCCGAACGAAAGGGGAGAACTTGTCAAAGCGGAACCCGCAGAGCCGCGGTATGCGGTCAAGCTCGTGCGTCCGTTCGACATGTTCCCGCAAACCAAGTGGGTGGAAACGCTCGTTTTGCTCGAACGTATCCCATAAAACCATCATTCAGGAGGAAATATCATGCCTTTTATCGACAGTAAAATCACGCTCAAACTGACGGAAGAACAAAAAGAACGCGTCAAAGCAAAGCTCGGGGAAGCGGTTTCCCTTTTGCACAAAGGGGAAAGCTATCTCATGGTCGGCTTTGCGGACGGCTACGATCTCTACTTTGCGGGCAAAAAGCTCGAAAAGGGAGCGTATGTCGAGGTCAGCCTCTTCGGCAAAGCGTCGTCCGCCGATTACGACAAAATGACGGGGCGGATCTGCTCGATCCTTTCGGGGGAATTGGGCATACCCGCAAGCGCGGTCTACGTCACCTACCACGGCCTTTCGGACTGGGGCTGGAACGGCTCGAATTTTTGAGTAAGTTTTCCAAAACGCTTGCTTTCCTTTGGGCAAGATGATAAAATAAGTTAAGTTACGTCGGAACGGAAATTATGGAAGAAAACATCATCGGAGAGATCGCAAAGGCGGAAGAAGAGGCTGTGGAGCGCAGGTCGGCGGGCGAGGAGCGCGCCGCGGCATTGCTTGCGGAAGCGGCAAAGCGTGCGGGCGAGATTGTGAGAGCCGCCGAGACCGATTGCGCCGTTTTGCGCGCGGACGGGATACGGAAAGCGGAGGCGGAAGCGTCGGCCGCTTATGAGCGCGCGCTCGGACTCGCGGAGGCCGAAGCGAAAGAATATGCCGACGGCGTTCTCGCGCATACCGATGCGTATGTGGCGGAGATCGTGGGGAGGATCGCAAAGTGATCGAGCGGATGAGAAAACTCAATCTCATCGCGCTTTCTTACGAGCGGGACCGCACGCTCGACGTTCTCGAACGCACGGGCGCGGCGGAGATCAAGCTCCGCGCCGAGGAAGAGGGAACGCGGCCCCTGCAAGAGGAGGGCGGCGAGCTTGCCGCGCGCCTCGCAAGCTGGGAGGAAGCGCTCGACCTGCTCACGCGCGAGGCGGTAAAATACGCCAAAGCGCATGACGTCAAAGATTTTTCTCCGAACGGGGAGATTTCGGTCAGCTACGCGGAATTTCTCGCCGCGCGGAACAATCTTTCCGCGGTGGAAGAGATCGTCAAAGAGATCGGTCTTTTGGCGGGGGAGAGAGACGCGGCGCTTGCGGAGCGGGCGCGTTTGGAGCGCGCCGCCGCGGCGGCGCTTCCCTACCGCAGCGCGCGGAAGTTTACTTCTTATACGGATACGAAACATACGGTCACGAAATTGGGCCTCGTTCCCGCAAATCTGTGGGAGACTTGCCGGCAGCAGCTCGACGGGCTTTCCCTCGCCGCCTATCAAGCGGACGGGGAGGGGGAAAACGTTCTGCTTTCCGTCACCGTCCACAAGAGCGCGCTGGCGGAAGCCGAGCTTATTTTGGGCGCGGCGGGGTTTACCGCCTGTCCCTACCGTGACGACTGTACGGGAGAGGAGCTTCTCCTCTCGCTCGGGGAGCGGGTGCGGGCGGAAGAAGAGCGCGCCGCGCGGGCGGAAGAGAAGCTGTTCGGGCTGTCTCCCTCCGTCAAGGAATTGAAGATCGGTTGCGACGCCCTCCGCTTTGAGCTGGAAAAAGCGGAACAGGCGGAAAAAATGCGCGGAACGGAGCGCACGTTCCTTTTGGAAGCGTTCGTTCCCGCCGCCAAAGAAAACGACGTAAAGGCCGCGCTGGACGGGAGCGGGATCACGGTATTTTATGAATTTTCCGACCCCGCAGAAGACGAGTTTATCCCCACCCTCTTAAAGAATAATAAAGTTGTCGAAAATTTCGAGACGATCACGAATATGTACTCCCCGCCGAACGCGCGGGAACTCGATCCAAACACGGTGATGTCTTTCTTTTACAGCTTGTTTATCGGCTTTATCATGGCGGACGTCGGCTATGGCCTTATGATGATGCTCGGCGGCGGATTTCTGTACTATAAAAACCGCGCGCGGCAAAAGGGCGGCATAAAGTCGCTTGCGGGCGTGTTTGCGATCGGCGGCGTCTTCGCCGTCATCTGGGGCTTTTTGTTCAATTCTATTCTGGGAATGCAATTTTTGCCCTTCACCGTCATGCCCGACGCGCAGAGCGAGATGTATAATCTGGTCGGCATCTCCATTCCGGGGGTCCTCGTGATTTCCCTGCTCATCGGCGTGGTACAACTCGCGGCGGGGTATCTGTGCAAATGCGCGCAGCTTTGGCGGCGGGGGAAACCGCTCGACGGCATTTTAGACGGCGGTATATGGGCGCTCTTTTCGGTAGGCGCGGAGCTTGCGATCGTCGGGCTTGTGGAAGAATTTCATCTTTCTTTCCTCGCGGCGGCGGGCGGTATCTTGGCGGGCGCCATGCTCGTCGTTGCCGTATTCACGGCGGGGCGGCACGAAAAATTGCTCGGAAAATTTACGAAAGGGTTCGGCTCGCTTTACGGTCTGATCAACTATTTCACAGACGTATTGAGTTATATCCGTCTTTACGGGCTGATGCTGACGGGCGCGGTCATCGCGCAGATCATCTCGCAGTATTCGGTAAGTTTTCTCACCTCGGGGTCCGCGCTCGTCGTTGTCGGGGCGGTCCTTATGGTCGTGGGGCATGTATTCAATCTTGCGATCAGCCTGCTCGGTGCGTACATCCACACGGCGCGTCTGCAATACGTGGAATTTTTCGGCAGGTTCTACGAGGGCGAAGGCGAACTCTTCGTTCCTCTCGGTTCCGCACGGAAATATGTGCGCGTGGTTTAATTTCGGAAAATCAAGTGTAAACTTTTGGAGGTAAAAAAATGTTCACAACAGGTTACGTTGTCGCAGTCATCGGGATTGCGCTCTGCGTGATCCTCTGCGGCGTCGGCTCGGGCCTCGGTCTTTATAAGACGTCGAGCGCGGCGGCGGGGGTCTTGGGCGAAAAACCTGATAAATTCGGCAAGCTCGTCGTTTTAATGCTTCTGCCCGCCACGCAGGGTATTTACGGCTTTCTCGTCGCCATTCTCGCCTCGAACAAGCTGGGCATGGACATGGCTACCGCGCAGGGCTGGGCGATTTTTGCGGCCTGCCTGCCGATGGCGATCTCGGGCTTCGTTTCCGCGTTCTTTCAGGCAAAGGCTTCCGTCAACTGCATCTACGCGGCGGCAAAACAGGACAGCTTGGGCTTCAAGATCGCAATGGGTCCCGCAATGATCGAGTTTTACGCGCTTTTGGGACTCGTTGTCTCGTTGCTCGTCATTCTGGCGCTTTGATATGGGTAAGGAAGATATTATAGCGCGCATTCTCTCGGACGCCGAGCGCGAGGCGCAGGCGATCGTGGAGGAGGCGCAAAGAGAGGCGGAGAGCAGGGTGGCGGAGGCAAACGCCGCCGCGGAGAAACTCAAAGCCGAAACGGAAGAGGAGATCGCCGCCCGCGCGAAACGCATTTCCGAGGGGAAAGCCGCGGCGGCGCGGCTGGATTCTTCCAAACTTCTGCTTGCCGAAAAACGGCGGGTCATCGACGAAATTTACGCCCGCGCGTTGAAGAGTTTGCTCTCTTTGGGCGAACATGAAAGCCTTGCGCTCGTCGAACGGCTTCTCAAAGAGAACGCGGAGGAGGGGGACGAGGTGGTGTTTGCCGCCGATTATCCCTATGCGGCAAAAGCGGCGCGCCTTTCCGTGATCGCCGAAAAGAACCTCAAAGTCGGCAAAACGCGCGCGGGGACGGGCGGCGGATTTTTGCTCCTCGGAAAAACGTGCGATAAAGACGTTACGTTCCGCGCGCTCCTTGCGCTCGACCGCGAAAAGAACGAACCCGCGCTCGCCGCGCAGTTATTCAAATAATGCTTGCAACCGTGTATACAAACGGCGTCATCGCCGTCCGTGAAAAGGCCCTTTTGGGCGAAAAGTTGCTCCGTTTGGCGGAAATGAGCGCGGAGGAGGCTTTCCGCACCCTTTCGGAGAGCGGCTTCGGCGGCGAGGCGAAAGGCTCCGACGGCGAGAGTTTGTGCCGCGCGGAAGAAGCCCGTCTCGACGGGTTCATCCGCGAGTACGCCCCGTCGCGGGCGGCGGAGGAGTATTTGCTCGCCCCGCGAGACTTCCACAACATGAAAGCGCTCGTCAAGGCGCAACTGCTCGGCACGGACGCGGATAACATGCTTGCGCCCGCGGGGATCTTTCCCGCAGAACAGCTGAAAGCGGCGTTGGAGAGCGGCGATCTTTCCCCGCTCCCGCCTGAGCTCTGTGAAGCCGCGCAGGCATGTCTCAACGAGGAAGAGCCGACGGGCGCGAAGATCGGCGCGGCGTTCGACAAGGCGCTGTTCGCTCATCTGAAAGCCGTCTGCAAAACAAGCCCCATGCTCAAAAAATTACTTGCGGGCAGGGCGGACAGAACGAACATTCTCATCGCCTTGCGCGCGCAGGACAAAGACTTTGCCCTTGAAAGCTACCTTGCGGGCGGAAAGCTCGACAAGGAGCAGCTCGCCGCGGTTTCCGAGGGGAACGGGGAGGCGCTGAAAGGCACCCCGTATGCGGATTTTTACAAATGCGCGGCCGCCGCAAAGGAGGCGGGAAAGCCGTTTACCGAAGCGGAGCGCGCGCTCGAATCGTTCGAGGCGGAGTATTTTGCGGCGTATAAGTACGAGCTTGCGGGCAAGGAGCCGTTTTTGTACTATGTGTTCCGCCGCAGGGCGGAGATCGCAAACGTGCGCATTCTGCTCGTCTGCCTCAACGCGGGGCTGCCCGAACAAGAGATCAAAAAGAGACTGAGAACGGTATGAAAGGAAAAATTGCGATCGTCGGCGACGGCGACAGCATCATGGTGTTCAAGGCGGCGGGCGTGGCGGCGTTCCCCGCCGCGGACGAAAAAAAGGCGCGGGACATTTTGCGGAAAGTTGCGCAGGAATATCAGGTGATCTTTCTCACCGAAGAGCTTTCCCGCGCGCTCGGAGACTTTTTGAAGCGCTTCGACGAGTCGCCCTATCCCGTTGTGCTTACCGTTCCGTCGGGAAAGGGTTCCGCGGGCTACGGCGACGAAATGCTCAAATCGGCAATGGAGCGCGCTTTGGGGGTCGATATTTTATTTCAAAAGTAACTTCGCGCGGCTTGCGGACGAATTGTGCGGAGAAAATTTACGGAGCAGGATATGACAGGGAAAACAGTCAAAGTATCTGGACCGCTGATCGTGGCGGAGAATATGGCGGATGCCAAGATGTACGACGTCGTGCGGGTCTCCAAGCTCGGTCTCATCGGTGAGATTATCGAGCTGAGGGGGGACAAGGCGTCGATACAGGTCTATGAAGAGACGTCGGGGCTGGGCCCCGGGGAGGACGTATGGCCCACGGGCGAGCCGCTTTCCGCGGAGCTTGCGCCCGGGCTTATCACGGGCATTTTCGACGGGATCCAGCGTCCCCTTACCACGCTCTACTGGAACTACGGGGACCGCATTTCCCGCGGCGTTTCCGTCAACCGTCTCGACCGCGAAAAGAAGTGGCGCTTTGTCCCGCGCAAAAAAGCGGGCGACGAAGTGGAGGCGGGCGACGTTCTCGGCGCGGTACAGGAGACAGAAATCGTCGAACACCGCATTCTCGTGCCGTTCGGCGTAAAGGGACGCATTGTCTCCATCCAGGAGGGGGATTTCACGATCGAGGATACGATTGCCGAGATCGAAACGGAAACGGGCAAACGCTCCGTATGCATGCTCCAAAAGTGGCCTGTCCGCAAGGGCAGACCGTATCGGGAAAAACTCGATCCCGTTCAGCCGATGGTAACGGGCCAGCGGGTGATCGATACCCTCTTCCCCATTGCCAAAGGGGGCGTTGCGGCGGTTCCCGGTCCGTTCGGGAGCGGCAAAACGGTCGTCCAGCACCAGCTCGCCAAGTGGGCGGACGCGGACATCATCGTGTACGTCGGTTGCGGCGAGCGCGGCAACGAGATGACGGACGTTCTGAACGAGTTCCCCGAACTCAAAGACCCCAAAACGGGCGAGCCGCTCATGAAGCGCACGGTACTCATCGCCAACACGTCCGATATGCCCGTGGCGGCGCGCGAAGCGTCTATTTATACAGGCATTACGATCGCGGAATATTTCCGCGACATGGGATACAACGTTGCGATCATGGCGGACAGCACGTCCCGCTGGGCGGAGGCGCTCCGCGAAATGAGCGGCCGTCTCGAAGAGATGCCCGGCGACGAGGGCTATCCCGCCTATCTTTCGAGCCGTCTTGCGGAGTTCTACGAGCGCGCGGGCATTGTAAAGCTGCTCGGCGGCGAAAACAGGGTGGGTTCAGTCTCCGCGATCGGCGCGGTCTCGCCTCCCGGGGGCGACCTTTCGGAACCCGTCTCGCAGGCGACCCTGCGCATCGTCAAAGTGTTCTGGGGCCTCTCGTCCTCGCTCGCCTACAAACGGCACTTCCCCGCGATCGACTGGCTCATCAGCTATTCCCTCTATGCGGACAAGATGAAAGAGTGGTATAACGAACAGGTCGGCAAGGACTTTTTGAAATACCGCCAGTTCGTGATGACGATCTTGCAGGAGGAGGCGGCGCTCGACGAGATCGTGCGTCTCGTCGGCATGGACGCGCTCTCCTCGCGGGACCGTCTCGTCATGGAGACCGCAAAGACCGTCCGCGAGGACTATCTGCACCAGAACGCGTTCCACGAGGTGGACACCTACACGTCCATGCGGAAACAGCTTCTGATGCTCAGGCTCATTTTCGAGTTCTACCGCCTTTCCGAAGAGGCGATCGGGCAATACGTCGCGCTTGACGACATTCTTGCCTGCTCCTTTAAGGAAAAGATCGGGCGGGCGAAGTACATTCCCGAGGAAGATCTTGCCGAGTTCGACGAAATTTTGCGCGTGATGAACGCGGAGATCAAGGCGCTCGAACAGGGAGGGAACGAAGATGTATAAGGAATATAAGACCATCCGTGAAGTCGTGGGTCCCTTGATGCTCGTCGAGGGCGTAGAGGGGGTCAAATACAACGAACTTGTGGACATCGTCTGCGCAAACGGGGAGACCCGCCGCGGCAAGGTGCTGGAAGTTAACCGCGATAAGGCGGTCGTACAGCTCTTCGAAAATTCGCAAGGGTTGCAAATTTCTACGAGCAAGGCGCGCTTTTTGGGCCACAGCCAGGAACTTGCCGTCTCGCGCGACATGCTCGGGCGGGTATTCGACGGCATGGGCAACCCCCGCGACGGCGGCGCGCCCGTCATTCCCGAGAAGATGGCGGACATCAACGGCGAACCCATCAATCCCGCCGCGCGCGACTATCCCAACGAATTTATCCAGACGGGAATCTCCGCGATCGACGGCCTCAACACCCTCGTGCGCGGGCAGAAACTCCCCGTGTTCTCAATGAGCGGGCTTCCGCACGCCGAACTCGCGGCGCAGATCGCGCGGCAGGCAAAGGTGCGCGGGGGAGACAGCAAGTTTGCGGTCGTGTTCGCCGCGATCGGCATTACGTTTGAAGAAGCGCAGTACTTTGTGGAGGACTTCAAGCGCACGGGTGCGATCGAGCGCACGGTGCTGTTCACCAACCTTGCAAACGACCCCGCGGTCGAGCGTATCGCAACGCCGCGCATGGCGCTCACCTGCGCCGAATATCTCGCGTTTGAGTGCGGCATGCACGTGCTTGTCATTTTAACGGACATCACCAACTATGCGGAGGCGCTCCGCGAAGTTTCGGCGGCGCGGCGGGAAGTCCCGGGGCGGCGCGGGTACCCCGGTTATCTCTATACCGACCTCGCCTCGCTGTACGAGCGCGCGGGCAGGATCAGAGGAAAGGAGGGGAGTATCACGCAGATCCCCATTCTCACCATGCCCGAGGACGACAAGACCCACCCCATTCCCGACCTTACGGGCTACATCACCGAGGGGCAGATCATTCTCTCCCGCGACCTCTACAAAAAGGGTCTCAACCCGCCCATCGACGTTCTTCCGTCCCTCTCCCGTCTGAAAGACAAGGGCATCGGAAAGGGCAAGACGCGTGAGGACCACGCGGACACCATGAACCAGCTGTTTGCGGCGTATGCGCGGGGCAAGGAGAGCAAGGAACTCTCGGCGATTTTGGGCGAGGCGGCGCTTTCGGACGTGGATAAGCTGTATGCAAAATTTGCCGAGGAGTTTGAAAAGGAATACGTCAACCAGGGCTTCGAGACCGACCGCACCATCGAGGAGACGCTCGACGTCGGCTGGAAGTTGTTGAAGATTTTACCCAGAACCGAACTCAAACGTATCCGTGAGGAATACCTCAACAAATATTTGCCCGAATAATATCATCTCTCGCCCTCCCTTGCACAACGGGGTAGGGGAGGGGGTCACCTCGTTTACCCCCTCCTCGGGAGGGGGATCAAGGGGGTGGGTGTACTCTAAAATACGTCACCCTGCCCCGAGCACTATTTTAATCACGTCACCCTGAGCTCCGTCGAAGGGTGTCCGCATTATAAAAGGACATGTTTCGACTCCACTGCGTTCCGCTCAACATGACGTGATTTAGAATGACATTCCGAGAAATCTCACCTAATTTCCAAATCATCATGGCAAGATTAAACGTCAATCCAACACGGATGGAGCTGAAAAAGCTCAAAGCGCGGCTTTCTACGGCCGTGCGCGGGCATAAGCTCTTAAAGGATAAGTCGGACGAAATGATCCGGCGGTTTACCCTCATCATCCGTGAAAATAAGCGCCTAAGAGACGAAGTGGAAAAGGCGCTCTCCGCAACGTTGCGGCAATTTTCCGTGGCGCGCTCCCTCACGCCCGAATACGCGGTGGAAACGGCGTTCGCCATGCCCACGTCGGCGGTCGAGGCGGAGTGCGGCGTGGAGAGCGTGATGGGGGTGGACGTCCCCAAAATCGAGCTTAGCAGCGCGGACGCGGCGGGTCTCCCTTACGCCTATTCCGAGATCACGAGCGAAGCGGACGAGAGCGTGCGGCAGGTTTCACAGCTCTTGCCGCTGCTTGTAAAGCTCGCGGCGGTGGAAAAATCGGTGCGCTTGCTTGCCGACGAGATCGAGCGGAACAAACGGCGCGTCAACGCGCTCGAATATGTCATGATTCCGCAGCTCGAAGAGACGATCAAGTACATCCGCGACAAGCTGGATGAAAACGAGCGCGCCGCCATTATCCGCTTGATGAAAGTAAAGAATAAAGCGTAAAGGTTTCGTCGGTTTCTTTGCTCACTGCGTTCGGCTCTTCCCGCATTATACTGCCTGCGCGTCATTCCGAGCCGCGCTTCTAATATGTCATGTCGAGCGTAGTCGAGACATCTCTACCTCATTTCGAAAAAATCCAAAAAAGGAGAAAAATAAAAAATGTTAAACGAAAAAATCGCGGCAATGCTCAACGAGCAGATCAACAAGGAACTCTATTCGGCGTATCTCTATCTCGATTTCGCCAACTACTACGCGGACGAGGGGTTAGACGGTTTCGCGCATTGGTACGAAGTGCAGGCGCAGGAGGAGCGCGACCATGCCATGATGCTCCGCCGCTACCTCATCAACAACGGCCACCGCGTCACGTTCGTTGAGATCGCAAAACCCGACAAGACCTTTAAGACCCACCTCGACCCTCTTCTCGCGGGCTACGAACACGAGCAGTATGTCACCTCGCTCATCACGGGCATCTACCACGAGGCGTTCGGGCAGAAAGACTACCGCACCATGCAGTTCCTCGACTGGTTCATCAAAGAGCAGGGCGAAGAGGAGACGAACGCCGACGATATGGTCAAGAAGTACAAGCTCTTCGGCCAGGACGCAAAGGGGCTTTACGCGCTCAACCAGGAGCTTGCGGCGCGCGTCTACACTCCGTCCGCCACGGGTCCCGCTATGTAACCAACCTCAAATTCAGCCGCCGCGCGCGGGCATTCCTGCCCGCGCGCGGCTCTTTGTTATTTCGACCCGTGCGGCTCTTTATCATTTCGCCTCGCGCCTTTGTCATTTCGACCGAAGCCGAAGGCGGAGTGGAGAAATCTCTCCTTATTTTGCGTTACCGCTTGCAATTTTGCCCATAATATGGTAAACTAATATCCGCTTTTGAAAAAAGGAGCAGAGCTTATGCACAACATCTTTCCCATTTCCGAAGACCTTTTTTATGTCGGCGGGAGCGACAGGCGGCTTTCGCTGTTTGAAAACGTCTATCCCGTGCCGCGCGGCGTGTCCTACAACTCCTATCTGTTGCTCGACGATAAGACTGTTTTATTCGACACGGTGGACCCTTCCGTTGCCGATCTCTATCTCGAAAACGTCGAAGCGGCGCTCGGCGGGAGGCCGCTCGATTATCTCGTCGTCCATCACATGGAACCCGACCATTCGGCAACCTTTTTGCGGCTTATAAAGACCTATCCCGCGGCGGTTATCGTCACGAGCGCCAAAGCGGCGCAAATGATGCAAAACTTTTTCCCGTTCGGCGGCGCGAACGTCAGAGTCGTCAAGGAGGGGGATGTTCTCACTGCGGGCAAGCACAGTTTTACTTTTGTCGCCGCGCCCATGGTACATTGGCCCGAGGTGCTGTTCTCATTCGATACCTTGACGGGGACGCTCTTTTCGGCGGACGCGTTCGGCACGTTCGGCGCGTTGGGCGGCAGTATCTTTGCGGACAATGTGAATTTCATGGAAGAATTTTTGTCCGACGCGCGCAGGTATTATTTCAACATCGTAGGCAAATACGGCGCGCAGGTGCAGGCCGTTCTCAAAAAGGCGGCGGGGCTTGACGTCAAAATGATCTGCCCGCTCCACGGCCCCGTTTGGCGGAAAGATCTCGGCTCTTATCTCGCGTTATACGATACATGGAGCAAATACCAACCCGAGGAGAAAGGCGCGGTCGTCTTTTACGGCACCATTCACGGCCATACGGGCAATGCCGCCGAAATTTTAGCTACGGCCATTGCGCGAAACGGCGCGCCCGTCAAGGTGTACGACGTTTCGCAGACCGAACTTTCCCTGCTCGTTTCCGAAGCGTTCCGCTATTCCCACCTTGCGTTCGTCTCGGCGACGTACAACAACGGCATTTTCCTGCCGATGGAACAGCTCTTGCACGACCTCGCGGCGCACAATTTCCAGAATAGGAAGTATGCGCTCGTCGAAAACGGGAGCTGGTCGCCGCAGGCGGGCAAGCTCATGCAGGAACTCATCGGCGAGTGGAAAGGAATGGCGCAAATCGGCGAAAAAGTGACGGTCCTCTCCTCGGTCAAGGAGGAGCAGGCGGAACGCTTGCGCTCCCTCGGCGCGCAGATCGCCGCCGACATTCTCGGCAGATAAAAGCCTAACCCGCCTTCGTGGGAGGGGCAAGAAATAACCCACCGGGGTAAATGGGACCCCCTCCATTGGAGGGGGACTAAGGGGGTGGGCGCTTTCTTTCTCGCCCTCCCATAACTTGTTGGGGGAGGGGTAGGGGAGGGGGGCAACCTTATTCCAAAAAAATTCAAAAAAGGAGATAGAAAACAATGAAGTACGTATGCAACGTCTGCGGTTACACCTACGATGAAGAGGCGGGCGATCCCGATAACGGCATAGCGCCCGGCACCAAGTGGGAGGACATTCCCGACGACTACACCTGCCCGCTCTGCGGCGTCGGCAAGGAAGATTTTTCGGCGGAATAAGCAGTTGCAAACAAAGGGAACGGGGGGTTCGCCCCCCGTTCTTTTACGCTTCCCCCAAAATAAGTTGACTGTTTCTCCCGTGCGTGTTATAATAGGCGCGAAATCGCAAAGAGGTATCAAAATGAACGAACGGTATGAACTCAATAAGAATTTGGCGCAGATGCTCAAAGGCGGGGTCATCATGGACGTCACCACGCCCGAGCAGGCGAAAATCGCTGAAGAGGCGGGCGCGTGCGCGGTCATGGCGCTCGAACGCATCCCCGCGGACATCCGCGCGGCGGGCGGGGTCTCCCGCATGTCCGACCCCAAAATGATCAAGGGCATCCAAAGCGCCGTCTCCATTCCCGTCATGGCAAAATGCCGCATCGGCCACATTGCCGAGGCGCAGATTTTGGAGGCGATCGAGATCGACTACATCGACGAGAGCGAGGTGCTTTCCCCCGCCGACGATAAATACCATATCGACAAAACGCAGTTCAAAGTTCCTTTCGTGTGCGGCGCGCGCGATTTGGGCGAAGCCCTCCGCCGCATAGCCGAGGGCGCTTCCATGATCCGCACCAAAGGGGAACCCGGCACGGGCGACGTGGTGCAGGCGGTCCGCCACATGCGCATGATGATGAGCGAGATCAGAAAGGTCGCCGCCATGCGCGAGGACGAACTTTTCGAAGAGGCGAAACAGCTCTGCGTTCCCTACGAGCTGGTAAAATATGTCCACGACAACGGCAAACTCCCCGTCGTCAACTTTGCGGCGGGCGGGGTGGCGACTCCCGCGGACGCGGCGCTCATGATGCAGCTCGGCGCGGAGGGGGTGTTCGTCGGAAGCGGCATCTTCAAATCGGGCAATCCCGCCAAACGCGCCCGCGCCATCGTGCAGGCAGTCACAAACTACAACGATCCCAAAATTTTGGCGGAGCTTTCCGAGGACCTCGGCGAGGCGATGGTCGGCATCAACGAGCAGGAGATCGCTCTCCTCATGGCGGAGCGGGGCAAATGATCGGCGTTTTCGCTCTGCAAGGGGCGTTTTATGAGCATGAAAAAATGCTCGCAACGCTCGGCGCGTCCTATAAAGAGATCAGGCGCAGAGAGCATTTTACCGACGGTCTGGACGGTATCATTCTCCCCGGCGGGGAGTCCACCGTGCAGGGAAAACTGTTGCGCGAAGAGGGGCTTCTAGACCCCGTGAAAGAGGCGATCGCGGGCGGGCTTCCCGTGTTCGGTACCTGCGCGGGACTGATTTTGCTCGCCAAAACGCTGTCGAACGACGAAAACGTCTGGTTCGGCACGCTGAATGTCACGGTCAGGCGCAACGCCTACGGCCGCCAGCTCGGTTCGTTCCGTGCGGACATCCCTTTCGAGGGAATCGGGAATTTTCCCGCGGTGTTCATCCGCGCGCCCTATGTGGAGAGGGCCGCTCCCGAGGTGCAGACGCTCGCCGCTTGCGGCGGAAAGATCGTCGCGGTGCGGCAGGGACATATGCTCGCCACCGCATTTCACCCAGAACTTACGGATGACGTGCGCGTCCACGAATATTTCTTGCGCGAACTCGTCTCCTAAAATTCTTTCCGTTTTCTTGCCCTCCCCCGCGCGGAACGCGCGGGGGAGGGGTAGGGGAGGGGGTTTCCTCATGAACATCAACTACGACGCTCTCATGCTCCAAACGCTCGCCGAAAACGCGGGCAGAACCCTGCTTTTGCACAGCTGTTGCGCGCCCTGTTCGAGTTACTGTCTCGAACAGGTCTCCCCCTTGCTCAAAACCACGGTGTTTTATTACAATCCCAATTTAGACGGCGAGGAGGAGTACGAAAAGCGCAAGGCGGAGCAGATCCGTCTCTTGAAAGAGACGGGGCAGGCGGACTTTCTCGATTGCGGCTATGCCCACGGGGACTATAAAGCGATCGCCGCAGGGTACGAAAGCGAACCCGAGGGCGGCGCGCGGTGCGCGCGGTGCTTCCGCCTGCGCCTCGAACGCACGGCGCAAGAGGCAAAGGCGCGCGGATACGATTTTTTCGGCACGACCCTCACCGTTTCGCCCCTCAAAAACGCAAAGCTCATCAATGAGATCGGCTTTGAACTCGAAAGGGAGTACGGCGTAAAGTATCTGCCGAGCGATTTCAAAAAGCGGGGCGGGTATCTGCGCTCCATCGAGCTTTCCAGAGAGCATGCGCTCTACCGCCAGAACTATTGCGGCTGTGAATTTTCCAAAAAAGCATAAAAACGCGCGGCGGCGACTGCAAAGGCAGTTGCCGCCGCGCTTCGTTATCCTCTCATTCCACGGGTTTTGCCGTCAGCAAGCTGTTCGAAAATTCCTCTTTGGGCAGTTCCCCGCCGTCCTGCAATACGCTCAGAAAAATCTTTCCGAGCCTTGCGCCCTCGCTTACGGCGCGGCCGAACAGTTCGTCCGCGTTATGCCCGCGCTCTTCGGAAAGCTCCCAAAAATGTTCCCCCGAGAGGAAAGCGGGGTCGGGGTTTTCGCGCGGAAAGAGGCGGGAGAGGAACCGCTTTGCATGGAAGAACTTTTCCGTCCGTTCCCAACCGCGCTGGGCGGAGTAGCACTTCCCGTGGAAGAATTTGAGGTAGCGGGAAAAGTTTTTCACGCCGCGGGCAAAGCGCGCCTTTGTCACCTCTTCGCGTTCCAATCCCAGCGCGAGGTAGGCGTACAGCCGCGCCGCCGCGCCGTCCCCGATGATCTTCGCGGGGGAAAATGCAAAGCGGAATTTTTCGGCTTCCGCGTTTTTCTTTTCCCGCAAAAACCACACGTCCCAGTCGTTTTCCATCTGTTGGTGTACCCGCTTTTCACAGCGGTACTCTTTGAGATAGTTGTATACAAAGGGGTGGAATGCGGTGTCCGCGGCATAGTGGGTAATGTAGCCGAGAACGTAGGAGAGCGCCTGCGCTTTTTCCGTTTCCCCGAAGCGGGGCGCGCCCTCTTTTCCGCGCAGGGCGCTTAAAAAGAGGGAGAACACGTCGTATACGCGGTAGCGGTGCAAAAACTTGCCGAGGTTATATTCGCTCTTGTTCCCGATGCGGTAAAAGAAAAACATGTCGGGTCCCTGACAGCCGAGAAAATATTCGTCGGGGAAGCGTTCCGCGGCGGCTTTCGCTTCGGGCGGGAGCAGTTTCAGCGCTTCTTCCGCGATGAGTTGGTGGGTAATGGAAGAGGGCATACTTCCTCCTTTTCGTGTTTACACAGATTATTATATCCGTTTTGGGAAAAATTAGCAAACGCTTTGCAAGGTTTCCGCAATCAAGAAAGCCGCCCTTTTCGGGCGGCTTAGTTTTTATGGGAAAGAGGAGGGTCGTACCGCTTCGGATTGTCCGTCAATCCGAGCAGATAATCCACGCTCGTGTTGTGGAACTCGGCAAGGCGGATGAGAACGTCTGTCGGGACGTCGTTTTCGCCCGTCTCGTATTTGGAATAGCCCGTCTGGGACATCCCGAGCATCCGCGCGATCTCCGTCTGGCTCATATCCTTATCTTCGCGCAAATCTCTGATGCGCCGGTATACTCTTCTCATTTCCGAAAAAATTCCCAAAAAATTATAACATAAGTGTCTCCAAACGCTTGACATTTAACCTGTTTTAGGTTAAAATGTTGCCGTTGAACCGAAAGTTCGACAAAAAAAGACAAAGAGGTATTTAAAAATGAGCAAGTATGTGGAAAACAATCTCGGCAAAAACGAAACGATCGTGAAGAAAGCGGATCTGAACGGCCTGTTTTTGGTCGGGGCGTGGATCAAGGGGATCCTGCTCTGCTGGCTCCTTCTGATCCCCACGGTCAAGGCGATCATCGCAACCGTGCGCTTCAAGAACATTGAGCTTGCAGTCACCACGAAGCGGGTGATCGGGAAGATCGGCGTGGCGAACACGCAGGCGCTCGACGCACCGCTCAACAAGATCCAGAACGTCGCCGTAACGCAACCGTTCTTCGGCAAAATTTTCAACTACGGCACCGTTCAGATCAACACGGCGGCGGGAGAATACCGCTTCGGCGCGATCAAAAACGCAGATGCATTCAAAAAGATGATCATGTCGCAGGTCGACCAGTTCGAAGAGGACCGCATGAAACAGCAGGCGGACCAGATGGCGAAAGCAATGGCGGGTGCGATTAGTAAATAAGGTATGCGGCCCGAGGAATTGCAACTCAAAGAGGGCGAGCAGCTCATGGGTTCGGCAAAGATCAGCCGCGCGTCGATCGCGGCGCTCTGGCTTTCGGTACCCTGTTTCGCCGCCGTCGGCTTAGGGGGTTTTCTCCCGGGGACGGTCCGTATGTTGCGGTTGGCGTCTTTTGCCGGCGAAGCTCTTCCCGCCGTGTTGGGCGGGGTGATCGCCGTCGCCGTGATCGTGCTTGCGCTCGCGTGGGCGGCAGTCGCGGCGGTCCTGACCAAACGGAACATCTGTTACAGCCTCGTGTTTACGAACCTACGCGTCGTTGCAACGTCCCATAAAACGCAGTTCGAGGCGCGCATTCCCGATCTGAAAAACGTGTTCGTGGAGGTGTCCCTTCCGGGGAGGATCTTCCGCTACGGCGCGCTCACCGTGCAAGCGGAAACGGGCGCCATCACCGTAAAGAACGTGTGCGATCCCGCGTCTCTGCAAAAACAGCTATTCGATTTGATGGAAAACTCCTGAAAATCATTGGCGAATCTCCACATTTTGAACATCGCCGCACCCCTTGTGGGTGCGGCGATGTTTTACGCTTTAATTTTTTTCCGCAGGCAAGAGCCTTTCCCCGAAGATCGCGGTCCCGAGGCGCACCATGTTGGCGCCGCGGGAGATGCAAAGCGCATAGTCCCCGCTCATGCCCATGCTCAGATATTCCACGTCGGGCGAAACCGCTTTCGCCTGTTCGTACAGCCTGCGCATTTCGTCGCAAAGCGGGACGAGTACGGCCTCGTTGTCCGTATGGGGGAGCATCGCCATAAAACCCTTTACGCGCACCCCCTCCATGCCAGTGAGCCGCATAAAGGCGTCCATGCCGCCCAAGAGGGGGTATCCGCTCTTGCTCTCCTCCGCGCCGATGTTGATCTGGATGAGGATGTCGGTGGTAAGCCCCGCTTTTTTCGAGAGCCGCGCGATCTCTTCCGCGAGGCCGTCGCTGTCCACGGAGTGGATGAGTACGGTTTTTCCGATGAGGTACTTTACCTTATTGCGCTGTAAATGTCCGATAAAGTGCCACCGCGCGCCCGCCACGCGCCCGAACTTTTCGCAAAATTCCTGCACCTTGTTTTCGCCGACGTCGGTCACACCCGCCCCGACCGCCCAACTTATCTCCTCGAGCGTGCGGGTCTTTGTCGCGGCGACGAGGGTCACCTTTTCCCCGAACGGGTTCCCTTTTGCGAGCTTTGCGAGAAGTTCTTTCAGGTCATTCGCCATAGAGGATCACCTCGTTGTCGCGGAAGAGGGACGCAAAGAGGGGGGAATGTTCCGCCGCGCGGTAAAACGCCTCCTGCACGAGTAGCGTCCGCCCCGAAATTTCCGAGAGAAAGGGGAAAGGAATTTCAAGCTGCCCGATGCGGGAGCGGAGCAGGGTCTCCTCGTCCGCCTCGGGAAGATCGTACCAAAGGTGCCGCTTCAACAGCGCGGTGTCCACGCCCGCGGAGTAAAACTCCACGAGGTAGTCTTTTTTGGTCTGCGAGGGCTTTTTTACCCGCCGTTTGTTGCCGAGGTAGGTCATATACACCACTTTCGCGTTTTCATCCCGCGCCGCGGCGAGGAACTCGCTCTTTTGCGTGTCCCGCTTTTTATAGTCTTTGTCCGTGCGCACAAGGTGAAACACGAGGTGAAAGACATAAACGGGGAAGACTCCGAGAAGAAGATAGAGATAGAGCGGCTTCTCCGTTACGGTCCACAGGCTGAGCATCGTGAGCATGACCGCGGTGAGCGCGATCAGGATGATATAAAAGAGTTTTCCGAGTTTTCTTGTGGCAGTACGTTTTTCTTTCATTTTCTTTATTCTACTCCAAACGGGTACAAAAAGCAAGCGCCCGCGCGGGGGTTTTCCATTTCGCTTGACAAACGGAGCGAATTATTATACAATCATCTTATGATAATTTTGGGACTCGATCCGGGGCTCGGCACGATGGGCTACGGCGTTATCGAAAAGGACGCGCACGGGAATTGCGCCGCTGTGGATTACGGCGTGGTGAAAACGCCGCCCGACGAAAACCTTGCGGTGCGGCTCTGCATCCTTGAAGACGGCGTCAATAAAATTTTCGACAAGTTCCGACCGGACGAGGCGGCAATGGAAGAGCTGTTCTTTTCCAAGAACATCACCACGGGCATTGCGGTGGCGCAGGCGCGCGGGGTCATGCTCCTCACCTGTAACAAGCGGTGCGGGCGGATCTTCGAATACACGCCCAACCAGATCAAGCAGGCGCTCACGGGCTACGGCGCGGCGGATAAGGGGCAGATGCAGCGGGTCGTTGCGAGCCATCTGCGCTTAAAGAGCATTCCCCGCCCCGATGATGCGGCGGACGCGCTCGCCGTGGCGCTCTGCCACGCGTTCACCAGCCGTTTCGCCTCTCTCTTCGGCATAAGGTAGCCTCTTTCTATTCTCGCTGTCCCCCGCGTAGCGGGGGAAAGTGGCACGCAGTGCCGAAAGGGGGTATTGTCATTTCGAGCGTAGCCGAGAAATCTCTACCTCTCGCCCTCCCCGCGTAGAGGGCATGGCATGGGTATATCAGCGGGCATTCTCAAATTGTCATTTCGAGCGCAGTCGAGAAATCTCTACCTCTCGCCCTCCCCCCGCGGCAGGAAGCGGGGAACTAACATTTCTCTCTATATCTCGCCCTCCCCCGTGTAACGGGAAGAGGGGAACCAACATCTCTCTATATCTCACCCTCCCCCGCGGACGTGCGTCCGCGGGGGAGGGGTAGGGGAGGGGGGACACTTCAACAAAAAGCAGGAAAACATCATGATAGGTTACTTAAAAGGAAAAGTAAAATACTTAGACCACGACTACGTTCTTTTGGAAGTGAACGGCGTGGGATATGAGATCGTCTGCTCGGGCGCGGCGTTTTCACGGCTCTCGGGGGTAAAACCGGGCGAGGACGGCGAGGTCTACACCTATCTCAAAGTGAGCGAGGACGACGTCACCCTCTTCGGGTTTGCGGACGTAAACGAAAAACAGCTCTTTTTGAAGCTGACGTCCGTGCAGGGCGTCGGCGCGAAGATGGCGATTGCGATCCTGTCTTCGATGAAGCCGTCCGAGGTCTCCGAGGCGATCGCAACCGCGGACAGCAAGCGGCTTTCCGCGGTCAAGGGGGTCGGCAAAAAGACGGCGGAACGCATCATTTTGGAATTACACGGCAAGATCTCCGCGGACGAGTTGCTCGGGGCGGAGAGCGCGGGCAAATCGCAGTCGGCCTCCTTTGCGGGGGACGACGAGGCGGTCGCGGCGCTCATGGGTTTAGGCTTTACCAAACAGGAGAGCGCGCGCGCCGTGGAGCGCGCCAGAGCGGGCGGCGCGCAGACGGTGGAGGAGATCCTCGCAACCGCCATCCGCGGAATGTAAAGGGAAAAGGGGAACGGAATGTTGAACGACGGATACGATGAATTTGGTGAGGAACGGCTTTTAACGGGCGCAAAAAGCGCATACGACGCAGAGGAAAACGTTCTCCGCCCCAAAACGATGGAAGAATACGTCGGGCAGGACAAGGTGAAAGAAAACCTCTCCGTTTACATGGCGGCGGCCAAGGCGCGCGGGGAGGCGCTCGACCATGTTCTTTTATACGGCCCTCCGGGGCTGGGCAAAACCACGCTTGCGCACATCATCGCAAATACAATGGGTTCGCAGATCAAACTCACGAGCGGCCCCGCCATCGAACGGCAGGGGGACCTCGCCGCGATCCTTTCCAATCTCAACGACGGCGACGTGCTGTTTATCGACGAGATCCACCGCCTCAACCGCACGGTGGAGGAGACGCTCTATTCGGCAATGGAGGACTTCGCGCTCGACATCATCGTGGGGAAAGGCCCTATGGCGCGCAACATCCGTCTGCCGCTCAAACGGTTCACCCTCATCGGGGCGACCACCCGCGCGGGCATGCTCTCCTCTCCCTTGCGCGACCGTTTCGGCATTCTCTGCCGCCTCGATATGTACACGCCCTCGGAATTGCAAAAGATCGTCACCCGTTCCGCGCGCACGCTCGGGATCTCCGTGGAGGAAAAGGGCAGTTTCGAGATCGCCCGCCGTTCCCGCGGCACGCCGCGCATTGCCAACCGCCTTTTGAAGCGGGTACGCGATTTTTCGGCGGTCTCGGGGAGCGTTACGGTCACGGAGGAGACGGCGAAAAAGGCGCTCGCCCGTCTCGAAATCGACGAACTCGGCTTAGACGAAACGGACAGAAATCTTCTGCGCGCCCTGATCGAGAAATTCAACGGCGGCCCTGCGGGTCTCGACACGTTGGCGGCGACCATCAACGAGGACGTCAACACGATCGAAGACGTCTACGAACCCTACCTGATACAGCTCGGGTTCCTGGCGCGCACCCCGCGCGGGCGGGTCTGCCTCAAAGGCGGCTACGAACACATGGGCGTCCCCATCCCCGAATCCGTCCGCAAACAGCTCTCGGTCTTCGACTGACATCAACCTGCCCTCCCCCAACTTGTCGGGGGAGGGGTAGGGGAGGGGGCAAACATATTTCTATCTCTCGCCCTCCCCCGAGGAGCTGTCGCAAAAGTGGACAGTATGGCGCAGTCATGGCGTGTGGGATTCCCAAGTTACGTCATGTTGAGCCTGTCGAAACATGTCCGCATGCCCCTCATTTCAAACCATGAAAACATCCGACTTTTCTTACGATTTACCCGAAGAGCTGATCGCTCAAACTCCCGCAGAGCCGCGCGATTCGTCGCGGCTTTTGGTGTATCACCGCAAAACCAAGCAGATCGAACACCGCACGTTCCGCGACATAACGGAGTATCTCAAAGCGGGGGATGTTCTCGTCGTCAACCGCACCAAAGTGCTTCCCGCGCGGCTTTTCGCGCACACGCAAAACGGCGGGGCGGTGGAAGTGTTGCTCTTAAAACGCTTGCGGCTCGACGAGTGGGAAGTGCTTGTCCGCCCGGGCAGAAAGTGCCGCGCAGGCACAAAACTCACCGTCAATGAGGAGCTGTCCCTCGAAGTCCTCTCCGTCACCGAAACGGGGGAGCGGATCGTCAAATTCGCATACGTAGGCGCTTTTGAGGACGTTTTGTCCCGCGCGGGGACCATGCCCCTGCCTCCGTATATCCACGAAAAACTCGCCGATCCCGACCGCTATCAAACGGTGTATTGCAAGGAGAACGGCTCGGCCGCCGCGCCCACGGCGGGCCTGCATTTCACGCCGCAGCTTTTGCAGAAGTTGCGCGGCATGGGGGTGGAGATTGTGGAAGTTCTTCTCCATGTGGGTCTCGGCACTTTCCGTCCCGTCAAGGTCGAAGATGTGGAAAAACACGTGATGCACAGCGAATATTACGAGGTGAGCGAGGAAGCGGCGGAAAAGATCAACCGCGCAAAGCGGGAGGGGCGGCGGATCGTCGCCGTGGGAACGACTTCGGTGCGCACGTTGGAAACGGTCGCCCGTAGCGACGGCACGGTCGAAGCGGGCAGCGGGGAAACGCAGATCTTCCTCTATCCGCCCTATCAAATGAGGTGCGTAGACGCGCTCATCACCAATTTCCACCTGCCCGAAAGCACCCTTTTGATGCTCGTGAGCTGTCTCTGCTCCCGCGAGGAAGTGTTGCACATCTACGAAGTAGCGGTGAAAGAGCGGTATCGGTTTTTCTCTTTCGGCGACGCGTGCCTCTTCTTATAAGCGGCGCATCTCTTTGTCGCGCTGCGGCAACCCTACGCCATTTGCTTTCTTTTGTCATTTCGAGCGGAGAGGCGTAAGCCTCGCAGTCGAGAAATCTCACCTTATTACAATGCGGGGAATTTTTCGCGCATCTCATTGTCTCTCATACAAAACAGAAAGAGCCGCGGCGGCAAAATTGCCGCCGCGGCCCGCGCCTTTAAGGTTTATAAAATCCCGTTGAGATATTCTGTCAACGCTTCGCTCTGCTTTACCGCTCCGTCGAGGGAGGGGTGGCCCTCCGCGCCCGCGTTGTCCGTGGGGAGCTGTAAAAAGCTGATCGCAGGGTCGCCCTTTTGCGCAATCGCCGCCTTAATGCCGTTTTCGATGGCGGCGTTCAAATACATCATGCCGTAAACGCACACGATTTTGGCGTGCGGGTTTTTGGAACGCACCAGATCGAGAAGTTCGGCATAGTCCGCGGCAAACAGTTCCTGCGTGTAGGTCTTGTCGCGGCCCATATAGGAGCCGTCGTTGGTGCCGAGCGCGATCACCACCACATCGTGCGTCTCTTCGGGATAGGGATATTTGCCTGTCGTCAAGGAAGAATATTGTTCATACATCTCCGTCATGGCGAACGGAAGCACGAATTGCTTTTTCACGCAGATGCCTTCGGTCGCCACAATGGAAAAGTCTGCGTCGAGCGCCTGCGCGGTGAGGTAAGCATAGCACTTTGCGGCGTCGGAATTGTCCACGGCGCAAGCGACGCCCGCTTTCCCGTAAAGCCCCGCGCCCACGGTAATGGAGTCGCCCACAAATTCCATGCGCAAACGGTCCTTTTTTTCGGGGCGGAGGAACTTTCCGTCCGTCTGAAATTTCGAGACCCGCACCGCGCCGTTCTGCGAGCTGGTGGATTTCACCACCCGCACGGTATGTACGCCCTCTTCCAACTCTTTGGCAAGCACATAACTGCGTTTGCCGTTGAAATGCCTTTTGGTCCCCGTGGCGTCCCCGTCTACAAACACGCGGTAATACAGATAATCGGTCGTTGGCCTCATTTCCGCTTCGAGACGGGTGCCGTAGAAAGTCACCTCGTACCCTGTCCCCGCGTTGTCGAGGTAGAGCGCCTCTTGCAGGAGGTAGGTCCGCCCGAACAATCTGAGCGCGTCCGATCCAAACGTATTCATCTCTTCGGGGGAGACTACTTCCATCCCCCCGATCATTTCGGGTTCGGCCGGTTTGTTCGTATCTTCGGTTTGCTCGGTGCCGCCGGAGGGTTCGGGCGTCTTGTCGCAACCCGCAAACAGCGCGGCGCAGGAGAGCAGGATCGCAAGCATCACGAGTAACGGTTTTTTCATATCGTCTTTTTGGTCCCTTTGCGTTTTGTTTTATTGTAACGCGAAAGATGGGATTTGTCAACGAAAAAGGAAAAAAATTTTCATCATTTTTCCATAAACCGCTTGACTTTTTCAAAAAATTATATTATATAAAAGGAGCAAAGAAAATTTTTTCGGAAAAAACGGTCATGGAACGCACCTATTTTTCATTTGAAGTTTTGAAAACCGATCCCGAAACGGGGGCGCGCGCGGGGATCTTCCACACGCCGCACGGGGACATCGAAACGCCCGTCTATATGCCTGTCGGCACGCAGGCTACGGTCAAGGGCGTGCTGCCGTCCACCCTCAAAGAGATCGGCTCGCAGATCATTCTCTCGAACACTTATCATCTGTACATGCGCCCCGGCGACGGTCTCATCGCGCGGGCGGGGGGATTGCATAAATTTATGAATTGGGACCGCCCCATTCTCACCGACAGCGGCGGGTTTCAGGTCTTTTCGCTCGCTTCCCTGAATAAAATCGACGACGGAGGGGTCACGTTTTCCTCCCATGTGGACGGGAGCTACCATACGTTCACGCCCGAAAAGGCGATGGAGATCCAGCACAATTTGGGCTCGGATATCATCATGGCGTTCGACCAGTGCAGCGAATACGGGTATACCCACGAGCAGGCGGAACAGGCGATGGAGCGCACGGCGAAGTGGCTCGAACGCTGTTACAATGCGCACGCTGACCCGAAGCAGGCGCTCTTTCCCATCGTGCAGGGGAACTTTTACGAGGACCTCAGAGAGGAGAGCTTAAAACGCTGTCTGCCTTTCGTCAAGCACGGCATTGCCATCGGCGGGCTGTCGGTGGGGGAACCGAAAGCGCGCATGTACGAACTTCTGGACTTTTTACAGCCCAAATTGCCGACGGACGTCCCCCGCTATCTCATGGGGGTCGGCTCGCCCGACTGCCTCGTGGAGGGGGTAATGCGCGGCGTGGATATGTTCGACTGCGTGCTTGCCACCCGGGTGGCGCGCAACGGCACGGCGCTCACTTCCCGCGGGAAAGTGGTGGTGCGCAACGGCAAATACAAAGAGGACTTCACCCCGTTGGACCCCGAATGCGACTGCTATTGTTGCAAGCATTATACAAAGGCGTATCTGCGGCACCTCGTCAACGTGGGGGAGATGGCGGGCGCAATGTTGCTTTCGTTGCATAACATCGCATATTTACACAAACTCATGCGAGGGCTGCGGGAGAGCATTCTCGGCGGATACGTGCGGGAATTTGCACGCGAGTTCTATCAAAAACAGGAAGAAACGGGCGCGGAGAGATAAATTTTTTCGCAAATCGGAAAAATTTCTCCGAAAACGCTTGCAAAAAACCCAAAAACAAAGTATCATGGGAACAAGAGAAAAAAGGAGACAAAACTATGAATCTTTGGAAACTGTTGGCAGATTCCGCATCGGACGCAACGACAACGACTCCCGCAAATCCGTGGCAACAATATATGATCTACATTTTGCTCGGCGTCATTGTGGTGCTGCTTGTGGTGTGGCTGCTCTTCTCGGGCAGAAAGAATAAGCAACGTCAGAAAGAGTACGTGGAACAGCTCGACGCGATCGCCCCCGGCAACAAGGTCAAAACGGCGGGCGGCATCTGCGGCATCGTCGTGGAGGTCTGCGACGATAACACGGTCATCATTGAAACGGGCAGCGAGCAGTCGGGCAAGTCCTATATCAAAATGGACAAAGAACTGATCGCGCAGACGGACGCAAAGGGCCCCACGCAAATCGCGCGCGAACAGGCGGAAGCCGCGCGGAAAGCCGAGAAAGAGGCAAAGAACGCCGAGAAAAAGGCGCCCGCTCCCGAGGAAAAACCTGCGGAAAGCGCGGAAGAAACTCCCGCCGAAACGCCCGAAACAAAAGAATAAACGCCGAAGAGCTTCCCCCGCAGGGGAAGCTCTTTTCTCTTATAGAACCTGCGCGAAAGGATGCAGGGCAACGTTTCTGTTTCAAAATGTCATTTCGACCGAGGTGAGCGTAGCGAACGGAGTGGAGAAATCTCTACCGCATTCTCCGTCGCTAAAGGATGCAGGACAACGTTTCTGTTTCAAAATGTCATTCCGATCGGAGTGAGCGTAGCGAACGGAGTGGAGAAATCTCTACCGCATCCTCCGTAATCGTCATAATCTTCCATCCCCCCGCATACCGTTAGAAAAAAGGATATGCGAGGTCTTTTTATGGAAACATTCAAACGCGCGGTAAAAGAGTGCGGGCTTTCCGCGCTTGTCTCGGCGGTCTTTTGCCTGTTCGCCGTGGCCCTCTTTGCCGTGTTCGTGCGCGCTTACGCCCCGTCGGAGACGACCGTCGCGGTCATAAACCGCGTCATTCTCGCCGCGGGCGTATTCCTGCCGTCCTTTCTCTTCGTCCACCGGGAGCGCGCGCTGTTCAAGGGCGCGGCGGCGGGGGTTTTGTCGCTCCTCGTCACCACGTTGGTGTTCGGCTCGATCGGCGGGTTCCATTTTACGGCGCTGTTTCTCGCCGACCTCCTGCTCTGCGCGGTATTCGGCGGGTTGGGCGCCCTTTTGGGGGTAAAAATAAGGAAAGAATAGGAAAAAACAGTTGCTATTTTCGGCGCGGCGTTGTATAATAAAGAAAAAACATCGGGAGATTATTATGATCAAGACGATAGCGAAGCCCGCGGAAAAGAAAGTAACCGGTTGCGGCGAATGCAGAAGCACCTGCCAATCCGCTTGCAAGACGAGCTGCACGGTCGGGAACCAATCCTGCGAGCGCGTCACGAGAGAACAAAAGATCGAGAAGAAGTAATTCCAAATTTCGGTAGCGTTCGGGGAGCAGCGGAAACGTTGCTCCCTCAATTCCGTTATAGACAAAATTTATGGTTCATATTTTTACATATCACGGCCATTTCTACCTCTACGACACGGGCAGCGGGTCCTTGCACGAGTGCGACGAAAAAACGGCGCGCCACCTACAAGGCGAACCCGTGGAAATGACGGACGAAGAGCTTGCCGAGATCGCGCAACTCGAAGAAGAGGGGCTTCTCAACAAGGAAGAGGTCAAGGCGTATCCCATGAAGAGCCGCGAAGTCAAGGCGCTCTGTCTGCACGTCAGCCACGATTGCAACCTGCGTTGCAAATATTGCTTTGCGGACGAGGGGGCCTATCACTCCGCGCGGGAGGTCATGCCCTTTGAAACGGCGAAAGCCGCCATCGATTTTCTGCTCCGCGAGAGCGGGTCGAGAAAGGTGCTGGAAGTCGATTTCTTCGGCGGGGAACCGCTCATGAATCTCGATGTCGTAAAGCGGACGGTGTATTACGCCAAAGAGGAGGGGGCAAAACGCAACAAACGCTTCCTCTTCACCACCACCACGAACGGTTTGCTCCTCGACGACGACACGATCAGGTTCTTCAACGAAGAGATGGAGAACGTCGTTCTCTCGCTCGACGGCAGGCCCGAAGTCCACGACGCCGTCCGTAAAACGGTATCGGGCAAGGGGAGCTACGCGGCGGTCATCGAAAAGATCAAAAAATTCGTGCGCGCGCGGGGGGACAAGCACTACTACGTCCGCGGCACGTTCACGGCGAAGAACCTCGATTTTTCCAAAGACGTGCTGTTCCTCGCCGATCAGGGCTTCGATTCCATTTCGATGGAACCCGTCGTCACGGACATCCCCGAGTTGCAGATCAAAGAGGAGCATCTTGCCGAGATCGGGCGGGAATACGAGCGGCTGTGCGACGAGTATCTTGCCCGCGAAGAGCGGGGAGAGGGCTTCAATTTTTTCCACTTCAACATCGACCTCGAAGGCGGCCCCTGCCTTTCCAAGCGGGTTTCTGCTTGCGGCGCGGGGAACGAGTATTTTTCCGTGGTGCCGAACGGCGACATCTACCCCTGCCACCAGTTTGCGGGGGACAAAAAATGGCTCATGGGGAACGTGTTCGAGGGAAAACTGAACGCGGAGATCCGCGAAAAATTCGCTTCGAGCTGTCTGTTCACGCGCAAAAAGTGCGGCGGCTGTTTTGCGAAATTTATCTGTTCGGGCGGTTGCAGCGCGAACAACTATCACTATTGCGGCGACATCAACGAGCCTTACGAAATGACGTGCGTGATGATGAAAAAGCGGGTGGAGTGCGCCATGCACATTCTTGCGGAGCGCAAATCCCGAGAAAATTAGCAAAAAATCAAAAATGCGGCTCATTTCGGCTTGACTGAAAAACGCAAATTATATATAATGAGAAAAGACAAATTTTCCGAAACGCGATTTTACGGAAGATTTCTTTGAACAGGAGGCAACAATGGGAAAAATAAAATCGGCGATCGTTCTCACCCTGATCACGTTGGTCATCGCCGTTTTATGCGTAGTGTGCTTCGTTCCCTTTCCGTTGGGCGGGGACGGGATCCACTACTTTAATCCGATTATCAACTGGGCGGACAAGAGCGCAGATCTCGGCGGCTACCAATTCGGTGAAGAAGCGGAGTATCTCGGCGGCTCTTATTCCGTCGTGTTCTATCCCGAGGGCGTAATTTCCGCGAAGGAATACCGGGACAGCGGCGAAGCGGAGGAAGAAACGGAATACGTTCCCTATGCGGGCGGCTCCGTCTATCTCGATAAGGAAAAGGTCTGCGGCGGCGGCACCGAACCCACCGAAGAATTTAAGGCGGCGTTCAACGCCCAGCTCAAATGCCTGAAAGAGCGGTTTGCAAGGCTCCGCGCAACGGATACGGTGCTGGAAGTGCGCGACGGCTACACGGTATCGGCCACCCTCCCCGCCTCGCTCGACGCGTCGGTCGCGGCGTTCCTCTATTATTCGTATATGGGCGACGTCGCCGTGCTGTACGGGACAAGCTCCGACGCGTCGACCGCGTCCCAGATCATTCCCGAAACGGGCAGCAAGCAAAAGCCCGCGAGCGACTATATCAAGGGCGCGTCCATGCGCACCAACCTCGGCACCGCGTTTGTGGAAGTCGACTTTACCGAAGCGGGTCTGAACCTTTTGTCGGGCGCCACCTCGGGCGCGGCGGAAAGCGCCGGCTACCTCTTCGTGCAGGTGGGCGGCGAAACGGTGATCAATCTCTCCGTCTCCGAGCAGATCAGCGACAATTTGTATATCAGCGGCAGTTACACCAGCGACGCGGCTAAAATCGTGGCAAACACCATCGACACCGCGCTCCATCTGGAAAATACCGATTTCGGAATGGAAATGGGCGAGTTGTACCGCGTGAACGCGAACTTCGGTGCGCTCTCGCTCGGCTCTTTCTCCGTGAGCGCGCTCAACCTTGTCTACATTGCCTGCGGCGTGCTGATTTTGGCGATGGCGGTGTTCTTCCTCATCCGTTACGGGCTTTTGGGGTTTGCGAACATCCTTACCTATTTGCTCTTCTTCGAGATCATGGTCCTCATCTATTGGGCGTTGCCGGTTGCGATCGGCGCGGGAACGCTTGCGGCGCTTGCGATCTCGTCCGTGCTTCTTTGCGTGAGCAACGCGATCTCTTACGAGGCGGCGCGCAAGGAATACGCTCTCGGCAAGACGATCACCTCTTCCGTAAAAACGGGCTATAAAAAGTGCTTCTGGCATATCTTCGATCTGCACGTTGTGCTTTTCATCGTCGCGCTTCTCACCTATCTCATCGCGGTTACGGAACTGAGCCTGTTCGCTTTGGCGCTCACGTTCGGCGTAGCGCTTTCGGGGATCTTCTCCCTGCTCGTCAACCGTTTCCTTTGGTATGTTACGATGGGGCTTTCCAAAAACCCCGGCAAATTCTGTCATTTCAAGAGAGAGGAGGTAGAGGACGATGACTAAGCGTTTTCTTCCCGGAAAGTTGCTCCCCGTATGGATCGCTGTGTCCGCGGTACTCATCGTGGTCGGCGTGGTGCTGTTCTCGCTCATCGGTTTCAACTATGCTTCCCCCGAGAAAAAGACGGTCGAGATCGGCTACGACGCAGTCGTTTACATCGCGGAGAAAGAGGACAAGCTCGCCGAAGAGTGCGAAAAAGTATTCTCGGAGAACGGCCTCAGCTTTACCGATAAGCGCACCGACCGCGAGCTGGACGTAGGCTACGTGTCCGAAACGGGCAACTATAAACTCGTGTATACATTCTCTTCGGCCGTAAAGGACGAAACGATCGGGAACGCCGTTAAATCTTTGCAACAGGCGCTCGACGCAAACTCCGAGCTTGGCGGCGACATTTCCGTCACGGCGCACACCCTTGCGGGCGAACAGTTCCATGAAGCGAGCTGGCGTACCGCGGTGGCGCTCGGCGTGGCGGCGATCGTTGCGCTCGTTTACGTCGGGTTCCGCTTCGGATGGGGGAGCGCGATCGCGGGCCTTGTCGCCTGCGTGAACGATGCGCTCGTCACCCTTTCGCTCTTTGCGATCGTGCGCATTCCCGTCTATGCCTATGCGCCCGTGCTGTTTGCGGGGATCGCGGCGGTATTCTCCGTGATCATGTGGCTCGCGCAGTGCATGAAGATGCGCGAAAACTTCAAAGATCCCGCATACGCCTCTCTCACGGTGCAGGAAGCCGTCGGCACGTCCGTGGCGGGTTCGTGGAAGTTCGCGCTTTGTTTCGCGGTTCCCATCGCCGTGGTGTTCGCCGTTCTGGGCGTCATCGCCTCGAACGGTCTCCGTCTGTTCCTGCTTCCCGTGCTTCTTCCCCTTGCGGTGAGCGTTTACTCGTCGTTTCTTCTCGCTCCTGCGGTCCTCGTACCCTTGAAGAGCAAGTTCGATAAGATGAAGTCCTCGCGCAAGAAGTACGTCGGCAAGAAGAAAGCGGACGTGCAGGAGTGACCGAAAAAACCGAATGAAAAAACGGCGGGAAACCTCTCCGCCGTTTTTGTATTTTTATTACCGTTATGAAAAAAATCGTCCGCGAATACAATTTTTCGCCCGAAGAACTGCATACCGTAAAAGAGCTTGCGCACGCGCTCGGTCTCACCGAAATAACGGCGGGCATTCTCTTTTCGCGCGGGCTTAAAACCGCGGCGGAAATGCGGCGGTTTTTGCATCCGTCCAAAGAAAACTTCCTCTCGCCCTTTTTGATGAGCGGCATGAAAGAGGCGGCGGAGCTTCTCTCCCGCGCGCGGGAGGAGGGCTGGCGGGTCGCCGTTTTCGGCGATTACGACGCGGACGGGATCGGCGCATGCGCGATCATGCGGCGCGCTCTTTCGATGTACGGGATCGAACCGTTCCTCTATATTCCCGAGCGGGAAGAGGGGTACGGCATGAGCGTTTCCGCCATCGACGCGATCTTCGATGAATTTTTGCCCGACCTCATCATCACGGTGGACTGCGGCATCTCCAACCGCCGCGAGGTCGAATATATCAAGGAGCAGGGGGCTTACGTCATCGTCACGGACCACCATGAACTTCCCGACGTCTTGCCCGACTGCGTCTGTATCGACCCGAAGATCAAGGACGATTACCCTTACGACAATCTGTGCGGCGCGGGCGTGGCGTTCAAACTCGCCTCCGCGCTCCTCGGGGAGAGGGCGAACGACCTGCTCGATTTCTGCGCGCTCTCCACGGTGGCGGACAGCGTTCCGCTCACGGGAGAAAACCGCGACATCGTATACGAGGGCCTGCTCAGGATGCGCAAGCAGCTCCGTCCCGTCTTTGCGGCGGTTTTGGGCAAGAGCATGGAGATCACGGCGCAGACGCTCGCGTTCAACATCGCGCCCCGCGTCAACGCGGCGGGGAGAATGGGGGACGCGCAAGCGGCGCTTACGCTCTTCACTTCCGAGGACGAGGCGGAGATCTTCGAACTTGCGGCAAAGTTGCAGGCATATAATACGGAGCGCCAACAGCTCTGCGACGACCTTTACGACAAGGCGCGCGCGCAGATCATGGCGCAGGGCGCATACGACAATATCGTAATGCTCGTGGGCGAACATTGGCATGCGGGACTCATCGGGATCGTTGCCGCGCGGCTTGCGGAGGAGTTCGCCCGTCCCGTCATTCTGTTCGTGAGAAAGGGGGGAATGCTCCGCGGAAGCGCACGGAGCATCGAAAACGTCAACATCTTCGAGGCGCTCAGAAGCGCTTCGGAGTGGATCGAGGAATTTGGCGGCCACGCGCAGGCGGCGGGGGTCAACGTGCGGGAAGAAAATTTCGAGTCCCTCAAAGCGGCGCTCGACGGCTATTTGGGAACGCACTATTCCCGCGAAGATTTCGTCCCGACGATCGCGGTCAGCGCCAAAATCGAGGGCGCGTTTCCCCGCAAACTTGCGGAGGAACTCGAACGGCTCGAACCGTACGGGGTCGGCAACCGCCGCCCGCTGTTCGTTACCGAACTCGGGCAGACGAACGCCGCGCCCATCAAACCCCTCTCCCCCCACCTTTCGCTCTCGTGCGGGGAGATGGATTACATGTACTTCGGCGGCTACGCCGATCTGAAACTGCTCAAAAGCGACGTAAAGAAGCAGGCCGTATTCGAGTGCAATCTTTCCACCTTCCGCGGCAGGGAGAGCTTAAAGGGCTTTATCCGCGCCGTGGTGTGCGACGCGGGGAGCGGCGGGCAGGGGGGAGAGAGCTTTGAAAATCTGGTCCGCTCGCTGTCGGGCGGAAAGAAACCCTGCCGCGTCTGCTCTTCGCAGGAGATTGAAGCCCTGATCGCGGAAAAGGACGGAGCAAGCGCCTACGGGTTGTGCGTCGTAGCGCAAGAGCAGGCGTCGCTAAGGGAGTTCCCCGCGCTCAAAGGGATCCCGAGAGACGTGTTCCGTCTGTCCTCGGGGAGCGTGCGCAACGTGGTGCTGCTCTCCCCCGACCCCGCCTGCGACCTCTCCGCCTACCGAGACGTCGTGTTTTTGGAAACGCCCGCCGCGGTGCCGCAAAGAACGGGAAACGCCAACCTGTATGCAAATTCGGGCCTCTGCGGCTATGCGCGGTTAAAGGAGATCGACCTCAGCCGGGAGGCGATGGTTGAGGCGTTCCGCCTGTTGCGCAAGAGCGAGGGGATCGCCGCGGGGGAGACCTATCTCGAAACGGCGCGCATGTTGCGCGCCGCGGACGAAAAACAGCTCATTTTCGCGCTGGCGGTATTTGACGAACTCAAACTCATCGACTTTTCAAGCGGCCGTCTGCGCTTTGTAACGGGGAAAAGGACGGAGCTTACCGACTCCGCGATCTATTCCGCCGCGCTCGCGCTCACGCGGGGCATGGCGTAAGGCGCCCCGTAGCGGGGAACGCATTTTAAGAGGCAGTTTATGGAACCCATTTTAATGAAGATCTACGAATATTACACGGGCGAGGGGCGCGATATGCTCCTGCACGCATACGACTTTGCGAAAGAGGCGCACAAAAACCAGAAGCGCGCCTCGGGGGAGCCGTATTTCATCCACCCGTGCGCGGTCGCCGAAATTCTCGTCGATCTGGGACTTGATACCGCCACCATCGGGGCGGCGCTCCTGCACGACGTCATCGAAGATACGCCGTGTACGGACGAGGACATCCGCCGCGAGTTCGGGGAAGAGGTCCTCACCCTCGTATCGGGCGTTACAAAGCTCGACCGCATCGTGTTCAAGTCGCAGGAAGAGGAAGAGGCGGAAAATTTCCGCAAGATCTTCGTCGCTATGGCGAAAGACATCCGCGTGATCATCATCAAGCTGGCGGACAGGTTGCATAACATGCGTTCGCTCAACTATCTCTCGGCGGAGCGGCAGAAGAAGATGGCGCAGGAGACCCTCGATATTTACGCGCCCATTGCGGGGCGGCTGGGTATCAGCCAGATCAAGTGCGAACTCGAAGACCTCTGCCTCAAATATCTCGACCCCGCCGCCTTTGAATTTTTGGTGGAAAACATTCACCAAAAGCTCGAAGAACGCAACCGTTTTGTGGATTTCGTCGTGGAAGAGATCAACGAGATCCTGACGGAATCGGGCATCCGCGGCGAGGTTTTCGGCCGTCCCAAGCACTTTTATTCCATCTATAAAAAGATGAAGACAAAGAACAAGACGCTCGACCAGATCTACGATCTGACGGCGGTCCGCGTCATCGTCGCAACGGTGGACGAGTGCTACGAAGTGCTGGGCAAGATCCACAAGAAGTGGAAGCCGATCCCGGGGCGGATCAAGGACTATATCGCCATGCCCAAGCCCAACCTCTACCAATCGTTGCATACCACGGTCGTGACCAACTTCGGCCAGCCGTTCGAGATCCAGATCCGCACGGAAGAGATGCACCGCACGGCGGAGTACGGCATCGCGGCGCACTGGAAATACAAGGAGAACCGCACCGAAGAGACTTCGCTCGACCAGCGCGTGGCGTGGATCCGCGAGGCGATGGAGTGGCAGGGCGACCTCAAAGACAGCAAGGAATTTCTCGATACCGTCAAGGGCGAGATGTTCGGCAACGAGCTGTTGGTGTTTACGCCTCAGGGGAAAGTCATCTCCCTGCCCGCCGAGGCGACCCCCGTGGACTTCGCCTACGCCATCCACTCCGAAGTGGGAAACCACTGCACGGGTGCGAAAGTCAACGGCAAGATCGTCCCTTTAAGTTCGCGGCTCGAACTGGGGGACGTCGTCGAGATCATCACTTCGCCGGGGTCGAAAGGCCCCTCGCGGGACTGGCTGAAATTCATCAAGTCCACTTCCGCAAGGGCAAAGATCAAGGCGTTCTACAAAAAGAACATGAAAGAGGAGAATATCCGCCTCGGCAGAACCATGCTCGAAGAGGCGGCAAAGCGCAAGGGCTATGCTTTGAGCGATATTCTCACCGACGAGAGTTTCAAAAAGGTATCCGACAAGCTCTCGTTCGCCTCGATCGACGAGATGCTCGCCTCGATCGGCTACGGCGCGACGACGATCAACCAGGTCCTTTTCAAACTCATCGACTATTTCAAGAAAGAAGTTCCCCAGCCCATCATGCCGCAGGAATACCGCGGCAAGCTCGCCAAAGGTTCGGTCATCGTCAACGGCACCACGGGGCTTTTGGTGAGTTTTGCGGGCTGTTGTTCCCCCGTTCCGGGAGACGACATCGTGGGCTTTGTCACGCGGGGGAGGGGGATCGTCGTCCACCGCAGAGACTGTCCCAACATGCGCGAGGTGGAAACGGAACGTCTGCAACCCGCGGAATGGATCACCGAGGGCGGCGAGCAGTTCAAGGCGGCGATCGTCGTCACGGCGGCGGAGCAGGGCGCGGCGATCGCGGCGATCGCGGGCAGCGTTGCCGAAATGAAGCTCGGCATCACTTCCATCAACGGCCGCTACGATAAAAACGAGAACGCCATTGTAGACGTCACGGTCACGCTCACCAACCGTCAGGACGTCGAGGTGCTTATCAAAAAGATCAAGGCATACAACAACAAGATCTACGACGTGAGAAGAAACAGTAACTGACGGTTATTGCTTATCGCTTAAAATCTCGCCTCCCCCCAATTTGTTGGGGGGAGGGCAGGGAAGGGGGAACGGGTAGTTAAAATGCTGATCTCAAACCAAAAAAAGCTCGAACCCGAGCTGATGGACGTGGTGCGGCTCTTCCCCGGCGCGGAGGAGCTGGAACTTACGCACACGCTGGAATATTTGCCTATCCCCGCAAATTCCACCCACTCGCCCGCCCCCGCTTGCGGGGGAGGGGTAGGGGAGGGGGGACCTCACTACCTCGTCCGCAACACGATCTCCGTAAACGGCGCGGAACATTGCTTCGAAAACGCGTTTTCCGCCGCGGGCGAAACGGAGCGGACCAGCCTTGTCAAGCGGTACGCAAAGCTCGCCTTATACGAAGTTTTGTCGGCGCACTTTCACAAAGATCTGCCGTGGGGGTCGCTGACGGGGATCCGTCCCACGCGGCTCGCCTACGGGGAGCTGGAAAAGGGCAGGGACTTTTGCGCCCTCTTCCGCGAGCTGAAAGTTTCCCAAGAGAACACCGAACTCGTCGCGCGCGTATTAGAGGGGCAAAAGGGGATCTACGAAAGGCGGGAGGGGAATGTCGATCTGTACGTCTCCCTGCCGTTCTGCCCGAGCAAGTGCAGTTATTGCTCGTTCATCACCGCGCCCATCGAAAAGACGCGGCAGTACGTCCCCGCCTATCTCGACGCGCTCGAAAGGGAGTTAGAGGCGGCAAGGCCGCTCATCAAAAACCTGCGCTCCATCTATGTGGGCGGGGGAACGCCGTTCGTGTTGGAGCCGCGGGACCTTGAACGGGTCTTAAAAATGCTTGCTCCGCTCGCAAATAATGTGGAATACACGGTGGAGGCGGGCAGGCCCGACGTATTCACGACGGAAAAACTCGATCTGTGCCAAAAATATGGGGTCAACCGCATCTGTATCAACGCGCAGTCGTTCTCGGACAGAACGCTTGCGGCAATCGGCAGAAAGCACACCCGCGCGCAACTTTACGAAGCGTTCGAAATGGCAAAACCCTACCCGTTCACCGTGAATTGCGATCTCATCGCGGGGCTGACGGGGGAGAGCGTGGAAGAATTTCATTCGAGCGTGGAGCAGGCGATCGCGCTCGCACCCGAAAATATCACGGTCCACACGCTCTGCCTCAAAAAGGGTGCAAAATTAAAGGAAGAACACCTTTTGGGTACGCCCGTCCGCTCTCCCGCGCTCACCCTGCTTCCCGAGGAAAATCTCGCAGAAATGATCTCTTTTTCGCGGGACGTATTGACAAAAGCGGGCTACGAACCCTATTATCTGTACCGCCAGAAGTACATGGCGGGCGCGCATGAGAATGTGGGGTGGACGAAAAAGGGCTACGCCTCGGTGTACAACGTCGACGTCATGGAGGAGAGCGCAGATAACCTTGCCGTCGGTTCCAACGCGATTTCGAAGCGGGTGATTTTAAGCGAGGGGCGCATCGAGCGTTTCGGCTCCCCGAAAGACATTCCCACCTATCTCGAAAAGGTAGAAAAGATCATCGAAGAAAAAAACAAGTTGTTTTCATAAAAAGTGCGCCGCGGGGCAATCGCCCCGCGGCGCAAGTTTCTCAATATTCGCTCAATCCCAACAGATAGTCGGCGGAAACGTCGTACAGCTTGCAAAGCGCAACCAACTGCGTGTAGTTGCATTCAAACGTACCTTTTTCAAACCGTTGGTAAACGGGTTGCGCCACGCCGAGCTTTGCCGCCACTTCCCGTTGGGTCATTTTCAACTGTTCGCGGCATTCCCGTAATTTTTTTCCGACTTTTTCTTTCAGATTTTCCATTTCTCAGCCTCATTTTTCTTGACTTCAATATACATAAACTGTATAATTGAAATCAATTTGATACAGTAAATGTATCCAAAAAAGGAGAAAAAGATGAAAAGGAAAGCATTGTTCGGGGCCGCGTTTGCGGCGGGAACACCGATTTTTCGGGGGAGAAAAACGGTAAGTGTTAAGAGAAACAGCGGGGAACGTGTTCCTCGCTGTTTGCTTATTATCTGCCGCGCCGCCACCATTCAGAATCAGTGACGGCTATTCATAAGGTTTCTGTTTAACTTCTTAAAGTGGTGTCGAAAAATCTGATTAAAGAAAAGACTTCCCCTGGGGAAGTCAACTCAATCGGTAGGCTATGTCATGGATTTCATTAAATTTACAACCGATTTTCTTTGCTCTGTTGATAATCTGCTCCACAAACGAATTACTTCACGTTGCTCGGTAGTCAATTCAATGCACTCTTCTTCATCTGTCAAAAAATCAATAACACTAATTTCAAAAGCCGAGCAGACAGAATCAAGTAATGAAAGTGTAGGCGAAGAATGGCGGTCGCGCCAATGGTAGATTGTCATGGGAGTTACTGCAGCTTTCTTTGCCAACTCGTATATCGTCCAACCTCTTGCTTGTCGCAATGCGTCAACCCTCTCATAAATGGCTCTGCCGTCTAAAATGTCAATCATTTTTCACCATACCTTTTCCATTATTATAATATACTAATGGTGAAATTCTATTAACATAGTGTCGGGGTCAATATGCACCCAAATGTTGCTATTTCGTGAATTTTAGGTTATACTATTGATATGATCGTTTGTATTACGGGGAATAGACCCCAAAAATTTCCGTGGAAGTATGGCGAAAGCAAAAAGCATAAAAAGTATCTTTCAGGACATGCGTGCGGTGGTAGAGAATTTGATAGAAGAAGGGTATAACTATTTTCTCTCCGGCGGCGCACTTGGCGTCGATCAAGATTTTGCGGAAACTGTTCTATCATGCAAAAAAGCTTATCCGAATATTGTCCTTGAAATTGCCGTCCCTTGTCAAACACAGGCGGCTCGGTGGAGCGAAACGGAACGAAAACGCTACAATACCATTTTGGAGCGAGCCGATTTTGTGACTATTCTCTCGAAGAATTACACGCGGTTTTGTATGCAAAAGCGAAACGAATACATGGTGAAGAAGTCCGACGCAGTGCTTGCTTTTTGGAACGGGGAACAAAAAGGAGGCACTTGGAACACAATTTCTTATGCGCAAAAAGCAAACAAAGTTGTGAAGATTCATCTTCTATCCGTGTAAAATTCGTTTTGCTTTTTGCGTGGCGAAAAGAAAAATATGGGTTATAAGCCATTTTGAAAAAGCAAGAAATTCAAGAATTTTTGAACAGCATTGACCTTATAGTAAAACAGCGGGGAACGTGTTCCTCGCTGTTTTCTAACTCTCCCCAAAGATGTGTTTCGTTTATAATTTTAATTTTTGAAAAATCCCTATTAACCGCCGCAGTCGCCCCGCGGCGCAAACGTTTATTGCCGCGTCTGTTCGGCAAAGCCGAGACTGATGAGGATCGCGCGGTTGACGCGGGACATCGTGGCGGGCGGCAGCTCGCCGATGCGGGACATCAGCCGTTTTTTGTCGATCGTGCGGATCTGTTCGAGGAGGATCACCGAATCTTTGGCAAGCCCGAACGCCTGCGGCAGTTCGATGTGGGTGGGGAGCCGCGCCTTGTGGATCTTGCTCGTTACGGCGGCGGCGATCACGGTAGGGGAGTATTTGTTGCCCGTGTCGTTTTGCACCACAAGCACGGGGCGCACGCCGCCCTGCTCGCTCCCCACCACGGGGGAGAGATCGGCATAGTAGAGTTCTCCGCGTTTTACATTCATACGCTACCTTCTTTTGTGGGCATTCCCCTCGTTACTATTCTATGTAGCGCGGAAATCTTTTGCCCACTTAACCGTATTTTCGACGGCGCGCCTCTTTTTTATACCCGTTTTATACCTGCGGAAAGGACATGCGCTCTTTTTCCCGAAAACGCTTTTATTTAATTGTGTTTTCCGAAAAAAAATGCTATAATATTTCCGCAATTCTTTTGCGTTCCCGTGAACAAAAAATTTTTCGGGCGAAAGGGGGCATTTGATGCTGAAAATTGTCGTAGACGCAATGGGAGGAGATCTCGCTCCCAAAGAGACGGTAAAGGGCGCGATCGACGCGCTCGGCGCGCGCAAGGATTTCAAGCTCGTTTTTACGGGCGACGAGGCGGCGGTCAAGGCCGAACTCGATCATTATAAATACGACGCAAGCCGCGTGGAGATCGTGCATTGCACCGAGGTCATCACGAACGACGACATTCCCACCCACGCGATCCGCGCCAAAAAGGATAGTTCGCTCACGGTGGGGCTGAGGCTCGTCAAAGAGAACGAGGACGTAGGCGGCCTTGTTTCGGCGGGTTCCACGGGCGCGGTCCTCACGGGCGGCATCATGCTCATCGGCAGGATCAAGGGGGTCATGCGCCCCGCGCTCTGCCCGGGCATTCCCAACGTCCGCGGCACGCGCACCCTTCTTTGCGACTGCGGGGCGAACGCCGAATGCAAGCCGCAATATCTGCAACAGTTCGCGCTCATGGCAACGGCCTACGGCAAGGTCGCGTTCGGCATGAAAGCCCCTACGGTGGGGCTTCTCAACAACGGCACCGAGGCGCACAAGGGGGATCCCCTGCACCAGGAGGCATATGCGCTCCTCAAAGAGACGGACGGGATCGACTTCGTCGGAAACGTCGAAGGGCGCGATCTGATGTTCGGCGACGTCGACATCGTGGTTGCGGACGGCTTCTCGGGCAACATCGCGCTCAAATCGGTAGAGGGTTGCGGCAAGACGGTTTCCGCCGTTCTCAAACAGGAATTTAAGAAAAATCTGGGGAGCAAGCTCGCCTATGTCTGCGCGCGGAAACAGATCAACAAGTTGCGCGACATGCTCGACTATGCAAAGCTCGGCGGGTCGGTCTTTTTGGGGCTGAAAAAAGTCATTGTAAAATCGCACGGAAACTCGAAAGCGAACGCGTTCGGACCGTCGGTCGTGCAGGCGGTGGACGCCTGCCGCAACGGACTCGTGGGCGAGATCGAACGGATGTTGCAGGCGACGGGTTTCGGAGCGGAAAATGAATAGCGGGGAGAACTTTACAAAGGAACTCTTATCGGAGGCGGAAGCGGCGATCGGCTACACGTTCCGCAACAAGTCTCTGCTCGAAGAGAGCCTCACGCACAAGTCCTATTCCAACGCGAGCGGCGGCGAAAACAACGAACGGCTCGAATTTTTGGGCGACGCGGTCCTCGAAATCATCGTTTCGGAGTGGCTCTACGCGGCATATCCGCAGGCGGAGGAGGGAGAACTCACCGCCATGCGCCAGCAGTTCGTCTCCAAAACCGCGCTTGCGGACCTGTGTAAAAGAGCGGGTTTCATGCGCTTTTTGCGCTACATGGGCGGGAAGCAGAATCTCGGCTCTAAAACGGTGGAGAGCCTGCCCGAGGCGATCCTCGGCGCGGTCTATTTGGACGGCGGGTTCAAGGAGGCGCGCGCCTTTGTGTCGCGGTTCATCGTGGCGGCGCAGACGCAGAACTATAAATCTCTCTTGCAGGAATATGTGCAAAAGCGCACCAAACAGACCCCCGTTTACGCGGCGGAAGAGGCGGACGGAAAATACCGTTGCGTCGTCCGTGCAATGGACCGCGAGGCGGAGGGGACGGGCGGAAGCAAACAGGCGGCGGAGATCGCTGCCGCGGAAAAACTTTATCGTAAATTAACGGAGCGTTCATGAATTTCAAAGAGATACAACTTGCGGGGTTCAAGTCCTTTGCGGATAAAACTTCGATCAAATTCGACGACGGCGTCACCTGCATTGTGGGGCCGAACGGTTGCGGAAAGAGCAACGTGGCGGACGCGGTCCGCTGGGTGCTGGGCGAGCAGTCGGCTAAGACACTTCGCGGTTCGAGCATGCAGGACGTCATCTTCAACGGCACGCAGGAGCGCCGCGCTCTCTCCTATTGCGAAGTAACGCTCATCTTCGACAATACGAACAAGCTCTTCGACGTGGAGTACGACGAGGTCGCCATGACCCGCCGCCTGTACCGCTCGGGGGAGAGCGAATATCTTTTGAACAAACAGCCCTGCCGCCTGAAAGACATCGTCGCGCTTCTCCACGGGGTGGGTATCGGCAAGGAGGGCTACTCCATCATCGGGCAGGGTAAGGTCGAACAGATCATGAACGCCAAGCCCGAGGACCGCCGCGCCATCTTCGAAGAGGCGACGGGGGTGATGAAGTTCAAAACGCAGAAAGGGGAGATCGAGCGCAAGCTCGAAAACGCGGGCGACAATCTCACGGTATTTGTCCAGCGCATGGACGAGGCGGAAAAGCAGTTGAAGCCCCTCGAAAAACAGGCGGAGACGGCGAAGAAATACCGCGAGTACTCCACCGATCTCAAATACGAAGAAGTGAATACCTATCTCGCCCGTTGCGAGAACTTCGAGCATGAAACGGCGAAGCACCGCGCGCGCATTGCGGAGGCGGAGACGCGGCTCGGCACGGTGGAAGCCGAACTTTCGGATGTGGACGAGCGGGAGCTTTCCATGCGGGAGAGCGCCGCCGCGCAGGACGAGGAGCTGCGCGCGCTCAACGAAAAGTTGCGCGTGTTTGAAGTGGGTCTGGAACATAAGAGCGGTGAAGCGCGGGTCCTCGGAGAGCGGATCGCCTCCTATAAACGCCGCCTTTCCGCCGCGTCCGAGGACGTGGAATACTCCCTGCGCCGCACCAAAGAGATCGACGCGCTCACGGCGGGGAGCGCCAAAAAGCGGGAGGAGAGCGAAAAACGGGCCGCGGAGATCGAGAAAAAGACGGCGGAACTTTCGCGCAAATTACAGGAGACGGACGCCCGCCTGTTGCGCTTCGAACAGCTCTCGGACGAACAGCGCGCGAGCGAGCTGTCCTCGGTGGAGAACCTCGCGGACGTACGCGCGAACGTGGGCAGCCTCTCCGCGCAAAAGACGGCGGCGAGCGAACGGATCGACGAAGTGCGCGCCGCGATCGGCAAGGCGGAGGGCAGAAAGAGCGATTACGCCGCCCAGCTTGCCGCCTGCAAACAGCAAAAAGCGGCGTGCGAGAAATTCCTCGACGGAAAGGCCGCGCAGGAGGAGGAATTGCAGGAGAGCCTCCGCGATCTCGTCCGTTCGGGGCAGAAGCTCTCGCAGGACCTCATCGATTGCAATACCACGGTCGCAAACCTCAGCAACAACCTCGAACTCTACCAAAACCTCAAAAACCGTTTCGACGGCTATAAAGACAGCGTGCGCAATCTCCAACTCAAAGCCAAGAGCGATCCCGAGCTGGGGAAAAAGATCAAGGGCGCAATCGCGGACATCGTCACGACCGAGCAAAAGTACGAAGTCGCGCTCGAAACGGCGTTCGGCGGCGCGATGCAGAACCTCGTCACGGCAACGGCGGACGACGCGCGCTTCCTCATCGAATATCTGAAAAAGACGGGCGGCGGCATCGTTACCTTTCTGCCCGTTGCGGCAATGCGCCCGCACTACAACAGCGGCGAGATCCAGCGCGCGTTGCACGAAAAGGGCGCGCTCGGGCTGGCCGACGAACTCGTGCGCTACGACGCATATTACGATAACGTCATCAAAAATCTGCTCGGCAACACACTTGTGTGCGACACCATCGCAAACGCCACGTCCATTGCAAAGAAGTATCCCCGCTCTTTCCGTATCGTCACGCTCGACGGCGACATCATCGCAACCAGCGGCGCCATGACGGGCGGCAGTAAGCGGAGCGGGAGCGGCAACCTGCTTGCGGGCGAGCGGCACATCAAGGAGTGCGAAGAGGGCATCGCCAAAAAGACCGCGCTTGCCAAGAAGATCAAGGAAGCGATCGAAGAGAGCGAACGCGCCCGCGAGGAGACGGAGGCGGAACTCGAACGCTTCCGCATAAAGGTGCAGGAAGAAACGGCGTCGTTTGCGGCGCTTTCGCAGAGAGAGCTTGCCCTTAACGATCTCATTTCGGACGCGGAGCGCGACCTTGCGGAATACAACGGGCTTTTGGAACGGCTCGAAAAGCGGGTGGGCGACCTCGAAAGCGAGGTGCTTTCCTCCTCGGAGAGCGAGGATATTCTCAACAAGATCCGCTCGGAAGCGGCGGCGGAGGCCGCGGCGAGGGCGGCGCAGTCGCAGGACTTAAAGGCAGAGCGCGAACGCCTGCTCCAAGAATTGCAAACGCTCCGCGTGGAGGGTGCAACCCTCCTCTCCTCGCGCGAAGCCGAGGAGGAGAACGCGCGCAGGCTGGGCGAAGAAAAGCTCGCCCTGCTCAAAAAGGTGGACGACACCCACGCCGAGATCGCCGAGACCGAACTTCTCATCAAACAGCTCAAACGGGACGAGGAAAAAGCCGCCCTCACCGATGAGGAACAGAAAGCGGTCTCCTCCATCCGTGCGGGCATCGCGCGGGTCGAGGGCGAGAAAAAGGAGACGGCGGAAAAGCAGTCCGCGCTTGCCGATAAAAAGCGCGCCCTTCTTGCCGAACAGCAGAATTTGAGCGACAAAAAACACGAGAGCGAGCTGGAAATTTCCAAAGCGGAAGTCAGCCTCGAAAACATGAAACAGCGCATCGACGAGGCATATGGCCTGACGTATGAAACGGCGTTGGAGCTGAGGGACGTCAACTACGATCTGTCAACTTCGGCAACAAACATCAACAGTTTGCGCCACAAGATCGCCGCGCTCGGCCCCGTCAACCAGAACGCGGAGGAGGACTACGACAATTTACTCGCCCGCTACACCGAAATGCAGACCCAGCGGGAAGATCTGGAAAAGGGCATTGCCGATCTCAATACGGTGCTTTCCGACCTCAGAAACGCCATGCAACAGCAGTTCGACGAGGGGTTCAACGAGATCAACAAGAACTTCACGCAGATCTTCAAAGAGCTGTTCGGCGGCGGCAAGGCGGAAATGGAACTCGACTACACCGATTGCGACGATCCGCTGAACGCGGGCGTGGAGATCATCGCCTGTCCCCCGGGGAAGAAGCTCACGAAAATTTCCCTGCTCTCGGGCGGCGAGCGCGCCTTTACGGCGATCGCCATTCTGTTTGCCATCTTAAAATCCCGCCCCATGCCGTTCTGCATTTTGGACGAGATCGAAGCCGCGCTTGACGAGGCAAACGTCGACCGTTTTGCAAATTACTTAAAGAAATTCTCCAAAGAGACGCAGTTTATCGTCATCACCCACCGCAAGCCGACCATGACGCAAGCGGACACCCTGTTCGGCGTCACAATGGAGGAAAAGGGCGTTTCAAAGATCGTCTCGGTCAAGCTGTCCGAAGTCGAATCCCGTCTCGGCGGCGACACCGTTATTGCGTAAAGCCGCTTCTACCTCCTCCGTGGAGGGGGTTCCATACTCGCCCTCCCCCAACTTGTTGGGGGAGGGGTAGGGGAGGGGCGTGTTCTAATACGTCACCCTGCCCCGCACATTCTCTTTATTGTCATTTCGACCGAAGCGAACGAAGTGAGCGGAGTGGAGAAATCTCAACATTATAAGGACTCCCGAAAAAAGACGAAGTATTTTTTCGGGAAGAGGAGCCGCCGCCCGCAAACAGAGCTTTTCGCAAGAAAAGCGTAAAAATCGGGCGTGCGGCGACGAGGTAGAGATTTCTCGATTCCGCTTCGCTCCACTCGAAATGACATTGTGGAACGGTCTGTATTTCCCAATCACTGCGCATAGCAAAAGATTTTTCGTGAACATAATTTACTTGCCTTAGGCGGAATTGATTTCCGCCGTGGGCGACTCAATTTGGCAATTACTTTTGCCTTCTTGTCCGTCAAGGCGATGAAGAGGATAAGCAAGTTAAAACAAACAAGTAAGTTTCCTCACGGAAAAAGATTTTGCGAAGCAAAAGATTTTTCGTGAACGAGGTTTTTATGAGTTTTTTCGGAAAGATCAAAGACGCATTGAAAAAAACAAAGGACAACGTCTCCACAAAGCTGAGGCAACTCTTCCTCAAAAATAAGCTCGGAGACGCCTTTTACGACGAACTCGAAGAGATCCTGATCTCATCGGACGTCGGCGTTACGACCGCCGAGGACGTCGTGGAACAGGTCAAAGAGGAGGCGATCGGGAATAAGATCAAAGACGAGCAGTTCGTCACCGATCTTCTCAAAGACATTCTCGAAGATACGCTCAACGAGGCGCCCGTTCCCGAGCTGAAATACCCCTGCGTCATGATGTTCGTGGGGGTGAACGGCGTGGGTAAGACGACGACGATCGGCAAGGTCGCAAACTGGTTTGTCCGCCAAAAAAAGACGGTCACGGTGGCGGCGGCGGACACTTTCCGCGCGGCGGCGATCGACCAGCTCAACGTCTGGGCGGATAGAGCCAAAGTCAAGATCGTCAAACACGAGGAGGGGAGCGACCCCTCGGCGGTCGTGTTCGACGCGGTCTCCTCGGCAAAGGCGAGAAATACGGACGTTCTTCTCATCGACACGGCGGGGCGGCTCCACGTCAAAGAGAATTTAATGAAAGAACTCGAAAAAATGGACCGCGTGGTCCAGCGGGAATTTCCCGAGGCGGCGTTCTATAAATATTTGGTGCTGGACGCGACGACGGGCCAGAACGCCGTGAGCCAGGCGCGCGTGTTCGACGAGGCGGTGGAGCTGGACGGCATCGTCCTCACCAAGCTCGACGGCACGGCAAAGGGCGGCTTCGTGTTCTCCCTCTGCGGCGAACTCAAAATTCCCGTCGTGTTCGCGGGCGTGGGAGAAAAGATCGACGATCTCGAACTCTTCGACGCGGAACAGTTTGTGGAGGGGTTTTTCTGAGAGTTTCGCACAAAATCTTTTCCTTTTGCGTTTCCGAAAAGAAATTTGCGCCTGTCAAGCAAAAATACTTGACAGGCGCATTTTTTTCTGCTAAAATAGGCGCAGGTGTCAAGGAAAATTACTTGACAGGCGGAGGAAAACCATGCCGTTTGCGACCGTAACGGGGAGCGCGAAGCCGCCCAAAGGGAAAGATCTCAAATATCTGCAACTTTTCGATCATTACGGCGCGCTGCTCACCGAGACGCGGCGGGAGATCTGCGAGATGTACTATATGCTCGATCTGTCCCTTGCCGAGATCGCGGAGCAAAAGGGCGTGAGCCGCCAGAACGTTTCCGAGGCGTTGAAAGCGAGCCGCGAACTGCTCGATTTCTATGAGGAAAAACTCCACCATAACGAGCAGGACAGGGAGTATTCCCTGCAAGTTTCCCTCATGATGACGGAGACGATCGGGGCGCTCGAAAAATTTAAGCAAATTCATCCCGAATATGCGCGGGAGATGGACGAGATCATCGATATGGTCGCGGTCGGAGAAAAAATCGACCTCGGCGGGGAGAACTAAATGGCGCTCTTTGCATCCCTTTCGGAGCGGCTCAACCACATATTCAGCAAGCTCACAAAGCGCGGAAAACTCACCGAGCTTGAAATCCGCACGGCAATGCGCGAAGTTCGTATCGCGCTTCTCGAAGCGGACGTCAATATCCGTGTTGCAAAAGATTTTATCGCAACCGTATCCGAAAAAGCGGTGGGACAGCAGGTGCTTGCCTCCCTCAATCCCGCGCAACAGGTCATCAAGATCGTCAACGACGAACTCATCGCGCTCATGGGTTCGGGCAACGCCAAACTCGAAGTAAGTCCCAAGCCGCCCACCGTCATCATGATGTGCGGGCTTCAAGGCGCGGGCAAAACCACAATGTGCGCAAAGCTCGCGGTCCTGCTCAAAAAACAGGGCAAAAAACCCCTCCTCGTCGCATGCGATATTTACCGTCCCGCCGCGATCGACCAGCTCAAAGTGGTGGGCGGAAAGGCGGGAGCCGAAGTGTTCGAAAAAGGTACGCAGGCGCCCCCCAAGACCGCGAAGCAGGCGGTGGAATATGCAAACCGTATGGGGTTCGATACCGTTGTGATCGACACGGCGGGGCGGCTCCATATCGACGAAAAGCTCATGCTGGAGCTGGAAGAGATCAAAAAAGAGGTAACGGTACACGAAATTCTGCTCACCGTGGACGCGATGACGGGGCAGGACGCCGTGAACGTTGCGGAGACGTTCAACAGCCGTTTGGGTATTACGGGCGTGATCCTCACCAAGCTCGACGGCGATACGCGCGGCGGCGCATGCCTCTCCATCAAGGCGGTGACGGGCAAGCCCATCAAGTTCATCGGCGTGGGGGAGAAGATCACCGATTTGGAGCCTTTCTATCCCGACCGTATGGCGAGCCGCATCCTCGGCATGGGGGACGTGCTGTCCCTTATCGAAAAGGCGCAGGAGGCGGTTTCCGAACAGCAGGCAAAGGAGTTGGAGCGCAAGATGCGCGAAAATTCCTTTACGCTTACCGACTATCTCTCCCAATTCGATATGCTCAAAAAGATGGGCGGCGCGAACGCACTTCTCAACATGCTTCCCGGTGCGGGCAAGCTGAAAGTGAAAGAGGGCGACGTGGACGAGCGGCGCATTGAGCGGATCAAGGCGATGATCCTCTCCATGACGCAACGGGAGCGGGACAACCCGCAGATCATTAACTATTCCCGCAAACAACGCATTGCGGCGGGTTCGGGAACGACCATCCAGGAAGTCAACCAGCTGTTAAAACAATTCGAGCAGACGAAAGAACTCATGAAGCGCATGCGCGGCGGCAAGGGAAAAATGAGAATGCCGTTTTAGAGGTTAGTTTCGCACAATTCTTTGCTCGCTACGCTCGAAAAGAATTGTGCGAGGAAACTTTCCTCCTGCATCAACGGGGTGTTTCTCTCGTTCGTTCGGCTTAAACAATAAGCCGTAAGAGTTTTCTCGCCTCCCCTCAACTTGTTGGGGGGAGGGTAGGGAAGGGGGACAGCAAGAGAATAGGCGAAAAACCTTAAAAAATCAAAAGAGATAAACATAAATCGGAGGTAAAACTATGGTAAAAATGAGACTGGTGAGAATGGGCGACAAGAAGTCCCCCGTCTACCGCATTGTGGTCGTGGACGCGAGAAAGGCGGCGACCGGCGAGTACATCGACAAGGTCGGTTTTTACGATCCGAAGTCCGAACCCGTAACACTTACGGTGGACGCGGAAAAAGCGAAAGATTGGCTCGCAAAGGGCGTTCAGCCGACCGAAACGGTGAAGTCGCTCCTCGTGCAGACGGGCGTGCTGGAAAAGCCGACAAAACTCTCTCCTTCCAAAACCAAAGGAAAGAAAAAGAAGAAGTAAAAATGTTCACGCATTTCTTTTCTTGCTACGCTCGAAAAGAAACGCCGTGAGGAAAGTGGCGCCCGCGCCTTAATTTAGTTGTCCTCTTTGTCGTCTTACAGGACAATAAGCCGTAAGAGTGCGGCAAATTATGTGCGCTTATGGAAAAGCGTGGTTTTCCATAAGCGCAGTAAGTTGGGAACACTCGGCGCCATTCCTAATTGTCATTTCGACCGAAGCGAACGAAAGTGAGTGGAGTGGAGAAATCTCAGCATTATTTTAATATCAACTCGGTCCCCCAATGGGTAAGAATGAGGTAGAGATTCCTCGACTGCGCTCGGAATGACATTTTCAAGAACGTGCGCGCGGGGCGTGGTGAACAATCAAAAAGGAGGTATTTTTTATGTTGGATCTGATCAAATACATCGTAGAAACTTTCGCGGAGGACAAGGAACACATCTCCTATGAGGTGGAAGAAACGGACGACAGCATCAACGTCACCGTGCTTCTCTCCGACTCGGATATGGGGAAAGTCATCGGAAAACAGGGGAAGATCGCTAAGGCGCTCCGTACCCTCGTCCGCTGCAAGACCCCCCGCGACAGCAAAAAGTACAACATCGAAATCAAAGAACGGGAAGAATAATTGTTTGAACGGGACCGCCGCGCGCCGAGACTTTTTTCGGCGCGCGGCGGTTTTCTTTATGCCGTCCGCTTCTTTTTCCCGAAGAAACGGCCGAGCAAGGTCTTTACGTCCATGAGTTTCAGTGAGGAAAAGACCGCCGTCTCCAACACGCCGATAAAGAGGATCGTCAGCGCGAGCGCGGGGATATAACTGAGGTAGACTACCAAAAATTTTCGCACGAAATATCCCAACCCGATCACGGGCAGTACCGCCGCGGTCAGCTTCAAAAAGTACTTCCACGAGCCGAGTTTTCCCGTCTTTTTGCGGAGCAGGAAGAGCGCGCACCCCGCGGAGATCGTATAGTCGCACGCCATGCCCACGCAGAGCGCGCCGCTCCCCAAATATTTGGGCAGGAACCACACGCACAGGAGCATCGCCGCGGCCCCGCAGAGGAAGAAGAGCAGGGTGTGTTTTTCGCACCCCATAGAGTTGAGAATGGAAGTTGTGATCATCGTGACGCTCATGGGGAGCAAGATGACGGCGCAGCCCGAAATGAGCCGCCCGCTCTGCGCGCTCGCATAGAGCATCGCGCCCACGTCCCCTCCGCACACCACAAAGAACGGAATGAGCAGGCCAGCGATGAGGAGGGTCGCGTTGAGCGCCCGCTCCACGAGCCCCGAGAGCTTTTCTTTCTGCCCCTTGTAGAAACACTCCGAAAGCTCGGGGACAAGCACGAGCGCGATGGAGCCGATGAGGGTGGAGGGGATCATGAGGACGGGCATCACCATGCCGTACACCACGCCGTATTCGCTCATCGCTTTGGAAGAGGAGACCCCCGCCGCCATCAGCCGCATGGGGAAGAGGACGGAGATGAACGAGTTGACGAGAGAGGAGGAGGTGCGCATTGCCGTTACGGGCAGAGAGGACTTGATGAGCGGCAAAAATTCTCCCCGCGGCGAGCGCAATTTGCCGCCCCGTATCAAGAAATAGACGAGCGCAATCGCAAACGAGCAAAGGTAGGAGATGAGGACCGCGATCGCCGCGAGGTTGACGTCCGCAACGTTTGTCTGCAACAGGAGAAGCAAGAACACGCCGACCGCGATCATCACGATCTCCTCGATGAGTTCCACGAGGGAGTAGGCGAGGAAGCGTTTGTTCCCCCAAAAACAGCCGCGCAGAATGGCGTACACCGACGTAAAGGACAGCCCGATGATGAGGATATAGAAGAGGTCGGCGCAGCGGGAATCGGTGAAAACGCGTGAAAAGGGTTCTTTGAAGAGGAAGAGGAGCAGGGTGATGGGAACGCTCACGGCGAGGGTAAGGACGATCGCCGCGCTCGTCGCCGCCTGTTCCCCCCGCTTGCTCCCCCGCGCGCGGTGCTTGCTGATAATGCGGGAGAGGGTGATGGGCAACCCGCTCGACGTCGCCGTCAAAAAAACGGCGAACACGGTGAGAGAAACTTGATAAACGCCAAGTCCCTCTGGGCCTAAAATGCGGGAGAGGATGATGCGGTAGAGAAAGCCGAGACAGTGTTCGAGCGCGGAGAAGATCGTCACCACCGCGGCGGTGCGGTACAAGTTTTGCATACGCTATTTTATTTGCGCGGGAACATTTTTATGAACGCGGCGCATACAATAGAGGCATGAAACTCGAAACGGAGCAAAAAACGTACTACCGTTTGAAGAAGGGGCAAACGCTTGCGGACGTGGCGCAGTTTTTTGGCGTGCCGCCGCGGGTGCTTGCCGCGTTGAACGAACTCTGCGAAGAGCCGCAGGCGGGGCGGGTGTTGCAGATCCCCGAAGAGCGGAGAAATTTGTACACCGTGCGCGGGGGAGAGAGCAAGGCGCTTTTGTGCGGCTCGGACGAAACGTTCGAAGAACGCAACAGGACGAAATGCCTCTACATCGGGCAGACCGTTTGGCTGTAACTTGAAATGTGAACGCGGGGCGCCCGCAGCCGTTCGGCTGCGGGCGCCCCGCAAGCGGTTTTTGGGCTTGTCCCTTCCGCGGGAGCGCCGCTCCCGCGGAAGGGACGAGGGTTTTATTAAAATTTTTCGCGGAAAGATTGCTTTTTTCTTTCAAATATGCTAAACTGTAAACGTCGTACAATTATATATTATTTCGCGTAGATACAACAGGCATAGGTGTATCCTTTTATCTGCGCGATAAAATTGTACGACAAACCAATTACGGGATACTTTATGCGGGCATTCCGTAATCGGAATGTCCTTATTTTTTGCCCGCAAAAAACGAAAGGAGAAATAATATGAAGAAGCACAAATTTTTGGTCGTTATTTTGGCGATCGCGGCGACCCTCTGCATGGCGTTTGGTATCGCGGGGTGCGGGGAAGAAAAACCCCAAAAGGAGCAAGCCGACCTTTGGTCGATGGAGCGCGTATATGCCAAGGCGCAGGAACTCGGTTTTGAAGGCACGCTCGAAGAACTTATCGCCATGTTCAAAGGAGCGGACGGTGCAGACGGGAAAGATGGCGCGCAAGGTCCGCAGGGCGAAAAGGGCGAGACAGGCGCGCAGGGTCCCCAGGGCGAAAAGGGCGAGACGGGCGCGCAAGGTCCGCAAGGCGAAAAGGGCGAGACGGGCGCACAGGGTCCGCAGGGCGAAAAGGGCGAGACGGGCGCACAGGGTCCCCAGGGCGAAAAGGGCGAGACGGGCGCGCAAGGTCCGCAAGGCGAAAAGGGCGACCCCGGAAAGGACGGCAAAGACGGAGAAAACGGAAAGGACGGGCTTGGCATTCAATCTCTTGAAATAGACGAAAACGGACATCTGATCGCAACCATGACGGACGGTTCGAAAATAGATTTGGGCAAGATCACGGCGGGCGGCGAAACTCCCGCCGAAGAGGGTACCGAAGGACTGCAATACCAAAAGCGCAAGGACGAGGCGGGCAATGAGTATGCCGCCGTTGTAGGCCTCGGCACGGCATGGGATACGGATATTGTCATTCCCTCTGTTTACCGCGGCTTGCCCGTGAAGGAGATCGGGGACTCGGCTTTTAATGCATCTATGGAGGCGAGGAATGCATCTCTCACGAGCATTTCCATTCCCGCGAACGTGACTTCGATCGGAAGCAAGGCATTTGACGGTTGTAGCGGTCTCCAATCGGTCGCCATTGGTAGCAACGTGACAGAAATCGGAGAGTATGCGTTCTATAATTGTATCGGCTTGACTTCAATTAAAATTCCCAACAACGTGACATCGATCGGAAGTTGGGCGTTCGGGTGTTGTAGCGGGCTTCAATCAATCACGATCGGCAGCGGCGTGACCGAAATCGGAGAGGATGTGTTTAATAGGATTAGGGACACGGCAAAAAACCAAAAAATTCTATTAAAACAGTCATTGAGCAGAGCATGAAAGACTTCGGAACAAATGCGGGCGGTTAATAGGGATTTTTAGAAAAATTAAAAATTATAAATGAAACGCATCTTTGAATGAGTTAGCAAACAGCGAGGACACACTCCCCGCTGTTTGCTTGTTGTCTGTCGCGCCGCCACCATTCAGAATAAAATTTCCCTAAGTAGCATCTAAGAAAAATTGAGATTTACCTTCTCAAATATTTTTTGACCGACAAGGGCACTAACACCTCGCGTTCTTCGATATATGATTTCAAAATCTCTCTCATGCCATATTCTTCAAGGCTTTGAAATAGCTTTCGATATTTGACATTGTGCTTAACCATCAGTTCGTTATCCTCAAAAAGATGATCAAAAATCGGGATTATCAACTTTATAAAGAGCTCATTCAGCAAATCATAGTGTTTTAATTTATTCAACCTCGGAATCAAACCAAAATATCCGTCCCACTCCAAATATCGCCATTCTGCACCCGTACTTCTGCCTACACGCTCAAGGTCGCTCAGCGGCAACCTTCTTTTGATATAGATTCCAGGGAACGGATAAAAAGACTTATCTTCGTATGGATATTGTGTCGTTTCTTTCAAATGGGGGTAACACATAAAATATCCGTAAGCCGCATGAAACTTTTCCAGATAATCAACGATTCGTTCATATGTGCTTTTTTCATAAGTAAAAACATCCGTCAAAGCGCATAGTAAAACGCTAATTTTTGAAATGGATCCCCAATCATCACGACCGAGTAATTGTTCGCACAAATCAAGTTTCCCGTTCATGTACTCACTGTTCCATAGGAGAATTTCATCCCTTGAATGGTACTTTTCGAGAAAATCGGTAATCTCAGAGTCGTTCAAATTGTTACACACCGTCAAAAAATAGATGTCTTTGACGTTGCCTTCGTTCAGCTTGCAATTTTCCCCGTATTTTCTCTTGACAGGAAGCGAACTCTCGAAAATCATTTTAAGTTTCCCCCAAAAAATTTATTTTGAAACTTTATACCCTGCAAAAGCATAGTAACTTCCCTCATCTCTTCCTGGGCAAGGAATCAATGACCAAGAGGCAGGTCCAACTAAAAAGGTATTATAGCCTCTTTTTCTAATCAAGCTTATTTCATTTGCGTAAGCTTTACCACCAAAATTATATCATAAAAGATCAAAAGGAGCAAGGCAATCTGTAAAAATTTTTGAAGTTTTTTTAAAAGATAGTCGTCGTTTAATCATTTTCCGCCCATTTTCGCGCTTTGAGTTCAAAGAGTTGGGTGTGTTCCGCGTTCATGAAGTGGATCGCGGAAAGGACTGCAAGCCGAAAATCAAGGCTCTCCGTGTCGCTGTTCGCAAGCAGAAAGCGACCGTTTTTTTCTTTCAAGAGCCGCTTCACATAGAACGGCAAATACGGTAGGTCTTTTATGTAGCGGTCGACACAGCCGCCCTGCCGCAGTCCCCGCGTTATGATCGCCACCAAAAACTTGGCGATTTTTTCATAACACGCCGTCTG
>CANRND010000002.1 GCA_947631905.1 uncultured Clostridia bacterium | reverse complement strand
CCCTCAGTCTCGCCCCCCGCTACTTTTCACAAAAAATCATAATTTCCACCCGAAAATCGATTGACAAGCCCTTGCAATTCTGCTATACTCTATTTACGCACCAAAAGGGGTGTAATTTTTTTGTATGGAGTTTTCTCACAATGGCTGTTAAATCCACGAGGCTCAAAGTCACATTCGAGTGTACGGAATGCAAAAACCGCAACTATGACAGCTTCAAGAATAAGAGAAACGATCCCGATCGTCTCGAACTCAAGAAGTATTGCCCCACTTGCAAAAAACATACCGTTCATAAGGAATCCAAGTAATTCCACGGAGAATCATCATGGCCAAATCCAAAGAACTCGAAAACGAGAAGAACCAAAAGCCCGCAGACGGCAAAAAATCCAAAAAACAGGATAAGAACAAAAAACCCAATATTTTCGTCCGCATGGGCAGGAAGCTCAAAGAGACCTTCTCCGAGCTGAAACGCGTAACGTGGCCCACCCTCCCGCAGGCGCTCAAAGCCACGGGCGTCGTTCTCGTCATCGTGCTGATCTTCCTCGTCGTCACTACCGGCGTAAACTACGGCTTTTCCGCCCTCTTAGACCTCTTGACCAAAACAGGAGCATAACCTATGGCGATCATGGATACCGTCCCTCAATGGTATATTCTCCATACCTATTCCGGGTACGAATCGATGGTGAAAGACTCTCTTCTGCGTCTCATCGAGAACAACAATCTCAGTGACAGCATCGTAGACGTCAAAATTCCCACCGAGCAGACAATCGAAGAAAAGGCCAACGGCAAAAAGAAGGTTGTGGAACGCAAACTTCTCCCTTGCTATGTCTTTATCAAGATGATCTATTCCAACCAGCTTTGGTATCTCGTCACCAACACGCGCGGAGTAACGGGCTTTGTCGGCCCGCAAGGCCGCCCCATTCCCATGAAAGACGAGGAGATCCGCAAAATGCGCCTCGAAGAATTTGTGGCCGACGCGGATTTCAAAGCGGGCGACCGCGTTTCGATCGACAACGGCCCGCTCGAAGGCTTTATCGGCACGATCGCTTCCGTCAACGACGAAACGCAACGCGCCAAAGTGGAGATCGTCATGTTCGGCAGAAACCAGGAGGTCGAAGTCGAATACATCCAGATGACCAAGATCTCCGACACCGCGGTGGAAATCCCCAGAGAGGAAGAGTAATACCATCGACGTTGAGGATAGAACGAAAGTTCTGAATACGTCACCCTGAGCGGAACGAAGTGGAGTCGAATGGGTCTCTACCGCATTATAATAGGGATAAGATTTCTCCACTCCGCCTGCGGCTTCGGTCGAAATGACAAAAAACGCGCGGGCAGTCGAAAGTCGACTCGCGCACCTTTCCCTAATGTCATGTCGACTAAGCGTAGCGCATGGAGACATCTCTACCTTACAATCATCAATTCGGCGATAACACGGCAACGTGTTTTCGATAGAGTGGGAGACGGCAAATCCTATCCGCCGTCACAGTTACCACAGAAGGAGTTTATATGGCAAAGAAAATTACCGCAGTCGTGAAGCTTCAACTTCCCGCAGGTAAAGCCACTCCCGGTCCCCCCGTAGGTTCTACGCTGGGTCCCCACGGGATCAACATCCCCGGCTTTACCAAAGAATTTAACGCAAAAACAGCGGGGCAAGAAGGTCTCATCATTCCCGTCGTCATGACGATCTATGCAGACCGTTCCTTTACGTTCGTTCTCAAAACGCCGCCCGCACCCGTCCTCATCAAAAAGGCCCTCGGGCTTGAAACCGCTTCTTCCACCCCCAACAAGGTGAAAGTCGGCAAGCTCACAAAGGCGCAGGTAGAGGAGATCGCAAAGACCAAAATGCCCGACCTCAACTGCTCCACGCTCGAAAGCGCGATGAGCATGATCAAAGGCACGGCGCGCAGTATGGGCGTCACGGTAGAGGAGTAAGGAGGAAACATCATGGGTAAGAAATATGTAGACAGCCTTAAATCCTATAACCGCGCAGAACAGTATACGCCCGATAAGGCGCTTGAAATCGTCATCGAAAACGCAAAGGCGAAGTTCGACGAGACCATCGAGATCCACGTGAAGCTCGGTATCGACCCCCGCCAGGCAGACCAGCAGGTCCGCGGCGTGTTGGTGCTTCCCAACGGCACAGGTAAAACGAAGAAAGTTCTCGTCATCGCCAAGGGCGAGAGAGCGGACGCGGCGCAGGCCGCAGGCGCGGATTTTGTCGGCGCGGAAGAGATGATCCAGAAGATCCAGACCGAGAACTGGTTCGGGTTTGACGTCATGATCACCACCCCCGATATGATGGGCGTGGTCGGCCGTATCGGCCGTTTGCTCGGCCCGAAAGGCCTCATGCCCAACCCCAAGTCGGGTACCGTCACGATGGACGTGCAGAAAGCCGTCGCGGAAGTGAAAGCAGGTAAAGTGGAATACCGTCTCGATAAAACGGCGATCATCCACTGCCCGATCGGCAAAAAGTCTTTCGGCAAGGAGAAGCTCCTCGAAAACTTCACCGCGCTGATGGACGCGATCGTAAAGGCGAAACCCGCCGCCGCAAAAGGACAGTACTTGAAGAGCATCGCGCTCACGAGTACCATGGGTCCCGGCGTCAAGGTAAATTATACCAAAATGTAAGGAAAATCGCTTGACGAATTTCTCTTGATTTGGTAAACTGTAACTGTAAACATTCTATGCCGCAGACAACGGGTGCGTTTCCGCTCAATATCCCGTCGAGGTAGGAAAGTTTTTCCATGAGAAGAGCTGCTCCGTACCCGTCTGCGGTACGGAGCTTTTGCTTTCCCGCAAGGGGGAGCGCAAAAATCGGGCGTTAAGCCTAACGGAGGATTTCAATGTCGGCTAATTTTGAAGCAAAAAAGGTCGTCGTAGAGGAGATCAAAGAGAAGATCGGCGCAAGCAAATCCGTCCTCCTTGCCCATTACGACAGACTGACCGTCAAGGAAGTTACCGATCTCCGCAATAAGTTCCGCGAAATTTCCTGCGAATACAAGGTGTATAAAAACACCCTGGTGCGCAAGGCGTTCGACGAACTCGGCGTAAAAGATTTCGATAACGACCTCAACGGCGCGACGGCATTCATTTTCTGCCCCGACGAGACGAGCGCATGTTCTTCTCTTGCAAAGGCGGTAAAAGAGAACCCCGCGCTGGCGGACAAGATCGTTCCCAAGTGCGCCTATGTCAGCGGCGCATATGTGGACGCGGAAGGTGTCAAGAAACTCGCGGCGATCCCTTCGAGAGAGGTACTCATCGCAAAGATGCTCGGCTGCTTGCAGTCGCCCATCGTAAACCTTGCGTTTGTTCTGAAAGCAATCGCAGACCAAAAATCATAATTTTATTCGGAGGTAATCAAAAATGGATGTTCAGAAATTTATTGAAGAAGTCAAGGGTATGACGGTTGTCGAACTCAATGACTTTGTAAAGGCTTTGGAAGAAGAATTCGGCGTGAGCGCGGCGGCGGCTGTTGCAGTCGGCGGCGGCGCAGGTGCGGCGGCGGAAGCGGCTCCCCAGGAAGAGGAAAAGACGGAGTTCGATATCGTCCTTAAAGAGATCGGCGCGAACAAGATCGCGGTCATCAAGGCGGTGCGCGAATTTACGGGTCTCGGCCTTGCGGAAGCAAAGAAGGCCGTCGAGGCGCTCGGCGTTTTGAAAGAAGCTGTTCCCAAGGCAGACGCAGAGGCCGCTCTTGCAAAGCTCAAAGAAGCAGGCGCAACCGCGGAACTCAAATAAGTTTTATCAAAATCAAAAAAGCCGCTCGGTGGAGCGGCTTTTTGCATAGAAACGGTGCCACTTTCTCGCCCTGCCCCCGCGCATTCGCGCGGGGGCAGGGGTAGGGGAGAGGCGCCTTGTTTTTACCCTCTCCGTGAGAGAGGGGTAGGGGTGTGGGGCGGCGAGAAACCTATCCAAATCGTCATGTTGAGCTTGCCGAAACGTCGCTCTTTATCCGCACGCCCGTTTCATCCACGAGGCCCAAAAGATAATCCGCCGAAACGTCAAAGTAAAGGGCAAGCATCATCAGGTCGTCCATACTCGGCTCATTATAGCATGTTTTCCATTTCGATAGCTTTTGCTTGGAAATGTGCAGGTCGGCACAGATGTCCTTTTGCATTCTTCCGCTCTCGTCTATCAATTCCGTTAACCTTTTCGCAAACAGGTTTTTCATGACATGAAAAAAATATCAAAAATGGGGACTATTCACTTGACAGTTTCTAAAATGGGGACTATAATTATACTATCAAAACACAGGAGGATAGTATGAAAAAACTTTTGGCAATTTTGCTTGCGTGTTCGCTTGTACTCGGTGTCGGTGCGGGTTGTAGCAACGGCGGAAAGGAACAGGAAAAAGAAGAGAATAAGCAGGAGCAACCGGGCGGCGACAATCAGGGGGATAACAAACCTGACGATAACAAACCGGACGACGATAAGCAGGAGGAGAAGAAAGAGCTTTCAAATCAGGAATGGTATACCGTATTCAAAAATACGGTAGATTCGCTTTGTGTAACAGATTATGAGGTAGCACAGTATAGTGTTGACCCCCTTTTTATGTGGAAAAACAAGGGGACACTTCCCAATGACAAAAATTGCAAGGTGACGATGACGGGTGCGGATGGAAAAATGATGGCGCAGGTGGTCGTCGCGGAAGGGAAAGCATTTCTTGAAATTTATTCCGGGATCAATTACAAGGGGGATGAAGCCAACCGCCCCATCCTTTATTTGGAAAATACGCCTGATGGCAAGATGACGGGTTATCAGTGCGGGTTGGGCGAACCGTGGGGGCCTTTGGTTGTGAATCATGCGGACGAGTGGGCGCAAAATGGTTTGTTCGGGGTGACGTCGCCGTTGGATTATCTGTTAAGCATGGGGTTGATGGGACAGCTCTTTGACTCGGAAGGTCCTGTCGGGGAAACGCATACAGAGTTCACGACGTATTTCGCTTATTCGGACGAAAAGGGCGGCTGGGTCTCCATGAGCTGGGAGATGGCGCAGTTGGCGACGCATAGTCTGCTCGACGGAGAAGTCGTTTATAAGATCAAAGACGATAAAATTGCTGAAATCATTCTGACGGGTACAAGCTCTGAGTTGGGATTGAAAACTTCCGGCTCTGTGGTATATTCCTTTGTCTATGGCGGACAAAAAGTCGAGGTCCCGCCCGAAGTCATCGAAGCGGCAACGAAGTAGGAGATATCTCCATGCGTTACGCTTCGTCGGCATGACATTTTTGGAATGTTGCCCACCCCCTTACTCCCCCTCCGATGGAGGGGGTTCCTATTTCTCGCCCTCCCCCGCGCATTCGCGCGGGGGAGGGGTAGGGGAGGGGGTACATTACCATACCACTCGTCTCTCCCCGAAAAAGAATTTCTCCAAACACCCCGAAAATGCTTTGACATTCTTTTTCGAATGTGCTATTCTATAAAAGACGTCCGCGAGGAATTGCGCTCTCCACGTTTTTCTTGGCGGCACGCGAATATTTCCATAGGAGGATAAACGCAAATGGAAAAGAATGAGATCATCAAAAAGTACGCTCAGCACGAGGGTGATACGGGTTCTCCCGAGGTGCAGATCGCGCTCCTTACCGAACGCATCAACCACCTCAACGAGCATCTGCAACTTCACAAGCACGACAATCACTCCCGCCGCGGTCTTTTGAAAATGGTCGGGAAACGCCGCGGTCTTTTGGACTACCTCAAAGCAAAAGACATCGAGCGTTACCGTGCGATCGTTGCGGCTTTGGAACTCAGAAAATAAGGAAAAAGGGCGGCGGGTCATTCCGCGCCCTCTTTTTTTATCGCCCCCCGCCGGACGGCGGCGACGGGGCAAAAGAACAGAAAAGAATAAGGAGTAGATAGAAGATTATGACACCCGATTACAAAACATTCAAATTTACCGTAGGCGGCAAAGAAGTCACCGTGGAAACGGGCAAGTACGCCGAACAGGCGAACGGCGCATGCGTGATCCGTTGCGGCGAAACGGCGGTGATGGTCACCGTCTGCATGTCTCCCACCCCCCGCGAGGGCATGGACTTCTTCCCCCTGCAAGTGGACTACGAAGAAAAGATGTATGCTGTGGGCAAGATCCCCGGCGGGTTCAAGCGCAGAGAGGGGAGAGCGTCCGATAAGGCGATCCTCACTTCCCGTCTCATCGACCGCCCCCTCCGCCCCCTCTTCCCGAAAGGACTGTTCAACGACGTCGTCGTGATTGCGACCGCGCTCAGCGTAGAGCCTGACGTCGCTCCCGAACCTCTCGCCATGATCGGCTCTTCCATCGCGCTTTCGATCTCGGACATTCCGTGGGCGGGTCCCACGGGTTCGGTCGTCGTCGGTCTCGTGGACGGGAAGTACGTCATCAACCCCGACGCGGAACAGCGTGAAAAGAGTACCATCCACCTCAACCTTGCGGGAACCAAAGACGCCATTCTCATGATCGAGGCGGGCGCAAACGAAGTTACCAACGACGAGATGGTCGGCGCGATCATGTTCGGCCACGAGGAGATCAAAAAGATCTGCGCGTTCATCGAGGACGAGATCGTTCCCGCGATCGGCCGGCCGAAGAAAGAGATCGAACTTTACCACATTCCCGAGGACATCGACGCGGCGGTCCGCGCGTTCGCTTCGGACAAGCTCGACTGGGCGCTCGACACGTTCGACAGAACGGAGCGCCAGAACCGCCAGGATCAGGTGGAAGCGGAAACGCTCGAACATTTCGCGGAAATCTATCCCGAGAACAAGCGCGAGATCAAGGACAGCCTCTATTATATTACAAAGGAAAAAGTGCGCGCGAAGATCTTCGACAAGGGCATCCGTCCCGACGGCAGAGGATTGAAAGACATCCGTCCCATCTGGTGCGAACGCCACGTTCTGCCCCGCGTACACGGCTCGGCGGTGTTCACCCGCGGCCAGACGCAGACCCTCACCACCTGCACCCTCGATATGCTCGCTGCGGCGCAGAAGCTCGAAGGGCTTGACGACGAGACCGAGAAGCGCTATATGCACCAATACAACTTCCCCGGCTATTGCACGGGCGAGGCAAAGGCTTTGAGAAGCCCCGGAAGACGCGAGATCGGACACGGCGCTCTTGCCGAGCGCGCGCTCCTTCCCGTCATTCCCTCCAAAGAGGAGTTCCCTTACGCCATCCGCGTCGTCAACGACATCATGTCCTCCAACGGCTCTTCTTCGATGGCTTCCGTATGCGGATCCACGATGGCGCTCATGGATGCGGGCGTCCCGATCAAAGCTCCCGTGGCGGGCGTTGCGATGGGACTTATTAAGAACCAGGAGACGGGCGAATTTCGCGTGATGACCGATATTCAGGGTCTTGAAGACTTCCTCGGCGATATGGACTTTAAGGTCGCAGGTACGGTAAACGGCATCACCGCCATCCAGATGGACATCAAGATCAAGGGTATCTCCGAAGAGATCATGCACACCGCCATCGAACAGGCGAACGAGGGCAGGCAGTTCATTTTGGGCAAGATGCTCGAATGCGTACCCGAAGTAGCGCCCGAACTCTCCAAATATGCGCCCCGCATTCTCTCGTTCTCCATCGATCCCGAGAAGATCGGCGACGTTGTAGGCAAGCAGGGCAAAGTCATCAACTCCATCATCGCGGAGACGGGGACGAAGATCGACATCGAGGACGACGGCACCGTGTGCATCGCTTCCTACGGCGATCCCGAGAGCGCACAGCGCGCGAAAGCGATCATCGAGAGCATCGTACACGATCCCGAGGTGGGCGACATGTTCATCGGCACCGTGGTGCGCATCCTTTCCACCATGGGCGCGTTCGTCGAGTTCGCTCCCGGCAAAGACGGCATGATCCACATCTCCAAGCTCTCCAACCACCGCGTGGAGAAAGTGGAGGACGTTCTCTCGGTGGGCGACACCGTCAAGGTGGAGATCATCAAGATCGGCGAAAAGGGCATCGACTTCAAGCTCCTCGAAAAACTTTCGTAATTTACCGAAATTTCAATGAAAACGGGCGCCGCCGCAGTCATCTGCGGCGGCGCCTTGCGTCTTTACAGCGGGTCTTGCGACGGTTTTTGTACAATTTTCATGTGAATTACGCCAAAAGCACTTGACGGAACGGACAAGAACGGGTAAAATAGAAATATGGAAGAATTTCCCGTATGCGGGAAATTACGGAGGTAAACATGAAAAAATCTTTGCGCCTCTTTGCAGTTTTAGCGACCCTTGCCGTCGGCGCTACGTCTGCGGCGCTCTTCGCGGGTTGCGATACGGATACGCCCGAAGTGACGATCACCTATGAATTTGAAGGGACCGAGTATAAGGTGGAGTATGTTCTCACCCGCAAGGGCGCTCCCCAAACCGTTCAGCACTTCATCGAGCTTGCGGACGCGGGCTATTACGACGGCACCGTCATCCACGACTACCAGACGAGCGGAATTTTCCTCTACGGCGGCGCGTACACCATGCAGGACGGCGAACTCAAAGAAAAGGACTACTGGACGGAGCTTCGGAACTATGAGAAAGAGCATAACTATGCGTTCACGCAGACGGTGTTTGCGCAGGGCAAGGTGATGGCAAATTATCTTGCCGAGGCGGGCAGTTATCTCGCGGGCGGACAGTCTTACACTGCCGAAAGTACGAAGATCCCGCTCTATACCCTGCACGGTGAGTTCGAAGCAAACGGAGTCACCACCAATTCCAAGATCTATCACCACAACCGCAAGGGCGTTCTCGCCATGTACTACACCGAAAAGGGCGCAAACGAGAACACGACGGTGACAACGGTCCGTTCGGACGGCGGTGCAAACAACAATAACGAACCCGAACAGTCCGATAAGTATAAGACGAATTGCGCTACGAGCATCTTCTATACCTTTAACGGGGAAAACCAGACGGCCCTCGACAAGACGAATACGGCGTTCGGCGTCACCAAAAATTTCAGCCAGATGCAGGCCTTGCTCAACGCGATCGGAGACTATGAGGCAGCCCACGAGGATACCGACGGCGACGACAAGATCTTTACCGAGACGCAACATGTCCTTGCGAACCAGTACGATCCCATCGATCTCGTGCGCAACGCCAAGATCTATGCGGACTACAACGTCCCTGTGCAACCCATTCTGATCAAGTCGGTCAAAGTCACAAAATATTAAACCGTATTGCAAAATGCAGGAAAAACGCCCCCCTCGGGGGCGTTTTCTGTGGGGAACCTACAAATTTGTTTGAGAAAAGACGTAGCATGCGCTACGCCTTTTTTGTCGGATCGGTGAATGATTTTGATGGGACGGAAATCGTAAAATCGGGCGCGGCAGAATTGCCGCGCCCAATTTTGGGTGTGCGGAGGCGTCCTTTCGCACGAAAACACAATTACAGCTTGATCCACAGTGCGGGAACAATGCCGCCGCTTGTTCTGTCTACATAATCGTAACCGTTTGCCCCTACGCCGCCGTCTGCGCCTACACCGTGTACATTATAGCCGTTCTTATCATTGCGCGGCGAACGTAGCCACCACCAACCTATTCCGCGATTACTTGCGGCTGTTCCTTGCCAAGCACCTTGCGATTTCGCATAATCGGTCGATTTTAATGCTCTTTCGCCATTATCCAGAAATCCGTAAGCGGGGTTTGAGGCTTCCTGCCGACTTAACAAAAAAACCTTGTCTGTTGTGTTTGCACAGATATAAGCGTTGGATTCGTCGTCAGTTGAAGCGAGGTCGTTCTTTACGTCTGTTATTTGAATGATCTCCTTAGCTGCATTATCGAATGAAATGTCGCAAAATGCTTCGTTGAGCCACGTCCGCACATCGCTTTCTTTGTAATTGTTCGAATAAATCGTTTCGCTATCCCCGTGCTTGTCCCTATTGTGATGGAACGGTTGGGAATCTAAAATGATATTTGACATGAGGAACGCATTTCCGTCTTTTTCATCGAGAATACGCCACTCAATAGGTTCGTATTTGAACCAGTAAGTTGTATCTTTTTTGTAGCCGTTATCGTTTTGCCAACCGATTGCGGATTCTTTCATATTCGAGGCGTATTTAGGGCGATAATATGTAAAATAAATGCCGCGGTAGCGTTCGTCCCGATAATTTATATCAATATACCACATGTAGTCCGCCGCAGAACCGTAACTGCAATAGCCATAGCTTGTCCATTTACCGTGGTCTTCGGTTGTGGGAACGTTACCCGCTTCCATGTTCAGCGTTGCCTTCAAATCGCTTTCTTTCACTTCGCTCTGCGGATATTCACCGAAATAGACTTTCGTACCGTCCCCGCTCATCGTATAGGGGACCTTTTTTGCACCGCACACCTCGCAGGTATTATCTGAGCCGTAAGTATGATTTTGATGTGCGTAACCGCAAATGTTGCATTTTCCGTTCTCATAAGTATGTGCCGCGGTCACGGTTTTTCCGCAGTCCGAACATGTTTGGGAATGCTCTGTTTCCGTCTTTTCGTAAGCACCGAAGACGTGCTCGCCGTGTTCATATTCGCACGCGGTGCATTTGCCGTTTTCATAGGTATGCGCGGCGGTTACGGTCTTCCCGCAGACGGAACAGGTCCGGGAATGCTCCGTTTCCGTCTTTTCGTATGTGCCGAAAGAATGCTCCTCATGTTCATGGTTGCAGGTTGTGCATTTGCCGTTTTCATAGGTATGCACGGCTTCATCCTTGCGCTCCGTGGTATGATCGCAGGTGGCGGCGTGCCAATGCTTTTCTTCGTCGTGCGACCACTCCGCGGCAAAGGTATGGGTGTGTCCCGACGGGGCGTTGCCGCTTCCCGAACCGCCGCTACCGCAGCCCGCAAAGGACAGGCAAAGGCAGAGGGAGAGCAGGACCGCGATCCATGTTCGAAAGGTGTGTTTCATGATATTTTTCTCCTTTTCGTTTTTTTGCGGGCAAAAAAATAAGGACGCCTCAATCCGAGGCGCCCGCTTCGAGTATCCCCGAATTGTTGCGACACAATTTCCTATAAGCACATAGAGAATAAGGATACACCGATGCCCGTTGTATCTTTGTGCTTACAGTATGAAATTGTGTCGCAAGGTCTATTCTACCACGGAAAGAAAAAATTTGCAATGCTTTTTAGGAAAATAGTAAGACATAAATTGAAAGGCAGACGGGAAAACCTCGTCTGCCACTGATTTACTTCATTTGTTTTCGATACCCCCCCCGCGGGGGCGTTTTTTACTGCGGTTTGATGTTCGAGACTTTTCCGTCCGTCACTTCTATGGAGAAGTAGCGCACGTCATAGACCCTTTCTTTGCGCGGATACGCAAGCCCCACCTTTGCGGGGTCTTCCGTGAGGACCACCGAGCGGTAATCCCCCAAGTATTCTTTGAGGCTGTCCGCCTTTTCCGCCAAATTTTCCGCGAGATAGGGCCGCACGTCCGCGCCGATCAAGGCGCTTTCGAAGAGGGCGAGGGCAAATGTCGCGGCGGACGGCTCTCCCGCCGCGCGGATGGAACAGCCTGCGAGTTTGCCGTCCTTCCATTCGCAGAGCGCGGTATGGCCTAAACTGTCGTGAAAGGGGATCTCCGCTTGAAGAGTCTCCCCGTCCCCGAGCAATTTTCCCTCCGAGAGGATGAGCGTCTCCCCCGTCCGCGAAAGGAGGGCAAAGGCGTTTTCGGCCGAGAGGAGGATCCCGTCCCGCCGCACGGAAAAGGAGCAATTTTCCAACGCGTCGGGCAGTTCCGCCATATGAAAGCCCGTTTCGTTTTCGATCATGAGCTGTAATTTCCCCTGCAAGGTCAGGGTGAGCAGGGTCCCGCCCAAACGTTCCTGTCTGAGAACGCGCAGGGACTGGTCTGCGCGCAGAAAGCGGCAAAAATAGACCGCAACGCCGTGTTCGGTATAGTAAAGTTCCGTCTGCGGCGGGGGAGAGAGCAAAAAGTCCTCGTTGAGGCGGAATCCGAATGGCAGGTATTCTCCGCCGCAGGGCGAGACCGAACACCACATCCCGTCGGCGGGATCGAGTTCCACAGAGCGTTCGAACCCGTCCACAAGTCCCACATAGACGCCGTTTATCATGAGGGAACATAATTTTTCGGACAAAAAATACACCCGCATAGCTCTATTAGATGTATAGCAAAACAAAATTATGTCAAAAATCCATTCAAATTTTAAGGAGGCGGCCTATGAACAAGATCAACGGCTATACGGAAGAGGAAGCGACGGGACTCATCGAGTATATCTATTCGGGCAAAAACGCGGGCAAAACTCTCTCCTATCTGTTTGAGACATACGGAAAGGAACACAGCCGCGCAAAGGGAAGCGTGCGCAACTATTATTACGCCTTTTTGAAGAAGCGCGGCGACGAGCGGGTGGAGCGGATCTTAAAGGACAAAAATCTCAAAGCGGGCGAAGTAAAGCCGTTCACCGAGGAGGAGACGGACGAGCTTTTGAAGAAAGTCCTCACCGAAAAGAGCAAGGGTCTTTCGGTGCGGCGGGCGATCATGAACGTCTCCGAGGGGGACGAGAGGCTGATGCTCCGCATGCAGAACAAATACCGCAACCTGTTGAAGAAACAGCCCGAACGGGTGGCCAAGGCGGCGCGGGAGGCGGGGATCCCCGAGGAAAAGAGCTTTTTGCAGCGGAAGTTGGAGCGGGAGATCGACGCGCTCTATTCCCGCCTTGCGGTGGACCTGCGCAAGGAGAATGCGGAACTCAGGGCGGAGTTGGAAAAATTACGCAAGGAGCGCAGTGAATAAACGGCTTATCCTGTCACAAACTGAAAGTAACGGCAGAAATGCCGCTTTCGGAGGACGACATGGAAAAGATGTTTTGTCTCGGGCTGATGCTCGGCGCAGTGGGCGGCGCGCTTCTCGTTGCCAACAGCTACAAAATGCGCTCTTTCGTAAAAAAGAGCCAGGCGGAATTTGTGGACAAGGTCAACGAAATGATGGATGAAAAGCTCGGCTGCAAAGAGGGGAATTGCCCCGAAAAGAGCGAACCCGAGAAAAAAGACAAAAAGAAAGAGAAGTAACAAAAATGCCGCAGTCAAAGGGCTGCGGTTTTTTTGCGCCGTTTTTTGCGGACGGTTTCAAAAGAGGGCCAACGCTCACGTCGTTTGGCGGAGGATCAATTTGGATTGCAGGTAGATGTGTTGGGTCTTTTGGCGGGGATGCTCGATGCGGTCCAAAAGAACGGAGAGCAGTTTCCTGCCGATCCCCGTTTTGTCCACGTTGAACGTTGTGATCTGCGGGTCGTTCGATTTCGCCTCGGCAATGTTGTCGAAGCCGACCACCAGCACGTCCCGCGGCACCCGCTTGCGCAGGAGTTTCAAAGCGCCGATCACGTCGATCGCAAGCGTATCGTTGGCGGCGATGAAGCAGTCGGGGAGTTGCGGCATTTTCGCAAACAGTTTGGCAAGTTCCTGCGCATTCCCGTAGGGGAAAGAGTCCTTTTCGATGACGGAGTATTCCGGTTTATATTCAAGCCCCGATAAAAAGATCGCTTCCCGCATGGCGAGGAACCGCTCGTAAAAGGAGGTGCAGTGGGTATAATCGCCCACAAAGCCGAAATTTTTGCACTCCTGTTCCCCGATGAGGGACAGACAAAAATTCTTGACGGAGGTAAAGCTCTCGGGGAAAACAATGTCGTAATTTCCCGAAGCGGATACATAAATCGGGAAGTCAAAAAAGGCGATGGGGTAGCCGAGTTCGATGAGCTTCGGCACATAGTCGGCCTGAAAGAGTTCCATGCAGATGATGCCGTCCACCTTGTTTTCGTTGAGATATTCGACGAGGCGGTTGAAAAAGGAGGTCTTTGTGGCGGTGAACTGCAAAAGCTCCACGTTTTCATCCTCGGCAAGGGCAGATTCGATCCCCCGCACCACATGGATGAAGAAGGTCATCGTCATCAACAGTTTGGAGGTGATGAGAACGATCCTGCGGTGATGGTTTTCCGAGTCCGAGGCGGCGACCGCGGAATAGCTCTTATAGCCGAGTTCGATCGCGGCGTTCAGCACCGCTTCCCGCGTGCGCGGCGGCACATATTGCCCGTTCAAAGCCTTTGAAACGGTGTTCCGCGAAAGCCCCAAAGAGTCTGCAATATCCTGAATTGTAATTCTCTCTCGTTTCATGTTCAATTTATTCATTTCTTGCATGTGATACTTTGATTATATCACAAAAAAAGTGAATGTCAATATTTTTTTGTATTTTTGCACAAATTTCGGTTTGCGGATTGTGTATTTGCACAAATAAACGGGAGAATTTGTTCCGCTTCTTGACGGTTAAGACCGCATTACTATAATAGGTAATACCGAAAAACTCTCGGATTCGGGGAATTTGATAAGGAGGTATTTTATGGAGAACAGGCTTTTGCAAACGGAGCAAAACGCGCTCCCCGACGCCGTCGGTGCGGGCGCTCTTGCAGAAAATTCCGAAGTGCAAAGCAAAAAGGTGCCGTTTGGAACGAAGTTCAAAAACAGCTATTTTGCACGGAATTTCAAACGGAATTGGAGCTATTTGCTCTTTCTGATCCCTGCGGTGGTCGTCACGTTCATCTTCGCCTACATCCCGATGTACGGTCTTTTGATCGCGTTTCAGGATTTCGTACCGGGCGATTCGATCTGGACCGGCGTATGGATCGGATTCGACAACTTTCAGGAATTTTTCGGAAACTACGTCTTTTGGGAGTTGATGGGGAACACGTTCCTCCTCTGCATTCTCGGGTTCATCATCGGGTTCCCGCTTCCCATTATCGTTGCGGTGATGCTGCATACGACAAAGAACAAGAAGGTGAGCAAGTTCTTGCAGACGGTGTTCAACGGACCGCACTTCATCTCGCTCGTCGTTCTCGTCGGTATGCTCCAACTCTTCTTCGGCAGATACGGGCTCGTGAACAACATCATCGAGAGCGTGGGAGGGGCGCGGTATTCGTTCTTCCTCGAAGAGGGCGCGTTCCGTCCGATGTACATCTTGTCGAGCAACTGGCAGGATTTCGGTTGGAGTTCCATCATCTATCTTGCGGCGCTTTCGGGCGTGGAGCAGTCCCAGCATGAGGCGGCGCAGATCGACGGCGCGTCCCGCTTCCAGAGAGTACTCCATGTCGATCTTCCCGCGATCATGCCCATCATTTCGGTCATGCTCATCATGTCCATCGGCGGCCTCATGGGCGTGGGATACGAGAAAGTGCTTCTGATGCAGACGGACGGCAATATCGGCGTCAGCGAGATCATTGCGACATACGTTTACAAGCAGGGCATCCAGGGTACGCGCGCAGGCTATGCTACGGCGGTAGGGTTGTTCAACTCCATCATCAACCTCCTGCTCCTCATCATAGCGAACACCATTTCCAAGAAGTTCTCCGAGAACTCTCTGTTTTAAGGAGGCGCAATCATGGAAGAAATGCTCAATCAAGAAGTTTACGAGGCTCCCCAAACGGCCGCTCCCCAAAAGAAAAAGCGCAAAAAGGTCAAGGAGTCGGTGGGAGACCGCGTCTATTACATCATTACCTACATCGTCCTCGCCTTGCTGGCGGCGATCGTCATCTACCCGCTTTGGTTCGTCATCATCGCTTCGTTTTCGAGCGCGGACGCCGTTCTCGCGGGCAAAGTGTTCCTCTATCCCGTCGACATCGACTTTTCGGGCTACGTGAAGTGCTTCACCCGCTCGGACATCTGGATCGGCTATGCCAACACCATCTGGTACACCGTGGCGTATACCGCGCTCAGCGTGGCGTTCACCCTGACGGCCGCGTGGGCGCTTTCGAGAAAAACTCTGCCTTTCCGCAAGTTCTTTATGATCTTCTTTACGATCACGATGTTCTTCGGCGGCGGACTCATCCCGTTCTATAACGTCATCAGCGATCTCGGCATGCTCGATACCCCTCTGGCGATCATTCTCCCCGGCACGGTGTCAGCATGGAACCTGTTCATGGCAAAGACCTTCTTCCAGACGGGCGTTCCCGACAGCATCGTGGAGGCGGCGGAACTCGACGGCGCGAACAGAGCAAGATTGTTCGTCTCCGTCATCGTTCCGATCTCTGCGCCCATCATTGCGGTGCTTACCCTCTACTATGCGATCGGCCAGTGGAACAGCTACTTCAACGCGATGATCTTCCTGCACGATTCCAACATGTATCCGTTGCAACTCGTCCTCAAAGAGATCCTCATCGCATCCGAATCGACGGTGGGCGGCAGCGGCGAAACCATTCTCGAACAGTTCCGCCTCGCCAACCAGCTTAAATACGTGTCCGTCATCGTTTCGAGCTTGCCCGTATTCCTGCTCTATCCATTTGTTCAGAAGTACTTTGCGCAGGGCGTTTTGGTCGGCTCGCTCAAAGATTAGGCCTATCACGTATTACCTCTTACAGGGAGCGGGCGGGGCGGCTTCCCCCAAATTTTCGTCCCGCCCTCTCCGGAAAGGGGAAATAAGACATCGAAATCATTTAAGGAGTGAAAAATTATGAAGAAACTTTTAACCGCGATTGCGATCGGATGCGCAGCCATCGTCACATTTGCCGCTTGCAGCGGCGGCGATAAGCGCACTTCCAACTCCGTAGAGGAACTCGTGGAGAAGTACGGCTATCAATGGGAAGATCCGACGAAACCGATTTTGAACGAAACGGGCGCGAAAGAGCTTTCTTTCAACGTCTACTCTTCCAAGAACGCCTCCGCAACGGACTACAACGAAATGGACATCATGCAGACGCTCTATGAACAGACCAACGTATTTGTTCAGTGGGAAAACGTCTCCGAAAGCGTCTACGGCGAACAAAAGACCCTCAAACTCGGCAACCACAAGGGGACCGACGCGATCTACCACGCAGGCCTGAGTTCGAACGAGGTCCTTACCTACGGCACAAAGCGCAGTACGTTGCTTCCCATCAGCGACTATCTCGAATACATGCCCAACTTCAAGAAGATTTTGGAGGAGCGCCCCGACATCAAGAAGCAGATCACCAACATCGACGGCAAGATCTATGCGCTTCCCCGCGTGGAGGAAATGGGGCTTTTGCAGAATCCCAACCTGCTCTTCCTCAATAAGGCATGGACGGTGCAGGCGATCAACGCCAACGCCGTCGACAATCTTACGGAAGCTCAGGTGCAGGACGGGCTGGAACTCACCTCTTCGCAGATGGAACAGCTCCTCACCTACTTCAAAGCAAGCGACATGAACGGCAACGGGAACCCCAACGACGAACGTCCGCTCAACTTCGTCTGGAACAACTGGCAGGGGAACCAATGCGACCTTTACGGCATGTTCGGCCTCAACGACAACACCGAACACCGCATCATCAAGGACGGCAAAGTGACCTACACCGTCATGGACGAGGCGTTCAAGAAAGCGACGCAGTTCCTCCACGAATGGGTGGCAAAGGGCCTGATCGATCCCGTTTCCCTCGAAGCAAAGCAGGATAACTACCTCGCGGACGGCAAGGGAACGGAAAAGTACGGCGCTTTCTACTGGTGGGAGAGCGAAACCGTTGTTGACCATCCCGAACATTACGTCTGCTTCAAACCCTTGAAAGGGCCCGGAGGCGGGCAGACGGTGTGCGTCTCCAACAACCCCGAGATCTCCACGGGCGAAGTCATCTTTTTCAGGGGAACTCCCAACGTGGAAGTGCTTCTCACCTATTTTGACAGATACTACATGCCCGAAATTTCGGCGCAGATCAACTACGGTCCCATCGGCATCGCCTTTGAGGAAGAGAAAGACGAAAACGGCAAGCTCGTTGCAAAAGATCCGCCCGCAGGCAAGACGACGGACGAGATCCGTTTGCAGAACGCGCCCTTAGGCCTTTGCTATCTCTCGGGCGACGTGTGGAATACGACCGTCGAAATGGAACCCCGTGCGAAACTTCGTTTGGAACGGCTCAACAATTATGCCACGCCTTATTACGATCATGACAAGATCAAGCCCGTTCCCAACCTGCAATTCTCCGAAGCGGAACTCAATACGCTGTTGAGATACCAGACGAGCATCGACAACTATCTCCGCCAGAATATCATCAACTGGATCAGGAACGGACTCTCCGAAGAAGCATGGCAGAAACACTTGAAAGACGCACAGAGCAACTCCGTCGGCATCGGAGCCGTCCTCGAAGTCTACCAGGCGGCTTACGACAGATATTTGCAAGATAACTGATTATGTAGGAGGAAATCATGAAAAAAGTATTTGCCATCGCGCTTGCGGCCGCGCTCTCCCTTACGGTATTTGCGGGTTGCGGCGAAAAGGAAAACAAACATGAAAACAATACCGATCCCGAGCTTGTGGGCGTAAAAGCGGAAGCGACCGTCATGGCGGGAGAGGAGTTTGACGCGCTCGAAGGCGTTACCGCCACCGACGCGGAGGACGGCAACCTCACAAGCAAGATCACCGTCTCGGCAGAGGGATTGACCTTCCAGAACGGCAAAACGACGCCCACCGAACCGAGCGAATATGTCGGCTACTCGATCCTTTACAGCGTAAAGGACTCGGACGGCGCTGAGGCGACCGCATATTGCCAGCTTTTCGTGAAACCCGCGGCGGGCGAAGAAAAGACGCTCAAAAGTTACACGCAGTTCAATGTCGCCGATAAGACGCTCGAAAGCGACAAGACGGACGCGTCGCTCGACTGGTGGACTCCTCACTTTGCCGTGGCGGAGGGTTCCGTGAAATTGACGCAGGGCGCGATCGTGTTCGACGTCACCGACCGCAAAGACGCGGGCGACGGAGACATTTTGTTCTCCCGCACGATGAACGACCTCGGAAAGGGCAGATACGAATTTCTCGTCTGGGCGAAGTCCTCGGTGAAGACGTACGTCAACATGATCCCGAAAGACGCCGCCGCAGAGGGATGGAAAACGGTAGGCGGAGAATACAACAAGGAACTCGGCACCGGACTTACTCTCCTCAAATGCTCGTTCGTCCTCGACGAAGGCGACAACAACACGTCGAGCGTGGAACTCCGCTTGCATATGGGCAAGGACGGCAGCGCTCCCGCGGATATGCCGAACGCCTATGCGATCACGATCTACAAGACCGCGCTCTACTACATCACGGGTTCGGACAGCGCGCAGACCCTCTACACGCAGAACTTCGACGAAGCGGCGGCGGACGCGGTTGCGGTGAGCGCAGGCGACGGCGCGGCGGCGACGACTTCCTACGACGCAGAGGCGAAGGCGCAGAAAGTGAATATCACTTCCTATCCGACGAGCGGCGGCGTATGGAGCATCAAAGTGGACGTTGCTCTCCCGGGCGTTACCCTTGAAAAGGGCGCGCAGTACAGCTATTCCATGAAAGTGACGGCGGAAAAGGCGCAGGGCGGCGAACTCCTTGTCGAGAGCAAGACGCTGGAAGCCTCCGCGCGTGCGAACTTCGGAGACCTGGCGCTTTCGGCGGGGGAGACAACGACCGTCGAAAAGACGTTCACCGCCGGAAGCAGTGTGAGCGACCCCGTGATCCGTTTCCAGATCGGCAATGCGGCGGAGGGTGTTACGGCGAACACGATCACCATCGACGAAGTGCGCTTCCTGAAAACGGACGAAAAGACGGAGAACAAGTTCAACAGTTACTATGCAAACGCCCGCCGCGTGCAAAAGGGCGAGGGCTTCGACACGGATTATCCGATCGACTTCTACAACGGTTCGGATGAGTTCGGCAGCGATAAGATCCCCGGGCTTGCCACCGTGTACACGGAGAACGGAAACCTCGTCTATGACGTGTTGCAGGGAAGCGCCACCGATTGGCACAGCAAGCTCGTGATCGGCTTCAAGGAGAACCCGATCCCGCTCGAAGGCAACAGCTATTACACCGTACGCATCAAGATCAAGGCGAGCAAAGCGCTCTCCTGCCCCGTGATCGCGCTCCATGAGATCGATACCGATTGGGATATGGGCATGGTCAAGAAAGCGGAGAACGTTGCGATCGGCACCGATTGGACCGAAGTGGTACTCACCGTAGACGAAGCGTTGCTCGCAGGCAAGAATTGCGAACTCCTGTTCCAGTTCGGCTCGCAGGCGCTTTCGGACCTCGGCGAAGTGAAGATCGAGATCTCCGAGATCACGATCCTGCAACGCAAGCTGGTCGGCTGATCGGAAATTTATAAAACAGAACCGGACCTCCGCGGTAAACTCTATCGCGGAGGTAACGGCTAAATAAGAGGCGATTTATGAACACACTCTATGCGATCGGCGAAATGCTCATCGACTTCACGGCGCAGGAGACAGGGGCGCTGGAATCCGCGGTCACTTTCCGCAAAAACGCGGGCGGCGCGCCCGCGAACGTCGCCGTGTGCGTTGCAAAACTCGGCAAACCGTCGTGCGTGATCACCAAACTCGGCAATGACGCGTTCGGCAATTTCCTCGTGGAGACCCTCGAACGCGAACATGTCGGCACGGGGTTTGTCTTCCGCACCGACCGTGCGAATACCGCGCTCGCCTTTGTCGCCCGCGACGGGAAAGGGGAGAGGAGCTTCTCGTTTTACCGCAACCCGTCCGCGGATATGCTATTGGACGAAAACGAGGTGGCGGAAATTCCCTTTGCAAAGGGAGATATTCTCCACTTCGGAAGCGTGGACCTCGTCGACGCGCCCGTGAAGAGGGCACACATTGCCGCGATCGGCAGGGCGAGAGATGCGGGAACGATCGTCAGTTTCGACCCCAACCTGCGCTATTCCCTCTGGAAGAGCGCGGAAGAACTGCTCGCCACGGTGCGCGAATTTTTGCCGCTTGCGGACATCGTAAAAGTGAGCGACGAGGAACTTCTCGACATCACGGGCATTTCCGACGAGAAAGCGGCGGTTTCGGCCCTCTTTCAAGGAGAGGTGAAGCTCGTCTTTGTCACCAAAGGAAAGGGCGGCGCTTCCGTCTACACGAAAGAGACGGAGGCATGGCAGCCGACGGACACAGGCTCGAAAGTCGTCGATACGACGGGCGCGGGCGACTCGTTCATCGGCACGGTCTTATACCAACTGCTCGGCAGGGGGATCGACAAACTCACGCAGGAGGAATTGAACGAAATGCTGCGCAGGGCGAACCGCGCGGCGACCGTCGTCGTTTCACGCGAGGGAGCGATCCCCGCGATGCCGGCGAAAAATGAAGTATTTTAAGGGGATAATATCATGAAATTCATCAAAAAAGTTTCGGCGATCGCCATTGCGCTCAGCGCAGTCATGTTGTTTGCGGTCGGTTGCGGAGAAGAGGGCGCGGGCGGCGGAAAGACGCTCGATACCGACCCCTCGGACAAGGACTTTTCCGCCCTCCGCACGGCGAGCGCGCAGGAAAACGCCTACGAGTACAAATTCAATTTCCTGCCCGAAAAGGACAAAGAGGGACAGGCGCACGTGGGCGACACCATGCCCTATTTCGAAAACGGGAAATATTACATCTATTACCTGAAAGACGAGGGCGATTCCTACAACCATTCCGTCTACCTTACCACGACGGAGAATTTCGTCAACTATGAGGAACGGCAGGAAGTCGTTCTCGAATCCGATCACGGCGTCGCGCAGGATTCTATGATCGGCACGGGTTCCGTCGTCAAAGCGGGGGAGAAGTATTACTTCTTCTATACGGGGCATAACGGCAACCGCGAGCCGAACGAGACGATCATGGTGGCGGAGGGAACGAGCCTCACGTCGTTCGCCAAAAAGGAGGGTTGGGAGATCCAGCCGCCCGCAGAACTCGGCCAACGCAACGACTTCCGCGACCCGCAGGCCTATTACGACGCGGAGACGGATACGATCACGCTCACCATCACGGCTTCGCAGGGCGGCATTGCGCGCATCGTAAAGTACACCTTGAAAGGGGACCTCTCTTCGCCCGCATACGGCGGGGTCATCTACACGAACGACGAGGCGGTCGTCGGGGACGTTTACAATCTCGAATGCTCGGATACGTTCCAAATCGGCGATAAGTGGTATCTCACGTTCTCCGCACAGGACGGAACGATGTGGTACACGGCGGCGGATACGCAGTACGGCCCCTACACGGCTACCCCCAAACAGCTCGACGGACATCTCTTCTATGCGGCAAAGCACGCCTCCGACGGCAAAAACACCTATCTCATCGGCTGGGCGCGCCGTTCGGAGTCCGTCTCCTCGACGCAGGACGTCAAGGGCTGGGCGGGCAATTTGCAGGTCCAGAAAGTCGTTTCGGACGGTAAGGGCGGCATCGCGCTCGCTCCCGTGGACGCCTACACGCAAAACACCAAAGAGCGCGTTCTCGTGTCGGACGCAACGGTCGAAGTGAAAGCGGGCGATTTCATCGAATCTTTCCGCGGCTTCGAGCGCTATCTCGTGACAGGGGAATTTAAGTACAGCGGCACGGGCGATTTCGGCTTTGCATTCGATTACAGCGGCAGAAAAGAGAAGTATAAAACCATTACCCTTTCTCCCGAGTCAAAGACGATCTCCCTCGCGTTCAACTACGGGGATACGTTCATCACATCCGTTCCCGCCGAACTTTCCGCAAATCAAACGTATTCTTTCACCTACATGCAGGAGGGTTCCGTCGGCGTACTCTATGTGCAAGGGCAGGCCGCGTTCACCGTCCGCCTCTATGGCGTGAGCGGCAAGAACGTCATGCTCTATTCCGCGGGAAATACCGTAACCTTTACAAATTTGAAGCAGTACACCTATACTTATTAAACATCATTGGGGAATGTCTATGAAAACGAACACGCCTATGGCGGGCGGTTCCTACGGCACCAAAATTGCCGATCTGTACATCGTGCATAACCTTGCGGCCGTAAACGGAAGCAGCCGCCATACCTACCATGCCATGCCTCCCGTAGGCTGGATGAACGACCCCAACGGCTTTAACGAAGCGTTCGGGAAATATCACTTATTTTACCAATTCTATCCCTACGGTCCCTCGTGGGACTCCATGCACTGGGGACACTTTACCACCGAGGACTTTGTGAAGTGGAAGCTGGAACCCACCGCGCTCGCGCCCGACGGCCAATGGGACAGCGACGGCTGTTTTTCGGGGTCCTCCGTTGTAAAGGGCGGAAAACTCTACCTCATCTATACCTCCGTTTCGGCGGACCGCCAAACGCAGTCGATCGCCGTTTCGAAGGACGGCAATCGCTTTGAAAAACTCGGGGTCGTGATCACGGGCGACCAGCTCCCGAAAGACTGTCTCAAAACGGACTTCCGCGATCCCAAAGTGTTCAAGCGGGGAGAATTTTATTACCTGCTCGCAGGCGCCATGTCGGAAGCGGGGGAGGGGATGATCTTGATGTACCGCTCTTCCGACCTCATGCGGTGGGAATTTATAAGCGCTCTGCGCAGGGATAATCTCACCACGCGCGGCATCTACGAATGCCCCGATCTCTTTGAACTCGGCGGTACGGACGTCATGCTCGCAAGCCCGCAAGGGTACGCGACGGACGGCTGGCGGTATGAGAACGTGCAATCTTCCATCTACATGCTCGGAAAGCTGGACGTGGAAAAGGGAACGTTTGAAAAACAGTACGAGGACGAGATCGACGGCGGGTTCGATTTTTACGCCCCCCAAACCTTAAAGACGAGGGACGGGCGCGTCGTAATGATCGCCTGGATGCAGATGTGGCAACGGCTGTTCCCCACGGCAAAGCACGGCTGGACGGGATCGATGATCCTGCCCCGCGAACTCACCTTAAAGAACGGCAGGCTGTACCAAAGCCCCGTCCGCGAGATCGAGCGGTACCGCTGGAATCCCATCCGTTTCGGCAACGTAAAGATCGGGAGCCGCAACGAACTCACCAAAGTGGGCGGGACCAAGATCGAGCTTCTCTTCACGTTGGATCTGGGCGACGCGCAAAAGGTGGGCGTCAAACTCTACCAAAAGGGCGAACACGACGCGAGAATTTATTACGACCGCGAAAAGGACCTCGTGATCTTCGACCGTTCCCGCATGGGGGTGGAGATCACGCACGACTCCGACGAAAAGGACGCGTCCGTGCGCTCCGTCAAAGTGGACGTGGGGGAGAACAAGCTGTCGATGCGCATTTTCCTCGACGTATCGAGTTGCGAAGTGTTCCTGCAAGACGGGGAGCGGACGATGACGGGCAACGTCTATTCGGACGGGGACGGCATCTCTTTCTTCGCCGAGGGCGGGAGCGCGAAGATCGTCAGCCTCGAAAAGTACGACATCGTGGTATGACCTGCCGCGGGAGAAACAGTTATGTTCCGCCGCCTCCTGCGCATGCTTGCGCAGGGGGCGGCTTTCATCTTGTCCGCCGCAAATCTTCCGCACAGAGAGAAGCGGGGCAAATCGCTTGCCTTCCGCCGCGGAATGTGCTATACTTTCCGTATGCAGCCGAGAATCGTCGCTTTCGACGTCGGGGACAGGCGGATCGGCGTTGCCGTCTCCGACCCGTTCAACGAGTATGCCATGCCCCTCGATACCTACTTCCGCACGGGGAACTTTTCTGAGGACGTCGCCGCCCTCGTCCGCATCGCGGAGGAAAAGGGGGCGGGCGCGATCGTGTGCGGCCTGCCGCTCAATTCGGACGGCACCCGCAGCGTGCAAACGGAGAAGACGGAGCGCTTCCTTTCCGCTTTGCGGGAAAAAGCCGCCGTTCCCGTCTTCGCGGAGGACGAACGCGATACGACGCGCGAGGCAAGGGGCGACCTGCTCAGAATGGGCGTTTCGCAAAAGCGGGACAAGCGGAAAAAGAGCGTGGATTCCCTCGCCGCCGCCTATATTCTCGAACGCTATCTGCAAAAAACCGGAAAGGGAGAAAGCAACATGGATCTGAAAGAAGATTATAACAATTACGAGGGCGACGATAATATCGTCGAGCTTGTGGACGAAGAGGGCAACAAGGAGCGCTACGAACACATCGCCACGATCGAATACAAGGGCGAGTGGTACGCGTGTTTCACGCCCGAGACGCAACCCGAAGAGAGCGGGGACGAAGAGGACGAGGGCGACGAGGTCGTGATCTTCCATATCGTGGGCGAAGAGGAGGACGAGCATCTCGAAACGATCGAGGACGAGGCTTTGCTCGACGAGGTGTTCGCCGAGTTCTGCAACCGTTACGAGGACAGCGAGGACGCCGACGAGGCGGCCATGCTCGAACCCGACGAAGAGGACTGAAACAAAAGGCGCCCTGCGGGGCGCTTTTTTGTATAATTTGCGGTTTTTAGAATGAAAAGCGGGTGAAAATCACTCTTCTGCCAAAAATTATGCGGAAATTTTGTTTGCTTTCACAAAAAAGGTGTGATATAGTAAAGAGCGGAACAAGCGTTCCACAGGAGAAAAGCATATGGCAGAGAAAAGAACGAGAATTTTATCCGTGATCCCCATGCGGACGCAGGTGGCGTTCCCGAATACCGACCTCGTATTCGACGCGGGGAGAAGCCTCTCCCTCGCCGCCATCCGCTGCGCCGACGGCAACGATAAACTCGTATTTTTGGCGAAACAGAAAAACCCCGGCAGGGAGATCCCCGACGAGCATGATTTATACGAAACGGGCGTTGTGGCGAATATCCGACAGGCGACCCGCCTCCCCGGAGACAGGATTCGCGTCTACGTGGAGGGGCTTTACCGCGCCCGTGCGCGGGAATTTTCCGTGGAAGACGGCTATATTTGCGCCACGGTGGACGAGATCAAGACCGTCCACGGCGATCCCACGCTCGAAGAGGCGTACTTCCGCACCGCGAAAGAGTTGGTGAAAGACATTGTCGCTCTGGGCGGCAAGATCACAAAGGATGTGGAATCGCAACTTTCCACCATCGGCGACATCGACGAATATATCGACGTCTGCGCCTACAATATGCGCCTCCGCGACGAGGTAAAGCAATCGCTCCTCGAAGAGGAGAGGCTCGTGCAACGCCTGAAACTCTTCGAACGGTGTCTGAACGACGAGCTGGAAGTCGCCCGTTTGGAGCGCAAGATCGCGCAGGACGTGCGGAAAAACATCGACCAGTCGCAGAAAGAGTACTATCTTCGCGAACAGCTCAAAGCCATCCACGCCGAACTCGGCGACGACGTGGAGGAGAACGAAAAGCTCCGCGAGAAATTGCTCGCCAAAAAACTTCCGCCCGAAGTGGAGGAAAAGGCGCTCACCGAGCTTGCCCGCATGGACAAAATGCCGCCGTCCTCCCCCGAATATACGGTCCTGCGCAATTATGCGGACTGGCTCATCGATCTGCCGTGGCACGAAGAGACGAAAGATACCGAGTCTCTTGCGGAAGTGGAAAAGATCCTCGAACACGACCATTACGGTCTCGAAAAGATCAAAGAACGCATCCTCGAATATCTCGCCGTCCTCAAACTGACGGGGGAACTCAAAGCGCCCATTCTCTGCCTTGTCGGCCCGCCCGGCGTGGGCAAGACGAGCATCGCAACTTCCATTGCGCGCTCTCTCGGCAGAAAGTTCGTGCGCATGAGCCTCGGCGGCCTGAAAGACGAGGCGGAGATCAGGGGACACAGGCGCACATACATCGGCGCAATGCCGGGGCGCATCCTCTATGAAATGAAAAACGCGGGTTCCGTCAATCCCGTGTTCCTTTTGGACGAGGTAGACAAGATCTCGCAGGACCTGCGCGGCGATCCCGCAAGCGCGCTCCTCGAAGTCCTCGACCCCGAGCAGAACTGCACTTTCCGCGACCGCTATCTCGAAGTGCCGTACGATCTCTCCAAAGTGATGTTCATCGCCACGGCGAACACGCTCGATACCATTCCCACTCCCTTGCGGGACAGAATGGAGATCATCGAACTTTCGGGCTACACGCCGCAGGAAAAGATGGAGATCGCAAAGCGCTATCTCATTCCCAAAAAGCGCAAGGAGAACGGACTTTCCGAAGAAAATCTGCGCATTTCGGACGGCGCGGTCTCGGATATGATCGAGGGCTACACGATGGAAGCGGGCGTGCGCTCCCTGGAACGCACCATTGCCGCGGTATGCAGAAAAGCGGCGGTTCGCATCGCAAAAGGGGAAGAGGGGAACTTCCTCTCCGTCAACAAGAACAATCTCGAAAAATTCCTCGGCGCAAAGCGGTTCCTCCGCGATGACGACATGCGCGAAGAGGACGAAGTGGGCGCGGCGACGGGGCTTGCCTGGACGGCGGTCGGCGGCGCAACGCTTACCATCGAAGTTTCCGCCATGCAGGGCAAGGGGGATATTCTCCTCACGGGGAAATTGGGCGACGTGATGAAAGAATCCGCCCACGCGGCGATCAGCTATATCCGCGCCCATGCGGAAAAATACGGCATCGACGTGAGCGATTTCGAGCATAAGGACATCCATATCCACATTCCCGAGGGGGCGACCCCCAAAGACGGGCCGTCTGCGGGCATCACGATGGCGACCGCCATTCTCTCCGCATTCACGGGCCAGCCCGTGCGGCGGGATGTCGCCATGACGGGGGAGATCACCCTCCGCGGCAAGGTGCTTCCCATCGGCGGATTAAAGGAGAAAGCGCTCGCCGCCAGCCGTATCGGCATTCACGACATCATCATCCCCGAAGAGAACAAAAAAGACGTGGAGGAAATCCCCGAAAATATCCGCAAGGACCTCAACTTCATTTGCGTGAGCAATGTGGACGAGGTGTTCCGCAACGCGGTAACGGGACTTTCGTATGCTCATTAAAGAGGCAAAATTTCTCACTTCCGCGGCGCGCGCAGAACAGTTCATCAAGCCCGAAAAACCGATGATCGCGGTTTGCGGCAAGTCCAATGCGGGGAAGAGTACGCTCATCAACCTGCTGGCGGGCCGCAAGGGGCTTGCCAAAACGAGCGCCGCCCCCGGCAGGACGCGGCTCGTGAACTACTTCGATTTCGGGGAGTTTCTGCTCGCCGATCTCCCGGGCTACGGCTATGCCGCCGTCTCCAAAGAGGAAAAGCTCAAATGGGCAAAGACGCTCGACGCATTTTTCGCCCGCAAGGAGGACGTCGCGCATGTGTTTGTGCTTTCCGACATCCGCCGCGATCCCTCGGAGGACGACTTGCAGATGATCAATTTTTTGAACTATCATATCCTGCCGTTCACCGTGATCGCCACCAAGAGCGACAAGCTCTCCCGCATGAAGATCAAGGAGCGGGTGCGCAAGGTCGCGCAGGGTTACGGACTCGGCGAGGGGAACGTCATCGCCGTGTCGGGGCTTTCGGGAGAGGGGAAAGAGGAACTTCTCAAAAAGATAGCGAACGTGATCGAAACAAGCGGAGCGGAGTAACGCTCCGCTTTTGCTTGACAGCGGGCGCACATCTGTGATAAAATGCACACGGATTGCGAGGTAACTTATGAAAAAATTCTTCCGTATGCTCTCCGCCGCATGTGCGGCGGCGCTCCTGTTCGTCTGCCTTACCGCCTGCGGCGCGCCTAAATGGGAACTCGGCGCTTCCGTAGAGAAAAAAACGGCCGCCCCGGGCGAGAGCTTTACCGTCACCGTCACGACGAAGAACGTCGGCGGGGACTTCAAGTGCGACTATCAGACAAAGGACGTTGGCGCAATGCCCTCCCTCTATCTCGGCATCGGCGCGGGCAGGGTGTATCTCGCTTTCGATCCGATTGAAACGACCGATGAAGTGCGCACGGTCACCTTTGCGGGCGGGGAGACGGTCACAATCAAGTGGACCTTCCGCGCAAACACTCTCGAAACGGGCGGCGCAGACGGAATGGCGGCGCCCGCGGGGAAATATACCTTAAAGCTCACCTTTCAAGGGACGGAACAGATCATAGAAAACTTCATCGAGATCAAGGTTGCGCAGTAGCGTTCAGGGCCGCCGCGCCGCGAAAAAATCGCGGCGCGGCGTTTTTTTCCGAAATTTTCCGTTTCTCCCCGCAAAAGAACTTGCAAAAAGTTTGCGGGTATGTTATACTTTATCAGTCTGCGGTAAAAAGCCGCAGGCAAATCCACACTTTCTCTTGCGCCGCTCGCCGTGTCCCGTAAATCTATTCCTGCGGGAAAGGAGCGGAACTGCCGCAGGGAGAGGAGGAAAACGGAGGATATATGGCAGTTATCACCATGAAGCAGCTTCTCGAAGCGGGCGTTCATTTCGGACACCAGACGAGAAAATGGAACCCCAAGATGAAGAAGTACATCTTTGCGGCCCGTCACGACATCCACATCATCGACCTCGAAAAAACGGCCCAGCTCGTCGAAGAGGCGTATGCTTACGTTGTCGAAATGGTCAAGTCGGGCAAGACCGTTCTCTTCGTCGGCACCAAGCGCCAGGCGCAGGACGCCATCAAGGAAGAGGCGGAGCGCTGCGGACAGTACTACGTCAACTCCCGTTGGTTAGGCGGTTGCCTTACCAACTTCAAGACCATCCGCGGCCGCATCGAGTATCTCGAAAAGCTCGAAAGAATGGAGGAGAGCGGCGAGTTCGACCTGCTTCCCAAAAAGGAAGTTCTCGGGCTTAAAAAGGAGATGGCAAAACTTCAAGAGAACCTCGGCGGCATCAAGAACATGCGTTCCCTTCCGGGCCTGCTGTTCGTGGTAGACCCTCACGAAGAGGACATCGCCGTTGCGGAGGCGCGCAAATTGCACATCCCGATCGTTGCGATCACCGATACCAACTGCGATCCCGATCTCATCGATTATGTGATCCCCGGCAACGACGACGCGATCCGCGCGATCAAATTGCTCTCGTCCGTCATCGCAAACGCGGTCATCGAGGCCAACGAGGGCGGCACGTTCGAGGCAACGGACGAACCCGAGGAAGCGCCCGCAGAGGAACCCGCGGCGCCCGCGGAAAGTGCGGAACCCGCAGAGGCTCCCGCAGAAGCCGCAGCTTCCGAAGCTCCCGTAGAAGAGTAAAAATTTAAGGAGATAACAGAATATGGCAGGGTTTACGGCAAAAGACGTTATGGCGCTCCGCGAACAGACGGACGCGGGAATGTTGGACTGCAAGCGCGCCCTTACGGACGCGGACGGCGATATGCAAAAGGCGGCGGAGCTTCTCCGCGAAAGAGGGATCGCTAAGGCGGCGAAGCGCGCGAGCAAGGTCGCGGCGGAGGGCCTCGTATATGCGTGCGTGGAAAACGGCACGGGCGTTCTCATCGAAGTGAACTGCGAGTCCGACTTTGTTGCCAACGGCGAAAAGTTCGGCACGCTCGTCAAAACGGTCGCCAAACTCACGGCGGAAAAGAAACCCGCGGATCTCGAAGCGCTCCTTGCGCTCGACATGGGCGGCAAGACGGTGGAGACCTATTTGCAGGAGCAGACGGGCGTTATCGGGGAAAAGATCTCCGTGCGCCGCTTTGTGTGCTATCAAAGCGCGGGCCTCATTGAAACGTATATCCACATGGGCGGCACGCGCGGCGTTCTGCTCAACTTCGAGGGGACCGAAACGCCCGAGACGAGAGAACTCGCCCACAACGTGGCGCTCCATGTCGCGTTCTCCACGCCCCGCTATCTGGCCGCAGAGGACGTTCCCGAAGAGGTCGTCGCCCACGAGAAAGAGATCTTGAAGAAAGAGGTCATGAACGAGGGCAAGCCCGAAGCGATCGCGGAAAAGATCGTGCAGGGCAGGATCAAGAAGTTCTTCGAGGATAACTGCCTTTTGGAGCAGAAATACGTCAAAGACGATTCCGTCACGGTCAAACAGCTCATCGCAAACGGCGCGAAAGCGGCTCCGTTCGCTTTGAAAGAGTTTTGCTGCTTTGTCCGCGGCGAGGGGATCGAGAAGAAAGCCGAAGACCTGAGCGAAGAAGTCGCCAAACAGGTCGAGGCAATGAAGAAGTAAGTTGTTTTGGATGGGCCGCCGCCGTTCTTCGGAACGGCGGCGGCTATTGCTATCGCGGAAAGAGCGGCGGGCGGGAAGCGGAAAATATTTCCGCAAGCTATTGCAATTTTTTCCGAACTATGGTATACTGAAAAAAATCAGACTGCGGGAGTATGCTATGCAAGCGAAATATAAACGGATCTTGCTCAAACTCTCGGGCGAAGCGCTCGCGGGGAAACAGAAATTCGGGCTGAACGAAGAGGTCGTGTCTATGGTCGTCGATCAACTCGTCAAGGTCCACAAAATGGGCGTGGAGATCGCGCTCGTCATCGGCGGCGGGAACTTCTGGCGGGGCAGGCAGGGCATCAAAATGGACCGCACCACCGCCGACCAGATGGGAATGCTCGCCACCGTGATGAACTCCCTCGCCATGATGGACGCCATCGAACAGAAGGGGATCCCCACCCGCGTGCAGACCGCGCTCAACATGGTCTCCGTGGCGGAACCTTACGTTCTCAGAAAGGCGCTCCACCACTTTGAAAAGGGGCGCATTGTCATCATGGCGTGCGGTACGGGAAATCCCTACTGCTCCACCGATACGGCGGCGGCGCAGCGGGCCTGCGAGATCAACGCGGACGTTCTGCTCATGGCAAAGAACGTGGACGGGATCTACGACAGCGACCCGACCGTCAATCCCGCCGCGAAGAAGTACGATAAACTCACATTCTCGCAGATCCTCAATCAAGGCTTAAAGGCAATGGACGCCACGGCGGCGACGATGTGCATGGAAAACCACATCCCCGTTCTGGCGTTTGCGCTGAACGAACCCGACAGCGTGCTGCGCGCGGTGTGCGGCGAGCGGCTCGGGACGCTCATTTCGAACGAATAAATATTTCAAAGAGAGGGACGGTTATGGAAAACGAAAAATTGGAAGAGATCTTTCTGACGCTCGACGACAAGCTGGAAAAAGTGCAAAGCGTTTTGCAGGAGAACTATGCCGCCATCCGCGCGGGACGGGCAAATCCGCATGTCCTCGACAGATTGCAGGTCGAGGCGTACGGCATGATGAGTCCCTTGAAACAGCTCGGCAACGTTTCGGTCGCGGACGCGAGGTGCCTCGTCATTGCGCCGTGGGATAAATCCCTGCTGAAATCCATCGAAAAGGCGATCCAGGCTTCCAACATCGGCATCAATCCCACCAACGACGGCAATGTGATCCGCCTCGTGTTCCCCGAACTCACCGAGGAGCGCAGAAAGGAACTCGTAAAACAGGTGAAAAAGATGGGCGAGGACTCCAAAGTCGCCGCCCGCAACGTCCGCCGCGAAGCGATGGAAGGTGTCAAGAAACTCAAAACGGGCAAAGAGATCTCCGAGGACGAGGCTTCCAACGCGGAAACCGACGTGGAGGACGCTATTTCGAAGTGCATTACCGAAATCGAGAAGATCGTCTCCGGCAAGGAGAAGGAGCTGCTCACCATTTGATGGATATTCCGCGGCATCTCGCCATCATCATGGACGGAAACGGGCGTTGGGCAAAAAAACGTCTGCTTCCGCGCAGCGCCGGCCACCGCGAGGGACTGCGGCGCATGATCTCACTCAGCGAACATGCCTTTGACAGAGGCGTGGAATACGTCACGCTCTATGCGCTCTCCACCGAAAACCTTTCCCGCCCGAAAGAGGAGTTGGACGGGTTGTTTTCGCTGTTCCGCAAATATTTTGCCGAGAACATCGAGCGCTTGAAGAAAAAGGGGATCAAGCTCAAAGTCATCGGGGATACGGCTCTGCTCCCGCCCGACATTGCGGCGCTCTCCCGCGAAGGGGAAAACGGCACCGCGGGCGGGGAAAAGGGAACGCTCGTTCTCGCCATCGGCTACGGCGCGCGGCAGGAGATCCTTGCCGCCGTCAATGCCGCCGTGCGCGCGGGGAAAGAGCTTTCGCAGGAGGACTTTTCTGCGCTCCTGTCTACCGCGGGGATCCCCGATCCCGACTTTCTCATCCGCACGGGCAAGGAAAAGCGGCTCTCCAACTTTTTGCTGTGGCAAGCCGCCTATACCGAGCTTTATTTCTCCGATAAATTGTTTCCCTCCTTTACGAACGCCGATCTCGACCGCGCGTTCGAAAATTACGCCGCGCGGGACCGCCGCTACGGCAAAGTGGAACCGTGAAGAACGGAACTTCAAAAAGCATGGTAAACCGTAAATCAGTATGTTGAAGCGTTTGTTGACGGGAACCGTTTATGTGTTGACGCTTCTCGCATTTTTCATCTTGCGGACATATTTTAACGAGCCGCTCTGTTTCGATTTGCTCATCCTGTTCTTTTGCGTTGTCGGGACCTTTGAAATGTGCCGCGCGCTGGGGGACAGGATCGACCTTGTGCAAAAGGTCATCGTGCAGATCTTCGCCTCCGCGGTCATCGTCTGTTACTGCGTGAGCGACGCCGTTTACAAGCGGCAGGGGTTGGCTCCGAACTATTCCCCCAACCTCGCGTTCGTGGTGTTCATGACGGGCGTTGCCGTCCTTTTCAGCCTGCTCGTGTTCCGCCATGAAAAGACGAGCCTCCAATCCCTCGGCTATGCCATGCTTGCCGATATTTTTCCGTCTGTGTTTCTCCTCGTGTTGGCGGGCGTGAACCACATGCCGAAATATTCCGAGATCGGCATTCTGTTCATCTTCGTGCTGTGTCCGTTCGCGGATTGTTTCGCCTATCTCTTCGGACGGTTCCTCGGAAAGAAATTCCCCATGAAGATGGCGCCGAACGTCAGCCCGAATAAAACGGTCATCGGCGGCTTCGGCGGCTTTTTGGGCGGCGCGGTCGGCGCGGTCGCGCTCTTTTACGCCTATTACCTGCTCTCCGTCGTTTGGCCCGTTCTTCCCCGCGAGGCGATGTTCGAGAGTCCCGTCAACCTCGTCCTCTTTGTGGGTCTCGGGATCCTTACCGCGGCGTTTGCGGAGGCGGGCGATCTCGTGGAGAGTGCGATCAAGCGCAGGCTCGGGATCAAGGATATGGGGAAACTCCTGCCGGGACACGGCGGTATTCTCGACCGTATCGATTCCACGCTCTATGCCTGTCTCATCGTCTGTTTCGTCCTCGTACTCAGAATCATGATCGCGGGATAATGCGCATACATTGATAGTGATCGAACAGCGTCCGCGCCCGCGGGCGTTTTTTATGAGGTAGTATGGTAAATATCGCTTTGATCGGCTGTACGGGCAGTATCGGGCGGCAGGTGTGCGAAGTCGTGCGCCGCAACCCGCACCGTTTCCGTTTCTCCGCGCTCGTGTGCGGAAAGAACGAAAAGGCGCTCTCCGCGCTTGCCGAAGAATTTCATCCCGAAACCGCACTTTGCGCCGCACAGGCGGAAGCGCGTCTTTCCTCTCTCTTCGAGAACGCGGACGTGGCGTTCATCGCGACGGGCGGTTTTTCGGGGCTTGCCTATACCCTTGCCGCGGCAAGGGCGGGCAAAAAGATCGCGCTTGCGAACAAGGAATCCCTCGTCTGCGGCGGGGAACTCGTCATGCGGGAAGTGGAGGAGCGGAAGATAGACCTCGTTCCCGTGGACAGCGAGCATTCCGCGCTCTTCCAGTGCCTCGGGTTCCGCCGCGGCGCGCCCTACAAAAAGCTCGTTTTAACGGCGAGCGGCGGCCCGTTTTTGCACTTTACCGAGGAAGAAATGAAAGGGGTGACCGCTTCGGACGCGCTCCGCCACCCCACGTGGAATATGGGCGCGAAGATCACCATAGACAGCGCGACTTTACTCAACAAGGGATATGAAGTTCTCGAAGCGAAATGGCTGTACGGGGCGGAGTTCGGGCAGATCGAGGCGGTGGTCCATCCCGAGAGCATCGTGCATTCCCTCGTCTATTTCGAGGACGGCGCGGCAGTGGCGCAACTCGGCTATCCCGATATGAAGCTCCCCATCCAGCTCGCGCTCACCTATCCCGAACGCCTTCCCTGCGAAAAGGAACTCGATCTTATTTCGCTCGGCGCGCTGCACTTCGAGCGGCTTCCGCAGGAGAAGTTCCCCTGCTACGGTCTGGCGCTCGAAGCGGGCAAGGCGGGGGGGACCGCTCCCACTCTTCTCAACGCCGCCGCGGAGACCGCCGTTAACGCCTTTTTGCGGGGCGGGATAACTTTTCCGCAAATCGCGGAAACTGTACGGGAGACGCTCGAACGCGTCCCGCACGTACGCGCAGACAGCTTCGAGACCCTTAGGGAAGCGGATATGCGGGCGCGCGCAGTTGCATCCGGGTACATCTATGGCAAATAATCTTCTGTCGGTATGGGGGACGGTCGGCTCCGTCGTTCTCGCAATTCTGATTTTGCTCGTGATGATCACCATCCACGAGTTCGGACACTATATCGCCGGCAAAATTTTTCATTTCAAGATCAACGAGTTCTCCATCGGGTTCGGCCCCGCTATTTTCAAACATACGAGCAAAAAGACGGGCGAGCTGTTTGCGGTGCGGATCATTCCCCTCGGCGGCTATTGCGCCTTTGCGGGCGAGGACGGCGTGGAAGAGGAGGAAAAAAAGGACGCGGAACAAGAGCCGTTCGACCTTTCTCGGCCGCCCGCAGAGGGTTCTGCTCCTTTAACGGTAGAAAACACAGGCGACGGTTCATCCTCCGCGTCGGAAAATACCACTTCTTGCCCGCCCCCCGCAACTGGGGAAGTGATTTCTTCTTGCCCGCCCCCCGTGTCGGGGGGAGGGTAGGGAAGGGGGGTCGCCCCGAAACCGCGCCGCCCGAGGATACGTCGGGCTATTTTACAAACCGTCCCTGCTGGCAACGCATCATCGTGCTTGTCGCGGGCGCGCTGATGAACTATCTGCTCGCGCTCGTCTTGATCGTCATCGGATTTGTCGCCTACGGGCAGACGATGGTCGCCGTCTATAAAATGGAAGAGGCGGCGGGGGAGTACGCCGCGTACAGCTTGCAGGATCTGGATATTCTTTTGCAGATCGAGGGGAAAAACCTCTATCTCACTTCGGACGTCGCGCAGGCGCTCAACGGGAAGAAACAGGGCGACCTCGTTACGGTGCGCGTCTCCCGCGCATACGGCGTGGAGTGGAAAGAGGACGAAAACGGGGAACGCCCCACGTTCGACCACCGCGAGGAGACGGACGTTACCGTCATGCTCCGTTCGGATGTTACGGTCAAAAACAGCGCCGATTTCACGAGCGTGTGGGACGCGCTCGGCGTAAAATACGAGGAGAGCGAAACGGAGGAGCAGAGCGGTTATTTTCTTGCGAACGCCGTGTATCGGTTCTCTTTCGGGGAAGCGCTCGGCCGCGCGTTCGTCTATTCGTTCAAGATCGCGGGGAGCATTTTCAAGATTTTGGGCGAACTGCTCACGGGCAAGCTCGGGCTTTCCGCGTTCGGCGGTCCCGTTACGACGATTGCCATGACTTCGCAGATCGTTTCCCGCGGGTTCCGCTACTTCTTGGAGATCGCGGGCTATATCGGCGTCAACCTTGCGGTGTTCAATCTCCTCCCCATTCCCGCGCTCGACGGCAGCAAGGTGGTGTTCACCGCTATCGAGTGGGTGAGGGGCAAGCCGATCAGCCGCAAAGTGGAGGCGATCATCCACGCCGTCGGGTTCGTGCTTCTGCTCGGGTTTGCGGTCCTCGTGGATATTTTGCAGTTTGTAATGTAACGGAATAAAAAAGCCCGCCCCGCGCAAGTTTGCGCGGGGCGGGCGGCTTTTTACGCTCACGGTCTTTCTTTTGCCGTATGGAACTTTCTCGCCTGCTTCACGAACGATTTGGAGCAGAACACGAGTACGCCGACCACGATCACGATGGCGATGTCTGCGAACACAAAGGAGTTGTAGGCGAGGGAATACGCCCAAACATTGTCGAGCGTGCTGTATTCGGAAAAGGCGAACACGCCCGAAAGCACATGGGAGACAAAGCGGAACAGGCTCCCCAAAACCGTCCCGAGCGCAAACTGTACCTGCGGGAGTTTTTCGAGCGGCTTAAAGTCCGCGAACAGCCCCGCAAGCCCGATGCCCGCAAAGGCGATGGGATAGTCGAGGAGGATCTGCGCGGGGTGGATGAGCCACGGGTCCTGCACGATCTGCAAAATGCCGTAGATGAACCCCGCGAAAATGCCCTTCTTCACGCCGAACATGTAGGAATACACCGCGAGAGGGAGGAGAGAGGCGATCGTCACCGAGCCGCCTTGCGGCAATGTAAACCCGGGGATTTTCAGATAGGAGAGGGCGAAACTCATGGCGATGCACACGGCGGCGTAGGCGATGGATTTGCTGTCGAACCCGCGCTTGTCCTTTCTGCCGAGGAAGAGGGCGGCAAAGAGCAGAATGCCCACGAGTACGAGCGCGCCCACATACAACCCGACGTTTTCCCCGATGGTGATCGTCGCGCCGTTGATTTCTTCCGCCGTGCCGTTCGCATAATAGACGCCCACGCAGATGAGCAGGGCGGCGAGCGCCGCGCCGATCGCGGAGAGCGATACGATCTTGCCGATCTTAAATGCCGTTTCCCCGAACAGATAGCAGATGTAGGTCGCGGCGATCCCGAGAACGACGACCGCTCCGAGGACCGCGGAGGGTTGCAACACGAGGTCGAACACATAGCCCTTTTCCGCCATTTCCATAAATTCGAGGGAGAGCATGGCGAGGATGACGGTGACGGAAAATCCGCAGGCAAGCGAGATCGCCACCGTAAGGTAGCTTTTGAAACCCTCCTCTTTCTTGAAGCGCACGACCGCGCCCACCGCGAACAGCAGTACGGCGAGGGCGATTGCGGTATAGAAGAAGACCGAGGCAAGGTTGTTCTTCGCGTATTCCGTCCACACTTCGGGATAGACGTATCCGCTTTCGGTCGCTTCCGTATAGGAAGCCAAAAGAGACTGTAACATAAAATATTCCTCCCTGTCCGCCGCAAACGCCGAAAAAACGCCCGCGAAATATACGCGGGCGGAAAACTCCTAAAAAAATCCTGTCTTTCGTTCAAGTATTACCTTGTCCGATTCGAATGGTATGATCTCAGCTTTTTACGGCACCCACGACGGATTATTGAATTTGTCTTTATTATAGTACGAAAAACTTGCAAAGTCAATTGCTTTTTCGGGGAAAACGTTATATAATTGTGGCATGGATAAATTTTACGCTTATCTGGACCGTATGAAGTTCATCAAACGCTGGCAACTCATGCGCTCGGTGCGGGAGGAAAACATCATGGAACACTCCCACTCCGTGGCGATTTTGACGCACGCCCTCTGCGTCATCGAAAACGAGGTCTACTCAGGGAAAGTGGATACGGAGAGGGCGGTGTTTTACGCGCTTTACCACGAGGTGAGCGAGGTGATGACGGGGGATCTTCCCACGCCCGTCAAATATTTCAACAACAGTATCCACGGGGAATACGAAAAGCTCGAAGTCCTCGCCGTGGAAAAGATTGCAAACACGCTGCCCGAAGAAATGCGCGGAAGCATCTATCCCTATTTGCAGGCGGAGAAAGATTCGCGCGAATACCGTCTCGTGAAAGCGGCGGACAGGCTCTCCGCATACATCAAATGCCTCGAAGAGCTGCGTTCGGGCAACCACGAGTTCATCAAGGCGAAGAAAGAGATCGAGACCTCACTCAAAAATCTGCACTTCCCCGCCGTGGATTACTTTTTCGAACACTTCATTCCCGCGTTCGATTTAACGCTCGACGAGTTGGAAGGGCTGTAAACGCGGCGCGCGGTTTCCCGCTACTCTTCGATCGGCTCCGCCAAAACGGTGCGGTAGTCGGTATAGATCACAAATCCCGCCTTGCTCTTAGGCGGTTTTTTTACGTATTTCACGCGGCAGTAGTCCACGGGGACCTTGCCCCCGCCCTTTGCGTCCGAGTAGCGCGCGCACACGCCCGCCGCAAACAACAGAACTTCGTCCGTCACGTCCTTTCCCCGCGTCTCGATGACGGTGTGGCAGGAATGGTACTTTTGGGTATGCAGCCATATGTCATCGGGGGAACTTGCGCGCACCAGCCTGTCGTTTTGCAGGTTGTTCCTGCCCGCGCGGATGGTGAACCCGTCCTTTTCATAGACGCGGTAGGGGACCTCCGACGCTTTCGCGCGCTCTTTGGGCGCTTTCAGCATTCCCGCGGAGAGAAGCTCTTCTTCGAGCGGGCGCAGATCTTCCGCGTTTGACGCCGACGAGATCGCGGCGAGCAGGCTCTCGGCGTAGTCCAGCTCGGCGGCGATCTCCCGTTCCTGCGGCGCGAGGACTTCGAGCGTGCGCTTCTGTTTGCGGTAGCGTTTGAAATAGCTCTGCGCGTTCTGCGAGGGGGTGAGCGTTTCGTCGAGGGAAATTTTGAGCGTTCCGCCCCTTTCGTCGTAAAAGTTCGTCAGTTCGCAACTCTTCATGCCGCGCGCGAGGGCGTAGAGGTTGGCGGTGAGAAGTTCGCCCTTTATACGGTTTTCCTCGCAGGAAGCGCATTCCCGCTGTTTGTCGCGGATCTGGGCGAGCCGTTTTTCCGCTTTCTTTTTCACGGTATTGACGGCGGCGGCAAGCCTGCGCCGCTCGCTTTCCGTCCGTTTGCGCGTCCGCCGCTTGTTGTAGAAATAGCTCTGCGCTTCGCTCAACGTGGGAAAGGGGACCGCTCCCTCGGCCGCGCGCGCAAAGAAATCGGTCATGACGCCGTCCCGTTCCGCCACGCAGGGAGAGATCTCGTCCGAAAAGATGTATCCGTAAACATGTGCGGCAAAGTCGCCGCCGCGGTAGGAGGAGACGATCTGTTCCGCCGTGCAGGGGGCAAGCCCCGCCACGTTGCGGAAGAGGAACTCCGCCGTAACTTCGCGCGAGGAGAGGAGGTTAGAGAGGGCAGCCTTGTCTGCGGGGTTCACCTTGTCCTGCGGGGCGGGCAGAACATACTTCACCCCGGGGAAAACGGCGCGCTTGCAGTTTTCGTCGAGCATGGTCGTTTTCAGCGCGCCCAAAATCGTTCCGTTCTCGGTGAGAATGACGTTGGAGTACTTCCCCATGATCTCCGCCCTGAGTTCGCGTTCGGTTTCGGAAAAGTCGGAAAAACACTTCATGCGGAACACCACGATGCGTTCGAACCCGTCGAGGGAAACGTCCGTGATCTCCGCGCCCGTAAGATGTTTTCTGAGGAGCATGCAGAAGTTGGGCGCGACGGGGGGATTTTCCCGTCCGTCCGCGGTGAAATAAACGCCGCAATCGGAGGCGTTTGCGTTCACCGTGAGTTTAAGCGTGCGCTTTCCGGTGTATATAATAAGCGCCAGCTCCTCTTTTTCGGGCTGGTTTACGCGGTTGACCTTTCCCCCGCGCAGGGTCTCGTTCAGCTCTTTTGCGATGAGCCTTAAAGTAAAGGTATCCTGCGGCATGCCTCTATTATACCCGCAAAGCCGCTGTTTGTAAAGCAAAAACTTTTTGCAAAAAGAAATGTGCGGAACGGAATAAAATCGCTTTCTTTTTTTACCCCGATATGTTAAAATGTAATTTGCGATATTTTAGCGAAGAAAAATCTATCAGGAGATTCAGATATGAAATACGAAGTCAAACCCGCGGAAAAAAGCACCGTTAAGATCACGATCACGTTCACGCCCGAAGAATGGGCGGAAGCGAACAACAAGGCCTATGTGCAGAACAGAAGCAAGTATGCCGTCAACGGGTTCCGCAAGGGGAAAGTTCCCAAGCACGTTCTCGAAATGTATTACGGAAAGGGACTGTTCTATGAGGACGCGCTCAACCTGCTCTACGGAGAACACTACGGCAAGATCCTCGAAGCGGAAAAGGAGCATTTCACCGCGGTGGGCGAACCTTCGCTCTCCCTCGGGGAGGATTTTTCCGAGGAGAATATCGTGCTGGTCGCCGACGTACCCGTAAAACCCGACGTTACGATCGGCAGTTACAAGGGTATAAAAATCCCCAAGTATGAGTATACTGTTACGGACGCGGACGTCGAGAAAGAGATCGGGAGCGTGCGCGAACGCGTCGCGGAGAGCGTGGAAGTCACCGACCGCCCCGCGCAGACGGGCGATACCGTGAACATCGACTTTGTCGGAAAAGCGGACGGAAAGGAGTTTGAGGGCGGCTCCGCGCAGGGCTACGACCTCACGCTCGGCTCCCACTCCTTTATCCCCGGGTTCGAAGAGGGCGTCGTGGGCATGGCTCTTCAAGAGACGAAAGAGATTCCCGTCACCTTCCCCGAAGATTACCAGGCGGAGGACCTCAAAGGCAAGCCCGCGGTGTTTACCGTCACCCTGCACAAGATCACGGGGAAAGTTCTTCCCGAACTCAACGAGGAATTTGCCAAGAAGATGGGCAGCGACAGCGTGGAGGCATATACCGCCAAAGTGCGTGAGCGGCTCGAAAAGAACGCCGCTTCCCGCAGTCTGAACGAGACGGAGAACAGCATTATCAGCGAGATCGCCAAAACGGCTTCGGCGGAGATCCCGCAGGTGATGATCGACCGCCAGTGCGAGGCTTCGCTCCAACGCATGGAATACAATCTCATGTACCAGGGGGTCAAGCTCGACGACTATCTCAACTATATCGGCTCCACCCGCGAAGAGTACAAAAAGAACTTCGAGGCGGAGGCAAAGACGGCGGTTTTGCACCAGCTCATCGTGGAGAAGATTATCGAACTCGAAAACATCACCGCGACGCAGGAGGAGATCGACGCCAAGATCGCGGAACAGGCGGCGAGCGTCGGCAAGGAACCCGAGGAATACAAAAAGGGCATGGACCCCCGCCAGTTCGAGTACATCGAAAACGACGTCAAGGTGACCAAGCTGTTTGAGTTCCTGCAAGCCAACAACGAAATGGTTCCCGCGGAGGAGAAATAAATGAACGAGAAAAACGTACTCATTCCCTATGTTGTGGAGCGCACTTCGAGCGGGGAGCGCAGTTATGACCTGTATTCGCGCCTCCTCGAAGACCGTATCATCTTTTTGAGCGGGGAGATCGACGACGCCGTTGCCAACACGGTGGTGGCGCAGCTCATCTATCTCGAAGGGAAAGACCCGTCCAAAGACATCAGTCTCTATATCAACAGCCCCGGCGGGTCCGTTTCGGCGGGACTTGCCATTTACGACACGATGAATTATATCAAGTGCGACGTATCCACCATCTGTATCGGCATGGCGGCGAGCATGGCGGCGTTCCTGCTCTCTTCGGGCGCGCGCGGCAAGCGCTATGCGCTCAAAAACAGCGAGGTGATGATCCACCAGCCGCTCGGCGGCGCGCAGGGGCAGGCGAGCGACATCCGCATCCAGGCGGAGCATATCCTGCGCATCAAACAGAGAATGAACGCCATTCTTGCGCACAACACCTGCAAGACGGTGCAGGAGATCGAGCGGGATACCGACCGCGACAACTATCTCACGGCGGACGAAGCGCTTCAATACGGACTCATCGACAGGGTTTACGAAAAGAGATAATTCCGCCCGCGGGCGGAAACCATAAGGGAAGCAACTCCGGGATCCCAACGGATCCATACTTAGTATAGGAGCGAACATGGCAAAATACGAACAATGCTGTTCTTTCTGCGGAAAGGAAAAATCAAAAACGAGAAAGCTCATCGCGGGTCCCGACGGGATCTTTATCTGCGACGAATGCGTGGAACTTTGCAAGGACATTCTCGATAAAACGCCCTCTTCCGCGCCCGCAGAGCAGGTGGAGCTGAAAAAACCCGCCGAGATCAAGGCGGAACTCGACCAGTATATCATCGGGCAGGACAAGGCGAAGCGGGTGCTTTCGGTGGCGGTCTACAATCACTATAAGCGCATCAATTCCCTTGCCGCGGGCAAGAAAGACGACGACGTGGAGATCGAAAAGAGCAATATTTTGTTGCTCGGCCCCACGGGCAGCGGAAAGACGTTGCTCGCCCGCACCCTTGCCAAAATTCTGAACGTTCCGTTCGCCACCAGCGACGCGACCACGCTCACCGAGGCGGGCTATGTGGGCGAGGATGTGGAGAACATCCTTTTGAAACTCATCCAGAATGCGGACTACGACATCGAGCGGGCGCAACGGGGCATCATCTATATCGACGAGATCGATAAGATCGCGCGCAAAGGGGAGAACGTCTCCATCACGCGGGACGTCTCGGGCGAGGGCGTACAGCAGGCGCTTTTGAAGATCATCGAGAGTACGGTTGCGAACGTCCCTCCGCAGGGCGGCAGAAAACACCCCCAGCAGGACTGCATGCGCATCGATACGACGAACATTCTCTTCATCTGCGGCGGCGCCTTTGTGGGACTGGATAAGATCGTGAGCGCCCGCAAGGACGATACGGGCCTCGGGTTCGGCAGTAAAGTCAAGCTCGGGGACAACGAGGTGGACTATTCCCTGCTCGACGACGTAAAGCCGCAGGACCTCACGAAGTTCGGGCTGATCCCCGAGTTTGTGGGGCGGGTCCCCATCGTGGTGAGCTTGCAGGCGCTCGACGAGAACGCCCTCGTGAGCATTCTCACCCAGCCCAAGAACGCCATCATCAAACAGTACCAAAAGCTCGTCGGCTTCGACGGCGTGAAACTGACGGTGGAGGACGAGGCGGTGCGCGAGATTGCAAACACGGCGATCAGGCTCAAAACGGGCGCGCGGGGCCTCAGGACGATCATCGAGGGGATCATGACGGACATCATGTTCGACATCCCCACCGAGAAGAACGTGGAAGAAGTGATCATCACGCGCGACTGCGTCGAAAAGGGCGCGCGGCCGAAGATTGTGTACAAAAAGAGCGCGTAAGCGCATAGGAACGGGCGGGCAAGCGTTTGGGCTTGCCCGTTTTTCTCTGTCCGCGGCGGCTGTGTGCGGTTTGAAAAATGAAAATTTGTGTAATTTTTTCAAACGATTGCAAAAAAGCGGAAGAAATGATATAATGGGGTCATGGACCTTTCATTTTACGAACGGGAAGCGGACGGGAGCAGGTACTTTTCCGTCATGAAGTCGCGGAACAACCGCACGCCGACCCATTTCCACAACGCGATGGAGATCATCGCCGTCACGGAGGGGAAAGAGCGGGTCGTGATCAACGGCGACGAACGCGTCCTCTCCGCGGGAGAGATCGGCATTTGCAACAGCCTCGACGTCCATTACTACGACGTTGTGGGGGAGTCCGCCGTGACCGTCGTCATGCTGAGCGAGGAATACACCGCCCGCTATAAGGAGTTCTTCGGCGGAAGATTACCCAACTTTTTGCCTGCGGGCGGGGCGGCAGAAGAACTTTTGGCGCTCATCGAGACCCTGTACGCGCGGCAGGGCGGCAACCGTCTGGTCCTTTCGGGGTATGTGGACGTGTTTTTGGGGACCCTTCACGACGCGGCGCCGCCCGACATGCGGGCGGGAGCGGACTTCCCCCGCGCCGCCGAGATCCTGCGCTATCTCGACGACAACTTTGCGGAAAAACTCACCCTGCGCTCGGTGGCGGACCGCTTCGGATACAGCGCCAACTACTTTTCGGCGCTCTTCAACCGCTTTACGGGGATGCACTTCCGCGACTATCTCAACCGCCTGCGCATTTCCCGCACCGCCCGCCTTCTCGAAAGCGGGAAGAGGGTGGCGGACGTTCTCTCGGAGTGCGGGTTTGAAAGCCCCAACACCTACTACCGCGCCGCCAAAAAGTGGAAAAGTTAAAAAATCGTAATTTTTGACACAACCGTGAGAAGTTTTACGGTTGTGTTTTTTCATTTTTATGTTATAATGAAACCAATATTTTTGGAGGAACGAAAATGAAAATCGGCGCAATGATCGAAAGTTTCAAAATGGATTTCAAACAGGCCGCCGCCGCGGCAAAAAAAGCGGGGGCGGACGGGGTGCAGGTCTATGCCGCGGGGACCGTCAACACGGATATGACCTCCGCGGAACTCGCGGAAGTAAAACGCATTCTCTCGGGCGAGGGGCTGGAAGTCTCCGCGCTCTGCGGCGATTTCGGTTGCCGCATGTTCTACCGCCCCGCGGAGAGCCGCGACCTCATCGAACGGGAGAAGCGGGTGATGGCCATTGCCAAAGAGCTGGGGACGAATATCGTCACCACGCACATCGGCGTTGTCCCCGAAGAGGAGAATTGCCCGCAGTATGAGAGCATGCACCTCGTCTGCCGCGAGCTTGCGGACTTTGCGGACAGCATGGAAGGGAAGTTTGCCGTGGAGACGGGTCCCGAACGCGCGGAACTTTTGAAAGGGTTCCTCGACGGCCTCGGAAGCCGCGGCGTTTCCGTCAATCTCGATCCCGCCAACCTCGTCATGTGTGCGGGGGACGATCCCGTCCGCGCGGTGCAAACTCTGAAAGATTATATCGTACATACCCATGCGAAAGACGGCGTGCAGAACTACTTTGTGGATACCCGCCGCATCTATGCCGCCGAATATTACGGCGTGGAACCCGCGCCCGAAGGCAGTTTCACGGAGGTCCCGCTCGGTGAGGGCAACGTGAAATGGGAAGAATACATCGCCGCACTCAAATCCATCGGCTACAACGGCTATTTGACCATCGAACGCGAATGCGGCGAAGACCCCGCGCGCGACATCCGCACTGCCGCCGCATTTTTGAAAAAATTGATCTGAAAATCCAAAGGAAAGGAGTGTCGTTATGAAAAAACTGAAAGTCGCCGTCATCGGCGTAGGCAACATCTCTCGCTGGCACATCACGAGCTATCTCAACAATCCCGATACGGAACTCGTGGCGTTCTGCGACATCAATCCCGAAACCCTCCGCCGCCGCGGGGAAGAGTTCGGCGTGAGCGCCCTGTACGAGAGCTATGACGAAATGCTGGAAAAGACGCCCGAGATCGATCTCGTGAGCGTCTGCACCTGGAATAACGCCCATGCCGTCGCGGCGATCGCGGCGCTGAACGCGGGCAAGCACGTGCTTTGCGAAAAGCCGATGGCAATGAACGCCGCGCAGGCCGAGGAAATGCGCCGTGCGGCGGAGAAGAACGGAAAAGTCCTGCAAGTGGGCTTTGTGCGCCGCTTCGGGCAGGACGCGGCCGTCATCCGCGATTTCAGGGAGAATCTGGGCGAACTCTACTTTGCGCGCGCCTCGTATGTGCGCAGGAACGGCAACCCGGGCGGGTGGTTCGGCAACAAAGCGCTCTCCGGCGGCGGACCTTTAATTGATTTGGGCGTACATGTCATCGACCTCGTCCGCTATCTCATGGGCAATCCCAAACCCGTTTCGGTGTACGGCGCGTCTTTCCGTAAACTGGGGGACCGCAAAAACATCCGCACCCCCCGCGCTTACAGCGCAACGGTCACCGCGAGCGCCGATGTCTGCGACGTAGAGGACCTTGCCGCGGCGCTTATCCGCTTCGACAACGGCGCCGTTCTCGACGTTCAGGCGGGGTTCAGCCTCAATCTCGGCAAGGACGAGACGAACATCGAACTCTTCGGCACAAAAGGCGGCGTAAAGCTCGACCCCGAATTCCGCCTCTACACCGAGATGAACGACTATCTCGCCGACGTCAATCTTGCGGCAAGCACGGGCTTCGACTTCGAGAGGGCCTTCCGGTGCGAGATTGATTCTTTCGTGGGCGCCGCGCAGGGGAAGAACCCCGTACTCGCTTCCGCCGACGACGGCGTGGAACTCATGAAGATCCTCGACGCGGTATACCGCTCCGCGGAAACGGGACACGAGGTCCCCATTGAATGATGTGGTGGAATTACTGAAAAAAATTTTCTTATGAAAGTTTTTTTAAGGTTTTTTGAGGAATTTTGAGATAAAATTCCAAGAAAAGAAAAAAATTTTCTCACAACAACTTGACAAGCCTCTCTTTTTGTGTATAATGGAAATTGTGAAACCATTTGCAAAGAGGGAGGCTTTATGTTAGGGAAAAAAATCGCGGTGGCGTTGGCGGGGATCTTTATGTTGGGGGCGTTCTGCGCTTGCGATCCCGCACCCCAACCGCATACCGTACATGTGGACGCCGATAAGGACGGCAAATGCGACGAATGCGGCACGGAGATCGCGCAAGGCCCCGTCGCGGGCGAACCTTTCGACGTGAAACAATACGAGGATCTGCCGGTGGTGCAATTTTCCTCCGTGCAGGCGGTGCAGGAAGAGGGCAACTGCGTTCTCAAAATGCGCGCGCCGTGGACGGATACGTATGAAGTTACATACAGCGCGAAAGCGGTAGAGGACCTCAAATTTTACAGCGAGCAGGGCGAGGCGATCGCCACGACCCCGCTCCAAAAAGAGAACGGTTTCGAACTCTCCCTGCAAAAGGGGCAGATCGTATACGCATGCGTCGATCCCGTGAAAACGGCGGCCCGCTTTACGGTAAAGGGGGTAGAGAACAGTGCGCCGCTTCCTTTCGATCTTGCGGAGGCGCCCGATCCCTCGGAATTTTCAACGACCGACGCAGATCCGTCGGTAGACCCTCTCGAACCGGCGGAACTCAATTACCAAAAGCGGAAAGATACGCTCTATGTTTACAGCAACGCGCCTGAGACGCTTACGCCGGAGGCGGTGAACGTCTGCATCACCCGCCAGCCCGTGTCCAATAAGTCTGTGTACTTCACGTTCGAACACCAGAGCAGAGAGGTGGGCGGCGTGTACTACGGCTACCGCGTGACCAACACGGGGACGGAGGATATGTACGTCACGGTCAAGAATATCGGCTTCCAGTTCTCGGACAAAGGCGCGTATTTAGGCCAAAAGGAGTGGATCGACTTCTACAATACGAATTTCGCGCTTCCCGATTTCAGCGATTTGAGCGAGAGCCAGATGCGCCTTTATAAGGGCTATTACGACTTTGCGGAGAACTATATTCTGGCAGGGTATCAGCCTACCACCTACCGCATTCCCGCTGGAAAATATATGTATGTGATGGGCGGCACGACATCGGACTCGTTCGGTAGCTTCAACGTGGCTTCCACGGCGAACAAGATGTCCAATAACGCCGTTTGCGAAAACGGGGCGGTCCTCTTCGACGTTGTGGGCGAGGCGGAGGGCGCGTTCTATATCTACAACGACATCGGCAAGGTGGCTCCCGGCGGAGAGGGCTGCGATACCCACCAGGGCGGCTGGTTACAGCCCGCCGCCTCCTGCGGCTGGGACGAGGGCTATGTGATCGACAACCAGGCGACGTGGGTCTTCAACGACGCAACGCCCGCCCAAGCTCTTCCCGTGAATTACACCAACTATTACAGCGACGAAGTGGGAACGAGCCGCGTCGAAGGCGAGGGCGGCGTAACGGGAACGCCCAACGCACCCATCGAGGGGACGAAAGCACACCGCCAGCTCAACAGGACGGAGTGGGTCACCCATATCGACGTGCAACAGCACCACGAGGCGATCGGCAACGACGTCACCCTCTTCCATACGGTGGATAAGAACGGCAATCCCATCGTCTACGGCTGCAACTATTACGACAGCGTCGGCAAGCTCCCCAACATGGGCAACTGGATGAAAGATTTGCAGGACATCTTCACCTTTGTCAACCGGGGCGACAAGGCGCGCACGGTGCGCATCAATATTACGCCCAACGGGTGCATTCCCGTCATGCTCCGCACGATGGACGGCAAGCGCGTCATGGACGAGGGGTTAAAGCCTTTCTTTGCGATGTTCCACGGCTCCGACAAGGTGGCGGGCGTCATGGAGGACGGGTTCGACAAGGCCTGCCATTACGAGATCGTGATCCCCCCGCACACCGTGAAGCAGATCGCCGTGGAATATAACCTCATGGCCAATTCCTCAGGGTTTATGCGCCACAGCGTTGATTTGATTTGAAAAGGAGGAAAGTATGTTTATTAAGAAATTTACGGTTGCATTTGCGGCGCTGTTCATGCTCGGCGCTTGTTGCGCCTGCGGAGAGACCCCGCAGCACACAACGCATGTCGATTCCGACAACAACGGCAAATGCGACGAATGCGGGGCGGACCTCGGAACGGTCACGCCCGCCGACGAGACGTTCGACGCGAAAGATTACGAGGGGCTACCCACCGTGCAATTCTCCTCCATCCAGGCGGAACAGGAAACGGGGAGCTGTAAACTCAAAATGCAGGCGCGCTGGACGGATAAATACCGCGTGACGTACAGCACCAAAGCCATGAAATCCGTCGTCCTCTATAATGAGGAGGGCGGAAAGCTCGGCGCCGCGCTTACGGGACTCAAATCGGGGCAGGAGGGTCTTGAAGTCTCCCTGCAAGAGGGGCAGATCGTCTATGTAAACGCTACCCCTGTCAATACGCGGGTCAACGTAACGGTCACGGCGGAGGAAAACAAGTCTCCGCTTCCGTTCGATTTGGGCGAAGCGCCCGATCCGTCGAGCTTCAAGACGGTCTCCGAAGACCCGAACGCCGATCCCCTCGAACCCGCGGTCATCAACTACAAAAAGCGTGAAAATACTCTCTACGTCTATTGCAACGCGCCCGAGGACATCAAAGCGGGTCCTCAGGTCGTCAATAAGTGCATCACCCGCCAGCCCGTCTCCAACCAATCGGTCTATTTCACCTACGAACAGCAGACCACGGGACTGAAAGACGCGGCGGCGGCAGAGGGCATGACATTCGATGACGACGGCGTGTATTACGGCTACCGCGTGACCAACACGGGCAAAGACGATCTGTACATCACCGTGCGGAACATCGGCTGGCAGTTAGACGGCGCAGGGGCGTTCCTCGGCGAAAAGGAGTGGATCGACTTCTATAATACGCGTTTCGAACTCCCCGATCTGAGCGACCTCAACGAGAGCCAGAAGAGGCTGTACGACGGCTACTACGGCTTTTCGGGCGAGTATATGGTCCACGATTTCCAGCCTACCACATACCGTATCCCCGCAGGGAAATATATATACGTCATGGGCGGGACGACATCGGACGCGTTCGGCGGGTTCAGCGTAGGCGGCACGGCAAACCGCCGCTCCACGTACAGCACCTGCGCGAACGGCGCGGTCCTCTTCGACGTTGTGGGCGAAGCGGAAGGCGCGTATTATGTGTATAACGACGTGGCGAAAGTAAAGCCGGGCGGAGAGGGATGCGATACCCATCTCGGCATCACCGATCCCGAAGCGTACGGCGTGGTACATACGGGCGAGGACGTCGGCTACGTTGTGGACAACCAGGCGACGTGGACGTTCAACGACGCAACGCCCGAACAAGACCTTCCCGTCACCTACACCAATTATTACAGCGAAGACGCACCCTCTTCGGGCGAACCGGGTTCTCCCATTCCCAACACCACGGCGCATACGCAGAACGGAACGCGTTGGGCGACCCACCTCGACGTACAGCAGGCGCATGACGCCGTCGGCACGGATATGACTTCTTTCCACACCCTCTTCAACAAGAAGAAAGGGGACGGCGAGCAAAAGCCCATTACCGTCGGGTGCAATTACTACGATACCCGCGGGGTGTTCCCGAACATCGGCAACTGGATGAAAGACTACCAGGACGTGTTTACGTTCGTCAACCAGGGCGATAAGGAACGGGAGGTCTCCGTAAAGATCCGTTGCACAGGCGCGGTCGTCACAATGGTGCGCGATATGGACGGAAAACGGATCCCCGGCACCGAAGGTTATTCGATGGTCCACGGCGATGCAAATACTTTCGGAAAGTGGGAGCAGGGCTTCGATAAGTCGTACGTTTACACGGTCAAGGTCCCTGCGCACAGTGTAAAACAGTTTGTTTTGGAGTATAACCTCATGGCGAACTCCACGGGCTACGTTTTACACAGCGCAAGCCTGAAATAATTTCCCCCTAACGAAGGAGCGTTTTCCGTTCGGAGAGCGCTCCTTTGCTATGCGGGTTTTTTGGCAATAAATTTGCAAAAACAAGGGGTAGATTGCAAAAAAATATCATATTAAATCACAGTTTTTTGAAAAATCAGAAAAAATAAAAAAAATTTTTTTCAAGTCCATTGACAAAACCCGCGGATTGTATTAAAATCCGTAGTGAAAAGATTTATTTCGTTCCGAAAAAAGGAGACACCCTATGAAAAAAACTTTGCGCTATTTCTTTGCGTTCTCTTTGGCGCTGGGATTGTCGCTCGCCGCGTTCGGCGGATGCGATCCCGCCCAGCCCGAAAAGCCCGAAGATCCCGACAAGCAACATACCCAACATGTGGACGCGGACAACGACGGCAAGTGCGATGTGTGCGACGAACCCGTCGGTACGGTCAAGCCCGAACCCGAAGATCCCGACAAGCAACATACCCAGCATGTGGACGAGGATAACGACGGCAAGTGCGACGTGTGCAATGAACCCGTCGGTACGGTCACGCCCGAACCCGAAAAGCCGTTTGCCGTTACCTACCGCGCGGGCTATACGCCCGAGCGTTTCAGCGACGTCACGAACGAGGTGACGAAACTCAGCGATGGGGTGTATCTCGTTGCCAATCATCTCACGCTCAACTACAAGGGGCTTTCCCAAGAGTCTGTCGTCTATACCATCGAGATCGATCTGAACAAAGCGGGCATTGCGGCGGGAACCAAGGACAACCGCTCCTTCGATTCCGATTTCGGCCATGCCACGCCCTATGCCATGGCGCAGGCGTGGGAAAAAGCGACGGGCGGGCAGGTCTACGCCTCGCTCAATGCAGATTTCTTCAATCAAAACGATCCCAATGGAAAATGCGTGAACGCGTTCGTCAAGGACGGCGTGATCATCAAAGACAGCCACAATGACAACGGCAATTACGACTATAAGAGCGATAAATCCGACGTACCCGCCTCCGCGCCCATGCTCTTCGGGGTCAAGGGGACGACCGCGCAGATCGCGCCCATACAGGCTTATACGGGAGACGTAACAACGTCCGCCGTAAAGGAGCAACTCATCAAGGCAAAGCTCGGCTACGGCATCCAAAACGGGGACGTGTTTTATACGATAACGAACAACGTCACCCCCACGCAGAGCCAACTTGCCTGGGTCACGGAGGGAGAGAAGTCCCTCATGTCCGGCGTTGCGCTCAAACTCGATACGACGAAGGGCGTTGCGGAAATGAAAGTGCTGGAAGCGCAACCTGTTTCCAAGCGCACCTCTTTCAAAGCGGGCGAGGGCTACGGCTGGTTGCTCGCAATGAGGACCAATTCGGCTTATTCCTATCTCGCGGGGAAAAAGGCGGGGGATACGTTCTCTTTCTCCGTAATGTCTCCCGACGGCGCATGGAACGGCTATGAGACCATCCTCGGTTGCCGCCAGGCGCTCGTCATCGACGACGCGCGCGCACGGACTGTCGAGCTTGAAAACACCAACGGCGCGCAGACGAGGGATATTCCCCGTTCCGCGGTCGGGATCAAGGACGGCAAAGTCGTGATCTTTGCGGTCGAGTCTATGTACTATTACAACAAGGCTAAGGATGGGGACACCCACGGCATGAACCTTCCCGAACTTGCGGAATTTGCCTATTTCTACGGCTGTACGCAGGCGGCGAACTTCGACGGCGGCGGCTCCACCCAGCTCGTCGTGCGCGGAGAGGGGGAGGAGACGGCGAAAGTCGTCATCCGCTCGGCGGATACCGCGGGGACAGGTCTCAACGATACCCGCCCCGTAATGAACGCCATTCTCGTCACATCCAAACAGGAGAACTGAATGAAGAGCGTATTCGATTTCGACAAAAACTTGACGGGATACTCAATGGAGCCGCACGACGTTCTTTGGCGGAACGCAAAGGATCCCGTATTCGGCGTGTACGGCACGGATGCGGCGGCAGAGACGGGGTTTTACCGTCTCACGAAAGCGGAGCGGGACTACATCCGTCCCATCAACGACGGGGAGGCGTGGCTCGGGGAGCAGTCCTCGGGTATCCAGATCCGTTTCGAGACAAATTCCGCGCAGATCTTTGTGCGGGTAAAGCTCCGCAGTAAGTTCGACATGACCAACATGACGCAGATCGGCCAATGCGGCCTCGATCTCTATGTGTGGGACGAACGCGCGGGCGGCTATGGCATGATCGAAGTCGCGCGCTATCCGTTCGACGCGGCGGAGTACGAACTCTCCCTCGGCAGGTTCGACCGCCATCCCCGCAAGCCGCGCAAGTATATTTTGAATTTGCCTCTGTATATGGCGGTGGACGGCATGGAGATCGGGCTTGACCGCGACGCATGGGTAAAACCCAATCCGTTCGCCGCTTCCACCCGCATCGGGATCTACGGCACGAGCATCGTACATGGGTGCAGCGCCTCCCGCCCCGGGCTTTCTCCCACCAACGTGCTTTCCCGCCGTTTGGACGAAGAGGTCCTCAACTTCGGGTTCTCGGGTTGCGCGATGATGGAAAAAGAGATGGGGGAGATCCTCGGCAAGCGCAAGCTCGATCTGCTCATTGCCGATACGGAGCCGAACGCGGGTTGCGACGAGAGCCTGCGCAACAACGCCGAGGCCTTTCTCAACGCCTTTTTCGAGAACAGCCCCAACGTTCCCGTCGTTCTCTTCTCCCGCATTCTCTTTTCCCTCGATCTCTACGACGATTACCGCGTGGAGATGGCGGACTATTACCGCGGCTTTTTGAAAGAGCTTGCGGGCAAGTTCCGCCGCCGCGGGAAAAAAGTCCTCTTCGAGGACGGCTCGAAGATCTTCAAGGGCAACTTCACCGAATTTACGACGGACGGCATCCACCCCGACGACGTGGGCATGCTCGCCCTGACAAACGCATACGAAAGGGCGATACGGAGGGCGAGAAAATGAATAAGATCGTTATGCTCCCGCTCGACGAGCGCCCCTGCAACTTCAACTATCCGCAGATGATGCCGAAAGCGGACTACCGCCTCGTGCTTCCGCCCAGAGAATATATGGGGGACAAGAAGATCCCCGCGGACGTGGGGCGGCTCAGGCAATGGCTCCTCGAAGAGACGAAAGACGCCGACGCGTGCGTCATCTCCCTCGATACCCTCATCTACGGCGGCATCGTTCCGTCGCGGTTGCACCACGAAAAGCCGGAGACCCTGCTCGAACGCTGTAAAACGGTGGAGGAACTCCGCCGCGGCAATCCGCGCATGAAGCTCTATTGTTTCCAGCTCATCATGCGCTGTCCCGACTATTCCCTTTCGGACGAGGAACCCGATTATTACGACGTCTGCGGCAGGGAGTTGCACCTCTACGGCAGATATACCCATTTACAGCTCCTTGGCAAGCTCACCGAGGAGGATAAAATGGACTTCGAGCGCGTAAAGGCCGCCATCCCGAAAGAGGTCCTCGAAGATTTCCTCGGGCGGAGGAATAAAAATCTCGCCGTCCTCGAACACAATCTCGGATATATCAAGAACGGCACGGTGGACTATTTCATCGTCCCGCAGGACGACTCGGCGGTGTACGGATTCACCTCGATGGACCAGATACGGATCCGCAATTTCCTCAAAGGGAACTCCCTGCACCTCAAAACGGCGATGTATCCCTCCGCGGACGACACGGGCCTCATCCTTTTGGGCAGGGCGGTCGCACAGCTGCACGGGTACCGTCCCAAAATTTACGTTCATTTCGCCTCCACCAAGGCGGAGGGCGTCATCCCGTGGTTCGAGGACCGCGCGATTGCCGAGACCGTGAAATATCACATTCTCGCGGTGGGCGGCGTACAGGTCTATTCCCTGCCCGAAGCGGACATCCTGCTTGCGATCAACATGGGTTCGGGCATGTGGTACGACGACCAGCCCGAACATGTGCAGGCCTACGACATCGACCGTAATCTCGCGGAATTTGTCTCTTATCTGCGTTATGCCCTCGAAGAGGGCAAGACCGTTGCGGTGGGGGACGTATGCACCTGCAACGGGGGGGACGTCGAACTGTGCAAACTCTTGCAGGCGGAGGGGCTGATCCTCAAACTGCACGCATATGCGGGTTGGAACACATCGAGCAACACCCTCGGCACGGCGGTGTGCCAGGCCGTCCTCGCCAAGTTGGGCGGAGACGAAAAGGGCAGAATTTCTTTCCTGCTCCACCGCTACTATGAGGACATCGGCTACATGGCGTTCGTGCGCAAGGACGTGACGGACAACGTTTTGCCCGCGCTCGGGTTAGACTATTTCCATGCGGACGGGAAGAACGGAAAAGCCGCGGAGGCCGTCCGTGCGGGCGTTGAACGGTACATGGCGGAAAACTTCCCCGTTCTCGCCGCCCATGTGAGAAACGTACACGCCGAACAGCCGTGGAGAAGAATGTTTGAAACGGACATCAGACTGGAAATCAAGGAATGACAAAACTGGGTATCGACCTCGGGGGGACCGCCGTCAAGGGCGCGCTCTTCGGGGAAAACAATCAAGTGATCAAGGAGTTTTCCGCGCCCACGCGCAAGGAGAGCAGGGAGGCGATCTTCGGCTCTCTGTTTTGCGTTGCGGACGCGCTCATTGCCGCGGATACCGCGCTCATCGGCGTCTCCTCGGCGGGCAACATCGATCCCGAAAGGGGAATTTGCGTCTATGCGACGGACAATCTTCCCGGTTGGACGGGCGCGGACATCAAGGGGACGTTCGAAGCGCGCTATGCGCTTCCCTGCCGCGCCGATAACGACGCCGTCTGCGCGCTCAAAGGGGAGCTTTCCCTCTATCCCGGCGTAAAGGACGCGACCATGCTCACGTTCGGCACGGGCGTCGGCGGCGCAAGCCTCGTGGGAGGGCAGATCGTGCGCGGAAAGCGGTTCGACGCCGCCCGTTGGGGACATCTCGTCCTCGAACCAAACGGACTTTCCTGCAACTGCGGGAAACGCGGGTGCGCCGAGCAATATCTTTCGGCGACTGCGCTTTCCGGGCAAGGGAGAAAATGCGACCCCGCTCTTGCCGATTGTCGCACGATCTTTGCGCGGGCGGCGGAGGGAAACGGGGCGGCCGCTGAAATCTTAGAGCGGTTCGGCCATTATCTCAATCTGCTTTTAGACCAGATCCGCACGGCGCTTGCGCCCGAATATCTGATTTTGGGCGGCGGCGTGGCGCAATCGCGGGAGCAGATCCGCGCGCTTCTGAAAAAGACGGACGACGTGGTGTTTGCGCGCCTCGGAAATTTAGCGGGCGCAATGGGGGCGGTATTATGAAATTTCATCTGACCGGCGGGGAGTTCTCCTGCGCTTCGGAACTTGCGGAGTTCGGCATTGAGCTTTCCCCGCAGGGCATAGAAACAAAAATCACGGCGGGGGACGCTCTTACCATCGTCCGCACAAAAAGCGGGATCGAGATCGGCTATGCAAAGCGGGTGCAGGTGTTTTATGCGCTCAAACGGCTTGCGGACGGCCTGCCCTGCGGCGTATTTTCGCCTACGTTCGAAAATTTAACGTACATGTGCGACTGTTCGCGCAACGCCGTCCCCAAAACGGAGACGTTGAAATCGCTCATACGGCATCTTGCCGTCATGGGGTACGACAGCCTCGGCCTGTATATGGAAGATACTTTCCGCGTGGAAAAGTATCCTTACTTCGGATATTTGCGCACGCCGTATTCCCGCGAAGATCTCGCGGAACTCGACCGCTATGCGCGGCAGTTCGGCGTGGAATTAACGCCGTATATCCAAACGCTCGCGCACTTCAACACGCTGACAAGGCACTACGCAATGGAGGGTCTCTTCGATACGGGCGATATTTTGCTCGTGGGCGAGGAGCAGACGTATGTCTTTTTGGAAGAACTCATCAAGACGTGCGCCGAAACATTTTCGGGCCGCAGTATCAACATCGGCATGGATGAAGCGTATATGCTGGGCAGGGGGAAATATCAGGACCTGCACGGCGCGCGCCCGCGGTTTGACATCATGGCGGAGCATCTCGCGCGCGTGGTAAAGATCTGCGAAAAATACGGGCTTGCTCCCATGATGTGGTCGGACATGTTCTTTTCGCAGACGATCGGGGCGCAGTACGGAGAGTCGCTCTCTCCCGAACTTGCCGCCCGCCTGCCCGCCTCGGTGGAACTCATCTACTGGGATTACGGCAACACGGACGAGGCGCATTACCGCGAAAATCTTCGCCGCCACCGCGTGTTCCGCAACCCTATCGGCTTTGCGGGCGGGGCGTGCAAATGGCACGGGTTCACGCCCGATAACAGAAACTCTTTCCGCTCCTGCCTGCCATCGGTGCGCGCCTGCGCCGCGGAGGGGATCAAACGGTATATCGTTACGGGCTGGGGGGATAACGGCGCGGAATGCTCGCTGTTTGCAATCCTGCCCACCCTGCACTATTGCTCGCGGCTGAACTACGGCTTTTCCGAAGAGGATGAGGAGATGAAAAAGTCTTTCCTCACGCTTGCGGGAATGCCGTTCGACGACTTTATGAAAGTGGACCTCAACAACAGGGTGACGGACGGCGACGGCATAGAGGGGAGAAATACCGCCAATAAATATCTGCTTTTCAACGATATTTTGCTGGGAACGTTGGATACGACCGTCCCCGAGGGCCTCGGCGCGCGGTATGCCCGCCATGCCCTGCAACTCAAAGAGGCTGTGCGCGTTGCGGGGAAATGGAAGTATCTGTTCCGCACGCAGTACCGCCTGGCAGAAGCGCTTTCTATCAAGGCCGACCTCGGCGTCCGTCTCCGCCGCGCCTACCGCGAGGGAGACAGGGAAGAGTTAAAGCGGCTTCTTTCGGCAACGGAAACGCTCGCGCGGGACGTCCGCGCGTTCTACCGCGCACTGCGGGAGCAATGGGAAAAAGAGAACCGCGCAAACGGCTTCGACGTGCAGGACATCCGCATCGGCGCATTGCTCCAACGGGTGCAAGCCACGGTCTACAAACTGAAAAATTACCTCGGCGGCAAGGCGGAGGCGATCCCCGAGCTGAACGAAAAACTTCTCGACCACATGGGAGGCGGGGAGAACTTCGAAGTGGACCCCGACCAGTGCGAATGGCGCTGGCGCAGGATGACTTCGGTCAATGTCAACGAATAATGGAAAAAGGAGATATATTATGATCGGAAAATATCGTTTCGGAACGCCGTTTGCTACGGACGCCATCGTGCGCGAGTGCGCGCTGTCCAAAGGGGCGCTTCCCCGCTTCCGCGTGGAGGAAAAGGAGGGCAACGTGCTGTTTTCCTACACGCTGGACAAGAAAGATTGCGTATTCGGCCTCGGGGAACAGGTGCGCGGCATCAACAAGCGCGGCTGGCTCTACGTGAGCTATAACGAGGACGACCCCGAAATTTACGAATCGCGCACCTCGCTCTACGGTTCGCACAACTTCATTTTGGTGAGCGGGAAAGAGACGTTCGGCGTCTTTTTCGACACCGCGGGCAAAGTCACGTTCGACGTCGGCTATACCGATTCCGATGAACTCGTCGTCACCGCGCGCGACGTGGACGTCTACCTCATCGAAGAGGAGAGCGCCCTCGAAATCGTGCATACTTTCCGCGGGCTGATCGGCAGGAGTTACATTCCGCCCAAGTGGGCGTTCGGGTTCGGGCAGTCCAAGTGGGGATATAAGAACGAGACGGACATCCGCGAGGTGTACGAAGGGTTCGAGAAGAACAACATGCCCCTCGACATGATCTACATGGACATCGACTACATGCAGGATTATAAGGATTTCTCCGTCAACAAGGAGAGATTCCCCGATCTTCCCGCGCTCTCGGCGGAACTCAAAGAAAAGGGCGTGTATCTTGTTCCCATCATCGACGCGGCGATCAAGGAGGAAAAGGGTTACACGGTGTACGAAGAATGCCTCAAAGGCGGCTATTATTGCACGGACGCACAGGGAAAACCCTACACCGTGGCGGTGTGGCCGGGCGAGAGCCTCTTGCCCGACGTCCTCGACCCCGCTTCGCGGCACTGGTTCGGCTCGCAATATAAAACGTTGCTCGACATGGGCATCGAGGGCTTTTGGAACGACATGAACGAACCCGCCATCTTTTACAGCCCGGGACGGCTCGCGCAGGCGATCGACTATGTGGCTTCCGTAAAGGGGCAGAACCTCGATACGCACGCCTATAACAAAGTGATGGGCGCCGTCACCTCCCTGCACAACAGCCCCGAGGACTACGCGGGTCTCCACCACAAGATCGGCGGCAAGCGCGTCTCCCATGAGAAAGTCCACAACCTCTACGGATATAACATGACCCGCGGCGCAAGCGAATACTTTGCGGAATACGCTCCCGACCGCCGTTATCTGCTCTTCTCGCGCTCTTCCTACATCGGCGCGCACCGCTACGGCGGCATCTGGACGGGGGACAACGGCTCGTGGTGGTCGCATCTCAAACTCAACGTGGCGCAGATGCCGGGGATGGATATGTGCGGCTTCCTGTTTACGGGCGCCGATCTCGGCGGCCACGGTTGGGACACCACCGAGGACCTCATGCTCCGCTGGCTGGCGTTCGGCATCTTTACGCCGCTCATGCGCAACCACGCCACCTATTGGGTGCGCCCGCAGGAGTGCTATGTCTTTAAGAACAAAGACGCGTTCCGCAACATTCTCGGGATGCGCTACTCGTTGTTACCTTACTTATACAGCGAATTTGTCCGCGCCGCTCTGAATAACCGTATGCTCTTCAAGCCGCTGTGCTTCGAATACACGCAGGACGAGCGCGCCCGCACGGTAGAGGACCAGCTTCTCGTGGGCGACAGTCTCATGATCGCGCCCGTGGTGGAGCAGAACGCCGAGGGGAGATACGTCTATCTTCCCGAGCGGATGAAACTCATCCGCATGAAGGCGGGGGACCGCTATTCCGAGTCCGTTCTCGAAAAGGGCGAATATTACATTCCCGTGGCGCTCGACGAAGTGGTATTCTTCCTGCGGGAGGGCAAAGTGTTGCCGCTCGCAAAGCCCGCGAAGAACGTGAAGAGCCTGGACGAAGATCATCTCAGCTGGATCAAGTTTATTTCGGAAGAGACGACCTACGACGTTTGCCGCGACGACGGCTTCACCCTTTCGGCGTTGGAAAAGTCGTTTATGCGCTATACTTTAAAGCCTTAACGGAAAAGTCCTACCCCCGCCCCCGCGCAAACGCGCGGGGGCGGGGGCTTTTTACCCTCTCCGTGGGAGAGGGGCAGGGGTGTGGGGCGTGTTCCGAATGATGCCCACCCCCTTAGTCCCCCTCCGTCGGAGGGGGCTTTTTCTGTCATTTCGTAGTTGAGGCGGGTGTTTCCCCCCTTTCGGCGCTTCGCGCCACTTTCCCCCGCGCTGTGGGGGACAGTTGCTTCTTGCCCTCCCCCGCGGCGCGGGGGAGGGGTAGGGGAGGGGGGGAAGCTCAGAGTGACGTTATAAAAAAAGCTATTTCGGACACAGCGATGCTTTATTCAAAAAGTTCAAAATAAGGAAAAATTTTTTTCAAATTATAGTAAGTTTTCATTTTTTGAGACGAAAATAAAAATTTGATAGTGAAAAAATAAAAATTTTTTTCAAAACCTATTGACAAAACTCACACTTCGCGGTAAAATGGGTTTATAAGATAGTCCCCGGGCATATTTGCAAAAAACCGGGGGAAACAGGAGGAAAGCATGAAAAAGTTAGTAGCATTGCTATTGAGTTCCGCGATGTTCGCAACCGTGATCGCGGGGCTCGTCGGCTGCCGCGACGATCACCAGCATGTGGACGCCAATAACGACGGCAAGTGCGACGTTTGCGACCAGCAGATGGGTCAGACGAATCCGCCCGATACCCCGCCCGAAGGGTTCAAGAGGCCGACGGATCCCCGCGACCAGTCGGCTTACGAAGCGCACGCAAAGGACGGCGAGCTTCTCGGCTCTTACGTCTCCATTGCGGACGCGATTTCCGCCGCCGTTGCAAACGACCTCGACGAGTTCGAGGCGGAGGGCGTAGAACCTTCGGCGCGCGGCAGTTATGTGGTGAAGAAGGGCAGTACCCGCAAGCTCTTCGAAAACATGCGCGCCTATTCCGAGGGTTTGGGCGACGTTTGGTGGTACTATCAGGACAACGGCTTGGTAGGCTATGAGTATTACCAGGCGGGCGTTCCCATCAACCGCTTGCAGAACTCGACCGAGATCGTCTACCAGACGGGCAGCGGCGTAGAGGCGAAACAGGCCTATAACGGCTACGGCGTTTACGACGGCCGCGGCGCGCAGCTCGGCACGGATAAGATCGATCTTGCGAGCCGGAGTTGGGAGTTGATCGTCAATGCCGACGCTTCCATCCGCGGCATTCCCGTGCGCGAACACGGCGCAACGGGCGCGAGATATACGGTCGACCTCTCCGAAGTGCAGATCAAACCCGCATTCGAGGGCGTGGACGACGACGTATACGCGTTTATGGGTTTCGTGATGGCTTCGGGTACCTATTCGGCGGAAGTCGGCATTGCCTGCAACACCCAAACGGGCGAGTGGAAGCAATACATTGCCGATAACCCCAACAACCGCGTGCTTCAAGTGTGCATGAATTACAACATCGGCGAAACGGTGTTCACCTCCACGTGGCACGAGGACGGCGGTTACTTTACCCCCGACGTCGATTCCGTGACCCTCGAAGTGCAGGAAGTGAAAGGCGAGGACGAGAACGGCGACGAGTGGTGGTACAATCTCGTAGAGATCACCGCGGGCGACAAGAAAGTGGAAGTGATCGCGGACGAGGAGTTCCTCAACGAACACGGCAATACGGGCGTAATATTCGACCAGAAAGAAGGTTTCTTCTTCTCCGCCGGCCTCGACATCGTGGCTCCCGGCGCGGAAGTCGGCAATTCGATCGACCCCGTCGACTACACCATCGGCGCGGAGTTCAACAACCTCATCATCGAGAAAGGGGAGATCTACTTCCCCACAGAGGACGAGATCTCCGATGAAGATTACGGTCTCCCGATCCCCGCTGAGCTGAGAGGGGAATATCATGACATCCGCAGCGAAGGTTTCCTGAGCGTCACCGACGGCATTTACAACTACACCATCGTGAACCTGCTCGCCTGCTGCGATTATGAGATCAACGACGACGGGTACGATACCTATTCTTTCCATTACACCGCTCCCGCGGCAGACAGCAGCGACCGCGCGGGACAGCTCAAAACCTATCAGGATAAGATCGACAGCCTGAGCGCGATCACCGCGGAGAACGCGGGACAGTATAAGACGACGATCGACGAAGTAACCGTATGGTACGGCCCCGACGGCAAGCCCGAAAACAGCAAAGTGGAACTCCGCCACTATCTCGCCATCGACTGGGCGCCCTATCTCAATGCGCTCGAAGTTTATAAAAACGCGGTGCAAGTGAGCGAAGAAGGCCAACAAGTGATCGACGGGATGGGGCAACTCACCGCTATCGACTCTCTCAGCGGCTGGAAAGGTTGGAAAGCCCCCGCAGACACGCAGGACAAGAAAGGCTACCTCTATGACGAATTAGAGCAATTCAGAGCGCTCTATGCGACCTATGAGGGACTTGAAGTGACCGACCAACTCGGCATTGTCACGGTCGTGGGCGACCCGTGGATGTATTGGGAGGAACTCCTCTCCGATTACGACGCGGCGCTTGACAGCGACTTTGCAACCAAACAGTTCACGATCGCAAATCACGATATGAACGGCGTGGAGACCAAAACGGGCGCAGAACTCTTTGAGGAATTCTTCAACCTCATATTTGAAGCAAATTCCCACAAGGACGAGAAGCACCAAGACCACGGCGGCGCGCTCTGCGTGGAACTCAGCGATAACGTTTCTTCGCACTTCCTCACCACGTTCCGTCTGCTCTTCATCAACGAGCTGTTGAAAGAGGAGGAAGTTCCCCTCGGTTACAGCGAGCTTGCGTTGGAGCTTTTGGCAAACACCTATACGGAAGGCGTTATCGGCACCCCGCACGACTTCCCTTACATCTATTACACGATGCGTCAGGCGGTGCGCGTTCTCAGAGGAGAATGCACCTACCTCGACGACGAACTCGCCGACATGGTAAACACCTACATGGTGGGCTTCGAGTTCCAGAACGGCTCGTGGAAATGGGCATGGTACGTCAATGGCGGCGACCTCAACCTCAGCTCCGGCACCTACAAGTGGAAGCTCTACTTCGGCCAAGACTTGCAGGAAACGGGCAAGCCGTTCAGAGAACTCATCGTCACCTATCTTCTGCCCTACATTAAGCAAGGCGGCGGCGATATGCCCACGAAACAGCCTTTCAACGGGCAACCCGACGTGAGGGGCGTTGCCGTAGACAAGGCAGTCACGCCCGCCGGCAAGGACGAAGCGGGTACCGCATGGCTTGCAAAGTGGACAGAGGCGGCTCTTTCCGATCTCACCACCCTCAGCCCCGACGTCTGGAAGGGCTGGAAATCGGAAGATGACACCGTGAAAGGCTATCTTTCCGACGAACTGGAAAAATTCAACGAACTCTACACCGAATATTCCAAACTTTCCGATACCAACCGCGGCGTGATCGCCAAAGAACTCGGCAAGCAGTGGGAACTTTGGGTAGGCCTCTCCGAGGACTATAAGACGGCGACGACTTCCGCATTTGCGCAGAAGCAATTCACCGTAAAGGGCGAAACCTTCACGGGTACACAGCTCGTTGACGAGTTCTTCAAAGCGGTTTACGGGCTTAGTATCCCCGAATGGAGTACGGATCTTCAGCTGACCGGCAAGCAAGTGCGTTATCTTGCGGCGAGCAACGAGGGCGTTGCTATGAGCTGGCGCATCATGTACATCAAAACTCTCCTCGATGATAACTTTGTGAAACTCGGCTATGCCGATACCATCATCGAGATCCTCTCGGCTCATGACGCGTCGGGCCAGTATAAGGGCGATACGTTCGTCACCGACTTCGGGTACGTATACAATGTACTCAAACAAGTCGCAAGAGTCCAGAACGGAACCGAGCAACTCGATCACGAAATGGCGGTGGTTGTCAACACCTACATGGTCGGCAAAGACGCTTTCGCAGAGGGCAACTGGAATTGGGCGTTCAATAATGGCGGCCAGCCCGCGGGCGTTCTCGATATCGCAAAGGACTACTTCGGCATCACCGCAGCGGCAGACACGAAGTTCGCCGATCTCATTAAACCCATGCTCCAAATCGTGGTAAAAGACGGCGGCAACGACGTGCAGATCAACGAAAGCGGCCTCGGCGTTACGGTTGCGGTAAACGTTCCCGAGCAGACCGAGTTCGGCGTTTCGGACATCATCAGAGAGTTCAACGAACTCTCCAACCTCAACTCCCTCACCGAATTTAAGGGCTACTCGGGAAAGGAAAAGGGCTTCCTTGAATATGAACTCGGCCTCTTCAACACCATCCTCGGGCAATACAACAAACTTGCGGAAGACGCGCAAGCGCTGGTGACCCAGCAGGTGGGTGCGGAGCTTTGGGAGCAGTGGGAAACCCTTGCCGAACAGGTAGCGGCGCTCGACGCGGAGACGCAGGACATCGACGTGAAGCTCATCAATAACACGAGTAAGGGACATACCGTAAAGGTTACTCAGCTCAACGTATTCGGCGGCATGCTCAACTGCGCGTTCTTCCAGAATACGAACACGAAATGCACGCACAAAGACAATGGGTATCTCTGCTGTGAAGAAACCGAGTGCTTCCTCAATTCCGTTCGTTATTACTATCTCTACCGTTTTGCGAAAACGCTCGAACTCGACGTAGATTATATCGACGTAGTGTATGAGATGCTCAAAGCAAACGGGGCAACCTCTGACACCAATGCGGATCCCACCCTTCCCAACGGTGAGCGTACCCTTCTCGACTTCGATTATCTCTGGGCTGTCGGCGGTCAAATCGTCCGCATCATCGAGGGTGACTGCACCTATCTCGACAAGGAGCTTGCCGATGTCGTCAACAAGTACATGGTTGCAAACGAGGGCAACGGCAGCCAGTGGGGCGTTCATGAAAGCTTCCACAACGGCTCGTTCTCCTATGCGTACCGTAGTGTTTGGAGCAAATGGGGCGGCGCAAGAGAGGGTTCTCCTGTCGGCGACCTCAAAGCGAGTGCGGAAGGATGGAAATATTACATCTCCGATATATTCTTTGACCCCGATTTCTGTCCCGAAACACAGTACGGCACCGAGAGCTATCCCAAGACATGGAGCGATTTGCTGAAAGAATATCTCATCCCCATTCTGACGAGAGACGCCGGAGCGGACATCATGAAAGGCGTTCGTAGCGGCGACGCGCAAGCTTCGGTTGCTCCCATGCTCGTGGCGCGCACCGTGACCGCACTCACCGAGGACCCCACGGCCAATCTCGGAACAGACGCGAAAGCGGCCTATGACGCATACACCGCTCTCTCTCTTCCCGACTTGCAGAACGTGACCACCCTCAAAGGCGGCGCAACGGCAGACGGCAACGGCGCGGGTTACGTCTACGACAGCGTCAAGAAGTTCCGCACCGTCTACGAAAAGGTGAACGCGCTCGGCGCGAGCGACAAAACAGCCGTGATCAATCAAATCGGCAAAAAAGTATGGGTCGCTTGGGAATCTCTTTCCAACGCTTACAAGGCATTGGAAGATAGTACTACCAAGGTCTCTATCGTCACCGCGGATTTTGCAGATACCCTCAAAGAAGTGAGTGCGCTCGACCTCGTGAACGAGTTCCTCGACTGCTTGTTGAGGAATTACGATGCGAACGTTGCCAACGGTACCGCGCTTAACGGTTATCTCTGCATGGAGGAAGAGGCGCATTTCATGAACAGCATGCGCGCGCTCTATCTCCACAAGCTCATCGAGACCAAAGGCCTCGAAACAACGTTCAAGTTTGCGCACGACGTACTCGACATGGTCATCCACTACACCCCGGACGGCGTGTTGAAATACACCAACCTTTCCAGTAGCGAGGGTGCCTATAAGGACTTCGAATATCTCTGGAATGTAGGCGAGCAGCTCGTCCGCTTGAAGAACGGTCTCAATCACATCGACGCGGAGCTTGCGAACGTTATCAATACCTACATGGTGGCAAGTGGCTCCTACGATAAGCCTACCCCCGGACACTTTGGAGTCTATGAGAGCTTCTACAACCTCGCGTTGAGTACTTGGTACCGCAACGGCGGCGACTTCGTAAAGACTCAAGAGGCTTATAGCGTTCCCGCATATTCCGCGAATGCGAAAAAGGTTTACCGCTATATCTCCGAAGAGCTTTATAAAGAGAACAAGACGTGGGATAAACTCATCGAGACCTATCTCAAACCCGTACTCGGCGAAGACATCCTGCTTCCTCCGAGAAACGACACGACAGGTCTTACGGGTATGATCGTAAGCAAAGAAGTGCAGGCAACCGCAGAATAACAATCCCCCCTGATCCCCGCAACCCGCCCCGCGGCTTTGGGCCGCGGGGCGAGGGAGGGGTAAATCGTTTCCTCCAACCCACCGCTTTTTACGTGTAAGCGGTCTCGGGGGAGGGAATTTTTCCCTTGTGCAAATTTTAATTTTCCGATAGGAGGACAATTATGAAAAAAACTCTGTGCATTGCGCTCGCAACCGCCATGTTCGCAACTGCCGTTGCGGCGTTCGCAGGATGCGAAATGGGCAAGGTCTACGGCTCCGAAATCGATTGGGACGTCGACCTGACCCAGCCCATTGAACTGAGAGGCCTCTTCCCCGCTTCGGGAATGACTTCTTTCGGCAACGACGATACATCGAAAATTATCGAGGACAAAACGGGATATAAGGTAAAATACGAACAGCTCGGAAGCAGCGGCATGGAGCAGGACGTGCAGAACTATCTGGCGACGAACGAGTCTTTCGACTTCATGAAACTCAACGACGGCTGTTATACGCCTTACCTCGAAAACGGCACTTTCCTCGACCTCACCGAACTCCTCGAAAATACCCCCGAGGGCAAGGTGCTTTACCAACTCATCGACCTGATGGACAGCGGGTGGGACTCCGTGAAATATGTAGACGGCGAGGGCAAAACGCACATCTATGCGATCCCCGACTTCGGCTATGTGAGAATGGTCGACGCGGGTCTCATCTGGAATATGGACCACCTGAAACAGATCGGCTTCGAAACGAAGTACGGGCATGAACTTCCCGAAACGCTCTCCGAAGTCACCTGGGCGTTCGAAACGTTGCAACAGAAGTTCAACCCGGACGGCACGGGCAACTATCACGCCTTTGGCATCCCGGGCGCGGCTTCCGCAGAGGTCGTTCCCATCGAAAGCTGTTTCGAGGTGCCTTACCAGTTCTATGTGGACGAGAATGGCATGATCCAGCAGAAGAATTTCAGCGACAACATGACCGATTACGTCATGTATATGAGCTATCTGCGCAGCAAGGGCATTCTTTCCACCAACTGGAACGGCTCCGACTTGACGACGGTGAACCAGCTGTTCTCCGAGGAACTCCACTCCTGCGTCTATCTCACCTATTGGAACGTGACCGCGCTCGTCAACGCCGTTGTCTCGAAAGGGATCATCGCAAAGAGCATGGGCGTTGAGAATACGTTCAACAACATGCACGACCAGGCGATCGACTGGACGTTGCGTATCCGCGGCGACGGCTATACCTTTACCGACATCACGGGGCAGGAAGTCTCCTGCAAAGACCAGAAAAAGGCGCTTCTCCCGGGCGATCCCGGCGGCGTGTCTTATTACACCGTCATTCCCGCCTACATGGGCGCACATGCCCGCTACGTGATCGACTATCTCGCAAAGAAGATGGAGGCGTTTGCCGATTTCTTCGGCGGCACCGAGGGCGTACACTGGAACAGGATCGACGCTCCCGCAGGCGCGCCTAAGCCGGAGGATTACACCGGCACGAAGGAAAACGACGCGGAGTTCACGAAATACGAGAGCTTTACCGATAAAATTTGCTTCGTCCGTCCCTACACGTTCACCTATACCGACAGCAGGAGCGGCGAGGAAAAACTCGTCACCGTGCATGAGGACGGCAAGTGGATCCAGCTCACCGACCGCTACGTGCAATATATCGCGGATAACTCCCAGTATTGCACCGGCACGAACGCGATCTCCGCAAAGGTCTATTGCCACCTGCACGAGATCGGTTTCAACGCATGGTATTATTGCGATAACTTTGCCGATCCCTCGGAGTGGATCTCCAACCCGATGTATATGGCTCCTCCCATGAAACTGTGGGCGCCAGTCAACATCAACGCGAGAAGCCACCTTCTTACGGGCGTCGAGAGCGCGATCAACCAAAAAGATCCCCGTGCGACGCTTACGGTCAACCGCTCGGCGGCGAACAAGAAGGGATTCTGGACGGAAGCGATGTCCCAGGAGATGACGGACTGGTATAATTCTTCGAGAAAATCCTAAGCCCATGTTTTACCACAAGATGACAGAGAGGTAAAAAAATGGAAAATGATTTGCAACTAACGGGCGAATCTCCCGCTTTTGCGGGAGAGGTCGCCGGCCCTGCGGATGAGGAGAAGCGGCCGCTCTACGACCCGCACCCGGGCTTTTGGAAAGACTTGTGGAAGCGCGTGAAAAAACACCGCCAGCTCCATATCTTCCTTTTGCCCGCCGTCGCCGTGACCCTGCTCTTCGGCTATCTGCCCATGTTCGGCATTTTGTTTGCCTTTAAGGGCGCGGAGGGCTTCGACCTCACCAAAGCGGACGTTCTCTATAATCTCACCCACGGCACATGGACGTTTAAGAATTTCGGTGATATTTTCGTCGACGAATCTTTTGTGCGGGCGGTGGGGAACACCTTGCTCATCAACGTGATAAGGCTCCTCATCTGCTTCCCGCTGTCCATTCTGGTCGCGGTACAGCTCTCCGAACTCAAAAGCCAGGCGCTCGCTAAGGTGATCCTCATCATCATCTGTATCCCCAACTTCCTGTCGTGGGCGATCGTCATCGGTATCTGGTCGGGCTTGCTCGACCCCGAGTTCGGCGTTTTGGGACGGTTTACGGGCTTTATCATGGCGGAGAACGAGTGGTTCAAACCTCTCGCCGTGTTCTTCTCGGCATGGAAAAATGCGGGGTGGGGCTGTATTTTGTACTACTCTGCGATCGTCGCCATCGATAAGACGTATTATGAATCTGCGACTTTGGAGGGCGCAAACCGTCTGCAAAAGATGTGGTATCTCACCATTCCCTCCATTTTGCCGACGATCGCTTTAACGCTCGTTCTCAACATCAGCGGCATGATGGCAACGGGCTTCGAACAGATCTGGACGATGATGCAAGTCAACCGCGGCACGCTGATCGACTCGCAGATCGTTCTCGACACGTACATCTACGATATTTCGATCCGGCGGGGGATGACAAACGTCCCGTTTGCGACCGCGCTCGGCGTATTCAACGGTCTCATCGGTCTTATCCTGATGGTCGTGGGCAACGCGATCACCTCCAAGACGATGAAACGCGGGCTTTGGTAAGGAGGCGCTTGTATGAATATTTTCAAGCATTTTCAGTACTGGCGCCTGAACGACCGCGCCGTCTACAAAGAAGCGCTTTTGCGGCTATTGTGCTTTATCCTCTTGCCCGCGGCGGTCGGCGTAGGCGTATTTACCGTCATGGCTTTGCAGGGCGGCGGCGTCTGGTGGATCGGCCTTGTGGTGTTCCTCATCGGCGCGCTCATCTGCGGCTATAACATCTATGCGTACTGCCTGTGGCGGTATCTCAACTGCTGGGCAATGGGCGTCAAGGGCGCCGACCGCGCGCTCATCATGCAGACGGCCGACGAACGCTGGCACGAACGGGAAAGAAAGCGCAGGGCGAAAACGGAGCATGAAGAGGATGAACGCAAGGTCTCCAAACGTCATCCCAACCGCATCCGTGAGAGCAAGATCGACATTACGTTGAACATCATCAACTTAACGATGCTGTTCCTGTTTATCTTTGTCGTCTGCTTCCCGCTCCTCAACTACTTCTCCCTTTCGTTCAACGACGGCAACTTCAACCTGCACGTGGTACTGTTCCCCGTGCGCCCCTCCGTCGAAGCGTTCCGGTATGTCCTCGCAGGGGAGGGCGCGATCGACTTCTGGCAGGCGTTCGGCAATTCGGTGTTCATCACCTTGCTCGTTACCATCGTCTCCAATCTCATGATGGCGCTTGCCGCATATCCGCTTTCCAAACGCGATTACCCCCTCCGCGGCGGGATCCTGATGTTCTTCGTCATCACCATGCTCTTCTCGGCGGGCATCATCCCGATCTATATGCTGATGAGCATGATGAACCTGCTCAACACGGTTTGGTCGATCATTCTGATTTCGCTCTCCAACGTCGCCCACATGCTCTATTATAAGACGTTCTTCGAGGGCATCCCGTCGGACATCGAAGAGGCGGCGAAATTAGACGGCGCAAGCGAACTCCAACTTTTCTTCCTCATCGTGATCCCCATGTCGCTTCCAATCATCGGCACCTGTTGCTTCTTTACGATCGTCGGTTGCTGGAACGGTTACGGCTCGGCGCTGATGTTCATCAGCCGCAGTGCAAAACAGGCCCATCCGCTCGCCTACTACATCTATCTGATGTTGGAGAACACCGATCTCGATAAGAACAACCCGTGGCTGCAAATGAACGCGAAGAACGTGGAAGCCGCGGCAATGCTCGTGAGCATTATCCCCATCATCTGTATGTACCCTTATGTCGTCAAATACATCAAGGGCGGTTTGCAGCTCGGCTCCGTCAAGGGCTGAGCAGACCGGTTGCACAAGGGACGCGCGGGAAATTGTTTTCTCGCGCGGACCTTGTATGCTGAAACGAATTTATTCTTTACAAGGAGAATGATATGAAGAAGAAGATCTTTCTGCCGCTGGTATTGCTTGCCGCGGCGATCCTGTCGCTGTGTGCATGCGGCGAAAAGCCGGCGGGCGGAACGAGTGCAAGCCTCGATAAAACGATGCTCGAACTCGGGGTAGGGGGGAGCGATACCCTCACATTGACCTGGGACGGCGGGGAACCCGCTCCCGGAGAAGACCCCGCAACTACATATATCTGGACGAGTTCGGACGAGGCGGTCGTTACGGTCGCCGCGTCGGGCAACACCGCCACGGTCAATGGCGTTGCCGAGGGTTCCGCCACGGTCACCGTGTCGCAGGGAGAGAAGCAACTTGCTTCCTGCTCGGTTACGGTAAAAGCGTCCCGTCTTTCGGTGACGGTTCCCGAGGGGAAACTTGTTTTGCGCAAGAACGCCACGGTTACGGTCAAAGTGAAAGGGACCGAGGAACTGGACGGCGACATTGTTTGGGAGAGTTCGGATACCTCGATCGGTACCGTTGAAAGCCAGGGCGCGATCGCCAGAGTGACGGCGGTCGCCCGCGGCGAGTGCGTGATACGGGTCCGTTGCGGCGGCGACAGCGCAGAGTTTACGCTGATCGTCGGGCTGAATTAAAGGAGGCAAAGCATGAAAAAGAAGCTGATCGCAATTTGCAGCACCGCCGTCGCCATGCTCCTTTGCGGCGGGATCGGCCTCGGCGTTTCCGCCAATGCGGCGAACAGTTACGCGAATTATGTTCAGGTCGCCGGAAACGGCAGCGGCCTCATGTTGGAGCCGACCGTGATCGCGGAGCCTGCTTCCTTTGCGGAGATGGGCGCTGCGGCGGGCAGTTCCGTGAAAGCGGCTTCCGTCATCGTGACCCCCGACGCGGAGATGAACGTTACCCTCGGGGGAGAGGAAAAAACGCTCACGCAGACGTTCGACAGTTATCTGAAAGCGAAATTCATTCCCATCGTGCGGCTCGAAAAAGACACGGTGGAACCTTTCCTTGGCTGGCTGAAAAACACCTATGCGATCACCGACATTATGGCGATGTCCAAAGACGTTTCCGTCCTCGAAACGCTCTATGCCGATAAGTCCGTAGGCTATCTCGTCAATACCGTGTACGATCTGACGGACGCGACCATTTCCGCCGACCGCTACGGCGAATGGGATCACATCGGCGCGGCGAATAAGGCGGGATGCAACATTCTTCTGTACGACGGGACCCAGGCCAACCTGCCCGTCGCGGCAAAGTACGTCGAAGCGATGGCAAAAGTTTGCTGGGCGTATACCGACGGCGTGGAGGAGACCGTCTCTGCAATGGCGGCGGGTTGTTACGGCATTGTGACGGATACTCTTCCGGAAGTCGGCGAAGCGTTCGGCTACTTCAAGGAGAGCGGCTTTGCGCGGGCGCAGTATGTCGCGGCGCACCGCGGCATCACGTCCTATTGCAACGAGCAGTCCAAAACGGCGATCATGGCGACCGCCAACGAGGGCGCCACGCACATCGAACTCGACCTGCAAGTGACGAAAGACAAGAAGATCCTCATTTGCCACAACTCCGATACGGGAACGACTTCCACGGGCAACGGCTATTTTGCGCTCGCCACGTCGGAAGCGCTCCGCAAGATGACCCTCAAAGATTACAGCAAGAAATATGAGGATACTTTCCCCACGCTCGAAGAGACCATCGAACTCTTGCTCGATACGGACGTGATCTTTATCTTCGAACTGAAATTCGACGGCGCGTCCTCCCTTGCGGTGGATGAGCTGGAAGCGATTGAGACCATGAAGTCCGTCATCGACAAATATCCGCAGATGAAAGGGCGCTGGTTTACCATCACGTTCTACTCCGCTTATGCCGAAAAGATGCGCGAAGTCTGTCCCGAGATCCCCGTCGGCTTCCTCGGCTCGGCGACCTCGGGAAAGTTCAACGATACAAAGAATACTGATCATCCCTATCCGAATTTTTGGGGCGGCGTCAACGTCACGCGCGCGAATATGGACAGCTGTCTGAGGAACATTCTCCGCAAGTTCAACGTCTCTCTCGACGAGATGACTTACGACGCCGGGAAAAGGACAACGGACGCAACCACGAACAACATGTCGGCGGCGTATCTTGCGCGCGGTTACGCGCAGAACACATGGACGTTTGAAGACACCTTGCATTATTCCATCAAGTGCAACATCGCAACGACGAATGCCGCGGAAGACTGCGCCATGATCGTGAAAGAGATCGCGGCCCCCGCCACGCTCACCGAAGCCCAGCTTTCGGCAAAGAAAGTGACGCTCACTTGCACGACGTATAACGGCTGGCAGGTGGAGAAAGAATGCAGTATCATTCCCGTCTCCCGCGAGGGGAATAAGGTAAAGGTACTCTTCTATCTCTCGCAGGACGCGGGCGATTCCGCGCATACGGTCTTCGGGCTTTACAGCGATCTGGCGGAAGTGACCGTCGCGTGAGGAAGTTATGAAAAAAATAACGGCAATGATGATGGCAACTCTTTTCGGTCTGAGCATGTTTGCGGGATGCGCCAAAACGCCCTCCGGGGGCGGCAATCAAGGGGAGCCTCCCTCCCCGCCTTCCGTCACGGAGCCGAACAAAGACAAGGCGTCTTTGGAATTTTCTTTCGAGGGGCTCTACCCGAACGGGGAACTCAAAGATGAGGAAAACGGCTTTTCGGACGTTTCCGATCTGAAAGGCGCGAAGTATTTTATCAACGGGGAATATCTGCCCTCATATACCGAACTCGGGAAGCGGCAGGATATCCACTTTGAATTTTACAACGGCGAAAGCGTCAGGGTCGTCCATGCTTCCAACGGCACGGCGTTCACCCTGCCCGCAAAGGACGTGACGGTGGACTACTCCATCGCCAAATACCGCACACAGTATTTCTTCGACGATTCCGTTCTTACGTACAGTGCGGAAAGCAAAAATCCGTATGCGGGGCAGGCGGGCGGTTGGTACACCTATCTCAACGAGTGGCTCATCCGCCACCTCGTCAATCCCGCCTATTACGAAAACCAAAATCTCACCCTCCTCAACGAACTCGACTTTGAAGTTTCCCCTGTAAAGGACGGTACGTCGGATAATATCCATTCCTATCCCACCGTGCGCGAGGGCAACCTCACGCGGCGGGACGGATACGATATTTACCGCTTCGACATCCGCATCAATGACGCGGAGGGGATCGAACGTCCGTTCTACAACATCGGCGTGGTGCGCGAGGCGAAAGACAGCCGCAACCACGGGCTGTTCGTGATGAAGTCCAAAGAGAACAAGGCGGAACTCATGGATAAGCTCGTAATGAGCTGGAAGCGCATTCCCGTTAAAGGGACGGCGCGCAACTATTTCACCGCGGGCGCGCCGCTGGAAAATCCCCGCTGGAACGCCGAAACCAAAGCCTATTTCAACCAGCTCATGACGGAGGATAAGAAGAATTGGGGAGTGTTCAGTTACTCAATGCCGGGCGAAGAGGATAGCCTCGTACCCCACTCGGGCGCCTACGACGAATATCTCTCCAAAAGCCTTGCCATGCAGCATTATATTGAGGACGAGGTCTGGGGCAGGAAATACGATATTTACATGACGTATACCCACCTCGGATGGGGCGCCATCCAACCGAACGACCACTCCCGCCACTATTTCCCGCTTGCGATGGCGAAAGAGCTTGCGGGCGGCAACGGAAACGGCGAACGCCCTACGCTGGAATTTACTTTCCAGTTCACGACAAACAACAACACGGTGGACGAAGAGATCTCCCCGATGTTCGACATCATGCGCGGGAAATACGACGAGTATTTCAAGCGTCTGGCGCTCGACATCAAGGAGTACGGCGCTCCGCTCATGTTCCGTCTCAACAACGAGATGAATACGGACTGGACGAGTTATTCGGGCATGATGAACCTGCTCGACCCCGATATTTTCGTGATGACGTGGCGGCGGCTCTACGATATTTTCGAAGAGAACGGCGTGGACAACGTCATCTGGATCTGGAACCCGATCGCGGTCTCCTGTCCTTATTCGGGATGGGGCGAGGATCTGTGCTTCTTCCCCGGCAGGGAATATGCCCAGCTGTTGGGCGGCACGAGCTACGAGATGAACAACTATCCCGAGAATGCGGAGACCCGTATGACGACGTTTGCGAAGCACTACGGCGATCTGTATACGAAGAACAAGGATTACTTCTCCGAATGGGGAATGATCATCGGTGAGTTTGCCTGCGGCTCGGGCGGCGACGCCGACGCAAGCGCGGGCATGGTTTTGGGCAGAAACGGCGGCGCACAGGCGAAGTGGGTAGAGGGGATGTTCAACGAACTCTACGCGGAAAAACCTATGGCCTATGCCAAACAGATCAAAGGACTGATATGGTTTAACTGCAACGATTACGAATACGATCCCGAAACGGGCAGAGCCACGGGGGTCATCAACCGCTTGCAGTTTGCCAACCCCAACGGCGAATATAACGACTTGAAAGCGACGCACGAGGCGTTCCGCAACGGATTTAAGAAAGCAGACGGGAAATAAGACGGAATAACATTAAGGAGAGTAGCTATGCAACCCATTTTACCGAGGGGCCTGATCGTCTCCTGCCAGGCGCTGAAAGACGAGCCTCTTTACGGCGGCAAGTCGATGCCGAAAATGGCGGAAGCGGCTCGGCAGGGCGGAGCGGTCGGCATCCGCGCCAACACCGTGAAAGACATCAACGCCATCCACGCTCATCTTCGGGGCAAATTGCCCATCATCGGGCTGATCAAAAAGACATATGCGGACTCGCCCGTTTATATTACGCCTACGCTTGCGGAATTGAAAGCGCTCATTTCCTCCAAATGCGCCGTGATCGCTATGGACGCCACGCTCCGCCGCCGTCCCGGCGGGGTCACCCTCGAATCTTTGGTGGAATACGCGCGCGCTCACACGAAAAAGCCGCTCGTCGCAGACGTGGCGACGTTTGAGGACGCGATCCATGCGGAAAAGCTGGGATTTGAGTATATCTCCACAACCCTGCGCAGTTACACGGAGGAGACAAAGGAGATCCCCATCCCCGATTTCGGCTTCTGCGCCTTGCTCAAACGGGAGATCAAAACGTCGCGCATCATCGCCGAGGGGGGTATCCATTCCTTTGCGGAACTGAATGCGATCCTCGATCTCGGCATCGAGCATGTTATCATCGGCGCGGCGATCACCCGCCCGCAGAACATCACGGGCTATTTCGTGGATGTATTCCGCCAAAACGAATGCTTCGGAGAAGAGAGCCGCGCGTAACAAAAAATTTTACCGCTCCCCGCGGAGCTCAGACGCGCGGGGAGCAAGCAACCGCCTCCCATCCTTTAAAAGGGGATCGGAGGCGAAACATTATTTGTGAGGATGATATGATTGTTTTTGACCGCAAAACGAACTGTTTTTTTCTGCATGGAAAGAGTTTTTCCTGCGTGCTTTGGATTGACCCGAACGGCTATCTGACAGATCTGCACTTCGGCGGACGGGTGGGGGAGGACGACTTGCGCGCCTTTGACATGCGCACCCGCCCCGTCAGCTTTGCGCCCACCCCTCCGGACAGCGACCATTGGTTCTCGCTCGACATCGCCGCGCAGGAATACGGCAGTTACGGGCAGGGAGATTTCCGCGCGCCCTCCGTCATCATCGAAAGGCAAGACGGTTCCCGCGCAAGCAGGTTTCATTACGCGGGCCACCGCATTTATGCGGGCGTACCCGCGCTCGGAGGACTTCCCTGCGCGCGGAAAGGGAAAGAGACGCTCGAAATCACCCTCCGCGACGTGTTGTCCGACGCGGAGATTGTTCTCAATTATTCCCTCTTCGAAGATTCGGACGTAATCGCGCGCAACGCCGTCATCCGCAACCGCGGAAAGGACCCTATATTTTTACCGCGGGCGTACTCTTTCTGCCTCGACCTCGAAGAGGGGGGGTACGACGCGGTCTGTCTGCAAGGCAGGCACTGCGCGGAGCGCATGCCCGAACGCACCCCGCTCGGCCACGGCGCTTATTCCGTTTCTTCCTCGCGCGGGGCTTCTTCCCACCAGATGAATCCTTTCCTCGCCCTTCTTTCCAAAGACGCGGACGAGGACCGCGGCGAAGCGGTCGGCGCATTGCTCGTATACAGCGGCTCCTTTTTACTCTCCGCCGAAACTTCGCAGACGGGGAGCGTCCGCCTGCAAGGCGGCATAAACGACCTCGGCTTCCGCGCGAAATTGGAGGGGGGCGAAGAGTTTATTACGCCGCAGGCCCTCCTTTGTCGCACGGAGGGAGGGATAGGACAGCTCTCCCGCGAATACGCCGATTTCTTGCGGGGTTACATTCTTCCGCCCGCATATGTCCATGCGCCCCGTCCCGTTGTCGTCAACAACTGGGAGGCGACCTACTTCGATTTCAACCGCGAAAAGCTCTGCGCGCTTGCGGACAGGGCGGCGGAACTCGGCATAGACACCCTCGTGTTGGACGACGGATGGTTCGGAAAGCGCAACGACGACACCTCGGGTTTAGGCGATTGGTTTGTCAACGAAAAGAAGCTCAGCGGGGGCTTAGCGCCCATCGTCGACCATTGCCGCGAGAAAGGTTTGAAGTTCGGGCTTTGGTTCGAACCCGAAATGATCTCCGAGGACAGCGATCTGTACCGCGTCCACCCCGATTGGGCGATCGGCAAGGCTCCCCGTTGCACGGGCCGCAACCAGCTTGTCCTCGACATGACGAGGAAAGAGATCGTGGACCACGTCTTTTCCCGTATGGCGGATATTCTCGGGCGGTACGGCGTGAGCTATGTGAAGTGGGACATGAACCGCCACATCACGGAATTTTTCTCTGCGGAACTCCCCGCGGACAGGCAAGGGGAGTTTGCGCACCGCTACATTTTGGGAGTTTACTCCCTTGCGGATCGCCTGACAAAAGCGTTCCCGCAGGTATTTTTCGAGGGCTGTTCGGGCGGCGGCGGACGCTTCGATGCGGGCATGCTCTACTACTTCCCGCAGTTCTGGACGAGCGACGATACCGACGCTTTCGAGCGCGTCAAGATCCAGTGGGGGACTTCCTATTGCTATCCGCTCTCCGCCATGAGTTGCCACGTCTCGGTCTGCCCCAACCACCAAACGGGCAGGACCACGCCCTTCTTCACGCGCGGCGCAATCGCTTCGCTCGGGGCGTTCGGCTATGAACTCGACCTCGGCGCCCTTACCGAGGAGGAGAAAGCGGCCGTGCGGGCGCAGATCGCCGCCTACCGTGAAAGCGAACCGCTCGTGCAGTCGGGAGACCTCTACCGCATCTCCGATCCGTTCAAAGGCAACAGATTCTGCGTTGCGGTCGTGTCGAAAGAAAAATCGCGCGCGATCGTCGTGGGGATGCAGATCCATGCCGTCCCCGCCGATACGGACCACCGCATCCGTCTCAAAGGCCTCGACGCAGGTAAGCGCTATCTGGTGGAAGAACTCGGCTATGCGGCGCGCGGGGATACGCTCATGAACGCGGGCTTGCTCCTGCCCCGCCTGCCCGATTTCGGTTGCTTTGTATGGCACCTGAAAGAGGCTTAAAACGGAAAAATCGCACGTGGGCGCGGCGGCAGTAATGCCGCCGCGCCCACGTTTTCCCCCCTTGTGCAAAATATACAATCTCGCGGGGGATGTTTGTAATAATTGCCCATTGCATTTTGCCGCGGAAAGTTGTAAAATAGTAACAGAAATTGATTTTGGAGGAAATTATGTCCGGTCTTTTACTCAAAGGCATCAACAAAATTTATCCCGGCGGCAACCAGGCGGTGTTCGATTTCTGCCTTGAAATCCGCGATAAGGAATTCATGGTATTCGTCGGTCCCTCGGGCTGCGGCAAGTCCACGACGCTCCGTATGATCGCAGGTCTCGAAGAGATCTCGTCCGGCGAACTTTACATCGACGGCAAGCTCGTCAACGACGTCGTCCCCAAAGACAGAGATATCGCCATGGTCTTCCAGAACTACGCGCTCTATCCTCACATGTCCGTATACGACAATATGGCGTTCGGCTTGAAACTGAGAAAAGTTCCGAAAGAGACCATCGATGAAAAAGTCAAAGCCGCGGCGGAGATCCTCGGCATCACCGAATACCTTTCCCGTAAGCCGAAGGCTTTGTCCGGCGGTCAGCGCCAGCGTGTTGCGCTCGGCCGTACCATTGTCCGTGAGCCGAAAGTGTTCCTTCTCGACGAACCTCTGTCGAACCTGGACGCAAAGCTCCGCGCGCAGATGCGTACCGAGATCAGTAAGCTCCACGCCCGTCTTGCCACCACGTTCATCTACGTCACGCACGACCAGATCGAGGCAATGACGATGGGTACCCGTATCGTTGTCATGAAAGACGGTTTCATGCAGCAGGTCGATACCCCTCAGAACCTCTACGACTATCCCATTAACCTCTTTGTCGCGGGCTTCATCGGCACGCCCCAGATGAACTTCTTCAAGAACGCTACCCTTACGCAGGAAAACGGCAAGGTGTACGTCAACTTCATCGGCAACAACAAGATCGCGCTTCCCAAGACGGTCGTTTCCAAGATCAAGAACGTGGACGAGTACATCAACACCGGGAAAGAAGTTACCCTCGGCGTCCGTCCCGAAGACATCCACCAGGACGATCTGTTCATCTCCAACTCGCCCGAGACCGTTATTAAGGCGAAGATCGACGTCATCGAAAAACTCGGCGCAGAAATGCAGATCTATTGCGACGTCGACTACATGACCGATAAGACGACCATCGTCGACAGCGTTTCCCAGATGATCGCAAAGATCTCTTCCCGCGCTACCGTTACGCTCGGCGAAGTGGTAGAACTTGCGTTCGACGCAAAGCACATCCACCTCTTCGACGGCTACACCGAAGCGACCATGCTCGAAAGAGACGAACACTACGACGTGATCCCCGAGAATGCGGAAGGCGCGGCGTTCGTACCTCCCACACCCCAAGAGATGCAGGCGCAGATCGAGGCGGCGAGAGTGGTTACGAAAGAGATGAAGAAACAGGCAAAGCGCGACGCCAAGATGGCGGCAAAGCGCGCGGCGGCGGAAGGCACGGAGGCGCAGGAGACCCAGGAAGCTCCCGCCGACGACGACAAACCCACCGAAGAATAATTTTTCGCGGAAATTTACCAAAGAGCGCTCCGAAAGGGGCGCTCTTCCTCTGCCCCGAAACGGTTGACAAACGCCGTGAAAACATGTAAGATAGAGATGATTTTTTCAAAGGAGGAAAAGCTATGGGCGATGTCTTTCTCGACGGCTTTTTAGACGCGCTGAAACTGTTGCCGTTTCTGTTCCTCCTCTACATTCTCATCGAACTTTTGGAACACAAAACCGCGGTGGGGCGGCTCGGCAGGGCGATCACGGGCAAATTTGCCCCGCTCATCGGCGGCGCGGCGGGGCTGCTTCCCATGTGCGGGTTTTCCGTAATGGCAAGCAAGCTCTACCGCAAAGGGTATCTCACCGTCGGCACCCTGCTTGCCGTATTTATCGCAACCAGCGACGAAGCGCTCCTCGTTCTCGCGCTCTCCTCGCTCCCGCCCCTTGAAAAGACGTATACCATTCTTGCCCTTCTCGGCTCGAAGTTTGTGCTTGCGGTGGGGGTGGGCTACCTTGTCGATCTTGTCGCAAAGCGCTTCCGCACGGCTCCGCCCCTCCCGCAAGGCGGCGGGGAACATGCCGCGCACGAGGGAGAAGAGGAACACGACGGACATATGTGCGGGGAGGAACACGGCGCGGACGAGCCGTCCGTATGCGAGCATAAGCATGAGAGCAAGTGGACGGTCTACCTCTTTTCGCCGCTTCTGCATGCGCTCGAAGTAGCGGCCGTCGTGTTTGTTTTCAACGTCGCGTTTGGGCTCCTGTTTTATTTCATCGGGCAGGAAAAGGTCATCGGATTTATGCAGGGCGCGGGGTATTGGTACCGCCCCCTGTTCGCCGCACTCGTCGGACTCGTGCCGAATTGCGCTTCGAGCGTGGTACTTGCCGAAACGTACGCGCTCGGGGGCATCGGATTTTCCGCGCTTTTGGGCGGTCTTGTCACCAACGCGGGGTTCGGCGTGTTCATTCTCTTCCGCGACGGAAAGAAGTGGAAGCGCAACCTGCTCATTTTGGGCGCAACGTTTTTGCTCGGCGTGCTGTTCGGGTACGCCGCAAGCGCGATCGAATTTTTTATCTGACAAAACATAGGGAGGTCGGACATGCGTCTTGCCGCAAATTCCCTGCCAATGAGGAACGGAGAGGAACACGAAGGAGTGGTGTTTTGCACGTTTGGGGAGGGAGTGCGGCATGCGCTTGCATGTTCCGCGGGCAAGGTGCTGTTGCTGTCGGACGACGGCTCGCTTTCGGAGTTTTCTTCTTCGCCGCGTGCGATCTCGATGATCTTCGACGGCGATACCCTGCCGCTGTTCGCAATGCCCGACGGCGTTTCCCGCGTTGTCGTTTCGGGCGGCAAAGAGGCGCTCTTTGCGGGGCGCTATTTTGCCGACGTGCGGCAGATCCCCTGTACGCTCTTTCCCAAAACCGCCTCGCTCGACGGCGCGTTTGAGAAGAGCGGTGAAATTCTGCTCGGGGACGAGCGGGTAATCTCTTCCTTAAAAGAGGGAGAAGTCTTGTGCGATACGGAGCGCATTTCGCCCACGCTCACGGAGGGAGCCGCGCGGCTTTTGCTCACCCGTCTTGCGTTTTCCGAGGCGGAAGCGCTCACTGCGTTCGGGATCCCCCGCCGCGGGATCGAGGCGGGAACGCCCGCAACGGCGGAGGAGATCGTCGCGGAAAACGCCCGCGCGCGGCGCGAAGAGAGCGAGGGCGGTTACGCGGGAGAGGGGATCATACTCGCCTCCCTTTTGCGGGAGGAAGCCTGCCCCGCGTGGAGCGCCTACCTGCTTCTTTCCTCCCTGTATGCGGCGTTTTTCGGGAAAGGAAAGCCGCGGCGCTATGTCACGCCCGATTACAGGGCGCGGGCGGCGCGGGCGGGCGTGGAATTTGCCGAAATTTCCATTCCCACGCCCGAGGAATATGCGGCGCGCGCCATGATCTTAGAACGCATCCGCGCCCGCTTTACGCGCGAGTTCTCGGGGTATCTTTCAAGACGGGAAGAGGACCGTTCCCGCCTTTGCGGTTTAAACGGGCTTTCCCTGCCCGAAACGGCCGACAGAAAAATTCTCGGATGGTTGCCCGAGTGTGCGGGAAGCGGACTTTCCGCCGTGATCCGCGACTTCGGGCTTATGGAATGGCATGATGACAAAGGAAGAACTCTTAAACGGGATTGAGGTCGTACTGCTCGATCTGGACGGCACCGTCTACCTCGGAGAAACGCCGATCGGAGCGGCGGCGGCAACCCTTGAAAAATTGCGGGAGCGGGGGAAAAAGCTCGTCTTTCTCACGAACAATTCTTCGAAAACCGAGGAAGAATACCGCAAAAAGCTCACCCGTATCGCGCTTTGGGGGGAGGGCGACCGCGTTTACACTTCGGGCATGGCGACCCTTTCCCATCTCAAAAAACGCTATGCCCACAGGCGGGTGTATCTTCTCGGCACAGAAGCGCTCCGGAAAGAATTTGCGGCGGCGGGGATCTTGCTCGACGGCGAAACGCCCGAGATATGCGTGCTTGCCTACGACGTGGAACTGACGTTTGAAAAGATCAAAAAATTCGACGCGTTCCTGAAACGGGATACCCTCTTTATCGCCACCCACCCCGACGACGTGTGTCCCACCGACACCGTTCCCATGCCCGACGTCGGCTCCTTTCTCGCCATGTTCGAGCGTTCCTCGGGGCGGAAGCCCGATCTCATCGTCGGCAAGCCGTTCACGCCGATGGGGGAGGAGCTTTCCGCGCTTTTGGGCGTTCCGCGGGAGAAGATGTGCATGATCGGGGACAGGATGCACACCGACGTGCGGTTTGCCGCCAACAACGGTATGAAGAGCGTGCTGGTGCTGTCGGGCGAAACGACGCGCGCAACCATGAAAAATTTCCCCGACCGCCCCGATCTGGTCCTTGAAAGTATCAATGAAATTTTGTAAATATGTTTGAAACCGCATTTAGCGGTGTTATAATAGAGAAAAGGGTCAAATGCCCGGAGGAAGCTATGCAGGAAGTTACCATTCTCAAAACAGAACCCGTGCTGACGTTTTCGTTGAGCGGGGAGATCGACTCCAAAAACGCGGAGGAATTTTATACCGCCGTACTTGCCGCGTATGAAGCGGACAAGGGGGACATCGTATTCGACTGCGCGGCGCTGACGTTCATCGATTCCACCACGCTCGGAACGTTTGTCAAGATCTTGAAGCATGTCCGCGGGGACGGACACGGCATGAAGCTCGTCAGGATGCAACCGCGGCTCAAAAAGCTGTTCGTCATCTGCGCGCTCGATACGATCATGGAGATAGAGTGATGCTGCTTACGATGGAATTTCCTCTCGGAAGGGAGATCATGACGACGGTACGGTTGGCGGTGGGGGGCGTCTGCTCCCTTGTCGGGTTCGGACTCGACGCCTGCGAGGACTGCAAGGTCTGCGTTACGGAGAGCCTGCTTCTTCTCCTGCACGCGGGGTGCGGGCGCGCCAAGATCGTCTTTTCCCGTGAAGACGGGCTGAAAATCGAAATTTCGGGCGAGGGCGGCGGCGTCCCCGCCGAAAAAACGACGGAAGAGGAGATCTCCGTTGCGCTTTTGACTGCGCTTGTGGACGATCTCGTGACGGAGCATACGGAAAACGGCGCCCGCATCTCTTTCGGGTTTAAGGGTCTGTAATGGACGAGACGGAACTTTTCGCAACCTATCGTGCGAGCGGCGATCTTGCGCTCCGCAACCAAATCGTGGAGCGGTATCTCCCCATTGCGGCGATGATCGCAAAAAAGTTCGTGGGCAGAGGCGTGGAGTTCGACGACCTCTACCAGATCGCTTCGCTTGCGCTCATCAAAGGCGTAGACCGCTTCGACGGGTCGAAAGGGGTCAAATTTTCCACGTTCATCACGCCGACAATTGCAGGGGAGATCAAAAATTACTTCCGCGACCGCTCCCGCCTCGTCCATCTGCCGAGACGGGTCTCCGAACTCCGCCAGAGCGTGCGGAAAACGGCGGACGAGATTTTCTCGCAGACGGGCAGAAATCCCTCCCCGTGCGAGATCGCAACCGCGCTGGGCGTCACGGAAGAAGAAGTCGTTACGGCGATGGAATCGGGCGGCGTGGTGTCGCTCGACCGTCCCGCGGACGGCGAGAACGAGGACGGGGCGAGCTACTATGAGCTGATCGCCTCGCCCGAGGATGAATTTGAACATTTGGAGCGCAAGGACGCGATCCGTTCGGCGCTCAAAGACCTCACGGAGGAGGAGCGGCAGATCGTTGCGTGCCGTTTCGGCAAGGAACTTTCCCAGTCGGAGACGGCGCGGCGGCTCAACGTCACGCAGATGCACGTTTCCCGCATGGAACGCAAAATTTTGGAGAAACTGAAAGAGAACCTCAGAAAGAGTGCGGTGGATTGATGTACTTCGAGATCGGCGACTACAACGCGCTGCGCAAGGCGCTGCAAGAGATGTGCGTCGCTTTCGGGAACGAGTTCTCCGAAGAGACGGTGTTCAACAGTAAACTGGTGGCGACAGAGCTGCTTTCCAACGTGTTGCAACACGGCGGCGGACGGGCGCGCTTCCGCGTGGAGCGGGCGGGAAACGAGATCCGTATCTGCGTGCAGAGCGATCATCCCTACCGTCCGCCCGAAAAGAGTTCCTGCGCCGACCTGTACGCCGAGTGCGGCAGGGGGCTGTATCTCGTGGACGCTTATTGCGAACGCCGCACTTACAGCGAAAAAGACGGCATCACCGTATTTCTGAAAGTACGCTGATCCAAAGTTTAAGGGAGGCAAACGCCTCCCTTTCGTGTTTTCGGTATTGTATTGTTCGGTATTGCGGGTGCAAACGGTCACTTTTGCGGCTGTTCGGCGAGCGCCTCCGTCTGTTCGGGCAAGGGCGCGGCGGGGCGTTCCTCAGCGGGCGCGTCCTTTTCCTCCCTGCGGCGGAAGGTAAACGCGAACGCGGCGGTGAGGAGGGCGCAGAGGGGAGAGAGCAACAAGAACACCGAAGCAAGGGGTTGTGCCGTAAAGAAATCGGCCACGCTTCCCTCGGCGAGATAGGCGGCGGCAAGCCCGAGCGCCGCCACAAGCTGCACGCCGAAGCGGAAAATGTCCATCGCCTGCGCGCGGGGCCGCTCCAACCGCAATACGGAGAGAACAAGGTTCGCCACCGTGACGAGGATGAAAAATCCCATTAAAATGCGTTTCGCCATACCCGTTCCGCCGACGGCGATCCCGTTGAGATCGTCAAGAAGCGGGGTATGGGGAAAGATAAACGCGCAGACGGAGGAAGCGTTGATAAGGAGCAGGAGGGCGTTCACCGCACCCCTTGCGCCGCGGTGGGCGATCGCCATAGCGGCAAACACGCCGAAAGCGAGAAGGGCGGCGGTAAGGGAGGGCAGGTCGACTTGCCTCCACGAGTACAGTTCCTGGCGGATCGAGCCGAGCAGCACGCCCGCGACGCACAAGGTCCCGTATAAAAAGAGGGTGAGAAATCCGTTCAGCGTGCAGAAAAAGCGCGCCGATCCCGCTTTCAGAAAGGTGAGAACGGAGAGAACGAGAGAAAGCAGAACGCCCGCGGCGAGCGCATAGATCGCAAAATAGAGAAAAACGGGCAACTGTTCGGAGAGAGTATATCCCGATGGTTTGGGGAGAGCGATACTCCCGCGGATGACTTCCACGATCACGCCGAGGTAGGAGCCGCGCAAAATGGGTTCCCCGCCCGCGATGAGCGCGCCGACCGATCCCCGCATAAAGAAGCCGAAGAAAAGCCCCAAGACGGAGATCGCGCCGAAGAGAGCGGAGCAGACCATATAAAAGGACGCGTTCAAACGTCGCTTGTCAGACTTGATTTCCCTTTCCTCTTTGGTGCGATCGGACAGAAGGCTCTTCGCCGCGGCGGCATCGCTCCTCATATCTTCACCCCCGAAAAAACTTTGTTCCATCATTATAGCACTGCGGCGGGGGAGTGTCAACATCTCGCCGAGGGGGAAAGGGTCGTATTTTGGGAATTTGAGAAAGAAGCGATGAGTTTGTGCGGAATTCGTGAAAACCCTTGAAAAACGGTTTCGTGCATGGTATAATATTCCAAACGCCGCGGCGGCGGGAGAAAGACGAGGAGAGAATATGAGCGGAGAAAGTGCGGAACTCGATCTTATTTTCAAAGATATTTACGATAAGACGGGAACGGAAGTGCGGTTAAAGCCTTTGGGCGGAGAGGAGACGGAATTTTCCGTCGAATATTGCGGCGAAAAATACAGCGCGTACGTCGCGGGGAAAGGGGAGCAGGCGGAGCGGACCGCAAAGCTCGTCTCTTATCTTGTGGAGAGCGCCGATCCGCAGTTTTTGCCCGATAAGAGCGCCTATCTGAAAAATATTTTGCTCGGCGAGGGCAACAGGCGCTATATCTACCGTTTTATGACGAAATATAATGTGCAGGATGCCCCCTGCTACGCGCTCGACGTCATGGTGGACCGCCGCATTGCGGAGGCATTTTCGCACATCGAGAGCTGTCTCGCGGAGACCAACGATCTCGTCGTGATGATGGACGATACCCGCCTTGCGGTGGCGGTGTTCCGCGACGAGACCCAGCTTCCCGTGGAACTCGGGAGCTTTCTCGTGCAGTCCCTCTACGAGGAACTCGGCGTTAAAGCAAACGTGGGGATCGGGTGCGAAGTGAAAAGTTTTACGGAAATTGCGGAATCCTATCTTCAAGCGGCGACCGCAATGCGCATGAGCGGACTTTTGAGATCGAAAGGAGAGGTCCATACTTACAGGGAGTACCTTCTCATCAAGATGCTCGAAGACCTCCCCGAAAGCAAGCGCAAAGAATATATGGAGCAGTTCCATATCACGGGTGCGAAAGAGGTTTTTTCCGACGAGGACATGATCGGTACCGCGGAGGAATTTCTCGAAAACAGCCTCAACCTCTCGGAAACTTCCCGCAACCTTTACATGCACCGCAACACCCTCATGTACCGCCTCGATAAGATCGAACGGCTCACGGGTCTGAATATCCGAAAATTTTCGGACGCGGTCACGTTCCGCGTGATCACCATCCTCTATAAATTATTGCAATAAGGAGTTTTGTATGGAAAACAACGAAAAGGATGAATTTTTCGACGCGCCGTCCTCTTCTTCCGAAAGCCGTCCCGAGACGCCCGCTCCCGCGCCCGCGCCCGCAGGCAAGGGAAAAAAGGCGGCGCGCATCGTCGCTTTGGTACTCGGCGCCGTTATCATCGCCGTCGCGGCGTTTCTCGGCGGCTGGTACGGGCAGTATTATACGCTCGACGAAGAGGTGCGCACCTATCTTTGGGCAAAGTCCGTCCTCGAAAAAAATTATTACCTGCCCGTGGACGAGGCGGAACTTTATGAAAATCTCTATAATTCCCTTTCGCTCGATCCCTATACGAGATATTACTCCGCCGACGAATACCGCGCCTACCTTGCGCAGGGCGCGGGCGAAAATACGGGCGTTGGCGTAACCTTTTCGCTGGAACAAAAAGACGACGAGACCGCGCAGATCTTTTCCGTCGTGGGCAATTCTCCCGCGCTCAACGCGGGCCTTGCGGGCGGCATGTATATTTTCGCGTTCGGTCCTTCCGAAAGCGAACTTACCGAGGGAACGTACAAGGAATTTAAGGCCTTTCTCGCTTCCTGCAAAGGGACGTTCGTCCTGCGCTGCGGCTTTGAAGAGGACGGCTCCGACGCGGCGGATTTCACTTTGGAGCGGAAGAGCTACCAGGCGTCTTTCGTCAGCTACCGCGACAGCGAAACGGGCTTCCGCTTTTGCGGCGAGGGCAAGACCCCCGCGCTCACCGAAACGCACGAGCCGCTGGAAGGGTTGGACGCAACGACCGCCTATCTCCGTCTCGACGAATTCAGCGGCAACAACACGCCGCAGGAGTTTGCCGAACTTCTCAAAACAATGAAAGAACGCGGGAGAACGAACCTTATTCTCGACCTGCGCTCCAACGGCGGCGGGTATCTCGGCATTTTGGGCGACGTCGCCTCCCACCTCATGCGGAACGCCACAGGCAAGAACCCCGTCGTCACCGTGACGAAGTCGCGGAGCGGGCAAATCACGCGCTACGTCTGTGTGCAGAACGACTTCGGCAATTATTTCAGTGCCGATTCCCATGTATATCTGCTTGCGGACGAACACACCGCCTCGGCTTCGGAATGCCTGATCGGGGCGCTTGTGGACTACGGGACCTGTGCCTTTTCGGACATCTTTTTGCGGGAAGACGAGAACGGCGTTGCCAAAACGTTCGGAAAGGGGATCATGCAGTCCCATTTCGAGACCGCGTCGGGAGCGGCGATGAAAATGACGACGGCCACGGTGAATTGGCCCGTGTCGGGCAGGTGCATCCACGGCGTGGGGGTGGTTCCCGAAGACGGCGCGATCCCCATTCCCGCCCCCCGCGTGCAGGGCGCACAAGACCCCATGCTGAAAGAGGTCGTCTCTCGGGTGTGCGCTTAGGCCTTTTTCAAAAATTCTTCGAGTATGCGTAAATTCTCTCCTCCGGACGGAGGGGAGTTTTTATTTTGCGCAGGTTCGTTTTTTTCCGCGCCTTTTTCCGCGCCGCTTTTATCCTCCGCGGGAACGCCGAACGCCGTGAGGAGCGCCCTGTTCTCTCGGTAGAACGCAAGCACTTTCAAGAGCCGCTTTTTAAATTCTTCATCCTTTTCCGCGTAAGTGAGCAGAAGCAAAACGATGAGCATTTCCATGCCACCAGTTTATGCCGTGCGCAAAACGCGGGTTCCTTTCATAAAATGGGTGCAGAGAGGTATTTCTATGGACGACTTTGCAAGTTACTCGCAAAAACCGCGGCAGACGGACTGGACGAAAGAGGCGGAGACGATCGCCGCAAGCTACAATGGAAAGAACGAAAACGAGCTTACGCGGGATATTTTTGCCCGCGCGGCGGAGGGGAAGAAGAACGGCACGCTCACCAACGAACAGATCGATCTGTTTTACAGCCAGTTTGCGCCCATGCTGGACGGTCCCAAGCGGAAAAAGCTCAAAAAGCTCGTCGAGCAACTCAAAAACATGTGATCTGTTTGAGCGCGCGCACGAGCGCGTCCACGTCTTTGAGCGATTGCATGGGGGAAAATGAGGCGCGGACGAGTCCCTCGGGGAACGTGCCGAGCGCCCTATGGACGAGCGGCGCGCAATGCAGTCCGCCCCGTACCGCAATGTCGAACCGTTCGGAGAGAATGCCCGCAAGCTCCTCCGAGGACAGACTTTCGTGCGCGAACGCGGCGATCCCGCAGGGGTTCGGCACAAAGAAGAGACGGAAGCCTTTCAGCGGGAGCAGTGCGGCGTGCAGTACCGCCGTCAGCTCGAACAGCTTCTCCGCGTACTCTTTGCGGTGCGCTTTTACGAGGAGCGCGCCCTCGAACAGGGAGCAGATCGCGGGGTAAGAGAGCGTTCCCGCTTCCAAACGGTCGGGATAAAATTGCGGCATATTGAGGTTGAAGCTCTCGCTTCCCGTCCCCCCGAAGAGGAGCGGGCGGGGGTCCATGCGCTCGGAAAAGAGGAGGGCGGCGGCCCCCTGAATGGCGAAAAGCCCCTTGTGTCCCGCTAAGGCGAGGGCGTCGAGGCCCCATTCCCGCATATGTATGGGGAGATGTCCGCCCCCTTGCGCGCCGTCTGCAACGAGCAACACATGTTCGGGGAGCCGCGCTCTGATCGCTTTGAGATCGGGCGCTTCTCCCGTCACGTTGGACGCGGTCGTCACCACGCACATGCGGGTATTTTCTTTCACGAGGGAAGAGACCGCGGCGGGGTCGAGGCGGCCGTTTGTGAGAGGGGCGACGTCATAAGTGATGACGCCCGCCTCTTGCAGGACGTGCAGGGGACGAAGCACCGAGTTGTGTTCAAGGCAGGTGGTCACCACATGGTCGCCCTTTTGGAGGGTCCCGATGAGCGCAACGTTGAGCGCTTCGGTACAGCTCCGCGTAAACGCCACGCGCTCGAAGCCGTATCCCCCGAACAGCTCGGAGAGCAGTTCGCGGCAGGCAAGCACCCGCTCCGCGCAGGCGAGGGAGAGGCGGTGTCCGCTCCTTCCGGGGTTGGCGCACACTTTCATGGTGGCAAGCACGGCGTTTTGTACAATGGCGGGCTTATATCCCCCCGTAGCGGCGTTATCGAGATAGATCATATCAGGCTCCGAATGGCATTTTCCGATTATTTTTACGCAAAAAGAGGACAAATTATGACAATGTTGGCTGTTTTCCGTTCACGGGCGCAGACGCTCGAATATATTTCCGTCTTAAAGGGGAACGGCGTTCCCGCGCAGGCGGTAAACACCCCCAAAGAGGCGGGGGTGGGGTGCGGCGTCTCGGCAAAGTTCGAGGACGTCTTTCTCGCCCGCGCCCGCGCCTGCCTCGCAAAGCGGAATTATTCTTCCTTTTCGGGGTTCATGAAAAACAACGGCGGCAGGTTCGGCTATCTCTGAAACCGCATGCGCTTGTCAAACGCGCGTAAATGTGTTATAATGCGGGTATGGATAGGATCGAACAGATTTTGGCGGAACTCAACCGCCTGTATCCCGATGCAAGGCCCGCGCTCCGCTTTCATACGCCGTATGAACTGCTCGTGGCGGTCATTCTCTCTGCGCAGTGTACCGATGAACGCGTGAACAAGGTGACGGAAGTTTTATTCCGCGATCACAACACGCCCGAAAAAATGCTCGCGCTCTCGCAGGAAGAACTTGAAAAATACATCTTTTCGTGCGGGTTCTACCGCAACAAGGCGGCGCACATCCTCTCCGCCTCGCGCGACATTACCGAAAAATTCGGCGGACAAGTTCCCGATAATTTGGAGGACCTGCAATCGCTCGCGGGAGTGGGCAGAAAGACGGCAAACGTCGTCTATTCGGTGGCGTTCGGCGGGGACGCGATCGCCGTGGATACGCATGTGTTCCGCGTCGCAAACAGAACGGAGCTGGCCGTCGGCAAAACGCCCGAAAAAGTGGAAGAGGGCCTGATGAAGGTCATTCCCAAAGAGAAATGGTCCGAGGCGCACCACTGGCTCATCTGGCACGGGAGAAAGGTCTGCCATTCCCAAAAGCCCGACTGCGCCCATTGCACGCTTGCGCCGTGGTGTCCTTCTGCCTTCAAAATCGGCAAATAGCGCAAAACGCAACCCGCAGTTGACAAATCGCAACGCCGAAATGGTGGCGGTTTCGCCGTTTTTTTGCTAAAATGGAGTCAGGAGGGCATATGACGACAGGAGAAAGAATTTTCGGATATCGCAAAAAAGCGGGCTTTACGCAGGAGGAACTTGCGGACCGGCTCGGCGTATCCCGCCAGGCGGTGAGCAAGTGGGAGCAGGATGCGGCGTTCCCCGAAACGGACAAGGTACTCGAACTGTGCAAACTCTTCTCGGTTTCCGCCGACGAGCTACTGTTCGGCAGAGAGAACGCAGGCGCGCCGACAGAAGAAACGCCCGCGGAGCCTCCCACGGAACTGCCCGAAACGGAAACGGTACATAGCGAAGAAATTTCGGAAGCGCAGCCGACGAAGAAACCGAAGAGGGACGTTTCCAAAAAGTGGAATCCTCTCTGCATTTTTGGGTTTTTGTTTGCCGCGGCCTCGGTCGGGATCATCTTTTTCGGAATATTTTTACCCCTTTTCAGGAACGATCCCGAGCTCGATATCCCCAAGTCTCGCGCCCTTTTTGTGCTTGTCTGCATGGGGCTGGGGCTTCTCCTCTCCGTTGCGGGGCTGTGTACAAAGAGGTGGCTCGGCAGGAGGGGCGGCTTCTTTGCGGTCTTGGGCATTGTCATTCTCGCCGTCACGGTCACCGCGTTTCTCATGCTCTGGTTTTTCGTCTCTTCCATCATGGGCGCAATCTGGATCCTTTTGTTCGGTTGATCGGGGAGGGGAAAATGAAAAAGAGAATGAAAATTTCTGCTTTTGCGCTTTCGGCAGTGTTGCTGTTTTCGGGGACGCTCTGCGGCTGTTCCCGCCTTTACCCATGGAAAACAAAGCCGAGCAAGGACGCCTTTTTTGCGCAGAAAGTACTCGATAACGCGCTCGTGCCCGATCTGCCGCGGATCGTCTGTGAGGCGGGGGTCAAAGAATACGGGAAGATCTATCACTTCCGCACCTCGCAGGAGGACTATCAGAACTATCTCGAAACGGTCTATCAATATCTCGGCTCCCGTGGGTTTGCGTATTTTGGATATGAGGGAGAGGAGATAAGCAGCTTTTTCGGCGCTATGCCCAAATATGAACTGCTTGCGGACAGAGGACAGCTGTCCGACTATCAAACGGGATTTGGGGGAAGTTACATCTTCGTGTGGGGGAACAAGATCGATGAAGAGGGGAACCTGCTCGACGGGAAAAGAATAGATATTCGGTACAGTGATACCTATTTTACCTTTCATGAATTGGAGTGCAATGTAACGATCGACCTCGGTTTCGCCATTGTGAGTCATTGCGTTGTTCAAGAGGAACCGTCCGAATAACCTGCGCCCGCCCGCCGCAATTTTGCGGCGGGCGGGCTTTGAAATTCTTGTATAAATGTCGCCTCCGACGGCAATAACAGCCGCAAGGAGGTTTTTTCATGACCAATTTAACGGCAAAAGATTTGGATGTGCTGACGCACGTACTCACGGCGGAAGAAATGGCGTGTAAAAAGGCGAGAATTTACGCCAACACGCTCACGGACGCGGCGCTTGCGCAGGAAATGGAGGCGATCGCAGGCGCGCATGCCGAGCGGTTCAACGCGCTCTATGCTATTTTGGGAGGGAAATCATGAAACAGAGCAAACAGGACACCACGCTCAACGAAAAAGACGCGCTTCAAGATATGCTCGATACCGAAAAGCTGCTCATGAGCTACTATTCGGTCGCGCTCACGGAGGGGAGCTGCCAGCCGTTCCGCAAGGCGATCCTCAAAAATTACGCCGCGAGCGCGGAGACGCAGTTCAACGTATTCGAACAGATGCTCTCTCGCGGCTACTATCAGGTCCAGCCCGCCGAAAAAATGCTCGTCGACCAAAAGACGGAGACGTTTTCCAAGGTCCAGAAGCAGATCGCGCAGTAAATGCTCGTCCCATAAGCGGCGCAATACGGCGTCGCGCTGCGTTTTCCTCGGTCATGTACGACCGGGTACACTCCCTTCGGAAAGCCTCGCGCTTCTTGTCTTGCTTGCTTTTGAGACGAGCAAGTGGCTGTTGCGTTGTCCCATAAGCGGCGCAATGCGGCGCTGATTCTCGCCCTCCCCCGCGCGTTCCGCGCGGGGGAGGGGTAGGGGAGGGGGTACGCATACCCTCTTTCTTTCCGCGCATACTGAAAGGGGAGGGGAATATGCCGAAGAAAGTCAAGCACAACAACAGCGGCAAGGGCGAGCGGGACAATACGGGCTATGCGCACAATCCGCGCTACTGCATGATCCTGCCCGACGCCGGAAATCCCGACGAGGAAAACATCGCCTCGTCGAGTGAATCGTAAAAAGAGTAAAGGCGTGCCGCCCGCGGACGAAAGTCCGCGGGCGGCAATTCCTCGCCCACCCCTTAACCCCCCTCCGTGGGAGGGGGGGTAGAAGGTGTGGCGTTCTTAAATCTCACATTATTAAGACTAAGGTAGAGATTTCTCGATTCCGCTTCGCTCCACTCGAAATGACAATTTGGAATTTTGCGTGAGAAGAACCACGCTTCTTCGCTGCGCGACAGCATTTGTTGCATACTTGCAACTTCTTGTCCGATGAAACCAATGAGATGACAAGCAAGTTAAAACAAACAAGTATGTTTCCTCGCGGAAAAGATTGCGAAGCAAGATTTTCCGCGAAATATATTACACATTAAACCGAAACAGCACCACGTCGCCGTCTTTCATCACGTAGTCCTTGCCCTCGGAGCGCACCTTGCCCTTTTCGCGCGCACCCGCAAGACCGCCGCATTCAAGAAGAGTCTCCCATTCCACGACTTCGGCGCGGATAAATCCCTTTTCGAAATCGGAGTGGATCTTTCCCGCAGCCTGCGGCGCTTTCGTTCCCTTTACGATCGTCCACGCCCGCGTCTCTTTTTCGCCCGCGGTGAGGTAGGAGATAAGCCCCAACAGGGAGTAGCTCGCCTTGATGAGTTTGCTTAGGCCGCTCTCTTTTAAGCCGAACTCTTCGAGGAACATCGCGCGGTCCTCTTCCTCCATCTCGGAGAGTTCCTCCTCCGTTTTGGCGCAGATGACGATGACTCCCGCTTTGTGCTTTGCCGCATATGCTTTCACCTGCACGACAAAAGGAATTTTGTCCTCGTCCTCGCCCATGTCCTTTTCCGCAATGTTCGCGCAGTAGATCACGGGCTTAGCCGAGAGCAGAAACAGATCGTCGAGCATGGGCTGTTCTTCCTCGGTGCAGGGGTAGCCGCTTGCGGGCTGTTCCGCTTCGAGGTGGGCGAGCAACTTTTCGAGGAAAGCAAATTCCGCGGCGGCGTTCTTGTCCGCGCCGCCCCTTGCCGCACTGCGGATACGGTCCTGTTTTTTCTGCACCGCCTCGATGTCGGCCAAGATGAGTTCCAGATTGATGGTCTCGATGTCCCGCACGGGATCGACGGAATTTTCCACATGGGTCACGTTTTCGTCCTCGAAACAGCGCACCACATGCACGATCGCGTCCACTTCGCGGATATGGGAGAGGAACTTGTTCCCCAACCCCTCGCCGCGGCTGGCGCCCTTTACAAGCCCCGCGATGTCCACAAATTCCACGACGGCGGGGGTGATTTTTTTGCTCGAATAGAGTGCGGCGAGCTTGTCGAGCCGCTCGTCGGGAACGGCGACCACCCCCACGTTGGGTTCGATGGTGCAGAAAGGATAATTTGCCGCCTCCGCGCCCGCATGGGTGATCGCATTGAATAACGTCGATTTGCCGACGTTCGGAAGTCCTACAACGCCTAATTTCATATGGGTCTCCTTGCAATGAACAGAGTCATTCTACCATAATTTTCCGTATTTGACAACCGAAAGACTTGCCGATTGCAACAAAAAGTTATATAATGGGGGAAATTAAGGAGCGTACTATGGATTATAAAGCCTACATTGCACAGCGTTTGCCCGTCGAGGGCGTGAGCAGGGAGGAGATCGCGGAGAGCATCACCGTCCCGCCCGATACTTCCCTCGGGGACTACGCGCTTCCGTGTTTCAAATTCGCAAAACTCATGCGGAAGTCTCCCGCCCTTATCGCGCAGGAACTTGCGGCGCGCTATCCCGCCGACGGCGTCATTTCGGGGGTTGCGGCGGTGAACGGGTATCTCAACTTCAGGGTGGACCGCAGGGGGCTTGCGGCGGAAACGCTCTCCCGCATCCAAAAAGAGGGGGAAAAGTACGGCTCTTCCCCGATCGGCGCGGGCAAGACCGTCTGCATCGACTATTCCTCGGTGAACATCGCAAAACCCTTTCATATCGGGCATCTCTCCACCACCGTGCTGGGCGGCACGCTCTACCGCATTTTTCAGTTTTTGGGGTATAAAACCGTGGGGATCAACCACCTCGGGGACTACGGCACGCAGTTCGGCAAGCTCATTTCCGCCTATAAGCATTGGGGAAACAAAGAGGACGTGCAAAAAGGGGGCATCCATGCCATCAACGATCTCTATGTGCGCTTCAACAACGAGGCCACCGAGGAGATGGAAGCCGAAGCGCGCGAATATTTCCGCCTCATCGAGAGCGGGGACGAAGAGGCGGCGGGGCTGTTCCAATGGTTCAAACAGCTCACCCTCGACTATGTGCAGACGATCTATGAAAAGCTCCACGTCACCTTCGACAGCTATGCGGGCGAGAGCTTTTACATCGACAAAATGGGACCCGTCATCGACGAATTGAAAGAAAAGGGCCTGCTTGTGGAGAGCCGCGGGGCGCAGGTGGTCGATTTAGAACCCTACGGTATGACGCCGTTTATCGTGTTGCGCTCGGACGGAGCGTCCCTCTACGGCACCCGCGACCTCGCCGCGGCCTTTTACCGCAAGCAAGTCTACGATTTTGACAAGTGTCTCTACGTCGTCGCCTACCAGCAGAACCTGCATTTTAAGCAGCTCTTCAAAGTCATCGAGCTGATGGGCAAGGAATGGGCGAAAGATTTGGTCCACGTCGCCTACGGCATGGTGAGCCTCGAAGACGGCGCGATGTCCACGCGGCAGGGAAAGGTCGTCTGGCTCGAAGACGTCATAGGCCGTTGCGTGGAGAAAGCGCTTTCCATCATCACCGAAAAGAACCCCGCGCTTGAAAACAAGGAGGAAGTCGCCGAGAAAGTGGGCGTGGGCGCGGTGATGTTCGGTGCGCTCTACAACAATAAGATTAAAGACATCGTTTTTTCCTACGATAAGGCACTCAATTTCGACGGGGAAACGAGCGTGTATGTGCAGTACACCTGCGCCCGCGCGTCTTCCGTGCTTTCCAAGGCGGGAGAGGCTGGGGAGTTCACGGTCCCCGAACTGTGCGCGGAAGAGTTCGAACTCGTGAAAGCGCTTGCGGACTTCCCCGACACCGTAAAAGAGGCGGCGGAGAAGTATGAACCCAGCTTCATCGCCCGTTATGCCGTGGACACGGCGCAGAAATTCAACAAATTCTACTTCGGGTGCAAAATTTTGCAGGCGGAGAGCGGGGAGAGCAGGGCGTTCCGCCTGGCGCTCACGAAAGCCACGCTCACCGCGCTCACGAACGCGCTCACCCTGCTCGGCATCGGCGTGCCGGAGAAGATGTGATGAAAGCGATCTTTTTCGACCTCGACGGCACCCTCTGCAATACGCTGGGCGACATCCGCTACCATGTCAACCAAATGCTCGTCTCGCGCGGCTATCCCGAAATTTCCGAGGAGCAGACCAAAGCCTATGTCGGCGACGGCGCGCGAAAACTCATCGAGCGGGCGCTCCCTGCGGGGGCGGAAGACGCGGACGGGTGTTACGCGCAGTTTCTTGCCTCTTTTTCGGGGAGCGACAATTCCCGCACCTCCCTCTACGAGGGGGAGACGGAGGCGCTGAGCAGTCTGAAAGCCGCGGGATACAAGCTCGCGGTGATCACCAATAAGCCGCAGGCGGCGACGCTCGGGTGCCTCAGGGCTTTCTTCCCCGAAAACTTTTTCGATTTCGTGGGCGGCGACAGCGGCATGTTCCCCGTAAAGCCCGACCCCTCGCTCACGCGTTACGCCGCGCTCTCGCTTCGGATCTCTTTGAAAGACTGTGTATTCGTCGGAGACGGGGAGACGGACGTGCTTACCGCAAAGAACGCCGGGATGCGGGGGATCGCGGCGCTGTGGGGCTACCGCACGAAAGAACAGCTCGCGGCGGCGGGCGCAACGGAGTTTGCGGAAAACTTTTCCCGCCTCGTAAAAATTTTGTGACACGCAAAAAAATCGCGGAAAACTTCTTGAAAAAGCCCGTCGGGTGTGATATAATACGGGCGAAAATCTTTATGGAGGAAAACAAAATGAAAAGATGTGCTGTGTGCGGCGAGATCGTCGCAGACGATGTGGAAGTCTGCCCCGTTTGCAAGGCGACCAAGTTTGTTCCCATCGAGGAGGCGAAGTTCGCCTGTGAACATCATGTCGGCGACGGCGTGGTGGAGGACAAGGAAGTGATGGACGGGCTTCGCGCCAACTTCCAGGGGGAATGCTGCGAGGTGGGCATGTATCTTGCGATGGCGCGGGTCGCCGAGCGCGAGGGCTATCCCGAAATCGCCGAGGCCTACAAGCGTTATGCGTATGAGGAAGCGGAACATGCGAGCAAATTTGCAGAACTTCTCGGCGAAGTCGTCACCGATTCCACCAAGAAGAACCTCGAACTCCGCGCGGCGGCGGAAGCGGGCGCGTGCGAGGGCAAGCTCATGCTTGCAAAGCGGGCGAAAGAACTCGGCTACGACGCCATCCACGATACCGTTCACGAAATGGCGAAAGACGAAGCGCGCCACGGCGCGGGCTTTAAGGGCCTCTTGAAGCGCTATTTCTGATCTCACAAAAGAAATACCAAAGAAAAAAGGACAGGCGGCTTGCCTGTCCTTTCGGCTTTTTAGGTCAATGTTTGAATTTGGGGAGGAGCAGACACACGATGTGCAAAAGCGCGAAAACGATCGTAAAGGAAAGAATGAGCGCGGGAGCCACACTCGAAGCTCCCATAGCGGATGCGGTGACGGAGGACGCCCCCGTCAGCGCGCAGGAGAGAGAGTAGATGAGAAAGTAGAAAAAGAGGGGCAGAACGCACCAGACTTTTCTGAGGGTGACAAAGATCGGATATTTCTTGCCGAGGTCCAAAAAGGGCAGGGGCAGAGTCAGAAGCCCGAACAGCGAAGCCGCAAGCGAAAACGCCGCAAATACGATGAGCGCCGTGCAGACGCCGAAATCGGCCTGGTACACATTGACGGAGACATTGCCGAACCCCGAATAAGAAACTACGGGCGCAAGGAAAAGCAGAAATAAGAGCAGAGAATAGAGCGCAAACGCGCAAGCGGGGATGATCGTGAGAAGAGCGTTAAATTTGCCGCCCGGCGCGCCGTTTTCTTCGGGTTCCTCGCGTTGGGGGATCCCGTTTCCGTAACCGTCCATAACACAACTCCTTGATCCTGAAATTTTTGTTTCATATATTATAACATGCGCAAAGCGGGCTGTCAAGCGTTGCGCAAAAAATGGCGGAATTTCCTTTCGGAAAGTCCGCCATCCGGAGAGTATCAAAACGCCGAAGCTGGGACTCCGCGCGTTTTATCGGTTGGGAACGCGTCGCCGCGTTTTCAAGTCATATTCTAACCGAGGAAGCCCCAAAAAACAACCTACTGATGCGAAAATCGGCTCTATCCGTGGAAATCGGTCAAGTAGAGTGAAAATTTCATACTCTACTCACAGTAGAATTGTTGACATTGTCTTAAATTTTGCTATAATAATAGACATGGAAGAAGAAGTTTTGGCCGAGATCATCGGGAAAAACATCACGCGGCTGAGAAAGGACGCCAACATGACACAACTCGAGCTTGCGGAAAAGCTGAATTATTCCGATAAGTCCATCTCGAAATGGGAGCAGGGGAACGGGATCCCCGACGTGCGCATTTTGTTACAGCTCGCAGAGCTGTTCGGCGTCTCGCTCGACGATCTCGTCCACGAACATGTGGAAAAAGAGGTCCTGCCGAGAAGCGCAAAGCGGCGCAACCGTTTTCTCACCGTCCTCTGTTCGGTGGGGATATGCTGGCTTGTCGCCGTGATCTGCTTTGTTTTCTTGGGACTTTTCGGTCCCGAACTCGATTTCATGTGGCTCGCTTTTCTCTTTGCCGTACCCGCGTCGTCGATTGTCGTACTCGTTTTCAGTTGCATCTGGCACTGGAAATGGATCCGCATCATCTCCATTTCCGTTCTTATCTGGACGGCGATCGCCTGCGTCTATCTCGTGATCTTCGCATTTACGGGCGGGACGCAAAACCTGTGGTATCTCTTTTTGATCGGGATTCCTCTGCAAGCGCTCACGCTCGTCTATTTTGCATGGCGGCGCGGCGCCCGTTTCAAGAGGTAAATCATGGAAGAAAGCAAACGCTGTCATCGTTTCGGAAAAGTTTGGGGTGCGTTCGGATGGGTCTTTATCGTCTTTGCCCTCCTTTGCATGGCGGGGCTTGTCGTCTCGCTCATCATGTTCGGCCTCGGCAACGAGCAGATGTTCCTTTTGGGCATTCTCAGCGGCGCATTCACGGGCGGGGCGGCCCTTTTCGGGGCCGCGGGCTTTTTTGCGGTCAAGAGGGGAGATCTGTGGCTCGCGCGGGAGAGGGACGCGTTGGAGCGTTCGGACGGCGAGGAGAGCTTTTTTATCGGGGAAGATACGCTCGCAACGTTCGGGGAGAGCGTCCTTAGTATCCACAACAAAGAGCGTCGGGTCGAGGTCCCTTACGAAGAGATCCGCTTCGTCTCCGTATGCACCCGCCGCAAACCGCGGGAAAAGGGGGAATGGAGCGTTCTCATGGAGATCCCCGCAAGCTATCTCCTCAAAAAAGCCAAAAAGAACGAGCCGCCCGTTCTCGTCCAAACGGACGCAAAAGAGCGGCTCTGCCGGGCTTTGGAACGGCACGGGCTTCTGCTTCTCGGCGAACGGCGCAAAGAGGAAGAAGGGGCGAAAAAGTTCACCCGTATGCGGAAATTCGATCTTCCCGACCGCGGAAAGCGCAGGCGTGCGCTGTGGATGCTGTTGCTCGGCGCGCTTCTCACGGGCGGCGGCGTAGGGTTGTTGTTTTATATGACGGCGATCGGCGCGCCCGTCATCGTGGTGGGCGGTTACATCGTTCTCCGCGCGATCGCTTCCTACCAAAGGGGCAAGCGGGTGTTCGCCGTGTACCGTGAGGGGCTGTACCTTGCGGAACTCTCCTCGCGGGACAGCTTTTTCCTCAAATGGGAGGAGATCGGGTCCCTCTCGGCGGCGGAAGCGGAAAAACAGGAGATCATCCGCGCGGAATGCCTCTACGGCGCATATGATTTTCCCCGCCCCGACGGCGCATACGAGTACATCAAAGAGAATTTTCCCGACAAGTGCGCGGAATAACATAGGAACGGGAACGCCACCGTTGTACGCAAGCGGCGCTCGGCAAAAATCATGAGAGAACTGAAAATTCACGGCGTGTACCGCCATTTCAAGGGGAAATATTATTACGTGGAGGGGATCGCCACCCATTCCGAAACGCGCGAACGGCTCGTGGTGTACCGCGCCCTCTACGGAGAGCGGGAACTTTTTGTCCGCCCGCTCGAAATGTTCCTCTCTCCCGTGGACCGCGAAAAATATCCCGACGCGGGGCAATTTTATCGTTTCGAAGAAGCAGAGAATGGATAAATTCACCGTTTGTCCCCGTTGCGGGACGACAATCGAAGAGTTTCGCCGCACAGGGCTTTTGGGCTGCGCGGAGTGTTACCGCGTCTTCCGCGACGAGATCCTTTCCGCCGTCCTCCGCGTGCAGGGCAAGACCCGCCACGAGGGGGACATTCCCGCCGTCAAAGAGGAAAAATATTCCTTTATGCTCGAACAGCAACATCTCAAAGAGGAGATCGAACGGGCGATGCGGGAGCGCAGGTACGCGGAAGCGGAGGAGCTCAAACAGCGGCTCAAAGAGAGCAACCGCACCCGCCGCGAGGAGGAGGAAAGGTGAAAGAGAGCGCCATCCGTTACGAAAACGTCGCCGTCTCCACACGCATCCGCCTTGCGCGCAACTTCGCCGATTATCCCTTTCCCCGCCGTCTCGACAGGGCTTCCGCACGCGAGATCGTGAGCATCGTCTCCGCGGCGCTCCGCGAGGTAGACGCTTTCGAATTGCATTATATGGACGGCGTTTCCGAAGAACAGGCGGAACTTTATATCGAACGGTACCTCATCAGCCGCGACCTTTGGAAAAACCGCGCAATCTCCGCAGTGCTTTTCTCGCGGCCGAACGGCCCGAGCCGTACGTTCGAGAAAGAGCTGGACGACATCCTTGCGGAGAACGTTTCGATCATGATCAACGAGGAGGACCATATCCGCGAGCAGTATTTTGTGCGCGGGTTCGACCTCAAACGGGGATACGAGCGGCTCTCGGGCATCGACGAGATCATTGCCGAGACCATTCCGTTCGCCTGCGATAAAGAACTCGGCTATCTCACCGCCTGTCCCACCAACCTCGGCACGGGATTGCGCGCCTCGGTGATGCTGTTTTTGCCCGCGCTGTCGAGAAGAGGCAGAATGCGCGGCATCATCGCCAATCTCAAAAGCGCGGGGCTTACCGTGCGCGGGATGTTCGGCGAGGGGAGCGGCGCGGAGGGCGACCTCTACCAGATCAGCAACGAACGCACGCTGGGCGCGCGCGAGACGGACATTCTTTCCGATGTGGAAAACGCCGTCAACGATCTTGTGGAGGACGAGATCGTGGAACGCAACATGCTCCTTGCGGAGGGCGGCACGGCGCTTGCCGACCGCATTTTGCGCTCCTACGGCATTCTCACGAATTGCATGCAGATCGACGCACATGAATTTTTGGAGCGGCTCTCCGACGTAAAGCTCGGGGTGGCGCTCGGCATGTTGGAGGGGGAGATGAGCGGGCTGGACATGTTGCTCGTCGCCACCCGTCCCGCAAATCTCGGGGCGCTTGCGGCGCAGACGCTCACCGGGGAAGAGCAGGACGTTTTCCGCGCACAGTATGCGGGCAGGGCGCTCAGGCGCATGTGTATGCTCGACGAAGAACTGCGCGATCATTTATTCCCGAAAGAGTAAAGAGGAGAAGATATGGATACATCGCATTTTTCCGACCATCTGCGCGAGGCGATCGAACTTGCGGAAGAGTTGGAGAAGACTTGCAAAACAGGCTATGTCGGCAGCGAACATCTTATGATGGGGCTGATCGCCGTGGAGGACAGCGCGGCGGGGAAACTGCTCATGGAGGCGGGGGTCGATAAAAACCAATACGTCGCCATTTTCAAGCGCAGTATCGACAGGAACGCGCGCATCCACGGCTACACGCCCCGCACCAAGCGGGTGCTGGAACTCGCCGTGGAACTGAGCGTGGAGGGCGGGAACTACAAGGCGCTCACGGGTACGGAGCATGCCCTTCTCGCCATTCTCATGATGGAGGACTGTCTCGCGGTCAAGATCCTCAAAATGATAGGGACGGACATTGCGGCGCTGAAAAAGCGCACGGAGGAGATCGCTCTCCCCGTGGACGAGAACGGCGAGCGGATCAAGTTTTTCGAGGTCCCTCGCTCCGCGCCCCGCTTTTACGAGCCGCCGGACGCGTTTTCGTCCGCGGAGTCCGTTCCGCGGAACGCGCAACAGGGGACCCTTCCCGAAGAGGTGATGCGCCACGGCGACGATCTCACCAAAAAGGCGCGGGAGGGGAAGCTCGACCCCGTCATCGGGCGGCAGAACGAGATCGAAAAGGTCATCCAGATCCTCTCTCGCAGAACGAAGAACAATCCCGTTCTCGTGGGCGAACCGGGCGTCGGCAAGAGCGCGGTCGTGGAGGGGCTGGCGCGGGCGATCGTGGCGGGGGACGTCCCCGAACCGCTCCGCGGCAAAATGGTGTTCTCCCTCAACATCACGAGCATGCTCGCGGGGACGAAATACCGCGGCGAGTTCGAGGAACGCATTAAAAAAGTCATGGATGAGATCATCGCCAACAGGGACATCATTTTGTTCATCGATGAGATCCATACCATCGTCGGCGCGGGGGCCTCGGCGGATAGCCCGCTCGACGCTTCCAATATCTTAAAACCCATGCTCGCGCGCGGCGAATTGCAGACGATCGGCGCGACCACGCTCGAAGAATACCGCAAGTTCATTGAAAAGGATCCTGCGCTCGAACGGCGGTTTACTCCCGTCACGGTGGACCAGCCGAGCGTGGAGGATACGATCACCATTCTGCACGGCCTCAAAGATAAATACGAGGCGCACCACGGCATCGTCATCACGGACGAGGCGATCGAGGCGGCGGCGAGGCTCTCCGACCGCTACATCACCGACCGTTTCTTGCCCGACAAGGCGATCGACCTCATCGACGAGGCGGCTTCCCACCAGCGGCTCCTCGCCTACACGGGGCCGAGCGAGCTGAGGGAGCGCGAAGAGCGGCTCGCCCGCGCAACGGCCGAGCGGGACAAGGCGGCGGGCTGGAAAGACTATTCCCGCGCCGCGGAATTTTCGCGGGAGATCGACACATTGACGGCGGAGATCAGAGAGATCAAGGAGAAGTGGAGCAGCGAGCGCAATTCGGCGCACCTCTCCATCGGCGCGGAGGAGATCGCCGCCATCGTTTCAAGCTGGACGGGGGTCCCCGTCGTCAAACTCACCGAGGCGGAGAGCGAACGGCTCATGCACCTCGAAGAAGAACTCCACGAGCGTATCGTGGGGCAGGAAGAGGCGGTCACTGCCGTGGCGAAAGCGATCCGCCGCGCACGGGCGGGGCTGAAAGACCCCAACCGTCCCATCGGTTCGTTTATTTTCGTCGGTCCCACGGGCGTGGGCAAGACCGACCTTTGCAAGGCGCTTGCCGAGAGCCTGTTCGGGGACGAGCGGCTGATGATCCGCCTCGATATGTCCGAATATATGGAGAAGCATTCCACTTCCAAACTCATCGGCGCACCTCCCGGTTACGTCGGGTATGAGGACACGTCAGGCACGCTCACCGAGCGCATCCGCAAAACACCCTACGCCGTGGTACTCTTCGATGAGATCGAAAAGGCGCACCCCGAGGTTTTCAACATTCTGTTGCAGATCCTCGACGACGGGCGGCTCACGGACAGCAAGGGGAGGGTCGTCTCGTTCAAGAATACCGTACTCATCATGACGAGCAACGTCGGCGCGCACCAGGTGAAAGAGGTCGGACTGCTCGGCTTCCGCACGGCGGAGGAGGAGAACGAGTACGAGACGATGAAAGAGAACATCCAGGAGGCGCTCAGGCAGAAGTTCCGCCCCGAATTTTTGAACCGTCTGGACGAGACTATCATCTTCCACAAGCTCTCCAAAGAGGACGCCGCCCGCATCTGCGATAAGATCATCCAAAACCTGCAAAAACAGCTCAAAGAGCGGGAGATCAACATCAAGGTGAGCAACCGCGCCCGCAACAAACTTGTGGACGAGGGGTACAGCGAGGAGTACGGCGCGCGGCCGTTGAAGCGCACCGTAAGAAAGCTCATTGAGGACCGTCTCTCCGAAGAAATTTTGATGGGGAACCTGCCCGTCGGCGGCACGGTCATCATCGACGAGGAGAACGGCGAACTCACCTTTACGGAAGAATAAAAATAAACGGCGGCGCCCGAGCAAATAGCTCGGGCGCCGCCGTATTGTTCAATTCATATCGAATACATCGTTGGGAGTGATCTCATAGAGCGCGCAAAGCTGCAAGATCTGTTCATAGTTCAGTTCGAACACGCCGTTTTCAAAGCGGCTGTACTGTTGTTGGGTCATCATGAGCCGCTCCGCCACTTCTCTTTGCGTCATTTTCATTTCTTTGCGGGCTTGTTTTATGTTATAGCCGATTTTTTTGGCGATCTCCATATGTATTTTTTATCACAAACTGATGTAAAACCATTGACATACATCATAAAATGATGTATGATTAAGACAGATATTATTTTATTGGAGGAAATTATGAAAACACGATCCACGAAAGAAAAACCTGTAAAATTGCCCGAAGGCAAATGCTGCACCGCATACTGCGGCGACTGTTCCTATTTCAATCCCGCAAAGACCTCTTACGGCAAGTGTTGGTGCGGTTACTACAACAGCTACACCCGCAAGGCGAGCGACATTGCTTGCAGCCATTATCACAGCTAAGTTGAAGATTTTGCGCGATGTTTACGAAGAAATGAAGGCGTTCTTTTCCCGTGCGCCCGTGGAGTCGGGGGGTATTTTCGGAATGCGGGACGGGGCGGTCTGCCGCTTTCTGGCGGAGGACCATACCTCGTCCACGGAGTACCGTCCGAACGTCTCCTTTCTCAATGCCGCCATTGCGGAATGGGCGCGGGAGGGGATCGCCTTTGCGGGGATCGCGCACAGCCACCCGAACGGGGTATTGCGGCTCTCCCGCGGGGACACTGACTATGCAGAAGCAATCGTTGCGGCGAATCCTCAGATCAAAGAGCTGTATTTTGCGGTCGCCGCACAACAAGACGGCGTTTGGAACCTTGTATTTTATAACTGTTTGAAAAAAGCGGTATCAGAACCCGAGGAGATGATCAATTATGTTAGAAGGTGAACGGTTCAACTTTGGCAGATGGCAGGGCGAGGAGATCGAATGGGTCTGTCTCGAAGAACCCGACCGATATGGCTGCGTGCTTGCGTTGAGTACGCACGGGCTGGAATTTGGCCGTCCGTTCGATTCGAGAGGGTGGGAGTCCCCACACATCACTTGGGAGGAGAGCGAGATCAGAAGCTGGCTCAACGGCGAGTTCTACCAAAATGCGTTCACGAGTGCGGAAAAGAAGAGGATCGTGACGAATTTTTCTGCAAACAGCGTCGGCAACGACACATGGGACAACGTCTTTCTTTTGAGTGTGGAAGAGGTCAATCGGTATCTGTCTCCCACGCAGCGCAAATGCTACGAAAGCGACTATGCACACAAACAAAGTGTAAAGTATTACAGAACAGCGAGGTTGGAAGACGCTAAATATTATGGCGATAATGGAAATTTGCGGGAGATGTTTTCGCACCTTAAATCTTTTGGGAAAAGCCTGTTTTCTTCGGAACGTACGACACACTCTTGGCTTACCCGTACCGTTGAGAATAATGGAGGAGTTCGTTTTATTTCCGCGAGCGACGACCGTTTGAGGGCAGACCCGAGTATTGACTGGTTTTTGACCCGTCCCGCGATCTGCTTTCAAACATAATTTTGATTTTTTAACCGAAGAGTAAATAAACGGCGGCGCCCGAGCAAATAGCTCGGGCGCCGCCATTTTGCACCGATCAAAGGTTGTTCAGAAGAAACGCTTCGAAGTAGGGGGTCCACCAGTTGAGATAGCCCGCTTTCTTCGGATGGATGGGGTCGCTCGTACACCACTTGTAGTATTCGTCCGATACGGCGGCGTTGAAATCTTCGTCCCCGTACAGGTCGATAACTTTCACTTCATAGCCTTCGTCGTACCACTTTTGCGCGATTTCTTTCACCTGCTCCACGAGTTTTCCGTACTCCGAGCCTTTGGGGTTGGAGTTGGCGCGCGCGCCGCTGTCGCCGAAGTAAGCGCCCGAGTAAAAGTACACGGGGCAGCCCCATGTATCCGTCACGTAGCGGATGATGTACTCCACGCCGCCGAGCGTGGTGCTTCGGTCGCAGTCCTCGGGGTAGCGGGGGACCCGTTCGAGCATCTCGCCGCGCTTTGTAAGGCGGTTGTTCGTGCAGTCGTTGGTGGAGATCTGGCAGATGAACGCGTCGGGGATGGCCTCCTTGTCGAACGCCGTGCTGTTTATCATGCGGCGGGTATAGGACTTTGCGCCCGAATCGCCGTCTCCGCCGTCGTCGAAGATCGTCGTCCCAGACACCGCCTCTTTCACGCTCGTACAGCCCGTGAGCGCGGAGAGAAACTCCGCCATGCTCTCCCCGCCGGAAGAGGCGCCGTAGGTAACGGATGAGCCGAGCCAATAGAAGAGCTTGCCGTCAAGCGTTTCCCGTTTTGTCACCGCGGCGGAGGTAAATAGATCGCCGTTTGCGTCCAGCGTGAGATGTTCGTCCGAGACCGTATACTGCGGCTCTGCCTCGGTCTTTATGGGCGCGGATTCCTTTTCGCCGCAGGCGCAACATATGCCGAGCGCGGCAAACAGCACGGCGGCCGCCATACATGCGGTTTTTTTCATACATTTCCTCCTATTCATTCAAATTCCAGTCGACGGGAGCGATCCCGTGCGCTACGAGATAATCGTTCGTTTTGGAATAGTGGCGGCACCCGAAAAACCCGTTAAACGCCGAGAGGGGAGAGGGATGGGCGCATTCCAAAACGAGGTGCTTGCTTCTGTCGATAAGGGGGACTTTTTTGCGCGCGTTCCCGCCCCAGAGCAGAAACACGAGATGTTCCTTTTGCTTGCTCAGAAGTTCGATCACGCTGTCGGTGAACCAGCTCCACCCGCAATTTGCGTGCGAGTTGGCCTGATGTTCCCGCACGGAGAGGGAAGTGTTGAGAAGAAGCACCCCCTCTTTTGCCCACTTTGTGAGGTCGCCCGATCGCGGCGGGTCGAACCCCAAATCATCTTTGAGTTCTTTGAGCATGTTTTCGAGGGACGGCGGCTTTCTCACGCCCTCTTTCACCGAAAAACACAGCCCGTGCGCCTGCCCCGGCTCGTGATAGGGGTCCTGCCCGAGAAGTACCGCTTTCACGTTCGCATAGGGCGTGTAGCGGAAGCAGTTGTAAAGGTCGTACATGTCGGGATAGACGATATAGTGAGAGTATTCGTACTTCAAAAATTCCCGTATTTTCAGATAGCGTTCGTCCGCAAAAAGGGGTTTGAGGACTTCATTCCAATCGCCTAAATCTATCATATGTTTTTTCTCCGGGCTAACCGCACCGCCTAAGCGGTTGGGTCATTCTATATCGTTTAATATCTTCAAATATTTAGTAAGTTCTTCCTTTGCGCCCGCGAGGTCGTGCGCGAGGTAATTCCCGCACTCCTCCCGCTTCGCGCCCGGCACCTCTTCGAGAGCAAGCGCAACGGGAATGCACTCTTTGAGGAGGGAGAGAACTTCCGCGTAGCTCAAATTCACGGTGAGAAGATAGAACCCCGTTCTGCACCCCATCGGGCCGAAGTAGACGATGTTCTCCTTTTCGCGGCTGTTGCGCAGGACCGTCGCCAGCATGTGTTCGACGGAGTGGAGAGCGTCGGGAGTGAGATAGTCTCCCGCGTTGGGCTTTTTGAAACGCAGGTCGAACGTTGTCACATTGTTTGCGGGCGGGAACATATGCAGCCCCGGTTGCAACACGTCGTGATTTTTTTGAAAAGATGCGATTTTTTCCATATGGCTTGTTCCTTTGATCTGAATATGTCATTTCGCCCCGTGCATTCTAAATATGTCATTTCGAGCGGAGCCGCAGGCGTAGTCGAGAAATCTCACCTTATTATAATGCGGTGGAGATTTCTCCACGCACCGCTTACGCGGCTTGGTCGAAATGACAGTTTGGGAATGGTGTTGCACTTGCCTCTTGCTGTCCCTGAAAGGGAAAGTGGCGAGCGTAGCGAGCCGAAAAGGGGGATCTATTCGCGTTGCCTTACTCCAAACTGTCCAAAATTTCTTTGAGGTGAGCTTTCAAGTTGAGCAGGGCAAAGGCGCAGTTCTTGCGGAACATCTCGGTGGTCGAACCCGAGCCATACACGTCCGAGATCGCTTTCACACTCACAAAGGGAACGCCCGCATATTTGCATACCTCGGCGATCGCTCCCGCCTCCATTTCGCGGATATCGCACCCGAGCGAGAGAAGAAGCGCGTGGTCCGCGGGAGAGTCGTTGAACCGGTCGCCCGTGCCGAGCGTGCGGCGGGGATATGAAAGGGCGGGAGGGCAGAAGAGGGGCAAAAAGTTCTCCGTCTCGCCGTCGAGGGTCCCCACGGGAAGCCCGTTGAGCTGGGTGCAGTCGAAATCGTATTGCACTGCCTTGTCGATGAGATACACTTCGGTAAGTTCGGTGCGGTCGGAGAGTCCTCCCGCCGCGCCGAAGTTCAAAATAACGTCCGCGCCCATCTGAATGGCGGCGCACGCGCCCGCCGTGGCATTCACTTTCCCCACGCCGCAAGTGACGAGAACGACCTCATGCCCAAACGCTTTCCCGCTATGTACCGTCTTCCCGAACAGCGTTTGGGTATTTTCGATCTCCATTTGATCGAGCAGGAGTTCCGCCTCTCTGTCCATAGCAATGACGCAACCGATCATATTGACCCCGCATTGTTTTTTTCTATTATAACAAAAAGGGAGGCAAATTGCAAGAACTTGTATACTTCTTTTTGTATCCGTCCATAACAGCGCAAAAGGAGGATCAAATGAATCCGTTTGAAGTAAAGCCGCAAAAAGCGGACAAGATTTTTACAGGCTGGAACAAGGTACTCGTAAAGCCCTACGACAAAAACACCGTGGACCCCTATACCCGTCTCCGCGTCATTCTGATGTCGGGGACCGAGTTCGAGAGCGTGCGCTTCGGGAATTCGTTCACCCGCCATTGCTCCAACAACGACGTAAGGCGGCGCCTTGCGTACATGCGCAGGGGGGAACAGATCCAGCAGAAGCGGGTGGCGAGTTTGAAGCCCGCGAACGAAACGATTCTGGAACACACCATCGGCTATGAACAGCTCGCCGTCGATCTCACCGCCGCGCTTGCGATCACCGAAAAGAACAGCTATGTGAAAAAACAGCTCGACTTCGCGCTCCTCGAAGACTTCGACCACCTCTACCGCTATTCCGACCTCATGGAACTCGAAAAGGGAGGGGACCCCGCTAAGCTCGTGGGCGACTACACCGAGATCATGCCGGGCCGTCCCACCGTCGCAGAATACCGCCACCCCTACGACGACGTGGATTTTTATATCAACTGCTATCTCAACGACCTCAAAACCAAACTCAACATCAACATCATCACGGCGGCGGAACAGCAGACGATGAACTTCTATATGAACGTCGGCAACCTGTACGCCACCAACCTCGGCAGAAAACTGTACAACGAGATCGCCATGATCGAGGAACAGCACGTCACGGGGTACGGCTCTTTGAAAGACCCCTGCATGAGCTGGTGGGAAAACCTGCTCATGAATGAGTACACCGAATGCTATCTCTACTACTCCTGCTACGAGGACGAGAAAGACGAGCGCATCAAGGCCATTTGGGAAATGCACTTCGAGGAGGAAGTCGCGCACCTGCACGAGGCCGCCGATCTTCTCAAAACGTACGGCGGAAAGGTCTGGCAACAGGTATTGCCCGAGGGCGGGGAGTTCCCCGAATTACTCAAATTCCGCCCGCAAAAGGAATATGTGCGCGAAGTGTTGAAGAGCGTGCGCCTCACGGGCGTGGAAGAGGGCTGGGAAGAACTTGAAAAAGTCCCCGACAGTTTCCGCTTCTTCTCCTATAATTCCCGCATCCACGGCGGCAAGCCCGAAACCCACGGCACTCACCTGTGCGTTGAAAAGCTCGTCGGCGAACGGGGGCAGGACTATCGCATCCAGAACAAGGAACACCCCATAAAGGCGCTTTCGGACAGAAAAAAGGACAACCTCGACGTCGCCCGCGTCAAGGGCAAATGATCTGCGGAAAGGAAGCCGCCGCGTACCGCTCGGTACGCGGCGGCTTTTCCGATTTTTTACTTTGATGAAAGTTGGGTGAAACGGTTGAATTTTTTTGGGAGAAGTGGTATACTGAATAAAAGTGTAAAAAACACTCCGCACGGAGGTAACGTATGAAAAAAATATTATCTTGGGCGACTGTTCTTGTTTTGGGTACAAGTTTGCTGTTCGGCACGGCCGCGGGTTGCTCGCATAAGCACGAGTTCGGCGAATGGACGGTCCTCGTCCCCGCCACCTGCACCAGAGAGGGTACGGAGCGGCGGGACTGCAAGATCTGTGAAGAATACCAGACCCGTCAGGTATCTCCCACACCCCATAATCTTTCCGTTGCTTATTCTGCCGACGGCACAAAGCACTGGAAAGAGTGCCTGAGCTGTAAGCAGAAGTTCGAGGAGGGCGAACATGTATTTTCGGGCGAGTTCTGTTCCGTTTGCGAATACGACAAAAAGGGGACGGGCGCACTGCAATATGAGATGAACGAGGACAAGCAGTCGTTCACGGTAACGGGCATCTTAGGTTCCGCGCCCGAACAGGTCGTCATTCCCGATCGCTATGTGGGGTATCCCGTCACGCGGATCGCCAAATCGGCTTTTCTCGAACAACGCACAATGAAGAGCATTTCTCTTCCCGCTTCGCTCTCAGAGATCGAAGCGGACGCTTTCAAGAATTGCTCCGCGTTGGAGCAGATCGCCCTTCCGCTCTCTCTGACGGGTTTGCAGGGCGGGGCGTTTTCGGGTTGCACATCCCTTAGATCCATTTCCGTCGAAGACGGCAACGCCTATTATAAGTCGGCGGGCGGGATCCTCTACGATAACCAAATGACGAAATTCCTCCATGTCCCCGCCGCGCTCGAAGGAGAAGTCGTGATCCCCGAAACCGTCATACAGATCGCAAACGGCGATTTCGCGGGTTGTGGCAAATTGCAAAAAGTCACCGTGGGCGCAAATGTGGAAAGGATCGGCGACCAAGCGTTCAAAGACTGCGTTTCGCTCACCGAATTTACCGTACAGGGCGGCGAAACGGAGATCGGGCAGGGGGCGCTCGCAGGTTGCGCTTCTCTTCAAAAGCTCGTGCTTGCCAACACATGGCAGGAGGACTTGCAAAAACCGAGCATTGACCCCGTGACCCAAAGGCTGACGGGCGACAGCTATCTCGGCTTCCTGTTCGGTGCGACGAATTGCACCGGCACGGGCAGCAGCGTACCCGCGAGCTTGAAAACGGTGGAATTTACGGGCGGCGACGCTCTCTACAACTATATGTTCTCGCATTGCGCGAATATCGAAGAGATCATTCTTCCCGCCTCGGTACGGTCGATCGAGGACCATGTGTTTGGAGATTGCCACGGCCTCAAAAAGGTGACGGTCAACGAACAGAATTCTTCTTATGCCTCCGAAAGCGGCGTCCTTTACGATAAGGATAAAACGAAGATCCGTTTTGTCCCCGACGCTTTGGAGGGAGAGATCGTCATCCCCGAGGGCGTTACGCAGATCGGTGCGGGAGCGTTCAAGGCCCGCGCTATTACGTCGGTCGGGTTGCCCGCGTCCCTCAAATATATCGGCGACGAAGCGTTCTCCGATTGCAGACAGCTTCAAACGGTCACGATCCCCGAAGAGAGCGACCTCACATCTTTCGGGAACTACTCTTTCTTTAATTGCTCCTTGCTGGAAAGCATCGTCATTCCCGCAAAAACGGTCACGATCGGAAGCTCCGCCTTTGTCGGTTGTACGGCGCTTAAATCCGCCGACTTCAAAGTGAAAGAGGGCTGGTCGCGCGCCGCGTCCACCAGCATGGACGGTTCCACCGAGGTTCCCGCGAGCGAACTTGCCACGCCCGCTTTGGCGGCAAGACAGCTGACGGAGGTAAATTCCATCTACTACTGGTCGAGAAAGACCGCATAACGAACGTTCCGATTTCCCCCGCTTTCCGCGGGGGATTTTTTATGCGCGGCGTTCTCGGATGGCGGACGCAAAGCCGCGCCGTGCGCCCGCTTTTCCCGCCCGAAAGCGGGCGCACGGCGAAAAAATTTTGTTCCCGCCCCGCTTTCTTTCCCAAAAAGGATTGCAATGTGGAAAACGAAATGGTATAATAGTACGCGGTATCTTTTTCGGGAGATCCCGCGGGGGGACTTGCAGAGCGGCAGAAGTGCGAACGCCGTTTTGCGGGCGGATATAAAGGCGGCGGCAGTCGGTTCGTCTTAGCGCGGCCGCGCTTTTCGTGTAAGCGCCGTTCCCCATAAGTTTTTACCGTGGAGAGTATCTGCATGAGAATCAAGTGGTACGGAACGGCGTCCCTTTTTATCGAGGCGGGGAACGCCCGTATTCTCGTCGATCCTTATCTGAAACAATATAATCATAAACTCCCGCCGCTTCCCGTGGAAGAAGCGGCTTCGGCGGACGCGGCGTTCATCACCCATCCGCATCTGGACCATTTTTCCGACATCGGTGTTTTTCTCGAAGCGGGCTTGAAAAAGGTTTTCGTCTCCGAGCGCGGGATCGCCATTGCGCAGGCAAACGGCATCCCCGACGGCAGGCTGATCCCGCTTGCCGCCAACGAGCGGGTCACGGTGGGGGACGTTACCGTACGTACTTTCCAGAGCCGCCATTGCAAGTTCGACGCACCCACCGTTCTCTCCGTGGCGCTCGATCCCGCCACCTATTTTTGCCACTTTAAGGACGGCGTGCGCCTCCTCAAAGCGACCAAGCGGTTCAAGATCAAAGAAAACGACATTCTCGCGCTCGAATTTTCCGCGGAAGGCAAAAAGATCATGGTACTCGGCTCGGCGGGGTTCGATGCGAATACCGAATATCCCGACGGCGCCGATCTGTTGGTGTTCCCCTTCCAGGGGCGCGCCCGCATGCACCGTTATATGATCCCGTTTTTGAAAGAATTTTCGCCCAAAGCCGTGATGATCGACCATTTCGACGACGCATTTCCGCCGCTCACGCACGCGGTAAAGACGAAAAAATTCGTCGAAACGGTTAAAAAATATCTGCCCGAGGCGCGCGCGATCGTGCCGGAAGAGGGGGAGTGGTACGAAATATGACGAACGCGGAGCGGGCAAAAGAAAATTTTTTGGGCGGACACAGTTGCGCGCAGGCGGTATTGCTTGCGTTTGCGGACGGACTTTCCGCCGACCGCGGCACGCTTGAAAACATTTCCCGTCCGTTCGGCGGGGGAATGGGCCGCTTGCGGCTCACCTGCGGCGGGGTGTCGGGCGCGGTCATGGCGCTCGGGCTGGCGTTTGAAGAGCTTTCCAAAAGCGAGCTTTACGCGCTCGTGCAGGAGTATGCGCGGCGGTTCCGCGAGCGGTTCGGCAGTTGCGTCTGCGGGGAATTGCTTACGGGGGCGGGCGTTCGGGCGGATACTTCCGCGCAGGCGGATGAGCGCACCGCGGCGTATTACCAAAAGCGTCCCTGTCCCGAGTTGGTTTACGGGGCGGCTGAAATTTTAGAGGAACTTTTGCGCGAACGGGGCAAGGCCCTGTAAGCGGGAAAGGGGGGATCGGGCGCGCCGCTTAAAAAGCGGCGCGCCCTCATTTTCATCTAAGATAAAAGCGGCGGGGTTGCGCATACTCTTGATATGAAAAAGATTTTGTGTGCGTTTGCGCTGATATGCGCTTTGGCGTTTACGGGTTGCAATGTGGAAGAAATGGATTCTTTGCGCGACATCACGCGCCCGTATGCGGGGGAATACAAATGCAAAAAACTGCTGTTGGGGGGAGAGGATCTGCTCGGCGGGTTTGAATATATGAAGCTCAACCTCGGGTATTACGGAGATTTCACCTTGTCGTACGCACAGACGGACGCGGGTGAGGGGGAGTATTCTGGGGAATACGAAATAGCGGGAGATCGGGCAATTTTTTCGGCGGAAGCGGGCGGCGAAAAGAAACGCTACGTATTTTTGTACGAAGCGGGGGCGGTGATCATGGAACTGCCGTTCGGCGGGAAACTGTTGCAGGCGGAGTTCCGCGCGGTGTGATTTAGGAGTCCTCCCCCGCGTTGCGGGGGCGGGCGAAAAAAGCGGTAGGAGCTGTCCCCCGCGTTGCGGGGGCGGGCGAGAAACGCGGGGGAGGCACCCACCCCCCTACCCCCCTCCAAAGGAGGGGGCAAGAAAAGAAAGCCCTCCAAAGGGGAGGGCGAGAAAAGCGGGCGGCCGCAACAAAAAAACGAAAAATGCAGACGGAAAACGCGATACGTATTGATAAAACGCAATACGTATCGCGTTTTATCGCATACGGGTGGGCAAAAAAGGGGCAAAAAGGGCGGAAAAAAGGGCCAAAATTGTTAACTAATGAACAAAAACGGCATACGTTCCCATTAAAAATGTATAAAAAATTCAAAAAAATGCGTTTCAAACGCTTGACAACTAAAATGAGCGGGTCTAAAATATTTATCAAAGTGGTGTAGTGTCGTATTCTGTCGAAATCGCGCGCGCACGAGGCATGATGCCTTTTGCGGCGCCCATTGCTATGCAAAGGGCGCTTCCGCCGCCTCTTTGGGAGGCGGCGGCGGAAAAAGCGATTAACAGAAATACCGCTAAACCGCGGCAGGGCGCGGCGTACTGAAAAACGCCGCAAAGGCATAAAATGGCAGGGACCGCGAGAACCGAGGCGCCCACCCCCCTACCCCCCTCCAAAGGAGGGGGCGAGAAAAGAAAGCCCTCCAAAGGAGGGGCGACAAATCAAAAACCAAAAAAATGAAAAATAGACGAAGCGAATGGAGGAAAAATAGGATGAAAGCATATTCCGCTACCTACAAAAAGACGAGGAAGTGGCTGATCGGTTGCACATTGCCGATCGCCGCGATCTGTCTTGCGGCGGGGATTTCGTTAATGGAGTTTACGGAGCCGTTCACGCGGGTCTCCGCGACCGGTGTGGAGTTCAGCAGTATTTTGAACGCCAACATCGGGAAGCACCCGCTCCACACGCTTATTTCGTGGGACGCTACGGGTGAAAATCTCAAAGACGGCGGACGGTTCAATTGGAGCGCGGCGGTCACGGGCGATTATGTCGATGCGACAAGTTATAATACGGGTAAAGGTATCACTTCGGGAGATAAGACGGATACAATAACGCCTCAGTATATCAAAACCGCGGTAAATTCAACGCTCAAAGACGACGGCGGCAACACCATTTTGGAGCAGTCGCCCACTTTTACATACAAGCGTGAAAGCAAGATCGTTGACAACGTAGAATATGCGATCTACGTCGATTCCAACGGCAATGCCGTCTATTTCGATTCTGTGGCGCAAGAGCTTGCGCGCAAATACGGGTTCCGCGAGGGGAAAGAACTCGTGTTCAACGTCAACGACGAAGGCACTGCCGCGCGCGTTTGGTCGGACGCCGTGCTGTTCACCCAGCACATCGGCCCTGCGGAGAGCATTCCGCTCGTCTCCAATCTGGATAATGGCCGTTGGAAAGATACGGAAGTCATTCCCGATACCACCATGTACGCCTTTGAGGAGGGCGACTACATTTTCCGCACAGTCCTTACGGAAGAAGAAAAAACGAATGGGAGCGTCGTTTACAATTCCCAAGAGGAGAAGTACGGCGTTTGGGAAAAATACGCAGAAGGCAAGGACGGAAACGAAGAATATTTGCAGAGCGACGGAAAAGTTAAGCGGTTCGCGCACTTTTTCGTCAACGATAACGGCTCCTATTATTATCATACCGACACGAAGCAGATGACGACGAAAGATGACGGTACAGTCGAAACGTCCAAAGTCGGTGGACACGAGGTAAAATATTCCCGCTACGATCCCAAAGCAACCCCGATCAAGGCGGAAGCTGAGGGCGGCACGCTCGACATCCACGGTCCCGTGTACCGCGGCAACTACTTTATCGAGAACGGAAGATACGACGGCTACGGCACAACGGGCGCTTACGGCGGGGCGAAGCTCATGGGCCAGTACGTCACCGTCCGCATGAACTGCGACTGGAAAGCGAAAGATATTACGACGAATATCTACACCGTTAACGGCAAAACGACGTCGTTCGACTACGTGTATACCAGCGAGAAGAAGAACGGCGGGAATTACGAGTTCTACAAGGAGAACACCACCTACACCGAGGAGAAGAAGGAAAACAAATATCACACTGAGGAGAAGAGTAGTGACGGTTACACCGTCTATTACGACGCCGCCTCCGAGCCTTATTACACGGGTTTCACGCCGTTTCAGGTTTTCAATGAGCTGTGCGCATTTTCCAACGGCAGGCTCAATGTGCCGATCGGCTCTTACATCGTACTTGACCTGAACGGGCATACCATCGACCGCGCGCTTTCGGCTGATTATGATAAAAATGAACAAGACAGCGCTTATCAATATTTCGGCTCGGTATTCTGCGTGAATGAATTTTCCCGCCTCGAAGTGTACGACAGCACGGCGTTTGAAAACGCCTCCGATTCGCACATTTCAGGTGAGAACAAAAACAACCCCGCTAAAAACTATGGCGCAGAGGGCGGGCTCACCACCGACCACAAAGGCACCATTACGGGCGGTTACGTCACCCACCAGTTCACAAAAGATACGGGCAATGGGCGTAAAGCAACGGAGGGTAACACAGGAACAGTCGGGACAAACAACTATGAAAATCTCAAATTGAACGTAACGGGGGATGACCGTCACACAGAGGACCGAAAAAATTCCGTACCCAGCGATAACGAGGCGAAAGGCGCGGCATTCCACATGTACGGTTATTCCGACCTCGTCATCCACAGCGGAACGGTGAAAGGGAACACAGCCGCCTCGCAGTACGGCGGCGCGGCATATATCCTCACCAACGCGTCCCTCACGATGTTCGACGGCTACATCATCAACAACCAGGCTTACCGCATCGGCGGCGGGATCTATTTGGCGGACGCAAGTGCGGGCGTCCTCTCCGTGTACAACGGCGTTATCGGCTACAACTACGGCGGCGCAGGGAAACTCACGTTGGAACAGTCTAACGACCTTCGTGAAAACGGATTGCGGCAATTCCGCGCGATCGAAAACTACGGTGGCGGCATCGCGCTCCGCACCAAAGCGTATTGCAACCTCTATGGCGGCGAAATCGTCGGCAACTATTCTTATGGCCCCGGCGGCGGGCTTTACATCCAGGGGTCGGCAATCGGTACCCTCGCCGGCGTCACCATCAAAGGCAACCATACTTACGGGGCCCCCGGCGGGCAGGCCACTTCCTTTGCGCCATTCGGCGGAGGCGGCGGCGTATTCGTCGGCGGCACGGGCGCGCGCATCGGTTTCCGCGGCGCATTGCAGATCGTCGATAATTACCGCGATAACACGGTAAACAACTATCAAGGCAAAGCGAGCGAGAACCCGCCCACAACAACCACAGATATTACATACACGTCAACTACGGGCCAAGATACGCGCGCAGACAACCTGCACCTTCCCATGCAGGAGATGACAAAAGATACGGACCATCAAAATCCTAATGAAAATACCTCCAATCAGGTTGGAACGGGTGACGGCGCGCCGGCTTCCACGAATTACAGCGTAGAATGGAACTCCAACTCCAAAATCATTATTTCGGGTCCGCTGATTGAAAAAGGCATCGTCGCCAAAATCGGCGTCACCATGCAGGCGGCAAACGAGCCGTTCAATTCCGAGCAGGATCTCGTTTTCACAACGAATTATACGAACAAGACTACGGGCGAGACAGTAGTGAGCCACAATTCTCTTCCCGCGCATTACTTCTTCACGTCGGATAATCCAGATTATTCCGTTCAGATGTCGAGTACCGAGGGCATGCTGAAAAATCAAAAAGCTTCGCCGAGCGGCCTTACATGGGTCATCGAGGGGAAAGGCATCGACGCCGACACCAACGACGTGGGCGCACCCCAACTGTCCGATCTCCGCGTCGTCGTGCATGATGGCGGAGCCGTCGATTTCTACTACAAAAATCCCAACCGTACCAGCGACTACAAAGACGCCCTGAAAAAAGTCACGGACGGTACCCAAATCGACGGCGAAGAAGTAGAACTTTCGGACAAGAGAAAGACCAAAAATCTGCTTGACATTCTGAAAGATAACTTCGTTGTGGCGGCGGGTTCGCTCGATTTCGAGTACAGCATGCTCAACGTAACAAGCGTTTCGGTTTACAGTTCGTTTCGTAGTACCGATGACGGCACAATCACCGGCGACCCGCTCGCCTTATGGCATGTAAAGGGGAGCAATGAGTCGTTTGAAATCGAGAGTACGTTCCATATGGCCAACTTCCGCTTTAAGCTGGGGAACGAGGACCTCGTTTTCACCAACGAGGGGGAGACGGTCGAAAACGCAAAGGTTCCCAACAGCGATAAAATGTACAAGGCCATCAAGGCGACGGATGAGAGCCTTTCCTATGCGGGTCTCTATTCTTTCCTGTACAAGTCGTCGGGGGGGGACGAAACGGCGGTGTATTCCAACCCCACGTTCAAGATCTTTATCAAGCAAGTCGGCGTCGAGGCAACGCGCGAATGCTATTTCAGCGGCACGGACGTCACGAAGCGTGAGCCGCTCGCATGGAAGCAGGACGATAAGTTCACCTGGGACATCGGCAACGATCGCACCAAAAACTTCGAGCCTAACGCGCCTTACTTCATCTATTGCGGCGGATACTACTATCCCATCCTTTCCGCCGACTTCGAAGCCCCCGTCAAAGGCTCCGAGCTTATAAAAATTTATGAAAAGGAAGGCGGCGAAAGCTATGTCCGTGACCGCCTCCCCGAGGGTATTTTGGTTGAAACCGATGATTACGTCCGGGTGGTCGACCCCGAAAAGCCGGGCGATTGCCTCTTCATACGCAAGAGCCAATTCAACGGCTATGTCATGCAATTCCGCTATTCCAACCAATATTTCGGCGTTACGCAAAGCAAAATCACGGGCGGCAGTGAATCGGTCGATGTTTCGATCACGCGTGACGTCCATTTCGGCGCGCATAACGGCGGCGGCGTGGAATATAAAACGATGCACAAAAAACCGGGCAGCGAAGTTGCCGAGGGGCTTTATGTCGAAGGCGTGAAGCACGCGGGAACCTACCTGGTTACCTTTGTGGCAAGTTCCACCAACGGACTGAGCGACGATACGGGCGTGTTCTTTGCGTCCAACAACTTCGCGTTCAACGCCGAAGTGCGCTTAAAAGTGGAGGCGGCGCACGCCGAAGTCGAACTCACATCCGAAGCGCAAAAAGGCCTCGGTTATACGGGCGCGGTGTACGAAAACAGGCAGATCGCCGACTTCGACAACACGTCGGATACCAATATCATCCCCGTCAACGATGACGCCGTCATCTTCCGCTATTTCCTCTACGACGACGCGGATATTTGGAAAGGCAACAACGTTCCCTCCCTTGATATTCTATCGCAAGATATGTTCTATGACAACGACGCGTATGATCTCGTTGAGGAGGTCACCGCGCAAAACTACGGGGAGAGCGGTTCGCCAAACGAGATCCCCGGGGATCCACAGCAACCTCTCAACGCGCGTACCTATATTGTCGTCGTTACGCTGGATCTCGATATCAACTACGAGGAATACGACTACGTCTTTGATAAAGACCTGATACACCTCGTCAACATCGACACAACCGAAGAGAAACAGCCGTATGTGTGGGCGTATTGGTTCACGATCAACCCCGCCGACATCAACCCGTATGAGCTTATGGACGCTTCTTCTCCCGCGCCTGCGGGCGGAAATACTTCCGTCTCCCTCGGCGAGAGCAAGAGCGTGTATTACAACGGCGATAGCTACGGTTGGAAATATGAGGGCGGCGAGTTCAAGGTGAATGAGTTCTCCGCGCAAGCGGTCTTGCCCACCATTCTGTTCTCGGGGAATAACGCGGCCGCCGTCCAGCTCGAAAGAGATAAAGACTACACGGTGAAATACTCCGCTTTCAACGACAAACCCTCGGGGGAGGGGCAATTCAACTATCTCGACGCGTCTGTCGGGCTGGATAACACCGTAAACGGCATTCCGTTCGGAACTTATAGTTTCGCACCCTACAACCTCGCCGTGAAAATTACGTTCGGCGGCGAAATGAAGAACTATAAGAACTTTAAGCCCGAAACCAGGCCGCAACACACGTCCGCCAACAGCCAGGGCACCGCATGGGAAGAATACGACGAAACCGATGAGGACGGCGCGTTCTATGTGTATTTCCGCATCGTACCCGTGGTAGTTACTGCCTCGGCAAGCCTTTCCTATACTTACGACGGCGGCGATTACGACAGAGGGCGGTATCTGCCCCCGAGAGATGGTCAAGGAGCCGATGACGCGTGGTACGAGTCGATCTTCTTCCTCGTGCAGGACGGTATCACCACGCCTGCGGATCTGATCGAACACCAGCATGATGATAACGGTAAGGCACCGGACGCCAAAGATAAGTACTCTATGTCCTACCCCGGCGCACCCGACGGCAAGCGCACCCTTGACGATTTGTGGGCAGGCATTGATACGCGTAAGTCGACGGGGACATATTACGGCGATGCCACGTTCTATAAAAACCGCTATACGATCGTCAGTATCAGCGTTACCTACACCGACCAAACATTCCAAAATAATAATATTAAAGTCGGCTTGGGCATGTACGCGTTCAAAACGTCGAGCGCTAACGCAGGTACATACAAGCTCACCACAGTGAATTTCGATAATGTGAATAGCATTGACACTGCGCCGAAAGACGTCGGCGTCATGTGGCTTCTCACCGTCAACAGTATGCAGACCCACGCCACCACGGACGTGACGGGAACGGGCGAAGTGACCAACTTCATCGTCGATAAGGAGAGCAACCTCGACGTCACGATCAATCAACGGGATATTTCCACAATGGCCGCGACGTTCAACGGGGAAGCCTACAACGAAGATGAGCCGAAACATTTCCCGTATTCCGGCTACGAATACCGCCCCACAGTAGAGCTTTCCTATACGGTCGACCAGCCGTCGGAAAAGGCGCGGGAAGACAAAGATAACCCCACGTCTTTGAAGACGGTCACGCCCGTGCAATATGTGATCGGCATCGGTGCAACGAAGCCCAAAGAGGGATACGACTATTTCGCGCGTTACGATAACAACAAAGCGGCTACAACCGCGGACGCGCCCACTGCCGTGTTGCTTTCGGCAATGCCTGCCGACGAGGGGAGCGAATTTACGAAGAACTACACAGGCACGCGCACGATCGACTTCTACATCGATGCCGCCAAAATCGAAGCGCGGTTTGCGGAAGACGGACGTGAGTTTGTCTATAACAGGCTTCCGCACCCCGTCGTGATCACCTATCGAAACGTAAGCGATTACACGAGTGTAATGAGCCTCTTCACGCCTTCGGGCGGCTTTACAGCTCCTCTGCCGTCTACGGTAACGGGAATTGTGTTGCGTTACAGCTTGCTCTCGGGCGATACGGTAACGAATTGGGTGGAAGATGTACCCATCGACGCGGGAAGTTACCGCGTATCCGCACATGTCGCTTCCACGAACTTTGTGTTTACGGACACGGAAGACTTTACGGTCGATAACACAAAACAAGGCGGCGGGGAATACAAAGCGGAAGACGCGGAGTACAACAGTACCGTTGTCAGCGGAAAGGGTACGGCTAAAAAAGACCTTGTCGTCAGTCCCGCAACGGTTTATGCGGGCGGGATCAAAACATCGTTTACCTACAACCGCGATGTGCAACGCCCCGAACTCTCCGCAAACTCTTTCTTCGGCTTGCAAGCAGGGAACCCCGACCGCTCGTTGTCTCCTGCGGAGGGGACCGAATACACGGTACGTTACATAAACAGCGGCGATAATCTGGATAGCGTTGCGGGCCAAACCGACGCCTATGCCGACGCGGGAACGTATTATGTCCTCATCGACCTCACGGGCGGCAACTTTGTGTGGGGCGCGGAGACGCAAACCTATGGAGGCAGTAAAACCACGCAGGGTACGGCGTATAATAGCCAAAAACGCCTTGCGATCCCGTATACCATTTCGCCTGCTACGATCAAGCTCGTAAAACCCGCTTCCACCACCTATAACCGCAGAGCGCAAGCGCCCGATCTCACCCAGCTTTTCAGCGGCGTAACGGTTCCGCAGAACAACGGGGAAACGGAGTTTGCGGTCCGCTTCACGCCTACGGGCAGTCTTTACGCAAAAGACTCCACCAAAGTGAGAATGCGCGACGCGTCGGGAACGGCGATCGGTAATATCTTGCCGTATTATGCGGACGATTACGACGTGGAAGTGTACCTCGTGGGCAAGGGCGCGAATAACTTCGTGTTCGACTCTACCGCCGAAGCTCCTACTACGACCGCGCCTGAGGCCGGCGCTACGCTCGTTTCCGCGGCCACCCTCGGGACCAACAATACAGACGCTACCGCAACGACTTATTCTTTGCAAGCAAGCGATCTTCCGATCGGGGAAAAGAAAGCCGCCAAAACGGTTTACGTCATCACCCCGTTGGAGATTTCCGCAACGCAACACTACACAAGAACCGCCTACGACGGCTATGAACATCTCGACGAAGTGGCCGATTTCGACTTCTTCGCTTCGGGCATCGAGCTTACGGGCGCGAGCTACACCGTAACCGTTAAGCAAGGCGACACAACGGTCGCAACCGTCCACTTCCTCAAAGACGACGACAAAGACGACGAGAAATTGCAGGTAGGTACGGATTGTTGGGCTTGCGAAACGGACGCGCCGGGCGACTACGCGGAAAAAGGCGGCTACTATTACATCACGCGCGGAGACGACGAAACCACGCACTACAATTTCAAGACCATTCTTGCTTCGAGAAACCTCGTGGAGGACGTCGGCACATACGACGTGGTGCTTCAACTTTCCACGCAGAACTTTAAGTTCGTAAAGAGCGCAACGGAGGCGGATACTTCCTCCATACGCGCGATTTACACCATTGCGGCGGCGGCGCTCACCATTCTCATGGAAGCGGTGAACCTCGTTTACGATCCGAAGAACCGTCTGCAAATCACCGTCACCGTCACCGACGCGAATATCACGTTGAAGAAGAAAGGCACCCGCACGTACACGATCAAGTTCTCGTGGTTGAACGGGAGCGGAACGCCGCAATTGCAAGTCAGCACGGAAAATCCTGATTGGAAGACTTTGGAGCCGGGTTGCCCCGAAGACTTAAAGAGCAAGCTCACGATGGCCGTAACGGGCGGCGCACAGGACGAAAACAACTTCTTCAAGGTGGAGTTCTTTAAGATCGGGGAAGCGTTTACCTGGAACGAGGGTACTTACACATCTGATAAAGCCGTGACGTTCCCCGGGGACTCTTCGGACGACATCGGCAACTATTGGATGAAAGCCACCTTGCACGATCCTACGAACTTCTACCTCAGCGCGACCAAAGAGGACTCGCAAAAGGGTAGCGGCACGTACTATCCCGAATCGTTCGGGCTTACGGCGGACCGCAGCCACAGCGTGCATTTTGTGGACGGCATTACGGTCGGTACAAACGACAGCGTTACCGAAAAATCGCCCGGGGCGAACCTGCCCATCGTGAACACGCAGATCTCCTACGGCGACGACGTTACCCTCGTCACGACCCGCAGAATTTCGGTGCAATTTGCAGAAAAAGACCCTGAAGCCACCCCCCGCGCAACGAGCTTCGTCCTCGTCGGTTGGACGAGGCAAGCTCCTACGGGCGATCATAAAAACGGCTGGCTCTTCCAAAGCAGTGACTTCTCGGCGATCGACCAAAAGATCTACTATGTGTCCACAGCGGCGAGCGAGGATAACACCGTAGAAAAGTTCTATAAAGTGGTAGACTCGGACTGCGAAGACGAAGGCATGGGCGATGATAAAAACACGCCGGAGATCGACATCTACCTCTACGCCGTCTGGGCGCAGGATAACGACAATAGCGGCACTGCCGACTGGACGGAGGAACTCAAAGTAGTCTACTCCGTCGGCAAGGACATTACAGAAACGGCTACTCCCACGTTCCCCGCAGAAGTTGCGGGCAAGCACGCGGGCGATTGGATCACGTTGCCCGCTAAGCCCACGAGAGAAGACGGAAGTGAGTGGTATTATTCCATTGAGTACAAGGGGATAACTTACGTTCTCGTCGGCTGGACTACCGACTGGACGGGAGACGCCACCGACAACTTCCTCGATGGAGCGGTAGAACAGCTGAACTTCTTCAAGAGCGCAACCGTGTACGGCATGGGGAACGATTATCTCATCGATAAGGCCGACGCCGATGGGGAAACCAAGACCGTCACGTTCTACGGCGTGTGGGTGAAAGATACGAACAGCGACGGCAAGGCCGACTGGGAGTCGACGACTTATACCGTCAAGTATAAGGACGCGCTCGAGAAACTCACCGACGTGTTAATGCCCAGCTCCGTAGCCAACCTGCTCAACGACATGCCGCTTTACAGCGGGGAAAACGCGGAAATGCCCGGCACGGAGACGACGGAAAACGCTTTCCGCTACGCGGTGACTTTCACCCAGGCCGAAATCGAAGTTATGGAGATGACCGATAAGGACGGGGTGAAACCCGTTCCGGGGCGTTACGTCATCGTGGGTTGGACGTCCGATCCCAACAATGCAAGGCTTTACAGCACGTTGGAGGCGTTGCACACCGATTTTGCGCCTACTCCCAACACGGACTCGGGCCATAAGCACAATCAGCTCTATGCGGGCGACTATCTCTATACCGTGAGCGCGGCGGACGACGAAAATTCCGATAGTAAAGAGGATCAGATCATCACCCTCTGGGCCGTTTGGGCGCTCGATGAGAACGACAACGGCAAGGCCGACTGGGAGGACCCGCAGGTTACGTTGCAATATGTCAACACGGTTGAGTTTACGGAGACGCCTACGGTCGACGGAATGACGTTCCCGTTCTATCAGGGCGGGCAGGGGCTGAGCCAAACTTCGACCACCATTGTCGGCGGCCGCACGATCACTCTTCCCGGCTATAATGGCTCCCCGGACCCGGAGAAAGGAGAATCTCGCTATCCCGTAAAAGTCACGAGAGAGGGGATCACCTATCTCCTCGTGGGTTGGACCACCGCGACGGATAAGGAGTACATCTATCAATATAATGCAGAGTACCTAACCCCCGCGGAGTATTACGGAAACGACAAGTACTATTCGGTAGGGGGAAGCTACACCACGCCCGTAAAAGAGGACGGTAGCAGTAGCAGTGTAGACTTCAATGCGGTTTGGGCTGCGGACGCGAACAACAACGGCGTTCCCGACTACATGCAGGAATTTACCGTCACGTTCAAGCTCGACGACGCCACCGCCGCCGCCAGTGACGTTACCATTGACCCCGCGTGGTACGATCTGATCTATAAGAACCAGAGAATCGGCACCTCGGTCGTCGTCCGCAACAGTCTCTATTCCCTCGTCAAGGGCGCAGGCGACGCGCAGAAGAGGTATCTCCTCCTCGGCTTCACCACCGTGAAAAACGCAAGCGAGAGCTTCTATTTGGTCGAAGAGGACGTATCGAATGAGGCGACCTATCAAAAGTTCGTTTTAGCGGGCCAGCGCGACGGTTACATCGTGGACGCCGCCGACGACTTGACGACAGGCGAGAAAACGGGCGATCTCAGTATCGTGTTCTACGCGGTTTGGGGGCTCGATAACAACGGCGACGGCAACTACGACTGGGACGATACGAAGTATCCCGTCAAGTTCAAGCTCGGCGACGGGAGCGAAGGAACGCTTGTCGGCGTGAATACAAAAACCGACGGCACGCTGAATATCCCGACCTATAACGACCAAACGGTGCATACGGATGATACCAAGCGATCCGAGTTCAGGCTCGGCGAGTGGGCGTACTGGTCGAACACCGCGGAGGACGGGAAGAAATTCCGTCTTCAAATCAACGGGAATGAGTATGTCCTCATCGGCTGGACGACGGAAGACCTGAGCCTTACTCCTACGAAGTATCTCTACAACGACGCGCCGCCTACGTTCACGGCAAATAACGCCGCGTTGGAACGCTTCCAGCTGAAAGCGTCCGACGTGAAAGACGATTGTATTACCCTCTACGCGCTTTGGGGCATCGACCTCAACGGCAACGAAACGCCCGATTACAGGGAAACGTACACGCTCAAATATGAGAACGGCACCGATGGCACGCTTTCGCAGGAGGGGTACCTGCCCAAAGACGGCGGCGCCCACAAGCTCGGGGAAACCGTTGCGTTGGACGAAGGGCTTGTTCGGGACGGGACCCTCACCCTTACGACCCCCGGTGACGGCGGCAAGAAGTATGTTCTCGTCGGTTGGACCACGCAAGAGGGCAGTCATCTCTGCGACGCCGCGCCGTCCTTTGCGGTGTATTGCGCGGCCGGCGGCAATTATGTAGTCGCTTCGAACGACGCGAAACCTGAGGGAACGGACGGGTATCAATACTCCATCACGTTCTACGCGGTCTGGGGGATCGACGAAAACGGCAACGGCACGGCGGACTACGCCGAGAACTTCACCGTGGAGTTCAGGAACACGGTATCGTTAGAGGGCGCGGTGTTCATGCCCGCGGCCCAAAAAGACTTGCAGGGCGGCGTTGAAGTGACCGATCCTATGGCGGATCAGGATGTGAAATATCTGCGCGCCAATATCGGCGGAGTGAGCTATATCCTGATCGGTTGGACGACGAAAGCAGACGCAAAGTATGTTTGGGGTTCCGATACCGAGTCGAATTCTACCGATCGGTACGGGCGTTACGACGGCGAGTACAATAGCAAGTTCTACTACTGCCATCTCGAAGCCGCCGAAATGCGCGTCTACAAGGTAGACCCTGTGGACGCCGACGAGAACGGCGTGATCGCGCTCTACGCGGTTTGGGCGATCGATACCAACCAAAACGGCACGCCCGACTACGACGATTTCGACCGCTACGACGTGATCTATGAGGTAGTGGGCCATACCACAGGTACCGATCTCACCTCGGAAGTTCTCGGAACCCTTGCAGAACACGATCAGCTCAAAGGCGCAATCGTAACACTGCCCGGCAAGGACAAAGACGGCGGGTATACCTATTCTCTCACCGTCGATGGGATCAGATACCTGCTCGTCGGGTGGACGGCGGCAGAGTTGGACGGTGACGCGGCCTACCTGTTCTATCAAGATCCCGCTACTTCCAAGAGCTTGCAAGATAAACATTATTATACCGTCGGCACGGAGTATACGCTCGACGAGGATAATTTGTCCCCGGGTGGCGGCGACTACAAACACACCATCACCCTCTATGCCGTTTGGGCGGAGGACAACGAGGAGAACGGCAAGGGCGATAAGACTCCCGACTATTTGCAGGAGTATGCCGTTCAATACGTAAAACCCGAAAACGGCACGCTTTCGCCCGACGATCTGCCTTACACGCTGAACGGGCAAAAGATCGGCGCGGAAATTCAAACCCGCACGGGCTACTCGCTTCTCACGGGAGAGGGTAAGCGTTACACCCTGCTCGGCTGGTCGGCACAAGAGCTTACGGGCGGCTACTTCTTCACGTCGGAGGCTGACGTTCCCGAAACGGACTACACCAAAGCGGGAGAAAACTTTACCCTCTATACGCGCTATTCGGATTCCGATCATGTCATCAAGTTGTATGCGGTATGGGGCATCGACGAAAACGGCAACGGCAAGCCCGATTGGGAAGACAAGAAGTTCAGTATCGTCTATCAAGACGGCAGTTCGCTTACGGTTGACGGTACGCTCCCCGAAAAGGAAGTAGAGCTTCTCGAAGGGCTTACGGCTACGCTTGCGGGCATGGACGGTTCGAAGAACGCATTTACCGTCACCGCAACAAAGGACGGCAAGCACTATGTCCTCGTGGGCTGGTCTACGCAAGCAGGCAGTCACCTCTACAACTCCGCTCCCGTATGGAACTATGTGAAGTCGGGCGGAATGTTCGAGGCGGGCTATGTCTATACGCTCGACGTCCTTGAACTTGCAGACGAGGAGAACGTCATCACCCTCTACGCCGTTTGGGCGGAGGACAACGAGAACGGCGGCACGGGCGATAAGATCCCCGACTACGCGCAAACTTATACCATAACATATCATAACGATGTGGAAGGCACGCTCGCTTCGGACAATCTGCCGCAGGATGTGGAAAATCAGTCCGTGGGCGCGGAAGTCGTCACCCGTTTGAACTACACCCTCGACGCCGGTGGCAAGCATTACACGCTCATCGGCTGGTCGGCAAAGGCGCTTACGAGCTACCTCTTCGAGGACGGCACAAAGGTGCCTGCCGACTTCACTGAGGCGCAGGGCATCTACACCGTCAAAGCGGAGGATGCAAATTCCGATCATATCATCACCCTCCATGCGGTCTGGGGGATCGATATGAACGAGGACGGCACCCCGGACTATGCGGAGAAATTCACGCTCCGCTTCGAAGCGGGCGCGACAGGCACGGCTACCAACGCGGAGGGGGAGAACCCTCTGCCGCAGTCCAGCGACGAACTCGAATGGAAAGAGGGAACTCCCACCACGGAAGAGTTGCTCACAGGCTACTCGCTCACGACGGAGGACGGCAAGAAGTATACTCTCCTCGGCTGGACGAGAACGCCCGGGGCGCACATCTGCGAAGATGAAAGCGATGAGAGCGGATATGCCGACGCGCTGAAAGAGACTTCTTACACCCTCGATCCCAAAGACGCGGACGAAAACGGCGTAATTACTTTCTACGCGATCTGGGGCAGAGACGACAACGGCGATACAGAACCCGACTACAAGCAGACCTTTACCGTCCATTACGATAATGGGACCCTATCGGGAACTCCTACTCCCACATTCTCCGATGAGACCGGGAAATCGGTGGGCGAAACGGTGACATTGCCCAAAGGCGCTACGTTAGAGGCGAACGGTAAGCACTACGTTCTCATGGGCTGGACGCTCACGGCGAACAAAGGTGACAATTATCTGTGCGATACTTTGGAGAGCTATATCCAAAACACGGGTAGCGTCATCATCTACGGTGCGGACAGCGCATACACCGTGCTTGCGGCGGATGCGGATAAGGACGGCAAGATCACGTTCTACGCCATTTGGGGGATCGACAACGACAACAATAACACTGCCGATTGGGCTACCTATACGGTCCTCTTCCAGGATGTTGTCGGCGATAAGGCTCCCGATGATCATGTCTATGAGATCAGCGGACCTTCTTGGCCGCTGTCCCGCTTCGGCTTGGCGGCGCAAGGCGACAAGGTCGAACTCGTTTACTCGAACGGCTACGGCTATGCCCTGAGCCTGTACAAGACCGACGCAGAAGGGAATATTACGACCCTTGTAAAACGCTATACGCTCGCAGGCTGGACGCTCGAAAACAAGGAGGGGACCTCTTACCTCTTCGGCATCGACGGCGAGGAAAGTTACAACGAATTGATCAAAGATGGGTTCTATAATGAACGCACGGGCAGTACGTTCTCGATCCCCGTAAGCGCGGCGGACGAGGCGAAGCTCATTACCCTCTACGCCGTTTGGGTAGAGGATAACAACGGCAACGGCACGCCCGATTGGGACGAAACCCCGTACACCGTCACGTTCAAAGATACCTATCAGACTGCGATCACCGAAGAGAGCGGGAAGAACGTCACGACTGACGCGGCGGGCAACACGTTGCTCGTCGGCATGACGGCGACCGCGCCTACACCCGCGGAGACCGTATATACCTCGGCGGACGGCAAACATTATATCTTCTACGGTTGGACGAAAGACGAGAAGAATGTGCTTGTGGAAACGCTTGCCGTGTATAAAGGACTTACGCTCTATGACGGCTTCTACACGATCGGGAAAGACGATAAAACTCCCGTTGTCCTCTACGCCGTTTGGGCGCTCGACAACGAGGACGGCGGCAAGGGCGACGGCGAACCCGACTTCCTGCATCAGTACATCGTTCATTACGATCAAGGCAAAGCAGGCGGCGAGTTGAAACCGTTTGCGCTTCCCGCAGACCTCTTGCTCGACCTCGGCTCTTCCGTGCAGTTGCCTACGGGCTACACTCTCGACGTTGAAGAAAAGCACTACGTCCTGCTCGGTTGGACGTTGCAGACGTTGGATAGCTATCTCCTCACCGAGGAACCCAAAGCGGGGACCCTCTTGGGCGAGAGCTACACCGTAAACGGCGCGGACGCGAAGAAAGTAGACGCGAAGAACGTCATCACGCTCCATGCCGTTTGGGCGATCGACATGAACAACGACGGCACGGGCAACGGCGAACCCGACTGGGAAGACGAAAAGTATTCTATCATCTACGAGACGAACGCGGACGGCGTCACGGCGCCTAAGGACGATAAGACGTATCTCAGCGGCACGACTGTGACTTTGCCGATAGACCTTGACGGAAAGACCGCTCAAAAAGACGGCGTGAATTACGTGTTCGTCGGCTGGACGGCGGAAACGGCGAAAGACTACTACTTTGCGGGCGAACCGACCGTCAAACTCGAAGACGGAAAGTATGTCGTGGACGCAGATGATGCAATCGGGAACGTCATCACGCTCCATGCCGTTTGGGCGGCGGATAACGACGGCGGCAAGGGCGACGGAGAACCCGACTACAAGCAGACCTATTCCGTCAGGTTTACCTGTGCGGCGGACGGCACGCCTACCCCGAACGATCTGCCTTACACCATCAACAGCCTTACGGTTGGTACGGAAGTCACCCTGCTGAAAGATTACGCGTTTGCAACGACGGAAAAAGCGCTTTACGTTCTCGTCGGTTGGACGACGAAGAGCGGCTTGGCAACATATCTCTTTGATTCCGATCCCGCACCCGAATTTACGGATAGTTGGTATGTTGCGGCGGGCGGAAGCTATACGGTCGCTTCCAAAGACGCCGCGCAGGTCGATGGCAAGCAAGTTATCACTCTCTACGCGGTTTGGGCATGCGATAAGAACAACAGCGGCACGCCCGACTACGCGGACGAGAAGTATACCATCACCTATGAAAATTCGGCGGCAGGCGAAGTTGCAGGTTGGACGGGCGACGGAACCGCGTTTACGAAGACGGTCGATGGCATCCTTGCGAATACTTCCGTCACGCTCGAAAGCAGTACGCCCGTCACCTTGACGGCGGAAGGCGTGAAGTATCTGCTCGTCGGTTGGACGACGGTGGAACTGAGCGACCCCGCGGGTTACTGCACGATGGGCGCGCCTACCGTATCTTTCTTCGCAACGGGAGAACGCTATCAAGTGACCGCAGACGTCACACTCTACGCCGTTTGGGCGGCCGATACGGAAAACGGCGGCACGGGCGACGGAGAACCCGACTACAAGCAGAGTTACACCGTGAACTTTGTCAACGCCGAGGAAACGGGAACGCCGAAACTTTTGTTTGTGATCCGCAACCAAGACGTCGGTAGCGAGATCCCCGGTCCTGCGGTCTCCGCAATGACGAAAGACGGCGTGAGATACGTCCTTGTCGGTTGGTCCACCGTTGCGCTTACGAGTTATGTAGTAGAAAGCGAACAGATAGCGGTAACTTTCATCGCCGCAGGAAACACGTATACCTTAAAAGTGAGCGATGCGGACGACGAGCAGGTAATCACTCTCTATGCGGTCTGGGCAAAGGATACCAACTCCAACGACGAGGCCGATTTCAGGGAAGATACCTACACTGTTGAACTTGCAAACGTTTACACCGATCCCGTTACGGGCGGGGAGGATCTCTTCGGCAAGAAGTTCGAAGGCGTACTCCGCGGCAACAGCGTTACGCTCGGCGACGGCTATTACAGCAAGGTAGATAAGCGCATTTCGCTTACGCACGAGGGGATCACCTATCTTCTCATCGGCTGGACGACGGAAAAGGACGACAGTTTGAGCAAAGACGGCAAGATGCCCGATATCACCGTCTACCGCGACAGCTACACCGTGAACGCGGCGCACGACCTTCTCGACAGCTCGGAAGCCGATCTCCACATCACTCTGTATGCGGTTTGGGGAGCGGATACGAACGGCAACGGCATTCCAGATTGGGAGGAGAACGCCTATATCGTGAAGCTCGTTGCGGGCGCGGACGCAGAAGGCGCCGAAAAGAACGGCATGTTGCCCGCAACGTATACCTACCTGCTCACGGACGATACGGTCAATCTCAGCACATATGCGGATTGTAGATTTGTCTCGGGCGAACACACCTATCAACTCCTCGGCTGGACGCTTACAAAGGGGACCTACCTCTGCACGTCCGCGAGCGATTACGATGAGATCAAGTCGTCTCTCGTCGCGGGCGATACGTACACCGTTAAGGCGAAAGACGATGAAGTAGACGGCCTCGGGGAAGATTTCGTCATCACCCTGTATGCGGTTTGGGGGGTAGACGACAACCGGAGCGGCGGCGGCAACAAGATGCCCGATTATACCGAGGAGTTCACGGTGACTTTCTCCAACGGATCGGGCGGCACGAGTACCCCCGAAGCCATGCCCACGGTTCCACCCATAAGCGGCGAGAAGCTTCTCGATGAGAGCGGGAACAAAGTTTCGCTTGAGATGAATTATTCCCTCGAACTGAACGGCAAGACCTACGTCTTGATCGGTTGGACGCTCACGTCCGGAGCGCATCTCCATGAAACCGCTCCCACGTACGTTCTGTACACCGACACCTATACGGTGCGGGCAAGCGACGCAGACGCGACGAACAACATCATGCTGTACGCGGTCTGGGGGATTGACAGCAACAAGGACGGCTCGCCCGATTGGAACGACCTGTTCTCGGTCGAACTCCAAAACGGCTCCGGCGTGAAACCGACGGGCGGCGTTGGTCTCTTCGGCTCTAAGACCACAGGATTGAAAGTCGGCGACATCGTCAACGGATTGACCGTCAGTTTGAGCGGCTCGCGCATTTCCATTACGGTCGGCGCCAATACCTACGTCCTCGTCGGCTGGACGACGAAAGATGGTAGCCACATCTACGACGAAGCTCCTTCGGACTTTGCGATCCTCAAAGACAGCTACACCGTGGCCGCGGAGAACGCAACGCGGATAGGGGACGAGAATCTCATCACGCTGTACGCGGTCTGGGGTCTCGACTCCAACAACAGCGGAATTGCCGATTGGGAAGAGACGCTCTATTATGTGGAATTTGTCAATGGCCTTAAAGAGGACGAACTTGTCGGCGGCAATAATCTTCCTTACCTTTTGGCAGGCGTGCAGGCGGACAAGGAGATCGTGCTTCTCGCTTCGAACGCGCTTGAAATCACGAAAGATGGCGTAACGACCCGGTATACCCTTGTCGGCTGGCGGCGCAGCGGTCCGAGCGAGATCGTAACGGCAGCTCCCGAGGGAGATAACTTCTTCGAGGCGGGCGTGCGCTACACCGTAAAGGCGGGCGACGCCGACGAGGAGAAGTATATCCGCTTCTTCGCCGTGTGGGCGAAAGACGGCAACGGCAACGGCAAGGCGGACTACGCCGAGACGTTTACCGTCAGGTTCCATGCGGGAACGGATACGGGTACGTTGACGGGATCGCTTCCTACGGATCAAAGCGGCTTAGAGGGGACCGCAGTTGCTCTTGCGGCTTCGCTCAAACTCGAACTCGGCGGCAAGAACTTCACCGCGTTCGGCTGGACGCTCAATAGCGGCATTTACCTCTATGAGGAGACGCCTTCCGTAAGCGATCTTGCCAAGATCATGCAGATGACGGCCGAGGGTGCGGAGCAGAAATATACCATCGCGGCGGCCGACGATTTCGACGGCGACAGTATCATCGAACTGTACGCGGTTTGGGGTGTTGACCGAGACAACGACGGCAAGGGCGACGGCACGCCCGACTGGAAAGAGACCGAACTCTATACGATCGAGTTCCTGCCCACAGACAGCTATTCGGGCGATTATACCCTTACCTATAAGGGCGAACCGATCACGGCCGAGGCATTTGTGAACGCCACCCGCAATACGGAGAAGAAGCTCGGCGAACTCTTCGACATGCCCGAGGATAAGCCTGAGAGTGTTCCTTATTTGAGGATCGGGAACGACGACTACGTGTTGCTCGGCTGGACGTATGAACCCGGTTGGCACCTCTGCTCGGATCTCAGTACCTTGCTCGCGCTCAACGGCTATTTCAACAGCGATAACGTCGATCCTTATTATGCGACAGCGGATCATGTGATCAAGACGTATGCGGTCTGGGCCGTGGATAACAACCACGACGGCACGCCTGATTTCTCCCGCCACTATGCAGTGCGCTTCGAAAACGCAACGGAGGGCTCCGTTTTGGATAACGCCTCGGTGAACGGCGGAATGCCCGACGAAGTGTCCGTGCAGGCGGGCATGACGGTCAATCTCGCGGCATATTCGCTGAGCATGAAGCTCGGCGGCGTGAGTTACACCCTCATCGGTTGGGCGGGCGTCAAGCCTACGGCTTCCCCTTACTACGCATTCACCACGGCTTCCGCTTTCGGTAGCCTCTCGGGCGCGTTGGGCGGCGAAGTGTATACGGCGGAGAGCGGCTATCCCGTCGATCTTGCCAAGATGGACAGCGAAAATAAGGTCACTCTCTATGCGGTATGGGGCATCGACGCCAACGGCAACGGCACGCCCGACTGGAACGATCTGTTCATGGTACGCTTCGTGAATGAGGCGGGCGGCACGGCAAGCGGAATGCCCGCCGAGGAAGAGAACCGCACGGTGAACAGCATTGTTTCCCTCGACTTCGGCGCGCTCACCCTCGATACGCCCGACGGCGAACATTACATGCTCCTCGGCTGGACGCTCGACCGCGACGAAAGTGAAAATTATCTCTACACGGCAGAACCCGAAATCACATATTTGGCGGCGGGAAGCAGTTACACCGTGTCTGCGGCAGACGACGCCGACGGCGACGGCACGATCGTGCTGTACGCGGTCTGGGGCAAGGACCACAACCATAACGGCACGCCCGACTGGGAAGAAAACTTCTATACGGTCAAATTCGTAAAAGATACGAACGACCGTCTCACGTCAGGGGATACTTCCAGGATATTCAGAAGCATCGAAAACCAGCTGACGGGCATGGAGATCGCGCTCGGCGTAGATACCGTTGTCAGTATCTCGCACAATGGCGTGCGCTACATTCTCATCGGATGGACGCTCGAAAGCGCAAGCTCGTATCTGTTCACAAACGAGCCGACGATCAAATACTTCGATCTGAGCAGTATCTACCGCGTCAACGGCGCGGATGCAGTCGGCAATGTGATCACGTTGCATGCGGTATGGGCAATCGACGGCAATGAAAACGATAACCCCGACTGGTCGGAGGATTACACGCTCGAACTTTACTCTCTGTTCGGCCCCGAATCGCTTCTCGATCGGCGTCGCGGCCTCAAAGCGGGCGATTCCGTAACGGAACCCGCCACCCGCTCGGTGACCGTGAACGGCAGGAATTACGTTCTGTTCGGCTGGACGTTCGACCGTACGGTTGCGGGAGACCTCTATCTCGACGATCCGGGCAGCGCCGTCAGCGGCAAGCTCGTAAATTGGCCTTACACGGTGAAGTTCTCGGATTCCCGCTACCGCGTCATCACCATGTACGCGGTCTGGGGCGTAGACGGCAACCGCAACGAAAAGCCGGATTGGACGGACGATTTCACGCTCCGCTTCACCCAGCGTGCGGAAGGCGTCTCCGCGCACATGCCCGACAGAGTGACTTTGAAGGCGGGCGAGACCTATACGTTCTCCGACGAAATGTCGCTCACGTCTGGCGGCGTCACGTACACCCTCATCGGCTGGACGCGCGACTTCGACGATCCCATGAACTTCCTCTACACCGAAGGGTATCCCACTTCCGCAAATTACTATGCGGCGAGCGCGAGGTATCTCGACGGCGGCAGACTGACGAACGCTTACACCGTGAGCGCCGTAGACGCAGACGGCAAGTATATCGACTTCTATGCGGTATGGGGCGTCGACGTGAACGGCAACGGCACGCCCGATTGGGAGGACAACGTCATCCACTTTGCCGATCCGCTCGGATATGCGCAGAGCATGCCCTCCGATACCGCCTACACGGCAGGGCAGAATGCGCTTCTTCCCGATGTACAGGCGGAGGCAGAGGACTATGTTACTTTCCTCGGCTGGACGCTCGATAAGAGCCTTGCAGGCGTTCTCGCCGTGGCGGCGGACGGCCTCTATACCACGACGTATCCCGTTCCTGCCGATAGCAAAGGCCTCATCGAACTGTACGCGGTCTGGGGCGTGGCGGCACAGATCGAAGGATGGACGTACGCCGATCCCGCCGACAAGCAGTTCCACGCGCCGCAGGCGAACGTTACAGGCAGCTTCCGTCTCGAACTGACAAAATCGACGGGCGCGCAATCGCACATCGACTTCACCCTGACGGACACCAGTCTGTTCAAGGCCCTTAGCGAATACCTTACCCCCGATCTCGACGCGGGTACGTGGGAACTCTATGCGGGCGAACGTCTCATCGCAACGTTCACGGTCGCTCCCCGCGGACTCCATGTAGAGGGGATCGCGGCAAACGATAAGGTCTTTGACGGCGGCACGCTCGCCACGCTCGACTTCTCGGGCGCAACGCTCGTCACGCTCTACTTCGGCGATAAGGTGACTGGGGATTACAACTTGCTGAGCGGCGCGTTTGCGGATGCGAATGTGGGAACGGATAAACCCGTGACTGTGCATATCGATCCCGCGCTCGTGCTGTTGCTCGGGGAAGACGCAACGAATTACTTCCTTGAAGAGGATACGCTCACGCTGTCTGCGGACATCCGCAAAGCGACGATCGATCCGAACGGCGATGGCGGATGGGGCAGATATCTTAAAGCGCTCGACAAGGTATACGACGGCACCACCGACGCGGAGATCACCGTCCTCGGCTACGGCTGGCTGAGCGGCTTCAACGCGAGCGTGAAGGGCTACACCGCACGCTTCGAAGACGAGAACGTCGGTACGGCGAAACGCGTCTACGTACAGCTCGAACTCGAAGGCCCCGATGCAGGAAACGTCGAACTTTCCGAGATCGTCCTGCATGCGGACATCATCAAAGCTCCGAACGCGTGGATCGTGGAGTTCGGCAATACGGTGAACGACGTGGAAGGCCCCGTTGCGAAGTTCGGTGAGCCGACGATCGCATACTACTACGACGAGGCTTGCACGCAGCCGCTCGACGGCGACATCTCCGAACAGCCCGCGGGAACGTACTACGCGCGCGTCACCGTAGAGGAAACGCAGAATTGGTACGGTCTCGACGACGTATATCCCATCTATGTGGAAGAAGAGCCGCTCGACATCACGGCATGTATCATGCTCCTTGTGGTGCAGGTGGCGTTGCTCGGCGCGGCGATCGGCGTCGTAGCTTCCAAACGCAAGCGGGATAAGGACGCGGCGTCGGGAGACGGCGAATAAAAAACAAAGGCCTCGGGGAACTTCCCCGAGGCCTTTTTTCCCTACGCGGCTTTTCCGCCGAAACGGCGAAAAAATTTTTATAGTATCCACATATGACCGTGATTTGATTGACAGGCGCGCCAAAAGATAGTATAATACAAACGACAATGTCTAACTATGCCCTTTTGGGCGTCTTAGAATAGAAGTCAAAAAAATCATTGCAAGGAGGCTACTTATGAACACATTTGTTAGCCTGCTCCTTGATATGAGCGTGGGACTTGCCGCCGGTTTATTCGTCGTTTTCCTCGTTGTGGGACTCGGCCTCGGCGGTTTGGTAACATGGCTCGTTCTCAAACAAGTTTCCAAAAAAAGAAATGCACAAAAGCTCGACGAAACATCGCAGCAAGTGGAAGAAATGCTTGCAAAAGCGAAAGAAGATTGCAAGCAGTTGAAGCGGGAAACGATTTTAGAGGCGAAGGAACAGGTAGAAAAGCGAAGAAACGATTTCGAACAGGAGATGCGCGAAAAGCGCGCTGAACAACAGCGGCAGGAAGCCCGCCTCAACAAGCAGGAGGACCAGCTTGAAAAACGGGAATCGGATATTTCCCGCAAAGAGCAGTCCCTCGAAGACCAGAAGAAGAACCTCGTCAAAAAGACCGAAGAGGTCGATAAGATGCAGGAGCAGGTCTCCCATCAGCAGGAACTCATGACGCAGGAGCTTGAACGCATCGCCCAGCTCACCCGCGAAGAGGCGAAGCAGCAGCTCACCGACGAGATCCTCGACGAGACCCGCCGCGATTGCGCGGTGCAGGTGCGCAACCTCGAAGCGCAGGCAAAGGAAGAGGCGGAGATCAACGCCAAAAATATTATTTCCCTCGCCATCCAGCGTTGCGCGTCGGACCATGCGTCCGAATCCACCGTGTCCGTGGTGCCGCTTCCCAACGACGATATGAAAGCGCGCATCATCGGCAGAGAGGGGAGAAATATCCGCGCACTCGAAAATGCCACGGGCATCGAACTTGTGATCGACGATACCCCCGAAGTCGTCATTTTGTCTGGCTTCGACCCCGTGAGACGGGAGATCGCCCGCCTTACCCTCGAAAAATTGATCGCCGACGGCAGGATCCACCCCGCCCGCATCGAGGAGACGGTGGAAAAAGTTA
>CANRND010000001.1 GCA_947631905.1 uncultured Clostridia bacterium | reverse complement strand
AAAAATTTTCTTGTTCTCCACAAGACCCCTCACTTATAAGCGGCGAAAACCGCTTTTCGTTAGGGTATTTTGCAAAAATTTTTGTCCGAACGCGAAACACCCTCCATAAGTTAGCCACGAAAAATGCGTTTTGGCGGGGTATCTCACGAAAGATTTTTTTACTTTCCACAATATCCCCTCCATAGGTTAGCCACGGGAAAGGCGGTTTGACAGGGTATTTCCCCGAAAAAATTTTGAGGCAAAAAGAAAAAGCCGCGGAAGCAAGCGGACTGCCCGCTGCCGCGACCGGCACAAAAACAATGCAAAGAAAGGTACAATCAAAAAAGACCGCCGCGACCAAGCGGCGGATCGCCAAGCGGTTCAGCGGCGGCCGCCGCTTCGCGCGGCTTTGATGACTTTCTTTTTTGGTTTGCGGTTCGGCAGGGCGTGTGCTTGTCTGCGGCGGCATTAGCCGCCGCACTTGTTCAAGACAAGCACACGCCCTGTTGCCATAAGGGATAATCAAGGGATAAAGTAGGGATAATTGAGGGATAAACGAAAAGCGCAAAAAAATAGGGAGAGCAAAGCCCTCCCCATTTTTTATTCTCCTTTTCTTGTTATACAGTCTAATATTTCTTTGTCTGATATTTTCGGGCATTGGCATCTCAATAAATCGAGCGAGGTGGATAGTTGAATATAAGCATCGCCTTTCCCGAGCAACTCTGCGCCCTTTCCAACGTCAATGATATTCATGGAATGTTGTGCGTTCGCGGTTTTCAGGCATACCTTTGTCGGGAGATTGTACTTAATCAAGCCTGTTACAACGCTTGCACGCGGGTCTTGGGTAGCAACAATAAGATGAACGCCTGCCGCACGTCCCATTTGCGCTATTCTTACGATAGATTGTTCGACCGTCTTTTTGCTTGTCATCATCAAATCTGCAAGTTCATCAATGACAACGACGAGCCGAACGCCGTCATACGCTTTCAAGCCTTTCTCTTTCATATGGGCATATCGTCTTTCCATTTCGTTTATGGCGACAGAAAGCCATTCTACGGCTTCGGAAACATTCTTTGCGACAGAACAAATACGCTTATGGACATCTTGCTCATAGATACCAAATTCAACGCCTTGCTTGGGGTCTATCAAAATGAGTTGCGCATTTGAAAAACAAAGCAATTCCATAATAAGAGAGTTCAGTAAGCAAGATTTACCGCTTCCCGTAGTTCCCGCGACGAGAATGTGCGCCGCTTTCTCCATGCTCGTGACGATATAGTCAAAGTTGCCTTTCCCAAAACAGATATAGCCTTTTTGTACCCCGTTTTCATCGGCAGAGACAGCCTCTTCAAGATACTTTTCACAGTTTCCAACGCCGATATATTGCCTATTGCAAGGGCAATGAAGACGGAATTGTCCTGCTCCTATCATCTCACAAGACAGGTCGCACATGAGTTTCATTGTCTCTACGGCGCGGTTAAAAGCGGCTACCGACGGTAAGGAAATGATTTCAAATTCATAGTTCGCTTCTTGCGGGGAATAATATTGCCGTATGGGCTCAATCTTTATTCCAAAAAGAGCAAAATCTTTTACGCAGATTGCCGTATTTTCTTCAAGTGTTGTCATCTTTATCTTCCCAACTGTACACTTTTACAAATTATAGCATAAACATGATTTTTTTGCAATAGTTCTGATTGTTTGCTTTGAATTTTTTTACAATTCTGTTATAATTAAATGGAAAAATATTTATATAGGGGAAATCAATATGACTTTGAAACAAATCGAACAAACAAGAGCATTCTTATCTCGTGTTGATGCTATACAGGGATTGGCAGATATGCAAGAACTTACTGAAGAAATGCGGGCATTTTATGGGCAAGGTTTCAACGTCAGTTTACGAGCAAGGGGATGGAATGCTGCTTTGCCGCCTTATTCTAGTGAGTATAAAATTAGAGATCAAAAAGTATTAAAAGGCTTCCTGGAGGGGTATCTTGCTAAGCAAAAAAGCATTGATGAAATATGCGGAATTTTGGATCTTGTTGAAAAAGGTAAAAATCTTCAAAGTGATAGCGAAAAATATGATTTTTTAATGAATGTTTATCATTCATATTATGGAAAATTCATTTTTGATGAAACCATTGAACATATTGCCACTGTCCCAAAAGAAGCACTCAAAATTCGCGGTTTTCAAATTTCAGATGCAATGATACGGGGACTTGTTACAAAATTGCATTCATATGTAAATAAGTTATGCGACGATAGTCCAAAGGATGCTAATGCAGGAAATAAACAGGAGATTAACTTCCAGCCGCAAATAACTGTTGAAGCAAAAAATGAAATCGCAATCGACATTTTTGCAACTTTTGAAAATGCTCGTCAAAGAGCAGAAGATTTAGGTTTAGCCGATGAACAATATAAATCGGTTATCGAAAAAATATCAGAATTAGAAACATTGATAAAAAGCAAAGAAAGCAAAGGCAAACGTTGGCAAAAAGTAAAAGAATGTTTGAAATGGATTGTGGAGCAAGGCATACAGGTCGCAGGAATATTACTCCCAGTTATAACGCAGGTAATTCAGTAAGTACTTGCGAATTAAATATTAAGACGACAATTTTGCTCTACTTGTTCAAGACAAGCACACGCCGCGTTCTCACAGCCCCAACTTTTCGGAGTAAGGCAAAGAGGAAAACAAGATGAAATCATTGGAAGAAATACGCGCCGATCTGCGCTTCATTCGGGAATATTACAAGCTCAAACGCACGATGAAACGCCCTTTTGAAGTCACCGACCACGGCGACTATAAAAGTTTGATTGCGCGTTATAATGCGCTTGCAAAAGCGGCTCCGAAGCGGCAGGCGCAGGTGTATGAGGGGCTGTATCTTCAAGGAAAGACGCAAAAGGCACTCGCGCAGGAGTGGGAAGTTACGGAGAAATACATTCAAATTCTGAATAAGCGGCTGTTGCTGTTTTTGCAGTCGCATTGGGATTAAAACGGGCTATTCGATTAAGACTGAATACCGCTCACCAAGTGAGACCCAGTAGAACCCGTAAAAAGGTTCTGCTGGGGTCTTTTTTGCAGTTTTTCGACTATTTTTTCCAAAGGACGATTTGTCGTTTCCGCGAAAGATTTTCAACCAAAACATCAAAAAAGTTCTGCTTAATATTGACAACCGAGCGATCCCTTGTTATAATGGAATAGGTGGAAATGTGGGTTGTCTTTATGGATGCGGCTCGCTTCGGTCGAGCGTCGGACATTCCCTGGTAGGAATTATTATTCGGAACTCGCTATCGTTTTTCGGCAAATTTTGGCGATGAATGATAGTATCATAAAAATTTTTCAGCGTAAAAAGAAATGTGGAGAGGTTTACAAACAGAACAATTAGAACGGGCTGACGTTGCGATTTTCGGGATTCCCTTTGATGAAAACTGCTCCGTGAAATGGGGAGCGGCGGACGCGCCCGCCGTACTCCGTGCATGTAGTGCGTATTTGCCCCCCGTTACGGCGAGCGGCAAGCAAATTTTTGCAAAACTGTATGATGCGGGCGATATCGGCGCCACTTTCGATCAAGCGTTTGCGATGCTCTCCAAACTGAACGGGAAAAAACTTACCGTCATGCTGGGAGGGGATCATTCGGTCAGCATTTTGACCGAGAAGGCTTTCAGGCGATTGCACGGGAGCAGATGCGGAATCATTCATTTAGATGCCCATGCCGATATCTGTGATGAATATCTCGGGTCCAAATCCTCCCACGCCTGCGTAAACAGAAGGGCGCTGGAAAACGGTTATGCTCCCGAAGATATTTCCATGGTGGGGATCCGTTCTTACGAACTTCAAGAGTTGGAACTTCTGTCGCAGGCCCCGATTTTTGTAATCGATGCGGACGAATGCCGCAAAAGAGGAACGGAAAAAGTCGTTTCGCTTTTGGCAAAAAAATTCCAAGGATACGACGCAATTTATCTGTCGTGGGATATCGACTCTTTGGATCCCGCCTATGCGCCCGGGACGGGTACGCCCGAGAGCTTTGGACTGGATCCTCTCATGGTGCGGGATCTGATTTGCGGACTATTCGATCGGTTGCCAATTCGTATGCTCGATTTGGTAGAAGTTTCTCCGCAAAATGATATAAACGACATTACTTCATGGGTGGCGTTGAAAATACTTTTAGAAATTTTTGAAAAGATAGGGAGATAAACTATGGAAAAAGAATTTAACTTGGGGTTAGAGCAAAATATCGAACAACGCGAGAAGCTCTTCAAGTTATATAAGAGCTACGAAACGGTTGGCACGGAAATCAAAAATGTTTGGCTGAAATCTTCAGATGCCATCAAACGGAGCAAGGAGCAATTCTTCTTTAATCTGTCTGCCGACAACACGAAAGAGGGACTCATAAACCAGACATACGGTTTATTCTTGCTCTCCCTTTTGATGGATCGCTATAAGGTTGAATTTACGGAGAGCGAGAAGGAAAAATACCGCCAGACGCTCGTTTGGGTCATGGACTATATCGAAGAAAATGGTATAGATGCGAGTCCGTATGCGACGCCCGACATCAATAAGGAAATATTCGGGGGCAACCGCGGGGCCTTCGTGGAATCCCTGACGTGGTCGCTTTCCAGCATTTTATTCGCGCGGCGGCTACATATCAACGGAAAACTGAAATTAGATGCGGAAATGGAACGCATTGCGCGCCTCATCGCGCGGCTCCTTCACTTGTTGCTCGAAAACGTGATCCATCGGGACGGCTCTTTGGGATATGATCCCGAGAGAACCGACTACGTCGGGTGGGGACCCATTACGGGTTGCATTGAACGTTCACTCTATTTCACGCACTCTGTCTGCGAGACATTCGGCGATGTCGAAGATACAATCCTTGGCAACCCCGAATTGGGGATCACGCGAGATGACGCGTTCATCGCACAATTGGCGTCGGAATACAAATATGATGTCGTCGGGCGGTTCAAGAGTGTCTGCGAAATGGTCGGGGCGAATGTCTATGAAGACTTCAAAGACCAAATTGGCAAAGAATTTTTCTATGCCGACGGGACGAAAGCGGAATTCAAGCAGATCGCATATTCCCTGCAATCTCCCGTCTTATTAAACCAGCTGTACGTTGTCTTGACCGCCATCTTTACCAACTATCATCAACGGTTTAAACAAGATACCGACGAGTGGAAAGTTTTCAGTACAAACATCAAGAATGCCGTCGATATAGTATATAAGGCCTATCGCGACTTGCAGGATCTGGGTAAGGAAAATCTCGTGGATCGTGAGTATGTCACCTTTTCCGAAGCGCATTCCAACCCCGATTACTACAAGAAATATCACGCAAAACTTGCGGGCGAAAAGATCAATGTCTCCGTTCTCGAAGCGCTCATTATCCGTACGAAATGTATGATCGTCACGTATGTTACGAAGTATCCCGAACGGGAGATTGGCGAGATCCTCAACATCATGCTTTCGAACCGTCTGACCGATAGGCTCGGACAACCCGTTTGGCTTTGGAACAGCTTAGGATACAATCTGCAACAGACAGAGCGCGCAATAACGTCAATCCGCGAATTCTACGATTATTACGAGACATATGAGCGCGAATATGCGGAAAAGAATGCGGATATTGAAGAGTTGAAGCGCGAATATGCCAAGAAACTCGAAGATGAGCGCAACGATTTCAGAATGAATTTGGAGGAGGCGACGAGAAAGTATAGGGAGGCTCTGGAAGCTCTCGAACAGCAGCAGGAGGAGAAACTTAACGCGACGATCAGCTCCTATAAAGTGGAACAAGCCGTGCGCGAAGTGGTCCGTGAGGCAATCCGCCCGCAGCTGTCTCTCGCTTTGAAAGACGTCCTGCACAAGATAGCGGAGAGCAACCGCGAAAACCGTGCGGGCAGCGATCATACCGCGCTTTTGAACGCGGAAGAGAAAGAACTGCGGATTGCTCTCGTAGACGCATTGCAGTCGTTCTTTGTCCCCATCGCGCAAGAGGTGAATCTGAGCAATTTAGACGACGCCAAGGCGGACAAACAGGCCAAAGATTGGTCGGCGGACAAGATTGTTGCGCTTCTGTTTGCCGATATGAAGAAATTTGTCATGATCTGGGCGGAAGCGCTTTGCCGCTACAATGAGCCGCAAGATTCTTATCGGCCCGATGAGGTTAAGCGCGGTTTAACGGAGAGCGTCGATTTGGCTTGATTGATAAAATTAAAATCCAAAAGAAAAAAAGGAGTAAGATTATGCTTGTAGTCTCGTTTCATTCCTATAAGGGTGGGTCGTGCCGTACTTCTACGTGTTTGAATACTTTGCCGTTTCTTGCCAAAAAGCTCGAAGCGACCGCAGAACATCCCATTTTGGTTGTAGATACAGATATTGATAGCCAGGGGCTTACCTATCTCATGGGCGCGGAGAGATGTTTTGAAGAATATGACGCCAAAGTCATGCTTTCCAACAAGATTCCCGACAGAAATCGCGTGCTTCCGTTCGAACGACACGAATTTTTCAAATATTGCGTCCCCGTCGGGAACCATTTGGGGATAGAAGACAGAAGCGTATATTGCCTCGGACTCAACGATAGCAAACCCATGGACGTGCAGGATTACAACGGCCGCATCGACATGGCGTTGGCCTCCCTGTATACAATGTGTTTGAGGATGGGGGTAAGGGCGATCGTCTACGATACCGCATCGGGCGATCAAATTTCCGCGGCGGCCGCCTGTAAAGCCAGCAAGGTCATGGTCTGTTGCCTGAGACCCACCAAACAGTTCTGCGTCGGCACGGGCCGCTTTCTCGGACGGTTCCGCGAACGTGTGAATATGGGGGACGAGCAGGTTACGCGCGTGATCGTATTGCCGACGGCCGTTCCGCGCAACGATATCACGATCCTCGGCGTCAATCAGCTTGAGGATTCCGTGCGCAGGATCAAGGAGATTGTTCGCGATCTTCCCTATGAAGTTTCCAAAGAATTTTTGACGCAAAACAATTTCGGGATACCCGAAGTCGAGCGCTTTAAGTGGCAGGAAGACATCCTTTATGCGCTCAAACAAACGGGAGAGATCGAGAGCGAGCAAGATAGTTTGCTCGCATTAGATCGGTATGAAAGCCTTGCCGCGGCGATCATCGAGGAAGGAGCAAAGGTTCATGACTGAGACGAAACGGGTTTCTATAAGCGAACAGACATTGAATTGTATCCCGGACGAAACGCTTCGTTCTTACATCTTCGGCGACCTTCCGATAGATGAATATATCATTGCTAATAACACGATCCCGCTCATGGGCAATATCATGCTCATGGCGTTTTGGGGATGTTTTCTTATTTGGAGGGAAACGACTCTCCCCGAGAAACTTTCGACGACTGCGCGGCGTATTGATGATGCGTTCCGAACGGTATATTGCAACGGTTCGCTCACGCTGGATACGATCGCATATATTTTGACAGAGATCCAGCTGGATACCGTCAATCATGATTCCATATTCACGGGATTGATCGAAAGCAACGCGCAAAATTCCGTCTTTCAAAAAATCGCCGAGATCGTCCGCATATGGAGGATCCGATATCAGCGTTCGGAGCAGGATCGCACCAAACTCATCAATCTCTATCTTGCGCTCCTGAACGATTTAAACATCCTTCGCGGGATTTGCCTGAAAGAGGAGGAGGGGAAAGTCTACTTTTCCGTAATGGTGCCGTTCGGCTACCGTATGAAATACTATCCCGCCGATCCGCAGCATCCCGCGGACTTCTCTGTATTTTTGAAACGGATCACCAACGAAGAGACTTTTGAAGAAAATTATTACTATCTGCATAAAGCGGAATATAAAGAGCGGAAAGTATATTTGGAATACCTCTCCTTTGACGGTAAGAGTTCTTATTCGGATGATTCCGATTGCTGTGTGATGACTCTGCAAAACTTTGTGCAGGCGAGTGGATCGCGGCTGGGAGAAAAAAACGATGCCAGCGATACCATTAAGAGCCTGAATATCCACGATTTCAAGTATATCCATCGCCTTGCGCTCACGATCTCCGACGCGTTAGGCGAGCGTACCAAAAGATTTTTGTTTGATGATATTTCCCAAAGGCACAGCAACTTCCCACAAAGCGTTCTGCGGCAAAATATCAATGAGATCAACTGGGATAACATTGTGATCTTATATATGCTTGAGGAAGGTTCGAGCGATCTATTGGAAATGGTCCTTCGCAATGACCCCGAGATCATGGGCCGTATCCTCAGCCGGTTGCCTGTACGGTTTAAGTTGAAGCAGTCGGCAGCGCAGATCCAAGAGAGCTTTAACGAGATCGAGCAACGCGAGAAAATGTATCAAGAAAGGATCCTGGGGGATGCAAGCTTCAATGTTACGGCGCAGGAATGGAGCCTGAATGCGCGCGTTGTACTCGGCGCTCAGTTCATCATCTCTACCATTGCTTCTGCCGAGGAAACCGGCGAAGATGAGTCCGTTATCTCGAATGCCTTTTATGCGGAAAGCCTTTCGATGAAGGAACAGCGGATCCGTTCCGTGTTGGAGAGGAAAAGTCGGGCTGAGGCGATCATAGTCGTCAATAAGATATTAGAGCGGCTGTTCCGTATGCTCATACTGTTCTATAACGGCATGCTGGCGTATGCAGACGTCCGCCAGCGCATTCACGAGGAAACTATCGACAAAGACGAGCTCCACAAGCAAAGCATGCTTCGTGAGACGCAAAATCGCTGCGAGGAGGCCTTTTTTGAGCGCGTAAAGCAGATGATTTCTCTTGATCGCAATGATCCCGAGGACGTGATGCGCGCGCCCCTTGGCGAACTCGTCGCAAAATTCCGCTGTTTGTGCCTCAAAATGGAGAAGACCTCGCACCACATTACGAAAGTTGGCGACGCAGGTATGCTGTTATATTCCTTGATCGGAAGAAAGCAGATCTGCAATGTCCGTCTGTTCGACCGCATCTTGGCCAGCAATTCTCAGGATTTTAAGGGAATCGAATCGTATCCCCGGGATACAGTTTCGTTTATCAATGACGTCTTGAAGCATGATCATCGGGATTACAGAGACACCGAAAGGATCGCCGATATTTTTCTGCATTACATAGAGGATCTCTTCAAATTCCTCACCTTCAATTCCGACTATGAAACAGAGTCTAAACGGATGATCCAAAGCGTGTTCGACCCAATTTTTCCCTATGTCGTCCGTTATAGCGAGAGGAGCGAAAACCGCGATAAGTACAGTGTTTGTCACTATATTATCAACATTGACGGTGGCTACGACAGAATGCAGGGAGTTAAACTTCTCACCGAGTATGAGTATCAGATCAACGAACTCTATTATTGCATTCCAAATATGGAGTGTTCTACGCAGAATTGGTGGGTGTCTCCGTTTTTGATCAGTTGCAGAAAGTTCGATAAGTTATTGTTGGCTATGAAGGAGTGATTCCTTTTATGAAACACATGATGCTTGATTGTTATTGCAAGGATAATATGGCCCTGGACGACACGATGGCCGTATATAACTTTTTGAATTGTGTGGCTTATGAAGCAAAGCTTAAACCCATCGCACCTCCGATGCTGATCCCGTATTATTATTGTAGTGATGAAGACGATGTTGGGATTAGCGCCTATCTCTTTCTCGACGGGGGGCATATCACGATCCATACGTTTCCGCGTCGGCAGTGCTATTTCGCGGATGTGCTGTATGACGGGAATTTCGATGCCGAACGCGTCTATGCCTACTTTCGGAAGAAGTTGCCCTTCGAGGAATCCTGTTCCGAATATTGCTTAACAGATCGTCGCGTGAACGACAATCGAAAGGAAACGATCGGCAGAACGGATTTCGGGCCCCATCTTGTGGGAAGGCTCATTCCGAGGGGCGAAGTTACTTTGGACAGTATGTTTGATCTGCTCGAAAAGCTTGTTTCTATCATCCATATGCAGCCTATCGCACGGGCCAATGTTATCAAGAATAACTTGGGCGGCGGTTGGCTACATGGAATCGTCGTGATCGCGCAAAGCCATATCGCGATGCATTACGATATGCAGAACAAATGCCTGTATTTTGATTTATTTTCCTGTTCGTTTTTTGATTTCTCGATCGTAGAATCGCTATTGGAAAAATATATCGGGAAGCCCGAGAGTTTGCAGCTCGTGAAGCGAGGCGACAAATACGCCTTAGACCATAAGGAAGAAGAGGACGTTTCGCTTTCCGAGATCAGTAAAATGTGGCAACAAAATATTCAAGACTGATAATTTGGGTGTATACATATGGATCCGAGTAAAATCGTCTGTCATTTTACAAAATTTTTGGTGCCGTTCCGTTTCGTCGCCAAAGATTTATCTTTGCGAAAAAACGGATATTACAATCGTTCTGGTCGGGAGCTTCCCGTTTTTCAGCAGTTCAGCCAGCCGAGTTATGAGCTAAGGCAGGGGCTGAGCGAGTTGCTTTCGGAAAACGGCGGTTCTACAACGATCGCGAAATGTTATGAGCTTACCTATGAGGCGCGAGAATATTTTGGTCTGCCGCGCCGTTTAGACGGGAAGTTGATTTTCCGTCACCGCGGGGGACAAGAAGGCGTTGAAGTCTCGATAACGGGGGTTAGGATCTATCTGTTTGAGTCCGGAGTGGGATTCGCCGAAGTCGAATTTCAATATCATTCCGAACGAATTGACGATTGCATAGATTGCAACTATTTTATAAGCGAGCTAAAATCGGAGCAAAATTACTTATCTGGCGTAAGGTGCGAATGGAACCCTGTTGAAAAAACGAAAAAGGAGGTCCCATATTCCTATTCGATAAGGGAGTTTTTCTTAAAGATACTTTCTTATGTTGGGGATATCAAGCAAGACGATGTTGATTTTGTGGAAATGCGCGGCTACATCTTTTCCTATATGCTGTTGGACCGTGAACCCGACCGTTTAGAGGAGCTTCTTTTTCATCTGCGTAAAAATTACAAAGAGTCTTATAAGGCAAGAGAATCTGTGCGCGACGAAGAATTCCACGTTCTGCATCAGTTTGAAAATTCTTATTGGACGGCATCGCTGAATGGCGCCGTCAATCTAAGCTTTTTAACAGGCGACGAAAAGACGGACCATTTCTTTACGAGTACGTTCCCACCCAATATCAAGAGTACCTATTTTACATTGTTTTTGCATAGTCTACACCAACGGTTTGCTTTGATGAGATTCATCGGAGAGATGGGTACGCTTGATAAACTGCAGATGAACTATGAGATCATGAAAAGGGAACTTAAAGTCGCAAATCGGTATCAGGCTGAGGCTGCAAACTTGAAATTCCGCGCGTTCTTTTTGCTTCCTTCGATGATAGAACACGTAAACGACTACTATAATTTGCTCTATCGGACGTTCAAAATCCCGACGCTCTATGCAAGTTTCAACAATGATTTAACGGCTTTGCGTGAGATTTGCGACGTCTATGTTTCGCGGATCGAGAAGCGCGATGACAATATCAATGCCCGCAGGAAAGTGAAGGCTGAGATATTTGTATCCGTATTCGGCACCGTCGTAGCGGTTGCCGCCCTTTTAGATTCCTATTGGGATCTTTTGGAAAAGACATTGGGGCGGGCGTTAAGCTTTTGGTCCGCTCCCGTTTTATTGGCGCTTATCACCATGTTGCTCCCGATCATTACGATCATCGTAGACGTGGTGTATCGCATCAAAGAAATCAGAAACATCACGAACGACTTGAATTCTGAACTGAAAGACGGGTTGGTGGAAAGCGATAAAATACGCAAAAAGCGACGGAAAATGCATCGAAAATGAGCTTCATGTTTATGGGATGCCACAGATATTCATAATTGAAATAAAAAGCGGGGGTTCCCGCTTTTCTTTTTGTAAAGAAGAGAAGATGCTTCCTCCGCACGCGATCTATGAAAGGGGGAGTGCTATCCGGAAAAGCAACAGGACGAAAGAGGCAAAGTAGTTAAGGTTTTTGAAAATTATAATATCAAAGGGCGGCGGCGTAATTATAAGGTCAAAGGACATCTATGCGGATTGTATTGGATCAGCGACAACGAAGAAATGTGCTTGCTCTGCCAACAAGAAAAGTTGCCTATGGAAACGCAGATTCGTAAGCCCAGGACGCATATTTTGAAGAAAAAGGCGCGGCAAGTATGGATGAAAGTCCGGAGCTAAAATATATTCTCCGCGTCACCGATTACGGCATTATGGTAAAATACTGCCATTCAGCCATTCATCAAGCAAAAAATTGTATTACTCAAAGCCTCTATCAAAATCAAAAGCGAATTTAGTATGAACCCAATGGAGAAAAGAATAACATATATATTACTTGATAATTGAAGTAAATTTGCTATCAAATTTAGTATTATTATCGCCGTCATGTTATATGCGATAAAGCTGAATTTATATATCAACGCCTGATGTAAGCCGTATGTTGTCTTCCCAATTTTTACATCATTTAATTTTTCTTTGATTTCTTTTGGCAGAGTAAATAGCATGACGAGTATTGTGGCAACAAAGCCCAAAAGAATAGAGCAAATCGTAAAATAATTGATATTCGATGCGATCACCTTATCTTCAGCCAAAAATCCCAAGAGCAGGCACGCGATAAGCGGGATCAAAAAGTTAATTACGTTATATTTTACTTTTGTGACAAAAAAGTAGCGGAAGTAGACCAGCAACGGCTCATATGAAAATAATGTTCTCAAAATTTTTTTCATATTATCTCTTTCAGGCTTGCAAATAATTTTTCCGAGTCGATCACGCCGTTTGTATCTTTTTCAGCGTCAACAACAAATTGCTGGGCAAATTTTTCTGTGTTTACCACACGTGAATTTCCTTCTCCGTCGTCCAACGCCACCACAACTTTTTTCACTTTAACGTCTTGCGCAAACAGACTTTCGAATCTCTTGACCAAGTTTTCCTTATCGAACTTTTTCTTTCTTTTTGCTTTGATCTCCAAGGTGTAACAATCGTCCACGCCAAAATCGTTACTGAAATTGAAATATTCACTGCCGATTAACGATGAATGTGCCACGATTTTGATATTTTTTACGCGGTTGGCGGTTTTAATCATATCTAAAAAATTAGTGTCGAGAACTTGTTTGATTGCCAACCCTCCGACATGCGGATCAACCCTTTTTCGTATTTCTGACCAAGCGCTGTCTAAAAATTGTGAAAACGTTGAAACGCCTGTGCCACTTTTGCGGCTTTCAAATATGAAAGTGTTGCCGCGAAGCATAACATGGGTCTTCTCTTTATCTCCCTCCGTTTCGGTTTTGGGGGAAGTCCTTTCAGTCCTGTCCTCCACATTGATCAGGTTGGGGCGATAGTTATATTTGCAGTTTATGAGGGTAATTTCATATGAAGAATTATCACGTCTGACGTCTTCAATGGCATACCAACGGCTCTCCATAATGTTATCAAAATTATATTGCTTATAATTTTTGATCAACTCTGCCATCAGCTCGTCTATATATGGGAATAAAATTTGCTCTTTTTCCCCTCTTTTGTCGCAGTAAATTTCATATCTAAAAAATTTTCGCTTTGTTGTATTTGGGAACTTTCTTGCCATACCGCACCTCTTTTGTATACTTCGTTTACAGATATATATACCCCAATAGAGCCAGGCTTAAACAGATGCTTACAGTTACCTCTATCTGCCCATCACAAATTACGGGCCGATTTTAAGGATTTCTTTTTGGAACGGACGGCTCTTTCAACTTTATTAGCGCATCCCGCCAAATCATTTTCGATTTCAAAATCCCAAAATCTTAAAACTGTCCAACTTTCTGAAATAAAGAGTGGTGTTACATCCATAGCCAAAAAGAGCTTGCCGGCCGCGCAAATTCAGAACGTACATATATCACAAGCGTAGAAAAAGGTCGCCGCAACATCTCCATGGGGACATTGAAAAAATCGTCGTGCAGTTAGGGTGTACGATGCATGAATTTTTTAATTTTTGAGCGGTGGAAAGCAAAAATAAATGCGAAATTTTTGGATGCACTCTACGCGGTTGACATTTTTCTTTTTTCATATTAAAATTGATTAGGATCTCACTACGAGGGGAATTTGCAATTATGTGGTTTTTAAATAGCCTTGCACAAAGTATTATCATCGGTATAGTTTCCGCTCCGATTATGGCATTCCTTTCGTTTCTGATTTACAGAGTTTTTCGTGAAATATTCAGAAACAAATTTTATAAAGCGCTGTTTTCCGCATTGGGTACGAACGATCCGAAAGACATGGAGCGTTATCGTCTTAAAAACTATGTAAAGCATACCTTTATTTTGGAAAATCCCCGGGATGAAGATGCCGAACCCGACGAAGTTTTTTCTTACAGGCAACTGGTCAAAAAGGTTAAAACTACGAAATTTGTCATCCTGACTGGGAGCGCGGGCATTGGCAAATCCAAACTGATGCAAAGATTGGCATTGCAATTCCGCTCGCCGATTAAAAAAGGAACGAGCTGGGAGAAATTGGCAAATTACGGTATTTTATTCTACAAGCTCGCGGGAGATGAAACGGTTGAAGCCGTCGTTTCCCGCATCAAGGCCGATATTGGCAACTCGCAGGTCTCCTATTCGCTGTTCCTTGATGGACTGGACGAAATGTCCGGCCTGCACGAAAACAGCGGGGATGAAATTCTGAAAACCCTGATCCGGACGCTTCACAGGGAGGTCTCGGCGGGCTGTAACAAAATCTTCATCTCATTGAGACCCGAGATTTTGGGGAAAGGCTATTCGTTTTCCGAAATCATCCCCGAGGTGGAAATAGCGACCTTCAAGCTCCGCAACTTTGACAAACGACAGATCTTGGAGATGTATCGCAAAGAAAACCGCAAATACCGGTCAAAGAAACGGGCCAAAATAACTGCGAAAAAACGCAGGGAAAATATCGGCAAACTAAAATTTGTCATTCAGAACAATCCCGAAAGCGTTTTCAGCTATCCGTTGATCTTGACCTGGGCGAACGAGATTTTGTCCGGACGCAGCATCGAGGAATTGCAATATATTTCTTGGTACGACGCTCTCGGCGAGGTGATAGACAGAGAGCTGGAAAGAGAGTACAGGCTCTATTGTATTACTACAAATTCGGATTATCATAACGATTTGTGTCTCCGGTTCATAAAAGAGGGGAAAGAGTTTCTTATGGAGATCGCCCTGACAATGGCACTGGCCAACGAGAAACGGGTGACGGAAACGGAGGCGCTGGGCGGAAATATTGCCAAACAGCTGCGCGAAAAATACGGCAAAACCACCCTTGTTGCGCGCCACCTGTTGCATTATATCGATTGGTCGGAGAAAGAGGGACTGATATGCTATGAGTTTTTACATAACACGATCTATTGGCGGGCATTGGCAGAGGCGTTGCTCTCGAAGAACACGCCGCAAGATGTGCGCGCTAAAATTATCTTAAACGAAGCGAAAAATAAATTTTCAACCCCGCTGTTGCAATATTGCCACCAGGGGCTTTGGCTCGTTTGCGGCAAGGAATGCTTCTCCTCATACAGGGATTATTTAGCCTATATGAGGGCGATCGCCGCAAAGTCGATCATGTATAACACTTCGGAAAATACTCTTCCGTTGGAAGTGATACTATCCTGCTGTTACGGGTTCAATGAAGTCAACTTCGATTATTCGGTAAAATTTGATTCTGCCGGAATACGGGAATTTGTCGAAACAAGAAAACTCAATTTATCCTATGCAAACATAGCGGATTTAGGGCTTCTCAAATGCTTCGGGGATGACAGCTTCGATGTTCTCGACTGTTCTTTGTCCCATATCGTGAACGCGCTTATTCCGAATTATGTGAAAGAGATCAATTTCCGGCAATGCACCTCGCTCAGAAGCGTCACCCTGCCCGACGACAGCCGCCTGTCAAAGATCGGGGAGCAGGCGTTTATAAGCTGTACCTTGCTTACAAGCGTTGTCCTTTCGAATAGCGTAAAAAACATCGGAAAGGGTGCGTTTCAGAAATGCACCTCGCTCAAAAGTATTGAAATCCCAAATAGTGTAGAAACCATCGGAGAGCTGGCGTTTTCAATCTGCACATCGCTTACAAGCGTTGTAATTTCAAATGGGGTAAAAAGCATTGAGAGGGCTGCGTTTGCTCAATGCACCTCACTCACAAGCATTGTCATTCCTAATAGCGTCAAGAACATAGGAAAGTATGCGTTTTCATTCTGCGCCTCGCTCACACGCGTTGGAATCTCTGATGGCGTAGAAAGCATTGGAGAGTCGGCGTTTCAGGAATGTACCTCGCTCAAAAGCATTGAAATTCCAGGTAGCGTAGAAATCATCAGTGAGTCGGCGTTTCAAGGTTGCGCCTCACTCACAAATGTTGTCATTTCACAGGGCGTAAAAAGCATTGAGAAAGGCGCGTTTGGTCTTTGCTTTTCGCTAACAAGTATTGTTATTCCAAATAGCATAAAAAGAATTGAAATAAACCTTGCAAGCTGCTTTGCATTAGAACGAGTCGTGTATAGTGGAACAATGGAAGAATGGGATAAAATCGAAAAGGAAAGGATATTCTTCAAGGGAGCGGATTTCTTTCGCACCAAACTCTCGGAGGTGATCTGTAAGGACGGCTCCGTAAAAATTGATGTATGATAGAATTGTGTTTGCCGCGCAAAGGAATTTGCCCGGCGCAGGAGGAAAAATGACGAAATTGATCAAACGTATACTTCTTGTAGGTTGCTCGGCGGCGCTTCTTGTCTGCGGCGCGTTGCTCGCCGCCTGCGGAGAAGAGGAAACGCCTCCTCCCGGCGGAGAAGTTTCCGTTCCGGGGCAGATCGTGTTTGAAGGGGACGAGTACGACGAGTATTCCCGCGAAATCACGCTCTCTTTCATGCCGAACGGAGCGGACGTGCAGGGCGTCACTGCCGAGCTGTCCTTTATGAACGAAGAAGGCGATACGGTGTCGGAAAACTTTACCCTTTCGCGGGACGAAAGCGGCTATTCGCTTGCCGACGATCGCGGCACGCGCTATGCGCTCGACCTTGCGTGGGGGTGCGCCAACCCTGAGGACGACTTTGCCGTTCTGCACGGCGGATTTATCGTGACCGACACGTTGGAGGACTACGAGGCGCACGAAGAGGGTTCCCGCCACTATATCGAAGAGGGCTATTTCGGCGCGGGAAAGCTCGACGTCAGCGGCAAGATCTGGTATTATAATTTGGAAGATATGCAGAGCATGCAAGGTCCCTATCTTCGCTTTTATACAACGCCCAAAGATTACCTCGACCGCGAATGGGACAGAACGTCGGCACGGGGAACCACCTGGATCGACCGCGCGGAGGACGACGGCAACGAATATCTCGTCTATTATTTTATCGTAACGGAGAACGGCGTCCGCAAGATGCTCGTCTACGACGTGCAGTTCTTTTCCGCGCATGCCGAAACGGCGGACTTCCATCACTATTTCGGCGATTTCTTTTTCAAAAACGGTATACGTCTCTACGTTTCCGACCTGATCGAGGGGGGAAAGGTCGGGGACGAAGTGATGACCCTCTTTGCGAAAGACGCCTTTGAGTGGGGGGACGGGACCCTCCATCCGAAGATCTATCCTTCGTACGGGATCACTTACGGCAACGACGGCAAGACCGATTGGATGCGCTACTGCTTTTCGCTCCCCGGCGAGGATCCGGCGACCGAAGAATTTTACTTCGAACTGGACGGGGAGGGGAACATCCTGCTCGAAACGGCGGAGATGGGTTGCCACGTCTGGTATCAAAACAGAGAAAAGACGTGGGGCTATGACGCGTTTTATATCGCCCCGAGCCAAACGGAGATCGCGTTTCTTATGCTCTTCGGACTCGGCAGAGTGGGCGCGGACGGCGAGACGGAATACTTCGAGGACCCCCTGATCGTAAAGCATGCCGACGGCGAATTTACGGTGTATGCGGAAGGGGAGGCGTGGAACGTTTCGCTCGGGTTCGATCCGGAAGAGTGGAGGATCGCCTGCAACATCGAAGAGGCGAAAGAGACCGCCGTCGAGGGGCAGATCGTCTTTGACGAGGACTCCGAGCGCGCCGATCACGATTTCAGCGAAGAGATCACTCTCCGCTTTACGCCCGTAAACGGGAGCGCGGACGGCGCGCCCGCAACGCTCGTCTATTCGGACGGGGCGGATGAACGGTCGGCAAAGGGCGGATTTACCCTCGCTGCCGAAGAAGACGGATATGTTCTCCGTGACGAAGCGGGGAACGAGTATGACGTCGAACTTCAATGGTCGCCCGAGGGCAAGGAGAACTCGGTGACGATCCACGGCGAATTTATCGCCGACGCGGAGATCAAAGACTACGAGGGCGCGATGAACGCCGTCTATTACGGGTATTTCGGGCTTGATGGGGCGCCAATCAGCTACGATATGTGGTGGATACACCTCGGGGAAGTGCCGCGCACGCAGACGAAGTGCCTCAATGTCTACAATGCTACGATCCTCGATGTACCCTATTATGTCGATCCCGTATACGGCGAATACTTTTGCATGTATAACTTTATCCCCGGGGACGGCGGTTATATCGTCGATCTGTATCTTACGGAAAAGAACGGCACGCGCTGTCTGCTCGTCAAAAGCGTCAGATATATCCCCGACAGCCTCGTTTGGACGACCGATCCCATCCCTGTAAATGACGGATACGATGAGGATCACTGGGAAACATATGCCATCACGAAGTCGACGCTTCTCTATTCAGCCAAACTCTTCGGCTTGCAAAAAGGTACCGAGTTTTATACCCCTTATAATTACAGTGACCCCACGCACATGATCGCGCGGCAAGACTTATACGCGATATGGAAAGGGGAGAACGGCGAACACGACCGGATGTACTTCAAGGATGAAGAGGTCGGGCTTCTGTTCTACGTCGATTTTAAGGAAAACGGCAAAATCGCCAAGATCTACGAAGCCTATGCCGGATTTTTCTTCGAATTTAAGCCCGATCTCTCCGTTGACCGTCCATACGCTTTCGGCGCTTTCCTCATGTCGAACGCCGAAGATATCTATACGCCGAATATGATCTATGAGTTCGGGTATATAAAGGGCGGAACGCTTTACTATCCTCCGGACGCGCAGATAGAAAAAAACGAGGATAATACGTTCACGGTAAAAGAATTTGGCACGGACGAACAGGTCTTGAACGAGTGGCTGGTCTCGTTCACCGACCTCGGCGCGGAGGTACCCGTACCCCATGTCGCGGAAGTTACAACGACCCTCGATTATTCGCTCTGCTTCAACTGGGTCTATGCCGAGACGGGCGCGTCAAAAACGGATGCGGACGTGTTCTTTGTCGCACCCTCTTCCGTCATGGGCAAGGCGGGGCAGGAAATTTTGAACTTCTCCTATACGAGCGCGCGGCGGGCTTTCAAGGGCGCTATCGATATGGAAAAGGGCATTTACGACGACAACGCCCGTTTCTTCGCACCCTATTACCGTCAGGCCGTACTCTATGATTATTCTTTGGAGAGTGCGGACCTCGAAGAATATCTCGCCTATGCTTATGCCGATGTGCGTAATGCGTTTCTCTACTATATGGACCACTGGAACGGAGGACGTCCCGTCATTCTCGCGGGATTTTCGCAGGGTGCGGACCACTGCATCCGCCTCATGAAAGAATTTTTCAACGGGTCGGATCCGCTGAAAAGCAACGGCCGCCTCGTTGCGTGCTATGCCATCGGTTGGCGCGTCACGCAGGAAGAACTTGCGGCATATAACTTGAAATTTGCCGAGGGAGAAAAGGATACGGGCGTCATCGTCTCTTTCAACACCGAAGCTGTAAACGTAACGGATTCTCTTACCGTTCCAAACGGCATGAGAGCGCTCTGCATCAATCCGCTTAATTGGAAAACGGACAATGCGAAAGCGGACAAGAACGCGAACAAGGGCGCGTGTTTCTTCGACACCAACGGGAATTTGTTGGAGGAAAAGGAACACCTCACGGGGGCGTATATCGATGAAGCGCGCGGCACGCTGAAAGTTCCGTCCGAGGATATCGATCCCTCGGTCTATAACAACAGGTTGGGCGGTTTTGTCGGCGTGGGGGTATATCATTACTATGACTACCAGTTCTTCTATAAAAATCTCGAAGAGAACGTGCGGGCGCGTATCGACGCATATAAGGCGGCTCAGGGGTAAGCGGGTCGCCCCGGGTGTGTTTTCAAAGGTGGACGCATTCAAATACGGCTTGCCCTCCGAGCGTTTTCCCTGAAAAAAAGGAACGGAACTTCCGCTTGATTTTCGGTAGGCGCGCACTCATTGAAGCATCGGGGATAGGACGTCCGCGCGCTAAAAATTCATCTCCGAAGAGACAGAGTTCCCGTCTCCGAGGGCGCATCTTCTTGCGCTTGCGCTCGGTTAGGCCGAAGAGATGCGGAAGAATTATGAGGAATTTGCACCGCGCCGCAAGGTTGTGATAGGATAAAAGAAAACCGAAAGGGAAAAGAAAATGAATAAAAAAGAAGAACTCATAAATTTCGCGGAGGATTATTTGGAATGTTGGACGGACGCTATAATAGAGAAAGGCGGTGCATCGAAATGGAAAGACGATTGGACGAACTTTCACGAAAAAAATGTACTCGTCCCCTTGTCGGACAAGATTAACGCGCAAACGGGACAAAATGAATTGTACAGATCAGAACCGCGCGAAGTCATGGAGAAAGAATATTATAGGATAGACTTTATCCTGTATCGGTACCGAAATCCCCAATATCATTGGTGGCAGCTCGACTACGCCATCGAACACGAGAACGAGAAATTCGCGTGGAAGAGCAAGGAAGAAACGATTGATAAAAGCAATCAGGGTTGGTTTGATGAATTTTGCAAACTACTTCCGATCAAATGTGCAAAGGCGCGCGTAATCATCGGCTATGATCTGTTCAATGCAGAGACAGAAGCCAGACTGCAACTTTGCCAAGAGACTCTTATCGAACATGAAACGGCGGGTTACAACGACATCACCGATACGCCCATTCTTCTCATCCTCTTCCCGGGAACTATCTATATCAAAGAACACGTTGACAAAGGTTACTCGAACGATATGGTGCGCGTCGTTCTGTTCGCCAAACAAAACGGGATATGGGGAAGAGAAGATCTCTTTGCACAGATGAACGAACGCAAGATCCTTGAAAGCAAACTTTCGGAAAGCTTCATAAGGATCGCCGCCTGCGGAAAGACCGCATAAAAATTTCGCCCTCTTTTAGAGCATAAAAATTTTGCAATCCCTCCGAAAGTCTCGGAGGGATTTTTGCGCCTGCTCACATCTGCCGTGTGGCGGCGCGCTTTTTCCCGAAACATTTTCCGAAAGGCGTCTTGACAAGCGGGGTGTGAGCCTTTATAATAAAAAACGGAAAAAATTTCCAAAGGAGCCTTAACATGAAATCTATCTATTTCCCCGAGCCTTTCCGCATCAAGAGCGTGGAGCCTCTCAGGATCCTCACCCGCGAGGAACGGGAGCAAAAGATCAAAGAGGCGGGCTATAACGTCTTTTCGCTTGCCTCTCAGGATGTGTACATCGACCTTTTGACGGACAGCGGCACGGGCGCGATGAGTTCCGACCAGTGGGCGGGGGTCATGCTCGGCGACGAATCTTACGCGGGCGCGGACTGCTACTACCATGTACAGGAAAACGCAAAAGAAATTTTCGGTCTCCCTTATATCCAGCTCGTCCATCAGGGGCGGGCGGCGGAGAAAGTACTTCTCCCCGTGCTTTTGCAGGGAAAGAAATATGCGATCGCAAATATGCACTTCGATACGACGCGGGCGCACGTCGAGCTGGCGGGCGCGCGGGCGATTGACTGCACCGTCCCCGAGGCGCTCGATACGACGAAATATTTCGACTTCAAGGGCAATATGGACGTTGCAAAGCTTGAACAGTACATTCACGATTTGGGCGCGGAAAACATCGGCGTTGTCATCATGACGATCACCAACAACTCCGCGGGCGGCCAGCCCGTTTCGGTGGAGAACATCCGCAAGACCCGCGACCTCGCGCACAAATACGGCATCAAGTTCATGATCGATGCGGCGCGCTATGCCGAGAACTCCTATTTCGTCAAACAGCGTGAACCCGAGTTCAAGGATCAGTCGATCCGTGAGATCGTAAAGGCCACGTTCGAGGGCGCGGACTGCTTCACGATGAGCGCCAAAAAGGACGCGATCGTCAACATGGGCGGGCTGATCGGCTGCCGCGACAAGGCGATTTTCGAGCTTGTCAAGCAGCGTTGCATTTCGTTCGAGGGGTTCGTCACCTACGGCGGCATGTCGGGGCGGGACATCGAGGCGCTCGCCCGCGGCCTCAAAGAGGGGATCGACGAGAACTATCTCCGCTACCGCATTGGGCAGATGGAGTATCTCGCGGCGCGTCTGGACGAGGCGGGCATTGCCTACCAAAGCCCCGTCGGCGGCCACGCCGTGTTTGTGGACGCGAAAAAGCTCCTGCCGCACATTCCGTATTACCAATTCCCCGCGCAGGCGCTTGCGATCGAGCTGTATAAGGAAGCGGGCATCCGCGCGTGCGACATCGGCTCGTACATGCTCGGCAACGACCCCGACACGGGCAAACAGCTCGAAGCGGACTTCGAGTTCACCCGTCTTGCCATTCCGCGCAGGGTGTACACGCAGAGCCACCTCGACGTCATCGCCGACGCCCTCATCAACATCAAGGAGCGCGCTTCTTCGATCAAGGGCTATAAAATCGTGGAGGAGCCGCCCATTTTGCGGCACTTTACGGCAAAGCTCGCCCCGCTCGAATAAGAGATCGGATAAAGACGGAAAATCGGATAAAGAGAAGCCGCCCCGCGCTGAAACTCAGCGCGGGGCGGCGTTCGATATAAGTATAAACAAGATTTAGTACCAATAAAGATCCAATGCGATATTTGCACGGCTATTTAGGTTATTTTTAACTTTGATATTCAACGGCGGAATAATAAGGGCCAAAACTGAAAACAGTAGCGATATGCAACGCAACGGAAGTGCGAATAATGCCAAGCACCATATAGCAAATTCACTGGCGCTAATATCATGACGCTCCCCATTATCATATACCACTTTTACATTGCCAAAAACATCTTCCTCGGTTTTATAGGAAGGGCTTACATAATATGTAGTTCCCTCTTTTTCTTTGAAATTTTTCCATTCTTCTAAAAATTCTCCTTCCAGCATATATCCGAGTCCAGAAAAGAGAAGAGACCAAGCAGCTCCACATATAAATGCAGAATAAAACAATAGACCAATTTGGATAAATATCTCCAAAATTCTCTGCCCGAAATTCATTCTGCGCATCAGTACTTCCTCCAAGTATATTTATTAGAGGCATTATACATCATATTATGATGTATGTCAAACGTTTTACGTCATTTTGTGATATAAAAATAAATGTGAATATCGCAAAGAAAATAGGAAGCAATATCAAGCAAGCGCGCAAAGAAAAAGGATATACGCAAAAGGAAGTTGCGGGTGTGCTACGCATGACCCAACAGCAATACAGCCGCTTTGAGAACGGAATTTTCGAGTTAAACTACGAACAAATATTGACGATCTGTAAATTATACGAAGTGACACCGAATGAGATTTTTACAATCGACTGACCGCCCGATTTTGTCGGGCGGTTTTTTGTATATCGAATTGCCGCCCCGTGCGCTGTTCTGTTTCTCTAAGCGCGGCACGAACCGCAAGCGAAGTACCAAGCCGTACATTCTTTTTTCGTCATTTCGACCGAAGCGAATGCAATGAGCGAAGTGGAGAAATCTCGCTCTTGCTGTCTCTAAAAGGGAAAGTACCAGCGAAGCGGGGGAAAGGGTTTTTGAGAACCCCTCAGTCACTCACTTTGTTCGTGACAGCTCCTCTGCAAGGGGTGCCAAGTGCGGTAGAGATTTTTCGACAAGCTCAAAATGACATTTTAGAACAGCGCGCGGGGCGACTTCGGCTAACGCCTCCGCTCGCTCAATATGACGTGAGTGGGGGGATTGCCCACCCCCTTGTATTCCCTCTCCGATGGAGGGGGTAAAACCGTCCTTAAAAGATATTTTCCACGGCGGGTTTGTAGGTGTCGGGCAGGCACTTCGTCAAATGGATCATGATTTCGAGCTTCGCAAGCGCGAGATCGTAATCTTTTTCCGCAATGAGCCGCACCGTTTCGGACATGTAGTCGTCCACGCGCGAAATGTCGTTGTGGGGGATCCAGACGTGCAGTTTTTCCTTGCGGGTCTCCCACGAGGCCTGCACCGCTTTCGCGTCCTCGCCGTTTGCGGTCCCGTCGTCCGCTTTGAGATAGAGGGCGTGCAATTCTTCCCCGAACGCGTCAAACTGGTTTGTCACGTAATACCATTCAAACAGTCCCGCGCCGAAGAGAAGCAACAGCGCAACCCCGATCGCCGTTAAAGATTTGACCATATGTAGAGGGTATTCATTCACGAAAAATCTTGCTTCGCAATCTTTTTCCGTGAGGAAACATGCTTCCGCGCCTTAATTTACTCAACCTCTTATTTGTTTCATCGGACAATAAGGCAAAAGTAATTGCCAAATTGAGTCGCGCAGCGAAGAAGCGTGGTTCTTCTCGCGCAAGTATTCTAAAATGTCATGTCGCCCCGCGCGCTGTTCTATTTCTCTAAGCGCGGCACGAGCCGAAGGCGAAGTACCGAAGTGAGCGAAGTGAACGAAGTGGAGAAATCTCAACCTTATTATAATGCGGTAGAGATTCCTCGACTACGCTCGGAATGACAATTTGGATAATGGTACGCAATGCTCCACCTGCAAGGGGCGCCGAGATGCTCCCCTTTATTGTGTTTTTTTTCACCAAACTTTATGTTCGGGGTAGGTCACCTGCAACGTTTCAAACTTTTTTCCTTTCGCCTGCAAATAGAGCTTCCCGTTGCCGTCGGCGGTCAAAACAAGCACCCGTTTTACGTTTTGCACCTTTTGCTTTTTCAAAATGTCATCGAAAAAGGACTTGGAAAGCCCTGTCAGTTCCAGATTTTTTTCATCGTAATTGCCGTTGTCGATGATGACGAGGGGGAGGGAGTTCTGCATCTGTTCGTAGTCCTGCTTCGGCAGGGCGGAAAAGGTGCCGTTCGCCTCGTAGAGGGCGTAGTCCACGCAGTCGAGGGAGAAATAACCTGCCGAGCGCAGGCTCTCGATGAGGTCGGAAACGTCCAAATTGTTGCGTTTGAGCTGGTAGTCGTCGATGCCGTTCTTGTTGATGACGACGGAGGGCTTGCCGCTGATAAAGCTCTTCCACGGCTTCACTTTGAGGTCGAGAAGAGTCATGATCTCGTGCAGAACATAGATCGTGATCACCGAGATTACCCCGTATAAAAGGGGGATAGAGGCGTCCGCCATCGGAATGCAGGCGAGTTCCGCGATGAGCAGGGTGATGACGAGTTCGAACGGTTGCATTTCTCCGATCTGCCGCTTGCCCATGAGCCGCATGATAATGAGAAGAACGACGAAGATGACCGCCGTCCGGATCATGACGAGTACCATATTGATAGTTTTGTTCATTTGGGAAAATGTATGTAAAACCGTTGCGCTTTTCGGGGGAATGTGTTATGATGAACACAAGAAGAGTAGCCAAGGCGCGTTAAGTGTTGCGAAACGGGACGTTGTTCGCAAACGAAAGGGCGGGGGAAATTTTTCTCCCTGCGTCCTGCGGTGCCGCGGCGCGTCCGCTCTCGTCGGCGTGAACTCCGCTTCGAGCCATTTGTGAAAGTCCCAATGGCAAACAAGCTCCGTTGCGCCATCTTTTCGCAGAAATCTTTTTTGCGAGTGTTTTTGGCTGTGTGCCGACGACGGACCTCTCAACAGGGAGGTTATTTTTTATGCAGGAAACGGCAAAACAGACGGGAAAGTGGAAACGGTTTCTCTACTCCGACCTCATGCTCGGGCTTTCCGACGCGCGGCAGATCGCCTACATCGGCGTTGTTACGGCGCTCTGCATCGCGGTGAATTTTTACGAGTTCAAACTTGCAGATACGCAGTTCTCCTTTACCGTATTCGCAAGCATTCTCGCGGGCATGCTTTTGGGACCCGTATTCGGGTTTATCGCGGTCTTTTTGGGGGACGCCATCGGCTTTCTGGCAAATTCGGGCGGATTTTTATACATGCCGTGGGTGGGGCTTTCGGTGGCGGCGATGGCGCTCATCGCGGGGCTTGTGATGAAACTCCCGTTTCATTTTAAGGGGAGTTGCTACGCAAAACTTGCGATCATCTGCATTTTGTCCCTCCTCGTCTGCTCGGTGGGGATCAACACCACGGGCTTCTACTTCTACTATACGCGCGTCGGGTTTTCGACGAAAGCGCTCGGCTATCTCAGCGACTATTTCGGCGGCGCCAATATGTACTGGACGTATGCGCTCGTCCGTCTCGTGTTTATGGGACAGCTCATCAACAGCGCTTTCAACTACGCGCTTCTCTTTGCCGCGGTGCCTCTGCTCAAAGCGGTAAAGCCCCTCAAACTCAAAATCGAGTGAAATTTCCCCGAGCCAACCGTTTAGCGGTTGACTTTCCTTTTTATAACGTGCTATAATGGGTTCACCATAAAAACGAGGAAAATCATGACGTCGTTATTGCTTGATCATCCCGGGATCGATATTTTCAACTTTCGGATCTATTACTATGCGATCTGCATCGTAACGGGTATCATCGTGGCAACCTCTCTTTCCGCCCTCCTCATGAAGCGGCGGAACATGTCGCCCGACTTTATTTTTACCCTCTTTATCTTCTGCATTCCCGCGGCGCTTATCTGCACGCGGCTCTTTTATTGCATTACGGACGGCATGCCCATTTCGAGATGGTTCTCGTGGGAGAGCATCCGCGAGGGGGGGCTGTCCATCGTCGGCGGCGCTTTGGGCGGCGTCGGCATGGGGTTTATCGTGTGTAAGGTAAAGAAAGTCAGCTTTCTGCGCGCGGCGGATTGCGTCGTCATCACCATTCTCATCGCGCAGGCGATCGGGCGGTGGGGGAATTTCTTTAACGAAGAGGTGTACGGCCACGCCGTGTCAAGTCCCTCAATGGAGTGGTTCCCGTTCGCGGTCCCCGTGAGCAAACTTTACCCCGATAACGGCGTCGCCGCGTTCTCCGATCCCAACGCCACATGGCACTATGCGTTCTTCTTCTATGAGAGCGTTGTCAACGCCACGGGCTTTGCCATCCTCTACACCCTCGCGTGGAAGTGGGCGAACAAGCCGAACGGGCTGTTCGTGTGCGCCTATTTCGTCTGGTATGGTCTGGTGCGCTCGGTCATGGAGCCGTTGCGCGACGCGGGGTACATTTTACAGGGCGGCGGCGTGCCGTGGTCGCTCGTCTTTTCCATTCTCATGATCGTCGGCGGGCTTGCGGGCATAGGCGTCTTGCTCTATTTCAACTACCGCAAGGAGGGCGCGGCCCTCGGCAGTAAAAACGGCGATCCCTGCGGCATTACCGATTTTATCCCCGCCTATAAGGGCGAACAGCCCTATTTCAGCAAGATCAACATGCTCGGCGGGAACTATCCGCCCATGCCCGAAGAGGAGACGTTCCGCTATAAATGGGAGCGTTTTACGGCAAAAGTGAAAGGGTGGTTCGCAAAGGACAAGACGGATGAAAAGCCGACTGAGCCGACGGAACAGCCGACCGAAAACGAACAGCCGGCCGAGCCGACGGAACAGCCCAAAAGAGAGCAAACGGAGGACGAGGAGAAAAAATGAGAAATTTAACTCTTTTGACCGATTTATATCAGCTCACGATGGGGCAGGGATATTTCAACGAGGGCAAGCACGAACAGCTCGCCGCGTTCGACATCTTCTTCCGCCCCAACAAACTCATCACCTATTCGGTCGCGGCGGGCATGGAGCAGGCGGCGGAATATCTCGAAAACCTGCATTTTTCGGAGGAGGACCTCGCCTATCTCCGCTCCCTCGGCATCTTCGGTGAGGACTTCCTCGCCTATCTCAAAGATTTGCGCTTTACGGGGGACGTGACGGCGGTAAGGGAGGGGGAGATCGTCTTTCCCTACGAGCCGATCTTGACCGTAAAAGCGCCCATGTTGCAGGCGCAACTCGTCGAAACGGCGCTTCTCACGTTTGTCAACCACCAGACTCTCATCGCAAGCAAGGCGGCAAAGATCTGCGCGGCGGCGGGCGGCGGCGTCATGGAGTTCGGTTTGCGCCGTGCGCAGGGCGCGGACGCGGGGATCTACGGCGCGCGGGCGGCGATGATCGGCGGCTGTGTGGGAACTTCCAACGTTTTGGCGGGCAAGATGTTCTCCGTTCCCGTTTCGGGAACGATGGCGCACAGCTGGGTGATGAATTTTTCCTCCGAACTCGAAGCCTTCCGCGCCTATGCGAGGAGCTTTCCCGACGGCTGTCTCTTGCTCGTGGATACCTATGATACCCTGCACAGCGGCGTTCCCCATGCGATCCAAGTCTTTAAGGAACTCCGCGCCGCGGGGCATGAACCCAAAGGGATCCGCCTCGACTCGGGCGACCTCGCCTATCTTTCCAAAGAGGCGCGGAAGATGCTCGATCAAGCGGGCTTCCCCGATGCGATCATCTGCGCCTCGGGCGATCTCGACGAATACTCCGTCACCTCGCTCAAACAGCAAGGGGCGAAGATCGACAGCTGGGGCATCGGAACCAAACTCATCACGAGCGCGGATATGCCCGCCCTCGGCGGGGTGTATAAGCTCTGCGCCGTGTTTGAAAACGGGGAGGAGATCCCCAAGATCAAATTGTCGGATACGACGGAAAAGATCACAAATCCCGGTATGAAAGAGGTCTACCGCCTTTACGACAAGAATACGGATAAAGCGATCGCAGACCTCGTCACAAGGGCGGGGGAGCAGATCGACGAGGGTAAGCCGCTCGAAATCTTCCACCCCGTGGAGACGTGGAAGCGCATGACGCTCACGAATTTCCGCGCGCGGAAGCTGCGCGAGGCCCTCATCGAGGGCGGCAAGCGGGTAAACCCGCCCAAGCCCTTAAAGGAGATCAACGCCTATTTCAGCGCGGAATACGGGCGGTTCTGGGAAGAATACACCCGTCTCGACGTGCCGCATATCTATAAAGTGGACCTCTCCGAAGAGCTTTACGGCTTAAAGACGGAACTCGTCCGCAGATATAAAGGAGAGTAATATGTTCAAACGCTATAAAGAAAAGGAAGTGCAGGCGCTCGTTACCCGCCTCAAAGAGGAATACGAGGGGATCGTGCGCAATCTGCGCGAAGCGCAGGAGGAGCTGAAAGAGGAAAACAGGCTACTCCGCGCGCGGCTGTCCGTTCTCGAATCCCAGCGGAGCGAGGTCTCCGTGGCGCTCATGCGCGCCGTCAAAGAGGGGGAGCGCATCAAGGAAGAGAGTTCCGCGGAGGCGGAGGGGGAGCGCAAGGAACTTTTGCTCCTCGCCGAAAAGTGCCGCCTGCTCTCCGAACGTCTGCTCCAAAAATATCCCGACGAAGAGGACTGCGCCGACTTCAAGACGTTTACGGACGCGCTCCGCTCCCATTTGGGCGAAAAGACGGAGGAGGAAGAGGAAGAAGAGAACACGGGCTTTAATTTAGACGACGTTCTCAATCCCAAAGAGCCTCTCGATCTCGGCAATCTGTGCAAGGAACTCGGGCTGATGGAGGAGGATTCATGATCGCCTCCATCGTCTGCGGGATCGTGATGCTCGCCTTGCTCGCGCTCGACCTCGTCTTGAAAATGCTTGCGGTCTGTTTCCTCAAAGGGCATGCCGCCATCCCGATCATCCCGCACTTCATCGGCTTGAATTATACCGAAAACACGGGCATTGCATGGGGGATGTTCGGCAACACCCCCGCCGTTATGGTCGTCATTACCATTCTTACTGTCGTCATGATCGTTGCGATCGCCGTTCTCTTTTTCACCGTATTCAAAAAGAACACGCCCGCGCGGGTCTGCCTTGCCGTCATCGAAGCGGGCGCGATCGGGAACCTTGTCGACAGGCTCTGTCTCCAATATGTGCGCGATTTTGTGGACGTGTCGTCGATCGGGTTCGGCATCTGCAATTTTGCGGATTTCTACATCACGTTCGGCGCGGTCGCCCTCCTCATCGTCATTCTGTTTGTGGGGAAAGAGGCGGTCGTCCCGCTCGGCAAGAACCGCAAACGGGCGGAAGAGGAAACGCAGGAGACGGAAGCGCACGGGGACGAACAAAATGGAGATTAAACAATTCGTCGCGGAAAGCTCTTTCCGCGTCGATGTTTTTTTGAGCGAAAAATCGGGGCTGACCCGTTCCGCCGTGAAAAAGCTCTCGGAAGAGGGAAAGGTTTTTCTGGAAGGCAGGCCCGCAAAGGCGGGGGAAACGGTCAAGGCAGGGCAAACGGTCTCGGTGGAGATCCCCGACCCCGCGCCCATTGCGGCAAAGCCCGAGGACATTCCCATCGACATTGTCTATGAGGACGCCGATCTTGCCGTCGTCAACAAGGCGCAGGGCATGACGGTCCACGCGGGCGCGGGCAACTACGAGGGGACCCTCGTCAACGCGCTTTTGTACCGTTTGGAAAATTTAAGCGGTATCAACGGGGAACTCCGCCCCGGCATCGTCCACAGGATCGACAAGGATACGTCGGGGCTTTTGGTCGTCGCCAAAAACGATCGGGCGCACCTCTCCCTCTCGGCGCAAATCCAGAATAAAACCTGCCGCAGGGAATACCTCGCCCTCCTCGAAGGCGTGTTAAAAGAGCAAACGGGCCGCATCATTACGCAGATCGGGCGGGACCCGAAAGACAGGTTGAAGATGGCGGTTTTGCCCGCGGGGCAGGGGAGATACGCCGAAACGGAGTTCTTTGCCGAGGAGACGTTTGCGAAGAACTCCCTCGTGCGCTTTGTCTTAAAGACGGGCAGAACGCACCAGATCAGGGTGCACGCAAAGTACATCGGCCACCCCGTGGTGGGGGACAAGCTGTACGGCTACAAAAACCAGCGCTTTGCGCTCGAAGGCCAGCTTCTGCACGCATTCAAGCTCGAACTCACCCATCCCACAAGCGGCGAGCGGATGACGTTCACCGCCCCCCTCCCCGACTATTTCACCCGCATTCTGGAAATCGTAAGAAAAGACTGAGGCCGCATTACAACAATACGTCACCCTGAGCAGAACGGAGTGGAGTCGAATGGGTCTCTACCGCATTACAGCAATACGTCACCCTGAGCGGAACGAAGTGGAGTCGAATGGGTCTTTACCGCATTACAAAAAAACAAGGTAGAGATTTCTCGACAAGCTCGAAATGACATTTAGAAAATCACCCGCACCCGTAAATGGGGAAAGTCTCGCCTGAGGAGACTGCGCTGATATGCGGCGTTCCTGCTGTTTTTGATTTTTCTGCACGTTTTTTCTTTACAAAGGGCGGGAATTTTTTTATAATAAGGGTATTATGATACCTTTGATCGCAATCGTCGGCAGGCCCAATGTGGGCAAAAGCACCTTTTTCAACAAGGTCGCAGGACGAAAAATTTCCATCACGGAGGACCGCCCTGGGGTCACGCGGGACCGGGTGTACGTCACGAGCGAGTGGCGCGGCAAGCCCTTTACCCTCGTCGATACGGGCGGCATCGAACTCAAAAGCGAGGACGTCATGTGGAAACAGATCGCCCTGCAAGCCAGGCTCGCCGTGGAGACCGCCGACGTCATCCTCTTTTTTACGGACGGCAGGGAGGGCCTCACAAGCTCGGATTACGATGTTGCGGACTATCTCCGCCGCAGTAAAAAACCCGTGATCCTCGTCGTCAACAAGATCGACGACTACTCTCCCGACAAGGTGTTCGAGTTTTACTCTCTCGGTTTGGGGGAGCCGTTCGCCGTGTCCTCGGAGCATTCCCGCGGCATCGGCGACGTTCTCGATAAGGCGGTGGAGTGGTTTGAAAGCGGGGAGACCGCCGAGGACGATTCCTTAAAGATCGCGGTCGTGGGCAAGCCCAACGCGGGCAAAAGCTCCCTCGTCAACAAAATTTTGGGGCAGGAACGCACCATCGTCACCGAGATCGCAGGCACCACGCGGGACGCGATCGACACGCCCTTTACGCGCGGGGACAAGAAATACACCATCATCGACACGGCGGGCATCCGCCGCAAGCGGTCGGTGGAGGACGACGTGGAGTACTATTCCGTGCTTCGCGCGTTCGACGCGATCGGGCGGGCGGACGTCGTGCTTCTCGTGGTCGACTGCACCGTCGGGCTTACCGAACAGGATGTGCGCATCATCGGCAGGATCCACGAAGAGGGCAAGCCCTCGGTCATCGTCATGAACAAGTGGGACGCGGTCGAAAAAGACGCGCACACCATTGAAAAATTTGAAGAAAAACTCAAAGAGGACCTCAAATTCATGGACTATTACAAGTCCGTGTATATCTCGGCAAAGACGGGCCAGCGGGTGGAAAAGTTGCTCGCGCTTGCCGAGGAAGTCTACGCCCATGCGAACTTCCGCATTCCGACGGGTGCGCTCAACGATCTTCTGATGGACGCAATGCGTATCTCCGAACCGCCGAGCTACCAGGGCAGAAGAATGAAGCTCTACTACGCTTCGCAGGTCTCCGTGAAGCCCCCGCTGTTCGTGCTGATGGTAAACGACGAAACGCTGTTGCACTTCTCCTATGCGCGGTATCTCGAAAACGTCATCCGCGAGGCGTACGATTTTTCGGGAACGCCCATCCGCATCCAGGTGCGCAGTAAAAAGGAGGACGCATAATGCTCTCGCTTCTATCCGCCGCTTTTCCCAACGTCATTTCGAGCGGAACCGCAACGCTCTCCTCTGTCATTTCGAGCGGAACCGCAACGCTCTCCTCTGTCATTTCGAGCGGGACCGCAACGCTCTCCTCTGTCATTTCGAGCGGAGGCGTAGCCGCAGTCGAGAAATCTCTTGCCTTTTCCCAACTCTGGTATTGGTTTCTTTTAATGGCGGTCGTGTGCTATTTCATCGGCTGTTTCAACTTCGCGGTCCTCATCGCGCGGTTCAAGCATAAGGACGTTCATAAAATCGGGAGCGGCAACCCCGGCACGATGAACATCTCCCGTGAGTTCGGCTTAAAAGTGGGGCTGCTCAATTTCCTGCTCGACGCCTGCAAGGGGGGCGTTCCCGCGCTCATCAGCTATTTCATCTTCCGCAACTATGTGTTTGCGGGGACAAACGTGGTTATCTCCGACTTCACGCGCTATTTTTGCGGCGTGTGCGTCATCATCGGGCATATCTGGCCCGTCACCATGAAGTTCAAAGGCGGCAAGGGCATTGCTTCCACGTTGGGGCTGTTCTGGTTCTGCATTTCCTGCGAAGAGTGGTGGTATTTCTTTGTGATGCTCGCCCTCTTGCTGTTCGGGGTCGTCGGTTACATCGCGTTCACCGAATGGGGGAGCATGGGTTCGCTTTTGGGCGTTACGGGTTTTTCCGTCTGGCAGGGGCTGATGTTCTTCTTCCGCTACGAGGCGGAGATTACGGGCGGCTGGGTCATTGCCTGTTTCATGATGCTCTTTGCGCTGAATGTGCTGACGTGGTTCGCCCATCGGAAGAATTTGGTGCGTCTCTTTGCGGGCGAGGAACACCGCACCTCGGTGCGCAAGCTCTCCCACGGCAAGAGAGGGATGAAAAATATGTAAAGAGTTTCGCGGAAAATCTTGCTTCGCAATCTTTTCCGCGAGGAAACCTTCCTCGTGCATCAACTGGGTCGTTCTCTCATTCGCTCGGCTTAAACAACAAGCCGCAGGTATGCGGCAAATTGGGTCGCCCACGGCGGAAGTGAATTCCGCCTAAGGCAAGGGGATTATATTAAGCCGTAAGTATACGGCAAATTGTGTGCGCGGAGCAGGGGAACCCTGCTCCGCGCAGGAAAGACCGATATTTGCCCTCCCCCGCGCATTCGCGCGGGGGAGGGGTAGGGGAGGGGGTTGCTCCCCCTTGCAGAAAAAGTCATTTTTTGCGACCGTAGGCAATAATCATAAACCATGGAACAGCAAAACACGGCAAAACAGAATAAGCTCGTCTCGTTTCTCCTCGACGTTCTGCGCGGGGTGGCGATCGGCGTGGCGTTCATCATCCCCGGTTTTTCGGGCGGGTCGGTCGCGGCCATTCTCGGCGTGTACGAAAAACTCGTCGGGGCGATCGCAGACTTTTTCAAGCATTTCAAATCGAGCTTTTTCATTCTGCTTCCCATTGTTCTGGGAATGCTCCTCGGCGTGGCGGCGCTCATTCTGCCCATCCAGTGGGGGCTGAAACACTATCCCATGCCCACCGTCACGCTGTTCGTGGGGCTTGCGCTCGGCGGGCTTCCCTCCGTAACCGACAAAATGCGAGGGGAACCGCCGTCAAAGCCCACATGGAAGCACCTGCTCGCCTGCATTCTTCCGCTCGCGGCGGCGGCTTCGCTCTGCTTTTTGCCACTCGGAAAGGAAGTCGATCTCTTTCACCTCAATTTCGGCGGATATCTTCTGCTCGTTCTCATCGGGATCGTCGGCTCGGCGGCGCTCGTCGTCCCCGGCATTTCGGGGTCCATGCTTCTTCTCATCTTCGGCTATTATAACCCCGTCGTTCGGCTCATCACGGAAAATTTACTGCACGGGCAACAGGTCGGGATCTGCATCCTCGTGCTTGCCTGCCTCGCGGTGGGGCTTGTCATCGGCTTTTTCGGCATCTCCGTGTTGATGAAATTCCTTTTGAAAAAGTTCCCCCGCGGCACCTATTTTGCGATCTTCGGCTTCATCATCGGGAGCGTTCCCGCGGTGTACGCCTCCGTTTTGCGCGAAACGGGTCGCATTTTGTTCTCGAACCCGTGGTATTGGGTCGTTGCCGCCGCCATGCTTCTTGTCGGCTTCGCGCTCTCGTTTGCGCTGGTCCTGTGGTCGAAGAAAAAGAAATAAACGGATCCGTACCTCCGTTTTCGGAAAGCGTTCCGAACGTAACCGCCCGCCCGCGCCGCGCTTTTGCGGCGCGGGCGGGCGGCTTTTTCCCCGCAACCATCGTATAAAAAAATGAATTTTTCAATAAAATATACGGGATATATGCAATAATCACTATATTATAAAGAAAATTTTTTTCAGAACTGTTGACAAAAAACGCTTTACGTATTAAAATTTAGGCGAAATATGAAAGTAGCCGCAATCACAACAACCGAGGAGCTTTTTGCGTTCGCGCTTCAACTGGACGTCCCGCGCGAAGCGGCGGAAAAACTCGGATACGAGGCGGGGATCGGGGAACTGGTCCCCCTTCTCAACGACCCGCTCCGCGCCGAAGAGGGGACGGATGAACTGCACGAAAAGTTGCAGCCCGACGAGGACGGGTACCGCATGCTTTCCGCCATGTTGCGCGCCGCGGCAACGGCTCCTTTCCCCGAAACCTTTCCCGAAGATGTATATTTTTCCACCATGCGCGTTTTCGGCAGGTTCGTCAGGGAGCATCTCGAAAGTTTCGGGCGGTACGGGTTCGACCGCTGGTTCTGGACGTGGCGGCAGACCTCGGGACTGATCGTCAGGATCGGTTCGCTCGAATACGAAAAGACGGACGAGGGGTTCTCGATCCACATTCCGTCTGACGCGGACCTGAGTACGGAAGCCGTGGTCGGCTCGGTGCATGCCGCAAAAAACCTGCTCGGGGACGGAACGTATTACTGCCGCTCGTGGCTGCTTTCACACAAGCTGAAAAAACTCCTGCCCGAAACTTCGAACGTCAGGAAATTCCGCACCCTGTTCCGCGGTTTCGAGTATTTTCCCGACGATACGGGCTACCGTTTGTGGGTGTTCAAGAACCCCGATCTGCTCCCCGCGGATTTCCCCGAGGACACCACTTTGCAAAAAAACATGAAAATTTTCGTACTTCATGGCGGAAAAGTGGGAGCGTCTTACGGTTTTTTGCGCAAATTTTGACGAAAATTTGCAAAAAGTTGTTAGGTCATGCAATAAATCGAGAACGCTTGACAAGACGTTTCAAACGCTTTACAATAACAACGTATTAAATAGGGTAAACTATTAAAATAGGAATAGAAACCGAAAATGCAAGCTGAAACAGCATAGGAGGAGAGATATGCCGAACAGTATCAACAGTAAGATCGCGCAGATGCGCGAGGGAAAACTTACAAAGAGCCAGCGCAAATTGCTCGATTATTTCGAGACGGTGGACCATAAGCGGGTCATCTATATGTCCATCACCGATCTCGCGGCGGCAACGGGCGTTGCCGAGGCGACGGTGCTTCGCTTTTGCCGTTCGCTGGGATTCAACGGCTATCAGGAGTTCCGTCTCAATCTGGCGCAGGGCGTGATCGACATCGGGCGCAAGGAGCAGGATGGGATCGATTACGTGGACGACATCGCCGAGGCCTACGAAGAGGCGATGAAAAACTGCCGCAAAATTTTGAAGGGCGACCGCTTGCAGACCGCATACGATATGATCTTCGAAGCGGAAACGGTGTGCTGTTTCGGCGTGGGGCATTCCTATCTCGCCGCGCTCGAATTGCACAACCGCCTCATGATGATGGGGATCCTCACCTATTGCGAGCGGGATACCCACCTGCAAAACGTCCTGATCTCCTCGCGCAGTTCCAAGGACCTCATGATCATTTTCAGCGTATCGGGCAGTTCCAAAGATACGGTGGAGGCCGCCGAGCTTGCGCGCGCGTGCGGCATGAAAGTCCTCGTCATCACAAGCTACGAAAAGTCCCCGCTCACGCGGTATGCGGACCTGGTGCTTTCCGCGGCGCCGATGGAGGCGCCCAACCAGCCCGGCGCCATGACGGGAAAGATCATGCAACTCTTTATGGTGGACGTCCTCTGCACGGGGATCCACCTGTCCGACAAGGCGCGGTTCGACGGGTTCGTCGCCCGCAGCAGCCGCGCGACGGTCAGCAAGCTCATTTAACGCCCGCGCATTTCTTCCGAATTTCCGCCCCGCCTTTTTTCGGCGGGGTTTTTCTTATTGCCATATGAGCGGAGTGGAGAAATCTCAACGTTATAGTCAAAAAACGCCTGAAAAGCAAAAAAAATTTTTCAAAAGAGAAAAATTTTCATGAATTTACTGAAATTTCAACAAAAACAAAGAAAATAATAAAAATTTTTTTCAAAATCTATTGACAAAGCGGAAATTTAGGAGTACAATGAAAATACAAAAAGGAAAGTTCCTCCGTTGCGGGCGGTAAGTACTCCCGCGCGGCAGGGTCTTTTCAAGGTCTCCCCGCGCAAAGCGCCGCGGGAGCCGTATCAATCAGCCCCCCTAAATTCCACTCAGCCGCTCCGTCTGTCTCTTCTTCAACGGGCGCGAGCGGCGGGTGGATACAATTTCTCGGGTTTGGGGCGCCACGGTAAAATTTAACATCGCTCATACGTTTTTTCTCCTATGACTTCTCTCCCGCTTTCCCCCCCTAATAAGCGGGAGAGACCATAGAAAGGGGATTTTCTTTTTTCCGCCGCGGTCCCCGCATGGGAAGTCCCGCCCGCGGCATCTACATTTCCCGTCAAGAGCGGAAGAGGTCCCATCCCGTTCCGCAGAGAGGAGGAGCATGCACCGTATTGTGCTTTTACCGCTCGACGAGCGGCCCTGCAATTACACCTTTCCGCGCATCATGCCCAGAGCGGGCTTCGAGCTGATCGAGCCGCCCAAAGCGCTGATGGGCCTCAAAAAGCGTCCCGCGGACCGCGACAAACTCGCGCAGTGGCTTCTCGGAGAGGGGAGAACGGCGGACGCCGTGATCCTCTCGCTCGATACGCTCGTTTACGGCGGACTCATTCCCTCCCGCCTGCACCATGAGACGGAAGAGGCGCTCTCCGCCCGCGCCGCCCTCGTCGGGCAACTCAAAGCGCAAAACCCGTCCTGCAAAATTTACGCCTTTCAAACGATCATGCGCTGTCCGTTCTACTCCCTCTCCGAAGAGGAGCCGGACTATTACGCGCAGTGCGGCGCCGCGATCCACCTCTTCGGCAAATACACCCACAAACAGCAGTTGGGGATCCTTTCCGCAGAGGAGGAACGGGACTTTGCCCGCGTCAAGGCGGAGATCCCGCAGGAGGCGCTCCGCGATTATACGGAGCGGAGGGCCGTCAATCTCAGAGTCCTCTTCCGCACGCTGGAATTGGTGAAAGAGGGCGTGATCGACTCGTTTGTCGTCCCGCAGGACGACAGCGCGCCCTACGGCTTTACCGCCCTCGACCAGCGGGAGGTTAAGACCCGTATCCGCGAGCTGGGGCTTCTTCTCAAAGTTCCCGTCTATCCCGCCGCGGACGACACGGGCATGACCATGCTCTGCCGCGCCGTCAACGAACTCAACGGGGTCACTCCCAAAATTTACGTCTATTACGCCTCGGCAAAGGGGCCTTTCGTCACTCCCTCGTTCGAGGACCGCTCCATCGACGCCACCGTCAAGAACCAGATTTTGGCGGCGGGGTGCAGGAGAGTATACAGCCTGCCCGAGTGCGACATTTTGCTCGCCGTCAATATCGGGTCCGAGATGATGTATCTTGCAAGCGAAGAGCAGATGAACGAGGCCTACCAGATCGAGCGCAGTCTGCCCGAATATATCGACTGTATCAAGTACGCGCTCTCGGAGGGCAAGCTCGCGGCGGTCGCGGACGTGGCGTATCCCACGCAGAACGACCTCGAACTTTTCAAACTTCTCTACGACGAGGGGTTGGCGTTCAAAATTCATGCCTACGCGGGCTGGAACACGTCGAGCAACACGCTCGGAACGGTCATCTGCGAGAGCTGTCTCTTTTTCCTCGGGAAAGACGTGCGCGGCAACCGCGACTTTTTGTTGCACCGCTACTACGACGACGTGGGCTACTGCTCCCACACCCGCTTCTGGACGGACACCCACCCTGTTCCCGAAAACGGTTGTACGGTGTTTGTCATGGACGGGGAGCGCGGCAAATGCGTGGCGGCGGCGAAAGAGGAGTTGCTCCGCTACATGAAAGAGAATTTCCCGCTGATTGCGGAAAAGGTGAAAGACGTGGACATGAGTTCCCCGTGGAACCGCACGTTCGAAATGGAATTTACGTTTGAAACGTTGGACTGAGCCGACACCCGGAGGGCGCCTTCGGGTGATGTTTTATGTTCACGGTTGACAAATATCAAGAAAAAATGTTATGATGAAAGAGGAGAAAAAAAGAATGACAGTTCCCGTTTTGGATCCGCACTTTTATCCCATGATCGAATTTCTCGAAACGTTTGAGCGCGACGTTGCGGCGCTCCCCGCTAAGAAGCGCAACCGCATATCGCTGAGCGTTTCCCACGGCGGCAAGCAGGAAGTTTATGCCTATTGGGCGTTCCGCGACGGCGAGGACGACGCGCGCAACTGCTTCCTTGCGGAGCGGCTCGCCAAAACCCTCCTGTGGCTGTACGGCGGACACAGGATCGGCGTTTACGGCAGCGAAACGGTCTTCGAATATCTGCGCGGACGCTACTGCGCGGAGGGCGCGCGGGCGTTCGATTTTGACTTCATGCAGGGGGTGTACGAACAGCCCTTTACCGTGGAAAAACTGGCGGAAGAACCGAGCCGCAAAGCCGCGTCCTATCAGGTGGGCGGGCATCTCAAAGGATGCCGTATCGGCTTCGACGCGGGCGGAAGCGACCGCAAAGTGAGCGCCGTCGTCGACGGCGAGGCCGTCTATTCCGAAGAGGTCGTCTGGCATCCCAAAACGCAGAGCGACCCCCGCTACCACTACAACGAAATTCTCACCGCCATGAAGACGGCGGCGAGCAAGATGCCCCGCGTGGACGCGATCGGCGTCTCCTCGGCGGGGGTGTATATCGACAATAAGATCATGACGGCGTCCCTCTTCCTCAAAGTGGACAAGGAAAAGTACGGGGACTATGTGAAAAATATGTATCTCAACGTCGCGCGGGAGATCGGCGCGCCCGTGGAAGTTGCCAACGACGGCGACGTCACCGCGCTCGCGGGGAGCATGGAACTGGGCGAGGGACGGGTCCTCGGCCTCGCAATGGGTACGAGCGAGGCGGGGGGCTACATCAACGCCGAGGGAGGACTCAACGGCTGGCTCTCCGAGCTTGCGTTCGCCCCCGTGGACCTCAATCCCGAGGCGATGCAAGACGAGTGGAGCGGCGACCGCGGCGTGGGCTGCAAATATTTTTCGCAGGATGCGGTCATCAAACTCGCGGAAGCGGGCGGATACCGTTTCCCCGAAGAGACGCCCGCCGAAAAGCTCAAAGAGATCCAGAAGCTCGCGGAAGAGGGGAACTCCCTTGCGGAGCGGGTCTTTGCCGACATCGGCGTCTATCTCGGCTATACGTTGCCTTTTTACGCGCGCTTTTACGATATGAAGCACGTATTGCTCCTCGGCAGGGTGATGAGCGGCAAAGGAGGCGCGCTCATCCTCGCAAATTGCAGGCAGGTCTTGAAAGAGCGCTTCCCCGCGCTTGCGGACCTCGATCTTACGTTGCCCGACGAAAACAGCAGAAGAGTGGGACAGAGCATCGCCGCGGCGAGCCTTCCCGCCGGCAAATAAAAGGAGAAACCATGAACGTTATCGTTACAAAGGACTATCAAGAGATGAGCATGAAGGCGTTCGAGCTGGTGAAAAAAGTCGTCACCGAGAACCCTTCCGCGGTGCTGGGGCTCGCTACGGGCAGTACGCCGCTCGGCCTGTACGGGGAAATGGCGCGCGACCACCGCGAAAACGGCACGTCTTACCGCGACGTGAAAACGGTCAACCTCGACGAGTACGAGGGGCTGGACGTCACGAGCGACCAGAGCTACGTCTATTTCATGCGCGAAAATCTCTTCCGCCACCTCGACATCGACCTCAAAAACACCAACATCGAAAACGGCAGGGCGCAGGACCCCGAAAAGGAGTGCGCCCGCTACAACGCGCTCCTCGAAGTCATGCGGCAGGACCTTCAAGTCCTCGGCATCGGCTCCAACGGCCATATCGCGTTCAACGAACCGGGTACGCCTTTCGACGCGCAGACGCACGTCGTCGAACTCACCGAAAGCACCATCAAGGATAACTCCCGTCTCTTCGCGCGGATCGAGGACGTTCCCCGCCGCGCGTTCACAATGGGTCCAAAGAACATCATGAACGCGAAAAAGATCCTGATCCTCGCAAACGGCGCGAACAAAGCGAAAGCGGTTTACGGTCTCGTAAAGGGCGAGGTCACCGAACAGCTCCCCGCAAGCGTGTTACAGCGCCATCCCGACTGCACTCTCGTGTGCGACGAAGCCGCGGCTTCCCTCTTATAAAAAGATGAAATATTTTGAAAATGTCCCCGTCTATATCCGTGGCACGGGGATCGTTAAAAGCAACGTTTGTTTCGGCGAAAAGATCGTCGGATTTTCATGCGGGGAGGAAAAAATCGAGCTTCCCGAGCGCGCGGTCGTACTCCCCGGCTTCATCGACGAACACATCCACGGCGCGGGCGGCGCCGACGCGATGGACGGCACAACGGAGGCGCTCACGACCATTTCGCAGACGCTCGTAAAGGAGGGAACCACCTCTTTCCTCGCCACCACCATGACGCAATCCCCCCAGAATATCGGGCGGGCGCTTGCGGCTGTCAAGGAAAAATGCTTGACAGACGGCATGGCTGTCAAGGGAAATCACTTGACAGGCGCGCGTCTTTTGGGCGCGCACCTTGAAGGTCCGTTCATTGCCGCGGCGCACAAGGGGGCGCAACCGCTCGAATACGTCGCCGCGCCGTCCGTCGGACAGTTCGAAGAATATCAGTCCGCGAGCGGCGGGAATATCAGGATCGTCACCCTCGCGCCCGAAGAAGCGGGCGCGGACGAGTTGGTCTCCCATCTCACCGAAACGGGGGTCGTCACGTCCGTGGGGCATACGGGAGCGAAATACGCCGACGTCGCGCGGGCGGTGTCCCTCGGCGCGCGGCACGTCACGCATACCTATAACGCGCAGTCTCCTCTGCACCACAGGGAGATCGGCACGGTGGGGAGCGCGCTTTTGATGGAGGAACTTGTATGCGAACTTATTGCCGATACCATCCATGTGAGCGTTCCCGCCATGAAACTGCTCGTGAAGTGCAAGACGCCGAAAAATGTCATTCTCATCACCGACGCGATCCGCGCCAAAGGCCTCGGGGACGGCGTGAGCGAACTCGGCGGGCAGACCGTCTACGTGCGGAACGGCGAGGCGCGGCTTGAAGACGGCACCCTTGCGGGGAGCGTGCTTCAAATGAACCGCGCCGTGCAAAACATGGTGGAAAAGGTGGGGCTTTCCCTTGCCGAGGCCGCAGATTGCGCCTCGTGGAACCCTGCAAAAGCGCTCGGCGTTGACAGGGAACTCGGGAGCGTCGCCCCCGGCAAGCGGGCGGACTTCACGGTGCTGAGCCCCGATTTCGAGGTGCTGATGACCGTAATCAACGGCGAGGTCGTCTACCGCCATGCGGTATAAGCTCGAAAACGGCGTAATAACCGCCGTCATCGACGATCTCGGCGCGGAACCCGTGAGCCTCGTCTTTCAGGGGCGGGAGCGGCTCTGGCAGAACCAAAACGGCAGCTGGGAGGGACATGCTCCCGTCCTCTTTCCCGTCTGCGGGAATTGCGGGCTTTTTCGGAACGGCGCGCGATATCCCTTGCCCCGCCACGGCTTTGCGCGGCGGTCGCGGTTTGCGCTCGCGGCGCAGACGGAAAACAGCGCCTCGTTTGTGTTGCGCTCCGACGCGGAGACCTTAAAGCAGTTTCCCTTTGCGTTTCGGTTCACCGTGACCTACCGTTTGGACGGGAACAGCCTATTCATTTGTTACGAAGCGGAAAATCCGTCGGAGGAGCCGCTGTATTTTTCGTGGGGCGGACATCTTTCGCACGCGCTCTTTGCGCCGATTTCCGAATACGGGTTGCGTTTTGAGGAGGAAGAGAGCTTTCTCGCGTTCGTCCACGACGGCGAGGGGCGGCTCACAGGGGAGCGCAAATTTTACGGCGAGGGGAGAGAATTTCCCCTCCCCGAAGAGGAACTTCAACACGGAAATACGTTGATCTTTGCCCCGCGTTCCCGCGCCGTGACATTGCACCGCGCGGGAAAACCGCTCGCCCGCGTAGAGTTCGGGGACTTTCCCTATCTGCTTTTGTGGCGGCCCGAGGGGGCGGAGATGCTCTGCGTGGAGCCGTGGGCAAATTTGCCCGATACAGTCGGCGAAGAGAGGGCTTTTCCCCAAAAGGCGGGGATCCGCACGCTTGCGGGCGGGGAGCGCGCTACGGCCGTGCAAAAGATCGATTATTTCGGGATATGAGGCGGCGAAATCGGCTCTGCCGCTTGACAAAATTTTCCGTTATGGTATAATGAAGAAAATCACAAAAGGAGATAAAACAATGGCGGAAAACAAATATGCGGGTACGCAGACCGAAAAGAATTTGCAGGCGGCGTTCGCGGGAGAATCGCAGGCGCGCAACAAGTATACCTATTTTGCCTCGGTCGCAAAGAAAGAGGGCTACGAGCAGATGTCTGCGCTCTTTTTGAAGACGGCGGACAACGAAAAGGAACACGCCAAACTTTGGCTGAAAGAACTGTGCGGCATCGGCGACACCGCGACCAACTTAAAGGAAGCGGCGGACGGCGAAAACTATGAATGGACGGATATGTACGAGGGTTTTGCCAAGACCGCCGAAGAGGAGGGCTTTACGGCGCTCGCAGCCAAGTTCCGCATGGTCGCCGCCATCGAAAAACATCATGAAGAGCGCTACCGCGCACTGCTGCATAACCTCGAAACCGCGCAGGTGTTCGAGCGGAGCGAGGTAAAGGTTTGGGAATGCCGCAACTGCGGACATATCATCGTCGGCACGAAAGCGCCCGAGGTCTGCCCCGTCTGCGCCCATCCGAAGAGCTTCTTCGAGATCACGGCTGAAAATTATTAAAACATATCTTGCTTGAAAAAGCGCCCGCCCGCGGACTCTCGTCCGCGGGCGGGCGCTTTTTGTATACTTAAATACTTTTCAAAAATTCCGTTAAAAGCTGTTTTTGTTTGGGCGTAAATTTTGCCGTGACGTCTGAAAACGTATCCTGCATTTCGGAAACATTAAAAAATTCCGCCAAAGTGATGCCCAAACCGCCCAAGAAGAACAATTTGTCTGCCGCGGCAATGAGGAGCTTCGTCAACAGAAAGAAACAGTAATCATAACCACTAAATTTCTGTGGCATTAATCGTCTAAATCATTATCTATCGTATTAAATGCAAATGTTCCTATTGGAAATTCCAAGGTGCAATTTTTACTATTTATAATGCTCTTGACGTCTGAAGTTGCATTTTGATAGGATATGTAAAATGTTTTGCTTGTATCAAAGACATAATATCCGTTTTCGTCAAATTCTACCGTAGAATCAAAATCATCATAATATTCGAACTGATCGCTATTCCTCAGCGTTTCCGTGTCATAATGAAATGAAAAGGAAAAATAATGAGTACCTACTTCTTGTTCCAAAACATCATAGTATAAAACGAACATCTCTTGTGTCTCATCATGCTCTACAATCACTTTAATTGTGTCAAAAACATATTCTTTTCCTATTGAATAGACTACTTGAGGTGTTTCATTGGAATAGCACCCAGCAAACAATAATAATGAGAGAAGTATAACACCAATAAGCATTTTTACAGTAGTTTTCATGTTAAACCTCCAACGAGATAATTGCACTAAATCCTACATGTCCCGAAATATCAAAGAATCTCGGATCTATTGAATGCCCATCTCTTAGTTCATAAAACAACTTGTAAATAATGATACCACAAATAATGAGAAATGTCAATAGCACCCTTAAATAATATATACTTATTTATTCATAAGAAATGATTATAAACAATCCTTTCCCCGACAATCGCACATGGGGAGGCACAAAAAGGTCGGAGAGAAAATTTCTCCGACCTTTTTGGATCAGTGGCGGCTATTCATGGCTTCGATGTAGAGGGTGAGCGCGGAAGCCGTTTCGGAGCTTGATGACGCCGCACAAGCAGCGCAATATTTGACAAATACTTACTGCGGTTACTACTGGAAACGGGAGGGGTGAGTGAAAATAAAGAAGCCCCCTTTCCTACCCTCCCCCCAACGCGTTGGGGGGAGGCAATTTACGTCATGTTGAGCGTAGGAGAAACATGTCCTTATGATAATGCGGACACCCTTCGACAGGCTCAGGGTGACGTATTGAGAGAGAGTAGGCTCAGGGTGACGTATTGAGAGAGAGTAGGCTCAGGGTGACGTATTTTGAATCCGTCCCACACCCCTACCCCTCTCCCACGGAGAGGGTAAAGTAGTTGAGATTTCTCCACGCGCCGCTGAAAGCGGCTTGGTCGAAATGACATATTGGGAGTGCGCGGGGCGAAAGGACAATAAATAATGCGCCGCTTTGCAAACGCAAAGCGGCGCTTTCCGAAAGGCCGTTACTCCCGTTCGATCCGTATGATCGGCTCGTAATCGCCGAGGTCTTTCACAATGCCGAAAAGCGCCTCGTAAAGCTCGCTGTCGGTCCGTTTGCAGGCATAGGGGACGCCTACGTCAAATTCCACCTTGTCTGTCCCCGGCACGAGCCGAAGATCGTGCAGTTCCAACCCCTCGGCAAGCTCCCGCGCCGCTTCCCATATTTTCAGCCTGAGGGTCGATTCCTCTCTGTTTGTAAGATCGACGGGGTCGAGATGGATGGTGAGAAGCACCCCCGTCTCCTTTTTGACTTTCATCTCCATCTCGTCGATCACGGTATGCGCGTCGAGCATGGGAAGGCGCGCGTCCATTTCGGCATGGATCGTGGCGAAAGACACGCCCTTTCCGTAGTTGTAGATTTGCAGATCGTGAACGCCGAGGATCCCGTCCGCAGAGAGGAGAAGCGCCTTTATGCGCTCCGCGAGAGAGGGGTCGGGGGCCTGCCCGAGCAATTTCGAGCTTGCCTCCGCTAAAATTTCGATCCCCTGCCACACGATGAAGAGGGAGACGACAACGCCCGCCCAGCCGTCCGCGGACGGAACGACCGCCGAGAGGGCCGTCCCCGCAATCACCGCCGCCGTTGCCGCGCTGTCGCACAAGCTGTCCGTTGCCGCCGCTTTCAATGCGTCGGAGTCGAACTTCGTTGCCGAAATGCGGTAGAGCGCAAACATGCCGAGCTTGACGGCGACCGAAACGCCGAGAACGAGGTAGACGAGGAGGCCCCCCGCGGGCGCTCCGCCTTGCATAATGCTTTGGGCGGACTCCCGCACAAGTTCCGCCGCCAAAAAGAGGACGAAAAACGCCGTGATCATCGCGGCAATGTATTCCGCGCGGCGGTGGCCGAACGGATGCTTTTTGTCGGCGGGCTTCCCCGCGATGAAGAGCGAGACCAGCGCGACAACTCCGCCGCCGCAGTCGCTCAGGTTGTTGAAACCGTCCGCGGTGACCGCAACGGAGCCGACGATCAGACCCACGGCGATCTTCCCTGCGCAAAGGAGAAGATTGCACACGATGCCGACCGCGCAGACCGCCGCGCCCTTGTTTTCACGGAAAGAAAGCGTTCCCATACCGTTATTATATGAAAAGGCGGGCGCGCTGTCAATCTCTTCCCGCCGTTTGAAAGCACTTTTGCCATTCTTCCGCGCCACGCGGGGCGAAAACAAAAAGGCGGGAGTTCCCGCCTTTCCCGTAAAATTATTTCAGCAAGCAGAATGTGTCTTTGAGAGGCTTGCGCTTTTTGGGGCGCACTTCGTAGCCCTCGGCGGGGTAGCCCACCGCCACCACGTGCGGAATGTGGACGTCTTTCTTAAAATCCAAAAGCGCGCGCAGTTTGTCCTCGTCGCGGCCGCCCAAAATGCAGCTGCCGAGGCCCGCCGCTTCTGCCGCCAAAATGAGATGCGCCGTCAAAAGCCCCAGATCGTTCTTCACATAGGGGTTTTCTTTGAACACTTCTCCCACTTTCATCATGCCGCCGCTCTTGTCCTGTGCGACGACAATGAGCGCCTGCGCTTTGGAAGCAAACTTGTTCATGCCCATCGGCTGGACGGCTTTCACGAACTCGTTTTTCTTCTCGCCCATTACGGCGATGAGCCGCCACGGCTGGGCGTTCACGGCGGAGGGGGAGAGCAGGGCAAGTTCGCAGATCTTTTGGATGAGTTCTTCCGTCACGGGCTTGCCGGAAAATTCGCGGCAGCTCTGGCGGTGCAGATACAAAGTTTCAATGTCGTTGAGATCCATATTACGCTCCTTTTTTTTGGGGGACACCCCTTTCCGTTTTGCCGCCATTGGCGGCAAGCCACCCACCCCTCAAGGGGTGGGCAAGTATGTGGTGAGATTTCTCGGCTGCGCCTGCGGCTCCGCTCGAAATGACGTAATGGGGGACACCCCTTTCGGCGCATACGCGCCATATACCCCCGCGCGGAACACGCGAGGGACAAAATTTATTTGTTGAGGGAAGCCTTTGCTTTGGCGACGACGTTTTCCACCGTGAAGCCGAACTTTTCAAACAGCTTGGGCGCGGGGCCGCTCGCGCCGAACGTGGTCATCGCCACGATCTCGCCGTTGTCGCCCGCGTATTTATACCAGCTGTAAGGGCTGCCCGCTTCCACGCACACGCGCGCCTTGACGGCCTTGGGAAGCACGCTCTCCTTGTAGCAGTCGCACTGTTTTTCAAACTCCTCGATGCAGGGCATGGAGACAACGCGCGCCTTGATGTTCTCTTCCGCGAGCGCGGCCTTTGCCTTGACGCAGAGTTCCACCTCCGAGCCGCTCGCAATGAGCAACACGTCGGGCGTTCCCGCGCAATCTTCGAGGATATAGCCGCCTTTGAGCGCGTCAAGCCCGCTGTTTTCGTATTGGGGCAGGTTCTGCCTTGTCAAAACGAGCGCGGTGGGCGCGGTGCCTGTGAGCGCGGATATCCACGCCGCCGCCGTCTCCTTGCCGTCTGCGGGGCGGTACACTTTCATGTTGGGAATGGAGCGGAGGGCGATGAGCTGTTCCACGGGTTCGTGGGTGGGGCCGTCCTCGCCGACGCCGATCGAGTCGTGCGTCAGAATATAGGTCACGGGGATGTTCATGAGCGCGGAGAGGCGCATCGCATGCTTGCAGTAGTCGGAGAAGATGAAGAACGTGGAGCAGTATGCGCGCAAACCGCCATGGAGCTGCATGCCGTTCGTGATCGCCGCCATCGCGTGTTCGCGGATGCCGAAGTGCATATTTCTGCCCTCGTAGTGGCCGGGCTGGAAGTCGCCGTAGGTGATCGTATCGGTGTTCTTCATGTCGGAGAGGTTGGAGGGCGCGAGGTCTGCGCTGCCGCCCATGAGGGAGGGAACGCGCGCCGCGATCTTCTGCAATACCTGCGCCGAAGTCTGGCGGGTCGCCATCGGCTTTTCAAACGCGAACAGCTCCTCGCAGTGCGCAAGATCGGGAAGCTCGCCTTTCATCGCGGACTTGTATTCTGCGGCGAGTTCGGGGTAAGCCTTTTCGTATTCCGCGAACATCGCTTTCCATTCTCTCTCGCGCTTTGCGCCTCTTCTGCCCGCCGTGGCGGTGTGCTTCAACACTTCCGCGGGAACTTCGAACGGCGCCCACGTCCAGCCGAGCTTTTCTTTCGTCTTTTGCAGGTTTTCGGCGCCGAGAGGGGAACCGTGGCACTTGTGGCTCCCTTCGAGCGGGGTGCCGTAGCCGATCTTCGTCTTGCAGATGATGATCGAGGGCTTTTTCGTCTCTTTCTGCGCCTTTTTGATGGCGTTTGCGATCATCTGCACGTTGTCGGGGTTGGCGACGAGGTCTACTTTCAGGACCTGCCAGTTCTGCGCCTTGAAGCGGGCGGCGACGTCCTCTTTGAACGTGATGTCGGTGTTGCCCTCGATGGTGATGTCGTTGTCGTCGTAAAAGACGATGAGTTTTCCGAGTTCGTGCGTCCCCGCAAACGAGCATGCCTCATAGGAGATGCCCTCCTCTAAGCACCCGTCCCCGACGAGCGCGTAGGTGTAGTGATCGACCACGGGGAAGCCCTCGCGGTTGAATTTCGCGGCGAGGTGCGCCTCGGCGACCGCCATACCCACGGCGTTGGCAATGCCCTGTCCCAAAGGACCCGTGGTCGTTTCAATGCCCACCGTGTGGCCGTATTCGGGGTGGCCGGGGGTCTTGCTTCCGAGCTGGCGGAAGTTTTGGAGGTCCTCCACCGTCAGCCCGAAGCCGTAGAGATACAGCAGGGAATAGTTGAGCATGGAGCCGTGTCCCGCGGAGAGGACGAAGCGGTCCCGATCGTCCCACTTGGGGTCCTTGTTGTTGAACTTCAAAAAGTTCTGCCACAGGGTGTACGCAATGGGCGCGGAGCCGAGCGGAAGTCCGGGATGTCCCGAGTTTGCCTTTTGGATCGCTTCCGCCGAAAGGATGCGGATCGCGTTGATGGTCGTTTGTTTCATATCTATTTTCTCCTTATTTTTTTATGGGTTTGCGTGGCCCGCCGTGGAGCCGTGTGTGGTCAAAGAAGTTTCTCCGCGTCCAAAAACGCGTATTTTTGCAGGAGCGTATGCAGTTCTTTCAGAATGAGCGCAACGCCGCCCGCGGAATTGCTCTCTGCGTTGATGGGCATGATCGGCTCGTGCAGGCTCATGCGGACGAGCGCCCAGCCGTCGCCGTATTCCTTTCCGAAGTTCAGGCGCACGCCCTCGCAGTTTTCGGGCGCAAGCGAGAAGCGGCAGGACGTCTCCGCCGCCCGTTTTATGTCCTCGATCACCCCGCCGCCCAGCGTCTTAAAGTCCACGCCCGCGGCAAAATTCAGCCTGACCTCTTTCGCCTCGGCGGGTTCGGGCAGATCGGAGATGAGTTCCATGAGGTCTTTCCCCTGCTTTGCCGCCTTTGAAAGGGCGATCAGAAGACGGGTGATAAGGTAGGCGCCGTCGTCGAGAAAGTAGTTCTCTTTGAGGGCGGCATGCCCGCTCGTCTCGATGGCGAGAGGGGAGTATTTTCCCTCGGCGTTCAGCCGCTTGCTCTCGTTGATCACATTCTTGTATCCCCGCTTAAAGCGGCGATGCACGCCGCCGCGCTTCTCGATGAATTGGGTCAGCCCGTCGCTCGTGACGCTGTCCGTCACGATGTACGCGCCCTTTTGCTCTTCGAGCAGGATCGCGGAAATAAGCGCGATAAGGCGGTTGCGGTTGATCTCTTCCCCCGTGGAGGAGACGGCCCCCGCGCGATCCACGTCGGTATCGAAGATCACGCCGAAGTCGGCCTTGTTGCGCTTCACCGCCTCGCACACCGCGTTCATCGCGGCCTCGTTCTCGGGGTTGGGGATGTGGTTGGGGAAATTGCCGTCGGGTTCAAGAAACTGCGAACCCGTGGTGTCCGCGCCGAGGGGCTTTAAGACGAGGTTCTCGTAAAAGCCGCCCGCGCCGTTTCCCGCGTCCACGACGATCCGTTTGCCCGCAAGGGGCCTGTCCTCGCCCGTCGCCTTGCGCACCTTTTCCACGAGGCCCGCGGCATACGTTTCGAGATAGGGGCGCGTTTCGCCCTCCGCCTTGCCCGCGGTTTCTGGAAGTTCTGATTTGCCCGCGATCTGCAAGACTTCCGTCACTTCCCCGCTTTCGAGGCCTCCCTCTTTCACGAAGAATTTCAGCCCGTTCTTCTGGTAGGGCAGGTGGCTCGCCGTGATCATGACCGAGGCGTCCGCGCCGAAGTTGTCTTGCAAAAGCATGAACATCGAGGGCGTGGACGAAAGCCCCGTAAAGATGACTTTGCCGCCCTGCGAGGTGATCCCCCGCGCCGTGAGAGCGGAGAGCCGCTCCGCGGAAAGGCGGGAGTCGTGTCCCACGGCGATCGTCGGCGTTTTGCCGAGTTTTTCTTTCACCCAAATACAAAAACCCGCGGCGATCGAAAGCACCGCGCTGTCCGTCAGGGTGACGGGATCGCCTTTAACGCCCGCAATCGCCGTCCCGCGCACGTCCGTCCCGTTTTTGAGATGCAGATAATCCGCCATTTCTTCCCCCCTGTATGGAAATTTTTCCCATACAGCACTATTATATCGGTATCGCGCTTTTTTTTCAAGGGTTTTACAAAAAAATCCCCGAAAATTCCGCGAAGTTGAAAAATGTCCTTGCAAGTCGCGTTATTTTATGTTATAATATAAATATCGTGTAATTTTTTTGCATAAATGTACCGCGAAGCCCTACTATGCCGGGAGTTGCCATGCCGCTGTTTACCGTATCGTCCGATTCTACCTGCGATCTGTATCATGACGATCTCGTAAAATATAACGTGAAAGTCGTGCCGCATACCTTTACCGTGGAAAAGAACGGGGAAATGGAGGAGCGGACCGACTCGTTTGCCTCGTATGATGAATACGAGAGTTTTTACAATGAGCTTCGCGCGGGGGCGTTCTCCCATACGTCCATGCTCAACTACGAGAAGCATTACGCGCATTTTCTCGCGCTCGCAAAAGAGGGCGCGGAGGACGTGATCCACTTTACCATTTCCTCGGGGCTTTCGCCCACCAAAAACGTTGCGGCAAAGGCCGCGGAGGACGTGAAGCGGGACTTCCCGAAGTTCAACGTCGCGGTTTGCGACCCGCTCACGGCAACGGTGGGGCAGGGAGCGCTCGTGATGCAGGCGGTGAAATGCCGCGACGAGGGCAAGAGCCTTAACGAGACCTTAGAATACGTCAACGCGCTGCGGCTGCATATCCAGCACTTTATCGTTGCGGATGATCTCAACTATCTCAAAAAGGGAGGGCGCATCTCCGCCGCCACGGCGGTGATCGGCGGACTCCTCGACATCAAGCCGATCGTCTCCTTTGACAGGGAGGGCAAGCTCTTCCTGCTCGGAAAGGTCCGCGGGACGCGCAAAGCGATCTCTTTCATCAAGCATAAGCTCGAAACGGAGGGGCCGGACGAAAAGGGGATCGTCTACATCGTTCACACGGGCAACAGGCCCGCCGCCGAAGAACTGGCGGAGTTTGTGCGGCAAAAATTCGGGATAGAACCCCATGTTTCCATCATGGGACCCGTCATCGGCTCGCACGTCGGCCCGAACGCGTTCGCACTGGGCTATATTTCAAAGAGCGAACGGAATACGTTCTGACCGCAAAACCGTATCTTTTTTACTTGGGAGAGTATAAAAAAATGTATCAGTTTACCTTGTCTACCGATTCGACTTGCGACCTCTATCAGAGCGAGTACGAAGAAAACGACATCAAGCATGTGCCGCTCACGTTCAACGTGGAAAAAAACGGTGTGATGAGCGAGCGGCTCGACGAGTTTTCCTCCTATGCGCAGTATGTGGACTTTTATAACGAATTGCGCGCGGGAGCGTTCTCCAAGACGGCGATGCTCAACTACGAGGCGCACATGGAACACTTCACCCGCCTTGCAAAAGAAGGCGCGAAAGATGTGTTGCATTTTACGATCTCCTCGGGGCTTGCCCGCACCCGCGAAGTCGCGGCGCAGGCGGCGGCGGACGTGAAAAAGGACTATCCCGACTTCAACGTGTACGTGTGCGACCCGCTCACGGCGACGGTGGGGCAGGGGTGCCTCGTGCGCATCGCCTGCGGTTGCAGGAACAAGGGCATGACGGCGAAAGAGACCCTCGATCTTTGCAATTCCCTGCGGCTCCATATCCAGCACTTCATCGTGGCGGACGATCTGCAATACCTCAAAAGGGGGGGGCGTATCTCCGCGGCGGTGGCGGCGATCGGCGGCGTACTCAACGTAAAGCCTATTCTCTCTTTCAACAAAGAGGGAAAGCTCGAACCGATCGGCAAGGTCCGCGGCGCAAAGAAAGCGCTCGCGTTCATCAAAGAAAAACTCATGAAAGAGGGTCCCGATCCCGATTATAACTACGTGTTCATCGTGCATACGGGCAACGAACCCGCCGCCGAGGAACTCACCGCGTTCGTGCGCGAGAAATTCGGCATAGAGCCGCACACCCAGATCATGGGCCCCGTCATCGGCTCTCACGTCGGCCCCGGGGCGTTTGCGCTCGGGTACATCAGCAAGAGCGAGAGAAACGAATTCTGAAAACGGATAAAAAAAGAGCCGCCCGCGCAAGTTTGCGCGGGCGGCGTTTCAGGCGTTTCAAATGTTTATAACCTTTTTCAAAGGACTTCCGTTTTCAGCAGGTCGTTCCCTTTTTCGAGGATGTTTGCGAGCTTTTCTTCCGTCTGGTCGATAACGGGCAGAACTTCTTTCGTCTTCTTTGCGACGAGTTTTTGGTAGATAACATAGTTGACGCCGCAGAGGGCGATCCCGATCACGCCGAGGAGGATGCCGCCGACGAGGGCGGGCAAGCTGTTTTCCACGAGCATAGTGAGGCACATCCCGCCGCCGAGCATGAGCGCCGCAACGATCCCGAAGAGATAGGCGAATACGCTTGCGCCCGCCGTTTTGGAACGTTCCAGCCCGCCGATCGTGCCGAGCGTTTCCTCCGCCTGCCGTTCGAGCTTGTTGAGTTCCTGTTTGTGCCGTTGTTTTCTGTCCCGTTTGAGAGAGAGGGTAACGCCCCCCGCTACCGACGCGGAAGTCCCCGCGATCTCCCAACCGAACGCTTCGTACAGGTCCATCGCTTTCGTTTGGTCTTTCGCCTTGACCGAAACCGTTCTGTACTCATAAGATACAAAATCTTTTTCTTGCATGTTTCCGCTCCTTAAAAGAATTATCTCACCGTGAGCCGCCCGACGCGCGTTTCGGTTGACTTTTTCGTAAGACAAGTGTATCATATACTATCATCGGCGGGAATGCAAGCCCCTGAAAGGGCAATGAGACGCTTTCGGGGAAAACGTCCGCTGAAATGAAACGGAAAGGGGGATTTTGTATCGTGGAATACGCGCCCGAAGAATATACGAGGCACTACATCGTGCAGGCTCTTTTTAAGCTCATGAACGAGTACGAATACGAGAAGATCGGCGTTACCGACATCGCCGCAAAGGCGGGCGTGGGCAGGGCGACGTTCTACCGCTACTTCAAGCGCAAAGAGGACGTGATCGAGTTTTACTTCAACCACAATACGAAAGAATTTATGTCCGAACAGCGGTACTACCCCCGTTGCAAAGCCGATTATCTGCGGATCGTGCGGGACGTTTTCGAAAAATTTTTAAGGAACGAGGCGTGCTTTCATCTGATCCGCCGCGCGCATCTGGAATATCTGTACCTCGGCTTTCTCAACAGAAAGATGGCCGAAATGTTTCAAAAAGAATATCCCGAAGAAAACCTTTATAAACCCTATCTTTTTGCGGGAATGATCTTCAACGTTTCCATGGCATGGCTGGACGGCGGCTGTGCGGAACCGATCGACCGGCTCGCGGAGATCTTTGTCGGGTCGATCAATTTCGGAGATTGAAAAAACGCCGCGGCGGGCTTTCCCGCCGCGGCGTTTTCGCCGAAAGGTTTCATACCGTATGAAGTTATACAATATAGTTGAAGTTATACAATATAGTTGGGGTCGGGCGCGGAACCCGCAAGTTCCTTTTTCTGCGCCTCGTAGCCGGGTTTGCCGAGGAGGGCGAACGTCGCCTTTTTGCCCGCTTCCACCCCGGGCTGGTTGAACGTGTCGATGTTGAGCATCGCGCCCGCGTAGGCCGTCTGTAATTCAAACAGGAAGAGGAGCTGGCCCAGCGTGAACTCGTTGAGTTCGGGGAGCGTAATGGTGTAGTTGAGCCGCCCCGCTTTGGTGAGCGCAAACGCCGTCGCTTTGTTTTCCGCCTGGATGAGTTCTTCCATCGTGTGTCCGCCGAGGAACCCGACGTCGGGGATGTTCTCGCATCCGTGCGGGATGGGGTACTTCTCCTTATAGGAGCCGAGGGAGAGGAAAGTAACCACCTTATCGTAAGGGCCCTCGGTGTAGAGCTGTACCTGCGAGTGCTGGTCGGTGACGCCGAGCGCCTTGACGGGGGTCTGTCCCACGTTGCAGGGCTTGCCGTCGAGGGTGACGTTCTTGCCGAGGGATTCCGCCCAGAGCTGGGCGTACCAATCGGAGATATATTTGAGGTTGTCCGAATAGGGGAGCATCACGCCGATGTTCTTGCCGTCCTGCATGGCGATATATTGCAGGGTGGCGCAGAGGAGCGCGGGGTTCTTTTTGAGATCGGCGGACTTGCACAGCTTATCCATATACGCCGCGCCTTTCAAAAGGAGCTTGATGTCGATGCCGAGGACCGCCGCGGGCAACAGCCCCACGGGGGAAAGCTCGGAAAATCTTCCGCCCACGCCGTCGCCGAGGACAAAGCTCTTCACGCCGCCGAGTTCTTTGGAGATCTTCACGAGATTGCCGCGGGAGGCGTCCGTCGTAAAGATGAGGTGGTCTTTCACGTTTTCGCCCGCCTTTTGGAGCAAGTCGGCGATCACGAGGTATTGGGTCATCGTCTCGCTCGTCGCGCCGCTCTTCGAAATGACGTTGAAGCAGGTCTTTTTGATGTCGATCACGTCCAAAAGTTCTTTCATGCGGACGGGGTCCACGTTGTCCTCCACATAGAACTTGGGACCCTTGCGCTTGCTCTTGGGCAGGTCGTTATAGTGCAGGTGGCAGAGGGCGTTAAACGCCATAATGGGGCCGAGCGCGCTTCCGCCGATGCCGAGTACCACAAAATAATCGAACTTTTTGCGCACGTCTTTCGCCGTTGCGAGGATATCGGCAACAATTTCGTTCTGGTTATAGGGGAGTTCCGTCCAACCCATAAACAGCTCGTCCTTGCCGCGGTTTTCGGCCACATAGGCGTGCGCCGCTTTGGCGAGTTTTTTGTGCGCGTCGAGGGTCTTTTGCGAATAGCCCTTGCCGCCCAGATATTTGTCCGTCATGTTGGTGTAGTCCACCGTGACGCGTAATTGCTTTTTGAGTTCTTCCGTCAATCTCATACTTTACCTCCGAAATTTGTCTTAAAATATTTTAGAATACTTTTTGCCGAAAGTCAAGGGGATAGGACTATTTTTTGCAAAAAGAACGCCCGCCGCGGTTTTTGCAAAACCGCGGCGGGCGGTGGGGGAGGAGGCATGATAATTTGGGAATGTTGCCCACCCCCTCATTCCCCCTCCACAGGAGGGGGTTCTATTGCTTCGCGCACTTTCCCCTTGTCATTTCGAGCGGAACGAAGTGAAGTCGAGAAATCTCACTTTATTAGGGTTCCCGAAAAAGATTGCACAGCAAGATTTTTCGGGAAGAGGAGCCACCGCACGCAAAAGGAGCTTTTCGTAAAGAAAAGTGTGAAAAGCGTGCGTGCGGCAACAAGGTAGAGATGTCTCGACTACGCTCGACATGACGTAAATTGCCTCCCCCCAACGCGTTGGGGGGAGGGCAGGAAAGGGGGCTTCCTTATTTTCACTCACCCCTCGCGTTTCCAATTAAAACTGGCGTAAGTACTTGTCAAATACTTTGCGGCTGTTGCGGGGTCTTCCAGCCCCAAAACTGCTTCCGCGCCCGACATATCTTCAAGCCATGACAATTCTTCACGCCATGACATTTTCCACCCGTTCGGGTTTTCAAAATGCACTTCTTCCAAATTGTCACAATATTCAAACGCCTCCGCTCCGATCGAGGTCACGCTGTCAGGAATGGTAATCGAAGTCAACCCCCAACAAGAACAGAACGCCTTAAATCCGATCGAGGTCACGCTATCGGGAATGGTGACCGAAGTTAAATCGTAACATTGATCGAACGCACTCGCGCCAATCGAAGTCACACCGTTTCCAATCGTGACCGAAGTCAACTCGTCGCAACACTCGAATGCACGATCTCCGATTTCGGTCACGCTGTCGGGAATGGTAATCGAAGTCACGCTGTGACACGAGAACGCCCCATATCCGATGGAGGTCACGCTTCCGTCATCGGGGATTTTGCTCGTTTTGCAACCGACAATTAAAGTTTTGCTCTTTGTTTCAATCAAACAATTCCCTTGCGCATGATAGGTTTGATTGTTTTCGTCCACGTTTATTTCTGCCAGCTCGTTACAAGCTACAAACGCCACATCTCCAATCCAAGTCACACCGCTTCCGATCGTGACCGAAGTCAAATATATACACTCATAGAACGCAATTCTTCCAATCGAGGTCACGCTGTTCGGAATGGTAACCGAAATCAAATCCCAACAACCCTGGAACGCCTCATCCGCTATTGTTTTTGTGCCACCGCGAATGGAATAACTTTCCGACGTATATTTTGCTTCAATTAAATGATTGCCAATGTAAAGCACATCATCCGTCCAATTGTTATCATCATTATAGTAAGCAGTGCCTTCAAACGCCTCCGCTCCGATCGAGGTCACGCTGTCGGGAATTTCGATCGAAGTCAACCCACTACAACCCCAGAACGCATCATACGCTATCGTTTTTGTGCCGCCGCGAATGGAATAACTTCCCGAAATCGTATCTTTTGCTTCGATCAAATAATTGCCGATGTATAGGACATCGCCCGTCCAGTTGCTATCGTTATTATAATAAGCGGTATCCGCGAACGCCCCATATCCGATCAAAGTCACGTTGTCGGGAATGGTAATCGAAGTCAACCCGCTACACCCATAGAACGCCTCCACTCCGATCGAGGTCACACTGTCGGGAATGGTAACCGAAGTCAACCCGCTACAACCCGAGAACGCCGAATTTCCGATCGAGGTCACGCTTTCGGGAATGGTGACCGAAATCAACCCGCTACAACCATAGAACGCCTCCACTCCGATCGAAGTCACGGGTTTGCCGTGATAGTTGTTTGTGATGATGAGGTCGGTATCCGTGCATTCACCAATATCAGAGACCGCATATTCCTTATTTCCATTGAAAAGAACATATACGAGTCCGAGGCTTGCTTTGAGTCCGCACCATCTGCAAGACATATCCTCAAAATCATGCCCCACGAGCGGAAGCGTTTCCGTCTCTTTCTCTCCGCAGGAGCAGGAACGCTCCTTTGTGCCTTCCTCTTTGCAGGTCGCCTCTTTCGTCACTTCCCATTCGCCGTAAGAATGCACATGGGGAGTTGGCGTCCCTTGTTCGCCCTCATCGGGTTTTTGCGTGCCGCCTTGATTGCCGCTCGGGTCGGTGACGGGCGGGTTGTTGCCCGTTTCATCGGGGTTCTTTTCCCCGCACCCAACAGAGCCGAACGCCATGCAGAGGGCGGCTACAACCGCCAAGAGGACCGCCAAAAATTTGTGTTTCATAAGTTTCTATCTCCTTTTTTATTTTCTGCATAAAAAAAGTGTGTTCCCGAAAGGAAACACACTGCGTTGGTATCTCCGATCAGGTTACCACACACAAATCGTATATTGCATAAGCTCTGTTAAGTTGCGACATGCAAAGAGATACGCAATGCCTAAATTGCGCTACTCAACAAAGTTTATGTGTTTGTGTGTGGTGATTTCAGTATAGCATAACCGAAACGTTTTTACAAGCATTTGGAAAAATTTTTTGCAAAAAGAACGCCCGCCGCGGTTTTATTAAAACCGCGGCGGGCGGAAAACGGTAGGGCAACTTCAAGCCGTCGTTTATGTCATTTCGAGCGGAACGAAGTGAAGTCGAGAAATCTCATCTTAATAGGACTCCCGAAAAAGATTGCAAAGCAAGATTTTTCGGGAAGAGGAGCCACCGCACGCAAAAGGAGCTTTTCGTAAAGAAAAGTGTGAAAAGCGTGCGTGCGGCGACGAGCGGTGGAGATGTCTCGACTACGCTCGACATGACAAAAGGGGAACGCTGTTCCGCATTACCCCCTCCACAGGAGGGGGAAACGTAATGAGGTGTGAGCGCGTTCAGGCGTTTTCTTCCTTTTTGGGTTTTATGAGTTGCAGGGCGGGGATGATGAGCGCGCCCAGAGAGTTGCCGATGAGGATCATGCAGATGTAGCCGAAGCTCTGCCAGGTGGCAACGCCGTACACCGCGAAATAGAACATGTCCGCAATGGAGTGTTCGTAGCTGCTCAGAATAAACACGGGAATGCCGATCAGTACGCCGAGGACGGACCGTTCGTTGTTCTTGTAAATATCCACGGCGAGATAGACGAGGATCCCGCACAGAAAGGCGCGCAGAAGCCCGAACAGATACCCTTGCTCCAACTTGGCGGGGCAGATCGTCTCCGCCGCCGCTTTCATCGTGCCGGGGAACACCCACCCGCACAGATACCCGAACGCCGCGGTTGCAAGGACGTTCCCCAAAAGTCCCAAAAGCAGGACGGAAATATCCTCTTTTTTGTGGGCGGAAAGCACATAGCCGATCTTGCCCGTGTAGAGGGAGTAGCCTTTCATGCAGATGCACAAGAGGGCGATGGGGAAGAGGAACGCCCCCACATAGTAGGAAAACGCGAGGCTCCCGTCCGCATTTTTCGCATAGCAGGCGAGAAACACCGCCCCGCCGATGGAAATGAGCATGCCCGCGAGAAACCCGTTTGCGATCTTCTGCAAAATTGCGAGTAATTTGTTCTTCATTGGTATCCTCCGCGCGAAAATTGTAGCACAGAAGCGGGGAAGATGTCAAATAAAATGCCGCGCGGGCGGCGCATCAGGAAAATATTTACAAAACGAAAATTCCCTCTTGAAATGACGGAAAAAGTGTGCTATAATCATTCCGCGGAAAGTTTTTTCGGGAAAACTTCCGCGGGCGGCGGCTTGTTTTGCGCGTTTCGGACATCCGTAGGCGCGGGAAAAAGTGTGAAAAACGAACAAAATCACAATTTATGCCGCTACAATGTGAATTTGTGCCGTAAGCGTTTTCATTTCGGAGCGGGGAGGTATAATAGAGGCAAGATCGGCGGGGACCTCCGCGCCGATCCAAATTCCCCCCCCTATAAGAGCGCTTGCGGGCATCCGCAGGCGCTCTTTCCGTGCGTTTATCGGCAAATTGTGTCGCTAAATTTACAAATTATGTTCCGTTTTACACTTTCAAATGAAAAAGTGCTACACTGTGTGTAATCTATATTATGATAAGGAGTGCTATATGAACAAGCAAGAGATCGTCTCAAAAATGACCCTGCGGGAAAAAGCGGATTTTCTCACGGGCGGCGCTTTCTTCAAGTCGCGCGCACTGCCGCGGCTCGGCGTGCGGGATATGTATCTCTCCGACGGCCCCCACGGGCTGAGGAAACAGGCGGAGGAGGCGGACCACCTCGGGTTGCATAAGAGTATCCCGTCCACCTGCTTCCCCACCGCTTCCGTCATGGCGTGCAGCTGGGACGAGGCGCTCGGCGAGAGAGTGGGCGAGGCGCTCGGCAAGGAGTGCGCTTCCATCGACGTGGATATGCTCCTCGGCCCCGGGCTGAACATTAAGCGCAGCCCGCTGTGCGGCAGAGACTTCGAGTATTTCTCCGAAGACCCCCTCCTTGCGGGCAAGATGGCGGCCTCGTTCGTGCGCGGCATCCAGTCCCAGAACGTAAACGCCTGTATCAAGCACTTTGCGGCCAACAACCGCGAGTTCCGCAGAATGACCTCGGATTCCATCGTGGACGAACGCACCCTGCGCGAAATTTATCTCACGGGCTTCGAGATCGCGGTGAAAGAGGGCAAAACGAACACCGTCATGACCTCTTACAACCGCCTCAACGGCACGTTTACCAACGAAAACCAACATCTGCTGCGGGATATTTTGCGCGGCGAGTGGGGGTATCAAGGCGTTGTCGTCACCGACTGGGCGGGCTGTAACAGCCGCGTAGAGGGCTTAAAGGCGGGCAACGAGCTCGAAATGCCCCCCTGCAAATACGGCGCGGACGACGTTTACAAGGCGGTGCAGGCGGGCGAGATCCCCGAATCGTTGCTCGACGAGAGCATCGTCCGCATCCTCGAACTCATCGAATACAGCGACAAGAAACCCGCCTTTCCCAAAGACGAAAAGGGTAGGAGCAAGCTCGACAGCGAGGAGCGTCTTGCGCTTCTCGAAGCCAACCATGCGCTCGCGCAAGAGGCCGCGGAAAAGTCGGTCGTGTTGCTCGAAAACGACGGCGTGCTTCCCCTTAATCTCAAAACGAAAGTCGCCATCGTGGGGGACTTTGCGTTCCATCCCCGCTATCAAGGCGCGGGTTCTTCCATCGTCAACCCCTCCAAAGACATCGAAAAGGGCGAGTTCCCCACGGCGGAGAAATCCGTCTCCGCGCTCGGGGCGAACGTCGTTGCAAAATGCCAGGGCTTCGACCGCTTCGGCAAAGAAAAGAAGAAGCTCTATATGAAAGCGATCGAGGGCGCGCTCAAAGCCGACGTCGTTCTCTTCTTCGCGGGACTCGACGAGTTCTCCGAAGCCGAGGGGATCGACCGCGGCGGGATCGGCATGCCCGAGAACCAAAAGGATCTTTTGCGCGCCCTCCTCGCTACGGGCAAGAAAGTGGTCGTGGTCCTCTCCTGCGGTTCCGTGGTGGAGACGGAGTGGCTCAAAGGAGCTTCCGCCGTTCTCTATGCGGGACTTTCGGGACAGGCGGGCGCGGACGCGGTCGCAAATATCCTCTACGGAAACGTCAATCCCTCGGGCAAGCTCGCCGAGACATGGGCGAAGCGGTACGAAGATTTCCCCACCGCTTCCGAGGCGCTCTTCCCCGGCGGCAGGGACAATGTGGAATACCGCGAAGGGCTGTTCGTCGGCTACCGCTATTTTGCAACGGCGGGCGTAAAGCCGCGCTATCCGTTCGGCTACGGCCTGAGCTATACGACGTTCGAATATTCCGAAATCAAGGCGGAAAAAGACGGCGTGACGTTCACCGTAAAGAACACGGGCAAATGTGCGGGCGATGAGATCGCGGAGGTCTACGTCTCCAAAAAGGACAGCAGGATCGTGCGGCCCGCGATCGAACTGCGCGGGTTTGCGCGCGTGAGCCTGCAACCGGGCGAGAGCAAGACGGTGCGGATCGCATTCAACGAACGCACTTTCGCTTATTACGACGCGGCCGAAAAAGGCTGGCGCACGGAGGCGGGCGCATACGAGATCAAGGTCGGCGCGTCCTCCGAGGACATCCGTCTCACCGCTTCGGTCGAAGTGGAGGGGACCGTTCCCCAGAACGAGGCGGAAAAATACCCCGTGTACGCAAGTTGCGACGTAAAGAACATTCCCGACGAGGAATTTTATGCGCGGCTCGGCTACGTTCCCGCAAAGGAGAGCGCAGACAAGAAGAAAAAGATCGTGGCGGGAGAGAACTCCACCGTACAGGACTTGAAGTGCGCCAAAGGCTGGACGGGGCGGTTCTTTGCGTGGGTCATCTGCTCGGCGGCAGTCGGCTGGTGCAAGATGACGGGCAACCGCTCGCTCGAAAACACCCTCATCATGGGCATGGTGCATCAACCCATCCGCGGTATGGCGAAGTTCAGCGGCTTTACGCGCAACCAGATGGAGGGACTCATCACCATGTTCAACGGGCATTTCTTCAAGGGCCTCGGGCTGTTCTGCAAGAAAGAAAAACAAGACAAGGAGGGGAAATAAGATGAGCAAATATACAGAAAAAGATCTGCAACTGCAACTCAAACCCTATTCGCAAAACGGGTTTCTCGCCTTTTTCCAAAAGATCTGGCGGGGGTGGCTCTCCGCCTGGTACGGCTTTGCGGATAAACATCCCAAACTTTCCAACGTCATATACATGGTGTTTTTCTTCATCGTGTTCTCCGAGGGCGTGACGATCTGGCAGTACATCGTGATGACGTTCCTGCCCTATGCGTTCGCCTCTCTCAACAACGGGGCGTGGGGCTGGCCGAATATCCCCGTCTCCATTGCGGGCGATCAGCCCTACATGATCTTCGGCGACGTGCAGGGCCTCGGCTACTTCATCGCGTTCGAACTCGCCGTCTTTACGGCGCAGTGCATCAACTTCCCCCTCCAAAGGAACATCACCTACCGTTCCCACGGCAATCCGTGGTACCAGGCGATGTGGTACTTCATCGGCTGGGTCCTCGTCTCCGTGTTCGTCAACGCCATTTGGGGCATCTGCAACGTGTTCTTCGTACACTGGGGCTGGCCCGACGCGGTTACGGGGATCATCAAGACGGTGATCACGGGCGGCGTTTCGATGGTGATCTTCTTCTTCATTTTCCTCGTCATCTTCCCCGACAATAACAAGGTCGCAAAGAAAGCGAAAGCGAAGTATGAAAAGCTCGTGGCGGCAAAAGCGCCCGCCGCGAAGATCGCCAAAGCGGAAAAGGCCTACAAGGCGGCGCAGGACAAGGCGGACCGTTCCAATTCCGAAAAGGAATACCGCCAGGCGCTCACGCAGGCGAACTCCAAGGCGCTCAAATATTTCGCCACGGTCAAGAAAGCGGGCGCGGCGGAAGCGGAGACAAAGGCCGCGCAACAGGCGTTTGAAAGCGCTAAGAGAGCGAAACTTTCCGAAGCGAAACTCGCAAAGAAAGTCGCGGAGCTTGCCGAGGCGCAAAAGACGGAGGAAGAACTCAAAGCGCGCATCGCCCACAATTTCGAAGCCGCATGCGAGGCCATCGATACCAAAGAGGAAAAGACCCGCGTCTATTCCGAAGTGATGGCGCGGCTCGGGCTGGAAGTCAAATAACAAGGCACAACGGAGGAGGGGGGCTTTGCTCGGATGATCGTCCATCGGGTAAAACTCAAAAAACTCATCAATACCAGAGACCTCGGCGGGATGAGGGCGGCAGAGGGGAAGCTCATCGCAAGCGGAAAACTCATCCGAAGCGGCGATCTGAGCAAGATCCCGAAAAAAACCGCTCTCGCCCTCCGCGGTCTCGGCGTGCGGACGGTGGTGGACCTGCGCATCGAAAACGAACGCAGCGCCCACCCCGACGTGGAGATAGAGGGCAGCCGGTATATCCACCTGCCCGTTTTGTGCGTTCCGACCATCGGCGTCACCTGGGAGTACGACGTCTTTCATGCCACCGAAAAAGAGCGCGTCCGCATCAAAAAAGAGGGGGAGCGCATCAAGAAAGAGTTCGGGAGCATCGACGGCTATATGAAAGCCGCCTACCGGAGCATCGTGTTTACGCCCGAGGGACAGGCCGGGCTGAAAAAATTCCTCGGTATTTTACTCGAAAGCGACGGGTGCGTGCTGTGGCACTGCATGAGCGGCAAGGACCGCGCGGGCATCTGCGCGATGCTTATAGAAGCCCTGCTCGGCGTGGACGAAAAGACCATTTTCGAGGACTATCTGCTCTCGGGGAAATTTCTCCGCCGCCGCTACTTCATCAACCGCGCCGCCCTCGTGCTTGTTCCCACGAGCATGCGCTTAAAGCGCATCCTCTTCGGGCTGATGCGCACGCGGCGGGAATATCTTTCCTGCATTCTGGGAGAAATGAAAGAAAAATACGGCTCTGTCGCCGGATATTGCAAAGCGTGCCTCGGCATGACCGACGGCATGATTTCGGCGCTGAGAGAAAAATATTTGGTTTAGCTTATGAAGATCATTACTTTTACGGTACCGTGCTACAATTCCGAGCATTACATGCGCAAGTGCGTGGATAGCCTGCTCAGAGGCGGCGACGACGTGGAGATCATCATCGTGAACGACGGCTCCAAAGACGACACCCTCGCCATCGCAAGGGAATATGAGGAGCGCTATCCCGAGATCGTGCGCGTTGTGGACAAGGAGAACGGCGGACACGGCTCGGGCGTGAACGCGGGCCTCAAACTTGCGCGCGGGCTTTATTACAAAGTGGTGGACTCGGACGACTGGGCGGATACGCGCGCCCTCAAAACGTTGCTCGGGGTGATCCGCACCCACTTCTCCACGGGGACGTTGCCCGACCTTTACATCGTAAACTACGTCTACGAACACGTCTCCGACAATACCTCGCACGTCAACCGCTACGGGAAACAGTTCCCCGCCGGCAAGCGGACGGACTGGAAAAAGATCAAGACTTTCCATTTCGCGCACATGCTGCTCATGCACTCCCTCGTGTACAAGACGGACGTTCTCAAAAAGAGCGGGCTTACCCTGCCCGAGAAAACCTTTTACGTGGACGACATTTTCTCCTACAACCCGTTGCCCTACGCGAAGAGCCTCTTCTACCTCGACGTAGACTTTTACCGCTATTTCATCGGGAGGGCCGACCAGTCGGTGAACCTTGTGAACATGGTGAAGCGGTACGAGCAGATGGTGCGCGTGATGCTCGCAATGACCGACCGCTGGACGTATGCGGAGATCAAGAGCAATCCAAAAGGGCTGAAACGGTATATGTTCCATGCGCTTGCGAACTACATGATGACGACCCAGCTCTTTCTCTGCGCGGAAAATTCCCGCGAGCGGAAAGAGGCGTATAAGGCGATGTGGGCGCACATCAAAGAAAAGGACGCGGCGCTCTACAAAAAATTGCGCTACCGCACCTATGTGCTTTCGGCCACCCTGCTCCCGTGGAGGCTGAGGGGGCTTTATCTCGTCGGCGGGTATAAAATGCTCTGCCGCAGAATGAAATTAGGTTAAAATCCGCAAACAAGGGGAGGGAACGGATATGAAATATTACATCGGCATCGATCTCGGGGGCATGAGCGCCAAAGCGGGACTCATGAACGAGGAGGGGAACATTCTGTGTATCGCGCACTGTGTGACCGCCGCTTCCGATACGGCCGAAACCACCGCCGCGCACCTTGCGGGGCTTGCCAAACAGCTCGTGGAAGAGCAGGAGATCCCCGTCTCGGACGTTGCGGCGATCGGCGTCGGTTCTCCCGGCGTTATCGACAGCGGCAGCGGCACGGTGGTCGTGTGGTCCAACTTCGGTTGGAAGGACGTTCCGCTGGCGCGGCTCGTCTCCGAGCGCGCGAAACTGCCCGTTTTCGTCACCAACGACGCCAACGCGGCGGCGCTCGGCGAAGCGAAGTACGGCAGCGGCAGGGGATACGGCGACAGCGTGATGATCACCCTCGGCACGGGCGTGGGCGGCGGCATCGTCATCGGGGGGAAGCTCTTCGAGGGCTACCGCTCGGCGGGCGGAGAGCTGGGGCATACCGTCATCCGCCGCAAGGGTCTCCTTTGCACCTGCGGGCGGCGCGGCTGCCTCGAATGCTACGCCTCGGCAACGGCGCTCAAACGCGAGACGCGCGCCTCCATGCAAAAACATCCCGCGTCTTATATGTGGAAAGTCGCGCGGGACCTCGATGGGGTGAACGGAAAGACCGCCTTTATCGCCGCACGCGAGGGGGACGCCCCCGCGAAAAAGATCGTAAAAGATTATGTGGAGAACCTCGGCGAGGGCATTGTCAATCTCGTCAATCTGCTTCGCCCGCAGGTCGTCATTTTGGGAGGCGGGGTCTCCAACGAGGGCGAATATCTTATCTCCCGCGTGCGCAAATACGTGTCGGAGAACATTTACGCGCCCGAAAGTTACGCCCCGCTCGACATCGTGCGCGCTTCGCTCGGCAACGACGCGGGCATGTACGGCGCCTGCGCCTATGCGATGGAGAGAAGCCTCTCCGCCGCGAAAGAAAGGTGAGCGGAAAAAGATATGGTCAGAATTGCAATCGTAGAGGATAGCGACGAGGAGGCGGAAAAACTGCTCGATTGCCTCAACCGCTATGCCGCGGAAAACGGGGAACAGTTCTCCTATCACCGCTACACCGAGGCGAACTCCTTTCTCGAAGAGCGGGAACGGACGTTCGACATCGTGTTCATGGACATCATGCTTCCCGGTATCAACGGCATGGAGGCGGCGCTCCGCATGCGCCGCGCCAACCAGCAGACGGTGCTGATCTTTGTGACGAACATGACGTCTTATGCGATCAAGAGCTACGAGGTGGACGCGCTCGACTACATCGTGAAGCCGCTCTCCTATAAGCGGGTGGTGTTCAAGCTGAGAAAGGCGCTCCACATCGTGAGCGCCAACGAGGGGAAACTCCTCATGATCCGCGATAAGCAGGGTCCCGTGCAGGTCTCCTCCAACGAGATCTATTACATCGAGATCCGCAAGCATAAGCTCACTTTCCACACCGCGCGCGGGGAATACACCGAGATCGGTTCGCTCAAAGGGCTGAGGGAGGAGCTTGCGCCCTACAACTTCTCCTGTTGCAACGCGTGCTATCTCGTCAACCTCAAATATATCTTCCGCGTGAAAGGCTTTATCCTCACCATGCAGAGCGGGGACGAACTCAAAATCAGCCAGCCCAAGCGCAAGGAATTTATGAACGACCTCGCAAATTATCTGGGGCAGGGGAAATGAACGTGTTGCAGGCGGTTCTCGGTTTCATCTATGACAACGGCTATGCGGTAGAGCTGCTCGCCGCGTTTTCGGTGTTCGCATGCTGGTATAAGCGCAGGAAGTTCTTCGTTCTGCGCTATTTGCTTGTGTTCTTTTTGCTCCTCTCCGCGTCCATGATCTGGAACCTGTTCGACGTAAGCTCCCCGTGGCTCACGTGGATCAAATACATCGTCATGATCGGCATCGCGGGGGGAGGCGTGCTGTTTTGCACCTGCTCCAACCTGTGGGACGCCGTTTTCTGCCTCGTGGGCGGCGTAGCCACGCAACATCTCTACTTCCGCTGCATTTCGCTCATCCTCTCCTTTACGCGCTTCGGCTATGAGAGCGTGTTCCGCATGGTCATCACGGTGGCGCTCTTTATCGTCGTGTACGTGTCGGTGTTTTTCCTCTTCAAAAAGCCCCTGCAAGAGCGCGAGGAGGAGGGGCGGCGCTCTTCCGATCGGGTGAGCCTCATGCTGGGGCTTGCGATCATCATCGTCGCCATCATTTTGCACCTCTACGAAAGCACGCACGATTTTCTCTCGACGGACCCCTCCCTGCTCTCCGCATTTTCCTGCTACGGTATTTTGTGCTGTCTGTTCACCCTCGGGCTGGAATACAGCCTGTTCCGCAACAAGGCGCTCAGCGTGGAAAAGGCGGTCCTCGAACATCTCGTCGAGAAGCAGAAAGAGCAATACGAACATTCCAAAGAGACGATCGACATCATCAACGTGAAGTGCCACGACATGAAGCAACATATCGCCCTGCTCGAAAGCCGCATCGAACCCGAGGAACTGAAAGAGATCACGAGCAAGATCAAGGTGTACGAGACGAGCTATCACACGGGGAACGAAGTCATCGACGTCTTTCTTGCCGAAAAGAGTTTGCTCTTTGAAAAGAACAAGGTGCAGTTCAACTGCATCGTAGACGGCGGGTGCATCGGGTTTTTGAAACCCTCCGAGATCTACGCCCTGTTCGGCAACGCCTGCGACAACGCCATCGAGGCGCTCGCCTCCGTCCCCGAGGAGGACAGGATCTTCACCCTCTCGGTAAAGCGGCAGCTCGATATGGCGGTCATCCATATGGAGAACGTCTTTTCCGCCGATCTCACCTTTGAGGACGGGCTGCCCCGCTCCACCAAAGGGGACTTCGCCAACCACGGTTTCGGCATGCGCTCCATCCGCATGGTCGCGGAAAAGTATCACGGGTCGGTCACGGTCCGCGCGGAGGGCGGGATCTTCAACCTGAACATTTTGCTCCCGCTCCCGCAATAAAATGGTAACAGATTGCTTAAACTGTGTGTTGTGAACGGTAATCTGTGCATTTTTTTCGACAAAATTCAAAAATACGCTTGAATTTTGTCAAAGAACGCTGTATAATACTTTCACAAAATCGCCTGTAAGGCGAACGAAAAAGCCGCCGCGGCGGCGAAGCAGGGGACGTCCCCTGTCTGCACACTGTGTGTGCAGACAAAAAACATTAAGAGGATCAGTTGAAGAGGAAAGCTCTTTTACAACTTGCGGGGATACTCACGGCGGCCGTGCTTCTGTCCGCCGCTTGCGGACCCGCCTCTCCCGCGGTCACCATAGATGTAACGCCCCATTCGGCGGTCATGGAAGTGGGGGAGAGCCGCACGCTCACGGCAACCGTCTCCGACGGTTCCCCCGTAGCGTGGAGTTCGCAAAATCCCGCCGTTGTCTCGGTGGACGGAGCGGGGACGGTCACCGCGCTCAGCGCGGGGCAAGCCTCCGTTTACGCCTCTGCGAGCGGGGCCATGGCGGAGTGCCGTATCACGGTGGAGGCCCCCGAAAGCCCGTGGAAGCTCGTCTTTTCGGACGAGTTCGGCGGCGAGGCGCTCGATCCCGAGAAGTGGGAATTTCAGCTCGGCGTGCAGGACGATTATTTCGGCACGAAAGGCCCAAAATATTGGGGCAATAACGAACAGCAGTATTACACGCGGGAAGCCGTTTCGTTGGAAAACGGCGCGCTCGTGATCACGGCGGCGCGGGAGAATATGCCCGAGGGCAGAAACTATTCCTCTGCGCGCATTACGACGAGAGACAGGTTTTCTTTCACCTACGGCTATGCCGAGGCGCGCATGAAAACGCCCGCGATCGAGGGGATGTGGCCCGCCTTTTGGGCGCTCCCGCAACCGACCGATCATTCTTCGACGAGGAACGTATACGGCGGCTGGCCGATGAGCGGCGAGATTGACATCATGGAGGCGCAAGGCAGGCGCAAAAACGTTGTCGGCACCACGCTGCACTTCGGCGGCGGCGCGGGACAGTACCAAAGCACCTACCTCTTCCGCGATACCGTTTTAAGTTCGGATACCGACGAGTGGCACACCTACGGCGTGGAGCGCAAAGAGAGCTATCTCGCGTGGTATATCGACGGCGAGGAAGTGTTCCGTATCGACAACAAGACCTATTGGACGGGCGCGGTGAGCAAGGAAGAGAACCCCAACGCGCCGTTCGACGTTCCTTTTTATCTGCTTCTGGATTTGGCGGTAGGGGGGAACTACGACGGGGGGAGAGAGCCGCCCGCGGATTTTACGTCCGCCGCCATGTATGTGGACTATGTGCGGGTGTATGAATGGAAATGATTTGTAGCGGCAGGACGTTGTGTTGTTGTCATTTCGCCCGCACTCCTCATTCTTTCTATTGTCATTTCGCCCCGCGCACATGTTTTTCTTTTGTCATTTCGACCGAAGCGAGCAACGCGAGCGGAGTGGAGAAATCTCACATTATTATAATGCGGTAGAGATTTCTCGACAAGCTCGAAATGACATTTAGAAGCGGTAGAGATCCCTACTTCGTCGCTGACGCTCCTCGTGCCGCGCTTAGAGAAACAGAACAGCGCGCGGGGCAACTGCGCTCGGGACGACAAATTAGGGCGACAAGCTCGAAATGACATTAAAAAATTACGGGAAACCGTATTTATATAAAAAATTTAGGGAGGAAATTGTATGAAGAAGAAATTGAGTATGTTGCTCGTCAGCCTGCTCGCCGTTGTTCTCGCATTCGCGCTTGTCGCGTGCGGCGGCGGCAAACTGACCATCTCCGACGAAAGCCTTGCGCTTACCGTCGGCGACACCAAACAGCTCACCCTCAAAGAGGGCGAAACGGACGTGTCGAAAGACGCGGAATGGACAACGAGCGACGAGAAAGTCGTCACCGTCTCTACCCGCGGCAACGTGTCCGCCAGAGCGGCAGGAACGGCCACCGTTACGGCTACTTACAAGGGTAAGTCCGCAACCTGCTCCGTTTCCGTCAAGGCGAAAGAGGTCGTCACCGTTACGATCACCGACGAAGCGGGCAAAGAAGTCAAAGCGCTCACCGTGGACAGGAACGCGACCGTCAACGTGAAAGCGACGACTTCCAACGGCTCCAAAGTTTCGTGGTCGGTTTCGGATACCAAGTTCGCCACTGTCGAAGAGACGGGGGACAATGCGGCGACGATCACGGGCAAATACAAGACGCCCGACGGCTCGCCCGTCACCGTGTACGCAACGAGCGGCTCCGCGCGCGCGGAAGTTGCGATCACCGTTACGTTCAATAACGCCCCCGAGGGATATTACGATCTCACGGGTCCCAACGACAACGGCTCGATCGGCCAGAACAAGGTCGAGCAGGGCAAGTGGGCCTACTGGGCGGACATGACGGGTTGGAACGGCGGCGTGGTCGACATCCAAATGGCCGAATATCTCGGCGCAAAAGAGAGTTCCCAGGCAGGAACCGTCCACTTCAAATACAACGCAAGCTCGTTCGGCAATTACCCCGATAGCTGCGTTCAGCTCACGTACCGCTATCTCTATGACGAAACGGCCCGTCCCGACGGACTCAAAACGGCGGGCTATTATAAGCTCACCTGCAAGATCACTTCGGACGCTGCGGGGACGGTCAACCTCAACGGCACGGACGTGGAACTCAAAGTCGGCGACAACAGCGTGACCGTTTACTTCCAGCATAACGATACGACGAGAGTTTACGGCGATACCGAGTACGACAACATCTATTACACGGCGGTGTTCCTCACCACGGGGCAGAAACTTCCCGCGGCGGAACTCACGCTCACCGATTTTAAGTGGGAAGAATTTACTCCCCAAGCGTTGGAAACGCCCACCGTCACGGTAAGTAGCGGCAAGGTGACGATCTCCGACAACAACGGCGAGAACGCTGCAAGCTATAACCTCGGCCTCTTTGACGGCGATCGGCAGATCTATGTCGTTCCCGGCGCGAAGCAGGGCGAAAACACCGTAGACCTTTCCATGTACGAAGAGGGCGAATATACCGTGAAAGCGCAGGCGGTCGGCGGCGACGCGCGCTATGTCACCTCCGGATGGTCGGACGGCAACGTAAAACTCAACGTCTCCCATGGCGGCAAGACAGAGTACGACGTGATCGAAGGCACCGAGCCGCAGGCGAAGCAGTTCCCCGGACTTTGGTATTACAGCTCCGAATACGGCGGACTCAAAGACGTGAAATACGCGAGCAACACCTCCTCCGCGGAGACCCCTTACGGCGAAGTTTCCTTTGAGATCACGGACGGCGGAAGATGGTATTCCAACCAGTTCTTCTTTGTCAACTCCCGCCTTGCGGCAGGCAGATATGTTGTGAAGTTCACGATCGTGGCTTCCGAAATGGAGGGCGAGGGAAATATCCACATCAACGGGAAAGTATTCCCCATTAAGAACGGCGAAAACCCCATTGAATACCGTATCAACCAGGATACGGGCGTTACCACGGTCAGCATCCAGATGGGCGAACCCACCGCGGACTACCGAGACACCGTTTCCGCGGTCGCAAAAGGCAAGTTCACGTTGAAAGGCTTCTCGTTTGAGACGGCGACCGCGACAAAACTCGCAACGCCCACCAAACTGGAAGTTGCCGAAGACGGTACCGTGACGATCACCGACGCCGAAGAAAATAAGGGCAAGGTGAGCGAATATAAAGTCTTCTTCTGCGACGCAGAGGGGAACGTAAAGCGCACCAAACTTGTTGCAAACGGCGGCAAGATCAACCTTAACTCCATTCCCAACGGCACGTACTATCTGAAAGTAGCCGCCGCGGGGGACAAGATCGACTGGCTCGATTCCGATCCTTCAAGCATTCTTGTGGAAGAGTTCAAAGTAGAACACGGCACCACCGATCTCGAACTCGGCGCGGGCGGCGAGGATACCTGCGAGGACGACTGGGTCTATTGGGCGTCTGCGGGCGAACAGGGCTGCAACGTTGCCGTTTCCGAGGCGAAGTACTCGATCAACGAGGATGAGACGATCAGCGTCTCCGCAAAATTCTCGGTAACGGGAGCGACGCTGAGCTACGGCTTCCAGCTCTTCCACAACGACAAGACGAACTTCCCCAACGGTACCAACGTAAAGGTCACGCTCACGGCGACGCTGAATATCGACGACACCATTTCCCTCTGCGGAAAGAACGTTACCATGACGGCGGGCGAGGCGCAACAGATCGAAGTGACCCGCGTCGTCAACTATACGGGCGACTGGCAGGGTCAGACCCTCTTTGCGATGAACGTAAATTGCGAGGCAGACAAGAGCTATGAGCTTACCCTCGAAAACATCAAGTTCGAAAAAGTAGGGGGCGGCGAACAGCCTCAGCCTAGTACGCCTACGACCCCCGCAAATCCCGAGGACTATCAGCTCGGCGCGAAGATGAACGCCCAATTTACGCTTCAAAACGCGAATAAAGAAGCGTATGTCGATAGAGGAACCACCGAGGAAAACAAATTTGCCGTTTGGCATACTGCGGATAGTAGTTGGAATTGCGGCACGGTCGTCACGATGAATGAGACCAAGATCGAGAACAACGCGCTCACGATCTCTTACACGGGCGGCAGCGTTGATTTCAGCGTGCAGCTCTACTACAACAACCCCTCCGTCATTGAGGGCAAGCAGTACTTCCTTTCGATGAAGATCAACGCTTCCGAGCTGTATACGATCACCATCAACGGGGTCGCTTATACGCTTGCCGCGGGCGAAAACAACGTCGCGCTCGTATTCACAAAGGGAAATTCTACGGACGCAATGCAGGCGTTGGACGTTCAATTCCCCGGCCATGACACGCAGCTTACGTTCGTGATCTCCGATGTCGCTTGGCAGGAAGTTACGGCCAGCACGCAGCCCGAGCCTCCCGCAGGCGCAACGCAGATGACGAAAGTCGGCTCCGCCGCCGAGGCGACCGAAGCGGGCAAGTGGTATTACTACGCCAAAGAGAACGTCACCGTCACCAAAGCGGAAGTCGCCGCCGACGGCACGATCACGTTCGTTTACAGCGGCGCGACCGCTTGGGACGACGTAAAGATTTTCTATACGCCCGCAGACGTCCCCGACGGGGAACAGCGCACGATCTTGCTCACGATCAAATTCGATTACGAGGGAGAACCCGGTGCGCTTACCGTTTCGCTCAACGATAACGGCAACACTTGCCCCGGTTATGGCCGCGGGCAGGAGTTTACGGGACAGGGTTTCCGCTTTACGAAGAATGCAGGTTCTCCCATGTTCCAGATGACGTTGGGCAAAGACGAAGTCGCAAATCCGCAAGGTCAGGTCACCTTAACGTTGAAAGTGGAAAACGTAGCTCCATAACTGCAACGGCGCAGGGGCGGCGGCTTGCCGCCGCCCCGAACGTTATCCCCATGCTAAAAATTTGATAGAAAGGAGAAAATGACATGGCTAACTTTTTCGCAGGGAAGAAAGGCATAAAACGGATCGTTCTCATGGCGGTCGCCGTTGTTCTCGTCGCGGTACTCATCGCGGGCAACATCGTCCTCAACACCTTTGCGCCCATCTTACACGGCTTTTTCAGCAATGAGCAGGTGAATACCAATACCGCCGAGGCGAAAAACGCGCTTTCCTCCGCAGACGGCGTTGTGCGCGAGATCGCCGAAGAGAGCATCGTTCTTCTCAAAAACGACGAGGTGGACGGAAAGGCTTTCCTCCCGCGCGATCAGAGCGAGAAGTTCAACCTCTTCGGCTGGGCTTCCACCGATCAGGGCTTCCTGATGGTCGGCGGCGGCAGCGGCGGCACCAACATCACTTCGGATAACCCCACCCACCTCACGCTCACCGAGGCGTTCGACGCGATCGGGGTCTCCTATAACGAGGACCTCACACAAAAATACAGCGCGTATTCGAATTTCGACGCGGACTACCGTGCAAACGGGTCCACGGGCGCGAACGCGGTGGAGAGTCTCCGCAACCCGCCCGCTTCTTTCTACACCTCCGAACTCATGGACGGCGCCTATAACTATTCGTCCACGGCGGTCGTCACCCTCTCCCGCTGGGGCTGCGAAAACGGCGGAAACGGCGAGCTTGTCAACATCAGCGGCAACAACGGCGGCACGGGCAACTTCCAAAAGGGCGCGTTCCTCGAACTGACGCCTGAAGAAAAAGCGATGTTCGAAGCGCTTCAACAGAAGAACTTCAACGTCATCGTTTTGCTCAACACCACCAACCCCATCGAGCTTGCTTTCCTTGATGAGTACGATTGCATCAAGGCCTGCCTCTATGTGGGCATCCCCGGCCAGTCGGGCGCATATGCGATCCCCGAACTTCTCATCGGCCAGCAATACACGCTCACACGGAACAAGGACACCCGCGAGATCGAAGGAACGGAATTTGCGGGCGAACTTTCGCCCTCGGGCAGACTGTCGGACACCTACGCTTACAGCTGGCAGGAATTTAACCCCGTGTATGCGAACGCGCTCTCTTCAAACAGCAGTATCGTCTACCAGGAGGGCATTTACTTCGGCTACAAGTGGTATGAGACCGCCGACGAAGAGGGCTACTTCGAGGCGAACGGCACCTCTTACGATAAGGTCGTGCAATTCCCCTTTGGCTATGGATTATCTTATACCGATTTCACGCAGGAGATCGTGAGATTCGGATACCGTGACGGAGACAAATTCGTCGAACTCGAAGACGGCGCAGACCTCGTGAAGGGCAGAGAGTACGAGGTCACCGTGCGCGTTACCAACGTTGGCAATTACCCCGGCCGCGACGTTGTGCAGCTCTACTACACCGCGCCCTACACCGAGGGCGGTATCGAAAAGGCGAGCGTCAATCTGTTGGCGTTCGATAAGACCGCCGTTCTCGACCCCGCCATTCCCGAAGAAAAGACGCAGGAACTCACCCTCACGTTCACCGCTTACGACATGGCGTCTTACGACGCTTACGACAGGAACACGAACGGCTTCCGCGGCTATGAACTCGACACGGGCGACTATGCCGTAAAACTCATGCAAAACGCGCACGAGCTGTATGAATTGCCCGAGGGCAGCACAAACAGCAATACGGTCAATCTGTATTGCGAGGGTGTGCAATATGAGACCGACCCGGTGACGGGTGCAAAGGTCGAGAACCGCTTCACGGACAGCTCCGCCTATGCGGGCATGCCCATCGACGGCTCTACGGGTATTTCGGGCGGCGTGGACTATCTCTCCCGCGCGAATGCGTTCGCAAACTTCCCCACAAAGGCGGCCGGAACGCCCAACTCGGACGCTAGAAACGCCGCAGGCTACGAATACGGCGGATACGACAGCGAGGACGTCTCCTCTTACCAATACGAGCAGGGCAACGATGAATTTCTTCTCACCGTAGGCGGACAGAAAGCGACGCTCTCCCAGCTCAACGGCGGAGCCGAACTCACCTATAACGAAGAACTCTTCAAAAAGCTCGCAAATTGGGACGACACCGCCGCCTGGGACAAGGTACTCAACTCCCTTTCCCAGAACGTCATCAAGGATCTCATCGGCAAGGGCGGGTTCCAGACGGTCGCCATCGAGAGCATCGGCAAGCCCCGCAACCAGGACAGCGACGGCCCCGCAGGGTTCAATACCAACGTCGTTAACTCCGACGCGCACAACGAGTGGACGGTGTTCCCCGCTGAAACGCTCACGGGTTGCTCGTGGAGCCAACGCCTCACCTACAACCTCGGGCGCGCGCAGGGCGCGGTCGGCGTTGCCACGGGACGGCAGGGCTGGTACGCTCCCGGCGTCAACCTGCACCGTTCGGTGTACAACTCCCGTAACTACGAGTATTACAGTGAGGACGGCATCCTCTCCGGCAAGCTCGCGGCGGAGACCGTGCGCGGCGCAAAGGAGAATAACCTCTACTGCTACGTGAAGCACTTTGTCATCAGCGACAACGGGCAGAACGCCTGCGACTGGTACGAATGGCTCACCGAGCAGAACCTCCGCGAGAACTACCTCAAAGCGTTTGAGATCGTCGTCAAAGAGGGCGGCGCAAACGCCATGATGAGCGCGTTCAACAAGCTCGGCGCGGTGTGGTGCGGCTACAACCACGCGCTCCTCACCGACATTCTCAGAACGGAATGGGGCTTCCACGGCTCGGTCATCACCGACTGGGATCAGGGCTATATGAACACGTACGGCAAGGCCGTGAAAGCGGGCAACGACCTCTGGCTCAACAGCACCAACGGAAGCGCGTCCATCGACTTCTCGAAAGCGGGCGAAGCCTATGCGGCACGCCGCTCGGCAAAGGGCATTCTCTACACTTATGTGGATACCTACGTTGCCGCGCTCGAATACCAGGAGAAGAGCCAAAGCGACGACTACGAGGATCCCTACAACGTCACCCTCGGCAGCACCACCGCCACGGCGGCGGCTTTCTCACCGCTGTTCGTTGCGCTCTGGGCGATCATTGACGTCGTTCTCGTTCTCGGCATCGGCGCGTGCGTGCTGTTCCTCTTCCTGCCGAAGGAAAAGAAACCCGCGGAAGTTTCGGATAGCACCGAAAGCGGCGCGGACGAATAACCGGACAACAAAAAAAGACGGGGGATCCCCCGTCTTTTTTTGCGCGTCGTAGGTTGTGTGTCTTTTTCGTCAAATTGTGCCGACCCTGTTGGCAAGGATCAGAATTATTTATATAATAGTATCATCTCTCATACTATATTATTTTCAATTTTGGGGCGTTAATGGGGAAAATCGGGACAATTTTTCTGAACATTTTGATCATTTCGGCTTTTCTCCTGCCCTGCGCGGCGGGCTGTGCGGGCGACCCCGCGGAACCCTCCCGCAAAGACCCCGAAGTTGAAGAGGGGGCGGCGATCGACGTCTCAGACGGAACGGCCCGTCTTTTCTGGGCGGAGCGGACGGGCGCGGAGGGATATAACGTCTACCGCTCGAAAAGTACGTTCGGCGAGCGGGAGCAGGTCGCAACTTCCCTTACGGAGCGCCGCTATGAGACGCAAGAACATCTCTATGACGTGTACACCGTGACCGCGGTGGCGGACGGAAAAGAGGAGGAGATCGGCAGGACGAGCGTCTTTTCCGAAAATACCCTCATCGTCGCCCCGACGGACGACATGCGCACGGTGCAAACCTATCTCGACGAGCGGCATTCCCGCCTCGAAACGGCGGATCACGGGCAATTTTCCTCCGAGCGGCTGGCGGTGTTTCTGCTCCCCGGGGAATACGATTTGGACATCAAGCTCGGCTACTACACCACGGTGAGCGGACTGGGCAGAACGCCCTACGACGTGCGGGTAAAGAAACTCTCCGTTTCCACCAACGTTTTGGCGAACAACAACGCCACCTGCACCTTTTGGCGGGGCGCGGAAAACCTCACCGTAGCGGGCGACGTTTTGTGGGCGGTTTCGCAGGCGACGAGTTTAAGACGGATGTGCATCGAGGGCGATCTGTCCCTCTCCTATCAAAGCGGCTGGTCGTCGGGCGGGTTCCTTGCCGACAGCGAAGTTTTGGGTACGGTCTATCCCGGTACGCAACAGCAATGGATGTCCCGCAACGACCGCTGGAACAAGTGGGATCACTGCACGTCGCACAACTATGTGTTTTCGGGCTGCGAGGGCAGCATCCCGCAGGGGGAATGGACGGAACAGGGCATGCGCTCCACCGTGCTTCCCGCCACCGAACGGATGGCGGAAAAGCCCTACCTTGTATACGATGAAACAAACGGCTACCGTGTGTTCGTACCCGACGTGCGCGAAAATGCCGCGGGTTTGAGTTGGCAGACGGAAACAGGGCAATTTCTCAGCCTCGACGATTTTTTGGTCGCAAGCGAAGAGGACGGCGCGGAAGAACTCAACCGCGCGCTCGGAAAGGGTAAGCATCTCTATTTCCCCGCGGGGCATTACCGCCTCGAAAGGCCCATCGAGGTGGAGTGGCCCGAAACGGTGCTGCTCGGCTCGGGATACGCCACCCTCGAAATTACGGAACAGAACAAGGACTGCGCGCTTCGCATTGCGGATGTAGACGGCGTACGGGTCGCCGGACTTCTCGTGGATGCGGGCAGTTACAGCAAGAACATGGTGGTTGTGGGCGAAGAGGGGAAGCACACCCCGAAGATAGCCCCCGTGGTTTTGAGCGATCTGTATCTGCGCATCGGCGGCGTGAAAAACGTGCATACCGAAACGGACGTTGCGCTCGCCATCCATGCGGACGGCACCTTGGGCGACAACTTCTGGATCTGGCGCGCCGATCACTCGCAGGGCGTCGGGTGGGAGGACGTCTCCTACGAAAACGAAGAGGGGACCCTCGTTACGGAGTACGGAAACCCCGTAAAGACGGGCTTGCTCGTCACGGGCGACGACGTAAGCTGTTATGCGCTAATGGTGGAGCATTGCGAGGGCTACCAGACCGACTGGCGGGGCGAGCGGGGGCTTACCGTGATGTATCAGAGCGAAACGCCCTACCGCGTTCCCTCGCAAGACAAGTGGATGAGCGGCGACAAGAACGGTTGCGCGAGCTATAAGGTGGGGGAGAACGTAAAGGCCCACCGCGCTTACGGGATCGGGATCTATCTGGTGAATTACAGCAGCGTGAACCTCGCTTCCGCAATCGAAACGCCCGCGGGCGCGGGAATCGCAATGGAACATCTCGTGATCTGCGCCTTTACGCAGAACGCGAGTTCGATCTCGAATGTGATTAACGATTACGGCGGCGGCGTGGGGGCGAATGCTTTCCGCCGTCTGGTGGCAAAATATCCGTTGTAAGAGAAAAAGGACACCACCCCCTACCCCCCCCCCTCCTGAGGAGGGGGCATAACAAGGGCGGGCATATCGTCCAAAAAATCGGCCTTTTGCTACGCCAAAGGCGCTGTCTACGTAGTAGACAGCAAAAACATCTATTTGTTCCCTTGCGGCGCAAGCCGAGGAGAAATAAATCCAAAAATTATTTTAGGAGGAAGAACAATGAAACACAAGGCATCTATTTTGCGGTATCTCATCGTGACAATGCTTGCGGTTCTCTGTGCGGCAGTCTGCTTTACGGCCTGCAAAAACGAGACCCAGCGCACCGTTACGTGGGAAGTCGCAGAACATGCAACGGTCAAGGTAGATGGGTACGACGCCCTGCCCGAAAAGGTAAACGAAGGCACCGAACTCGTATTCACCGTCACCTGCGACGCCGGCTATGCGGTGGATACCGTAAAGAACGGCGGCCGCATGGTCACCGCACGGGACGGCAAATATACCGTCGGCGTCCAGAAAGAAGATGTTACCATTTCCGTCACGGTGAAACGGGAAGTCCAGGCCGTAAAAGTTAGCACCAAGCCCACCAAGCTCACCTACTATGCGGGCGAAACGCTTGATAAAACGGGCATGGTCGTAAAAGCGGAATATCTCGGCGGCGATGAAGAGACCTTAAAAGAAAGCGATTACCGCATTGTTTACCAGGGCGGCGCGGCCACCGGTGCCTTTGCCCTCGGCGACACCTATTTCAAAGTTTCTTACGACGGAAAGGAATCGGACAACGTCATGCTCGATACCGCGGTTGCGGTACAGGTAACGCTCAATCTCAACGGCGCCACCCTTGTCCAAACCTATCAGGACGGGATCAAAGCCAACACCGAGCTTGAAAACGTGAAGTCGGAAAACGGCGTTTTCTCGTTCACCTATGCGAAGGCACTCACCGCCGACGTTGCGCTCCCCGTCGCCGCCGATCTCACGAAAGGCGAAGAGGGCGACTATACTTTCCTTGCGTGGAAAGTCAACGGCGAGGGCGACGCGGTCAGCAAGCTCTCCAAAGAGAATGCCGTCAGCGTTGTGTATGAGGCGGATTGGTCTGCGCATCTCTTCGATTTTACGAGCATCGGGTTTGAAATGAAAGACGAGGCGCCCCATCTCGTCGTAAAGGGGACTTATAGGGCCGCAACGAGCCTCTACATGTTCTTCACCGAGGGCAACCGCAAGATCTCCTACAAGGCAGAGGAGACCGTCAGCGGTACGCGCGGGCAGGAGTTCACTCTCGCAGTCAACCTCATGGCACTTACGACGGCGGAGGCACAGGACGGCGGCAGCTTTGTCGGCCCGTGGCTCGACCTCAGATTCGGCTATGATGTGGACGGCAGAACGGAATCGATGGAACTTCCCTATGACAACTCTCTTGAAACCGTCAGCATGACCGACGAAGATGAGATTTACAGATTCGGCTTTGCGCAGTACGAGGGCGCGCTGAAAGTGGTCATCACCATGCTCACGCCCTACACCTATGAGATGCACGTTGACAATGCGAACGACGTACTCACCCTCACGATCGACGGCAAGATCCGCGAGAAACTTCTTTCTAAGTTCACGGGCAAGACCGCGAAGATGGACTGGTGGATCGCAAGTACGGTCGCGGCGCCCGACGCCACGATTGCGGCGGATGGCTCTTTCAAGTTTGAATTTGAGCTTTCGCCCGAAAAGGGCTTCGTGCTCGATACGCTCGGCTACGCTCATTTCAGCATCGTCGATGAGAACGGTACGACCCTCTATAAGGACGGTTCGGACGGCAACCTTCTCGCCAACGAGAGGACCCTCACCAACCGCGACGACCTTGAACAGCACAACGTCCCGCACAGCGATTTCGGCGGCGTCAGCCTCATGGTCTCCAACGCGGACGGCACCCTCGTGTACTATGTCGGTATTCCGAATTGGGACGCGATCGTCATCTACGGTTTGAACCCGAAAGCTCCCAAATTCACTTCGAGCGGCCAGGTTGAACTCAAAGTCGACAATTTCGAAACGCCCACAAAGGTCTACTACGTCATTAAGATCACCATTGAGAACCTCACCGCAGAAGAGGTCAATACTCTCCTTCTCGGCAATACCGACGGCGACGTCAACGTCTTTAAGAGCGACGCGGCGCGCAATTCCGTCACCGGCAACGTCTACACCCTTTGGTTCGATGTGACGGCGTACAGCGGCAGCCAGCTTTGGCCCAACCTCTATGTCGAAGAAGAGGACGGCACCTACACCAAGATGGGTGAGTTCGGCGGCGACAGTAAATACGCCACGAACGGCCTCTATGCGATCGTGAACGGCGTGAAGTATTCCATTCTTTGCAGCAGCGACACATGGGCGCGTCCCTGCCTCGTTACGGGTACCCCCGAAAGCGGCGAGACCAACCCTCCCGAGACCGATCCCGAGGCAGTGAAGAAAGAGATCGTCATCGACGCAACGACGTTCACGCTCGTTGAGGACGGCGGCAAGCCCTACGTCAAGGTCACCGTCAGCGCAAACGGTTTTGCAAATGCGGATGAGATCAAGAGCAGCGTGCAGTACGGGAACTTCGACGCCCACGACGAGGGCGAAGAGGACGACTTTGAATGGAAAACGCCTTGCGCAAAGATCGAAACCGTTGAGGACGGCAAATACACCCTTTGGTTCGATATTTCCCAAATCGCGGTCGACAAAGACGGCAGACTTTGGTCCAACCTCTTCTTAGGCAACCAAAAGATCGAGATCAAGGACCCCGCGCATACTTCCCACGGTAAAAGCATCACGGTTGGGAACGTCGTTTACACCGTTGAATGCACGGGCGCGAATCAGACTTGGGACATTCCTTGCATTACGATCAAGGAAGTCGGCGCTCCCGAATACACCGCAACAGGCGCGGACCTTGTTTCGGAAAGCAATAAGGTTTACTTCGTCATCAGCGGAACTTACAGCGGATATGAAAAAGCGGCTTTGACGACCGAGCTGTCCAAGTATTTCGATCTGCAACAGAATGATAACGTTGCATTCGGTTCTGCTTGGGATAGACAGGTTCTTACAGGCACCGTGACTGTCGCGGAAAGCACTTGGGAGGTCCGTTACGACGTGACCAACCTTGGCGTGAATGCGTACACCGCACATTTCGGCGGCGAAAATACCGATCTGAAAGTCGCAAAAGCTTTGAACCTCACAAAGGAATGCGGCGACAAAGTCTATACGCTTTTCAGCGATCCCAAAGCCACTTACGGCGCGCATTTCTGGGGCTGCGTTGGACTTATCGTGACAGAAAAAGACGCTCAGCCGCAACAGCGTATGAAAATGGCGTATGTCAGCCTTGAAGAGCTGGACGGAAAAGCATATTATGTACTCTATGTCTCGGTAAGCGGTTATACTGCGGATCAGTTGAAGACCTTCAAAATGGGAGCTGATGCCGGCAGCGCCGTGCAAGCGACCAAAATCGAGGACATTTCCGCAGGTGTGTTCAAGATGTATTTTGACATCACAGGTACAAGCGGGAATGATTGGAATTGGAGTCACCTCTATACCGCGGAAGGAAAGGGATATGACGGCAACAACGGTGATATCAATACCGATGTCGGCGTAGACAGTTTGACGGTTGGGGAAAAGACCTATCGTCTCCATCGCGGAGATGATTCCTACTCGATCGTTGTATGGTACGAAGACGTATGATCGGGTAATTCCGAAATGGGACTGCCGCGCAGGAATGCGCGGCAGTTCTTTTATAGATTGCCCACGCAACCATTTTTGCCCTCCCCCGCGCATTCGCGCGGGGGAGGAGCGGCGCAATTCTGTTCAACAGCACGGTGTGCTGTGAACTGCGCCGCGACAGGAGCGCTGTAAGGGCGCGACGGGATTTTGGCGGTCCCTGCCGCCAAAACGGTAGGGGAGGGGGGGACTCCCCCCTTTTGGCTCACTGCGTTCGCCACTTTCCCCCACATAGCGGGGGACAGCGAGGAAGGCGGGGGAGAGGAGGGGATGGGCAACTGTTTTTCTTTTGTCATTTCGACCGAAGCGAGCAACGCGAGCGGAGTGGAGAAATCTCAACAATATTAAAATAAGGTAGAGATGTTTACTTCGCCCTGCGGGCTCGTGCCGCGCTTAGAGAAACAGAACGGCGCGCGGGGCGACTTCACTTCGTTTCGCTCAACATGACGTTTAAGAACAGCGCGGGGCGACTACGCTACTTCGGTCGCAGGCTCCTCGTGCCGCCCTTAGACAACATAGAACGTGCGGGCGGGGCGAAATGACGTTTTAGAACAAGGTAGAGATTTCTCGGCAAGCTCGAAATGACATTTTAGAACAGGGGTGACGTATTAGAAATAGGGCAGTTAGGGACATGAAAAAAGCCTTCCCGTAGGGGAAGGCTTTTTTCAATTCGATTTACTCTTGTGCGGGAGCGTCGTTGTCGCCGCCGTCCGTCTCCGCGGGCGCCGCTTTTTTCTTCCGCAATACCTTAAAGATCCAGAAGCCGCATCCGCCGAGCGCGATCACGTCTATCGCAACGAGAACGGGAATGTACCAACGGAAGTTGAGTTCGCGGCTCGCAGTATGGATGGGTACCACGTCGTCGTCCGCATTGTAGTTCTCCTGTGTGGCAAGCGCGTTCGCCCACATGTAGATGACGTCCTTGCTCGCGCGCCTGATCGACGCTTTGAATGCGTTGCTGGAAGTTCCGTACGCAAAGGAGCCGTTTGAAGTCCAACCGTCCATCCAGATATCGCCGCCCGCACGCACCATTTGGTCTGCGTTCATGAAATCGTGATAGTCGGCATAGTCGGTGAGGATCGCGCCCTTAAAGCCCCATTCGCCGCGCACGACTTCGGTGAGGAGGGCCTCGCTTCCGCCCGTCCACACGGCGCCGATGCGGCCGTAAGAGGTCATGATACCGGACGCGCCGCCCTCTTTGACGCAGATCTCGAAAGGCTTGATATACGTCTCGCGGAGAGCCTGTTCGGTGATCCAGTTATACATGCCGTCGCGGTTGCTCTCGCTCTCGTAGAGGCAGAGGTGTTTGAGATAGCTGAACACGCCGCCGTTCTTTGCGGCCTGTACCGCCCTTGCGCTCATGAGACCGGAGAGGAGCGCGTCCTCGGAGTAGTACTCATAGTTTCTTCCGCCGAAGGGGGAGCGGTGCAGGTTGATGGCGGGGCCGTACCAGCCGTTGATGCCGCGTTCGGCGCACTCGGTAGCGACCGTAAGGCCCATGCTGTATGCGAGTTCGACATTCCAGCTCTGTGCAAGTACGATGGAGCTGAAACCCGTCGTCCCGTTTGTCTGATCATAGAAACTGCCGACCTGATTGGGACCGTCCACGTCGAGCGTTTCCGGTTTCCCAATGGAATCGAGCTTGCCGGTTTTTAGATAGCCGTGCAACACGAGGTTTTGCATCTCCGTGACCGTGAGCTGGTCGAGGACGGGATCCCAGAGTGCGTCGTTATCGAAGTTCTCCGCTTGCCCGAGCAGTTTTCCGAGTTCCGTGAGCGCGCCGTCGTAGACCTTTTCTCCGTCCTTGCCCGTTTCGATTGTTGCCGTGTCATGTTCGACGTCCCATGCTTCCGCCATCGTTCTCGTATAGAGATTGAGAGCCTTGATGCGTTCGTCCATCGCGCGGTTCTCTTTCTGCACATAGGGGAAAGTCCCGACAAAATCGGCGCGTGAGAGATAGGTGATCTCCGCAGTGTTGTCGCTGTTGCCGTCGATCGCAACGCCGTCCGTCGCATCCGAACCCGTGAAGCGGTTCATCACCTCGTTGTCCGTGGCGTCATCGTAATAGATCTTGATCCCCGTCGAGACCTGATAGGTGATCTCCGCAGAGCCGTTCACGATGCGGTCGCTTGCGAGCGTGTGCGCGTCGGTGCGGAGGGAGAGGGTATAATTGCCGCCTTCGAGTTCATAACCCTTGAACCCGTTGCCGTTCTTGTCCTCGAAGTCGTACGACTTCATGTCTCCCGCCTTGAATTTGAGGGCGACGGTCTCACTGCTCGGGTGTTCCGCATCGTCTGCGGGGTATTTTCCTAAGGGATAGAGTACCTGCTGCGTCTTGGCGAACGCAACGAGGTTGACCGCCGATTTTTCGATTTGGCCCGTTTGATAGGGAGGGGTGTAATAGAGTTCGACAACGTCCTGCCCGGGGTGGTCGCCGACGTTGGTGACCATGACGTCGATCTCGATCTCGGTGTCCTCGTCGATCTCCGCATTGTTGGCGGGCGTGATTTTCGTGATCGTCCATTCAAATTCCGCATAGGAAAGGCCGAAACCGAAGGGGAACTGCACCACTTGATCATAGCCCTCCACGCCCCAAACTTCTTTGGCGCGTTGGCTGTCCCAGAAGCCCGCGGCGTCCGCCGTCTCATACCATTTATATCCCACGTAGATGCCCTCCGCATAGTCGGTATAGGCCACGCCGGTGTATTTGATGTTGGTGCTGCCGTTGGTGTGATCGTGGTTGGTGGGATAGAGCTTATTGCCGCCGATCGTATCCGAATAGAAGTTCGTGGTATCGGCGCCGTTGCTTCCGTTCTTGATCCCCGAACCCACGTTCACATACGTCGAAGAGGTGGTAAGATCGTAGGCAAAGGTGTCTGCCGTTTTCCCGGAAGGGGTGTATTCGCCGTAAAGGAGCTTGGGGATCGCCCGCGCACCCGCGGAACCCGTTGTCGCCACGAGGAAGCAGGCGTCGAGACCGCCGATCTTATCGAGGAAGCCGAGTTCGATCACATTGGTGGAGTTGATGAGGACGACCACGTTCTCATAATTCTCGCCGACGTATTTGAGGAGCGCTTCTTCTTCGGTGGAGATTTCGAGATACGTTCTCTCGGTATCCGTCGTATCGATTGCGGAAGAGGCCGTGGATTTCAGCGTTTTCTTGTACTGTACTTTCGGAGAGTCATTGCTCTCGCCGGAGTTTCTCCCGAGTACGACGAGCGCCGTGTTTGAATACGACTTCGCGTTTGCGAGAATGTCGGCGGAGTAATCTTCGATCTTCGGCTCGTACAGACGCGAGAACTCATAGTTGAAGCTGTGCAGCGTACCGTCCGAGTTGGCGGCATTATAGGGGGAAGCCTTGTAACGCCTGTTCTGGAACGCCTTGTACATATCCGTGAGTTCGGTATTGTATTCCACGCCGTAGTCCGTTAAAGAGTTCAGAAGATCCCACATCTTGGTTGCGCCGCCCGAACCGTCAAGGTTGCCGCGGGCCTGTCCCGAACCCGAACCGCTGAATACCCAATCCACAGAGGCCCAGCCGAACACATTCACTTTCGGCACATCTTGTTTGGAGAGGGGGAGCAGCTCGTCGTTTTTGAGGAGTACGGTACCCTCTTTCTGGATCTGTTCCACAAGGTCTGCGCCTTTCGCACGCGACGCGCCGGTGTCGGCCCCCGTTTTGTAGCCGATGACAAACATGTCGATGGTGGGGGCGAAAATGCCGACGGCGATATTCAACGCCAATACGATCGCAATGATCACCGCGCTGACCGAGAAACAGACGATTTTTGCCTTTTTCATTCTTTACCTCCCGTAATATTATGGGCATACGCCCGCGCGGGAAAACTTCGCTTCCCGTCTTTTTTCCATATTATATGATTCCGTCGCCGATTGCAATATTCTATTTCGTAAAAGAGGGGAAAAAACAGACGAAAACAGAAAGAAGTATATTGAAAAATTTTCCATGAAAAACGCAGAAAAATTAACTTTTTCGGGGAAAATGAAAGGAATATTCAAGTTATGCTTGATTTTGATTAAGTTGTTGTGGGGACGGTTGACCGGCTACGCGGAAAAATGTTATAATGAACAATAAAAAAATCCGGGGAGGCCATGTCATGAAGAAAGCGGCGGCCACGCTGGCGGCTCTCGCGCTCGCGGCGCTCTTTTTGGGCGGATGCGGCGGGGAAAAGATCCCCGAAAAGCCGCAGGACGATATGCATACGCTCTCCTTTCTCGGGACCGAGGGGACGCAGATCGTAAACGAAGAGGGGACGAAGATCAAGCTCCGCGGCGTGAACGCGGGGGGCTTGGGCGTTACCGAAAACTGGATGTGCGGCTTTACGCATGCGCGCGATTTTCTCGGCATCAGCAAAACTTTTATTGAGCGGTTCGGCTACGACCGTGCCGAGGTCCTCTGGTATAACTATCAGCATTGCTGGTGGACGGAGCAAGACTTTCTTAACTGCGCCGAAATGGGGATAAACGTCATCCGTCTGCCGTTCACCTATATGAACGTCGATTTCGCCGCCGTGCAGGGTTTGGAGCAGGCGGGCAAGGAATACGATTTCGGGTTTCTCGACAACTTTGTGGATACCGCCGAGGAGTACGGGCTTTACACCATTCTCGATCTGCACGGGGCTTACGGCTCGCAGAACGGGCAGGACCACAGCGGAGAGGTGATCGACTCCGCCGCCGACGTGGATTTCTATTCCAACGAGCAAAAGCTCTCCCTCACCGAAAAGCTGTGGGGAGCGATCGCCGAACACTTCAAGGACAACCCCGCCGTGGCGGGATACGATCTTCTCAACGAACCCGGCGAAAAGGCGGGCAACACTTCCAAACCCCACTTCGACGCGATGGACCGCTTCTACAAGGCGATCCGCGCAAAGGGGGACCGCCATATCGTGATCTTCGAATCCTGCTGGGGAGGGGGAGACATCCCCGCGCCCGCGGCGTACGGATGGGAAAACTGCATGTATTCCTTCCACCACTATACGGGTTGCTCCACAACGGGAAGAGAGCAGGAGCATTACGAGAGCTTTCTCGAAAGGCTCGAAGACGTGGAGCTGAAAAACTTCGGCGTGCCGTTGCAGATGGGGGAATTTACCTGCTACGGCATCGAGAAGCAGTGGGAAGATACGCTCGCCCTGCTCAACGCGCACGGCTGGAACTGGGCGAGCTGGACCTATAAAGTCTGGGGACAAATGGGCTGGGGAATTTACAACGTCGGCGTGTACGGAGAGAAAAAGACCGACGTTGCCTCCGACGGTTTCGAGACGATCGACGGCAATTTCCGTCTGCTCGAAACGGAGCAAAACGCCCGCCCGTTCGCGTTCGCGTCGGGGAGGACCCTCTTTTCCGTCATCCGCAAGTACAGCCCCAACGGGGGGAGCGAATGAATACCGAGCAATTTCTCGAACGCGCCCTCCTCGAAATGCTGAAAACCAAAAAGGTGACGCAGATCTACGTTTCCGACCTGCTTGCCGAAGTGGGGATCTGCAAGGCGACGTTCTATAAGCACTATTGCGATAAATACGATCTGCTCCAAAAGAGCTTTTACCGCGGCTACTACGCCGATATTCTCGCCCACGCGGAGAATTTCGAGCAGTTTGTGTCCCTTACCCTCGCGGCCTTCCGCAAGACCCCGAAAGTGGTCCTGCACGCCATGCCGCAGGAGGACCCGAGCGGGCTTTTCGGCTACCACTGCGAGCTTTTGTGCGGCTTCTTGCGCAAGGAGTGCGGCGCCTCGGAGAGCGGGGAAAACGAAAAAGTCATCCGCGCGTTCGCGCGCGCGGTCACCGAAGTGACGGTAGATTGGCTCTCCGCCCCCCGCCTTGCGCCCGCGGAGGAGATCGTCCGCCTCATCCGCGCCCTGCGCCCCGCCGCCCTTTCGGCATAGTTTTTATAAGACGGGCCTTCCTTCGCGGAAGGCTTTTTTGTTTTTTCCGACTTGTGCGTTTGAAAACTTGACATTTCTTTCCCAAACGCCTAAAATAAGAGAAAAAAATCACGAAGGTATTCCCATGTTTTACAGAACCCATACCTGCGGGGAACTCCGCAGAGAGGACGAGGGCAAAAAGGTAAAGCTCTCGGGCTGGCTCGACAGCAAGCGCGACAAAGGAGGGCTGCTTTTTGCCGTTCTGCGCGATTTTTACGGCGTGACCCAGATCGTGGCGCAGGATGAACCCTGCCTCTCCGCCCTCCGCAATATTCCCACCGAGTCCACCGTCTCCGTGGAGGGGACGGTCGTTCTCCGCTCCGCGCCCAACGAAAAACTTCCCACGGGGCTGATCGAGATCGTCCCCGAAAAAGTGGAGGTGCTGGGCCGCCGCACCGTTCCCGCGCTCCCGTTCGAAGTTTCCCACTCCACGGAAGCGGGAGAGGACGCCCGCCTGCGCTACCGTTTCCTCGACCTCAGAAATCCCGCGGTGAAAGACAAGATCGTGCTTCGCTCGCAGATCGTGGCCGACCTCAGAAAGCTCATGACGGAGCGCGGTTTCTATGAGATCTCCACGCCCATTCTCACGAGTTCCTCCCCCGAGGGCGCGCGCGACTATATCGTACCCTCCCGCCTGTATCCGGGTGAATTTTACGCCCTGCCGCAGGCGCCGCAACAGTATAAACAGCTCCTCATGTGTTCGGGGTTCGATAAATATTTCCAGATCGCGCCCTGCTTCCGCGACGAGGACGCCCGCGCCGACCGCTCCCCCGGGGAGTTCTACCAGCTCGACATCGAAATGGCCTATGCCACGCAGGAGGACGTGTTCGAAGTCCTCGAAGGGGTGCTTCCGCCCGTCTTTGCGAAGTATTCGGGCTGGGACGCGGACAAGCCCCCGTTCCGCCGCATTCCCTACCTCACGGCGCTCGAAGACTACGGCACGGACAAGCCCGACCTGCGCAACCCGCTCGTCATCAAAGACGTGACGGAGCTTTGCGTGAATTGCGGCTTCGATCCCATCATGCTGAAACACGTCAAGGCGGTCTGCGTGACGGGCGTGAACGTGCCGCGGAAATGGATCGATAAAACGGCGGAGGACTTCAAGGTCAAGACCGAGGGCGGCGCGATGTATTGGTTCAAGCTCGACGAAAACGGCGCGCCCGCGGGCGGGATCGCAAAGTTCGTTGCGGAGAACGTCGCCGCGTGGAAGACCGCGCTCGGCGTTGAAAAGGACGCATTTATCGCCCTTGTGGCCGAGAGCAAACTGCAAGACGTGCAAAAGCGCGCGGGCATTTTGCGGACGATGCTCGGCACGGGACTCGATCTTCTCGAAAAGAACGTGTACCGCTTCTGCTGGATCGTCGATTTCCCCATGTACGAGATCGGCGAGGAGAGCGGACAGCTCGAATTTTGCCACAATCCTTTCTCCATGCCGCAGGGGGGCATGAAGGCGTTCGAGCAGGACCCGCTCGAAATCCTCGCCTACCAGTACGACATCGTGTGCAACGGCGTGGAACTCTCGTCGGGCGCGGTGCGCAACCACGACCCCGAGATCATGCTCAAAGCGTTCTCCCTCGTGGGACTCGACAAGGAGGCGGTGGTGAGCAAGTTCCCCGCTCTCTACAATGCGTTTGAATACGGCGCGCCCCCGCATGCGGGCGTGGCTCCCGGCGTAGACCGCATGGTGATGCTCATCTGCGACACGGTGAACATCCGCGAGGTCATCGCATTCCCGATGAACGCCAAGGCGCGCGACCTCTTAATGAACGCGCCCTCGCCCGTGGAGCAAAAACAGCTCGACGAAGTCCATATCGCCGTCGTGAAAGAAAAAGACCCCGCAAAAACAAACGGATAACAAGAGAAAGGGAGGCCGCCCGCCTCCCTTAAACTTTGCCTGCGGAAGAGGCGAACGGCGTCCCGTCCGCGTTTTTTTGTAAAATTTTTTGCGTTTTCGACAAAGTTCCTTATTTTTTTACAAAATTCTCCGAATTATGTAAAAAAATATTTTAATTTTGTACAAAAATCCCTTTACAACTAAAAAAATTTATTGTATAATATTCCCGAAACAAGCAGAAAGGGGTATTTTTTCTATGAAACAACTATCGGTTCTCATACTTGAAAGCAACGCGGCATTTGCGGAAGAGTTGAAAACGGCGCTTTCCGCAAGGGATGAACTCAAAGTCTGCGGCGTGACCGACGACGGGGCGGAGGCCTTGGAGCTGATCAAGAACAACAATCCCGCGGCGATCGTATTGAGCCTTCTGCTCAAAAACTTGGACGGTTTCAATGTGATGGAGGCCGTCAAAAAAGAGGGGCGCAAGACGGAATTTATCGTAATGGGGAATTTTTCCGACGATAAGATCATCAACCGCGCCATTGCGCTCGGGGCGCGCTACTATCTCATGAAACCCGTTTCGGCGGAAGTCGTTGCCGACCGCGTGGCGGAGATCGGCGGCGAGGAAATGCCCACGGTGCGCGAGAGCGTGGAGCGGCGTCGGGCGGGGTCTCTCGACGAGCGCATTTCGGGCATCTTCATCTCCATCGGCATCCCGCCGCACATCAAGGGGTACAACTATCTGCGCGAGGGGATCAAAATGGCGGTCGCCGATCCGCACGTCATCAACAACGTTACCAAAGGTCTCTATCCCGTCATCGGCGAAAAATTCAATACGACTGCGAGTAAGGTGGAGCGCGCCATCCGCCATGCCATAGAGGTGGCCTGGAACCGGGGGCGAATCGACGCCGTAAACGCGATTTTCGGGGCGCGCGTTTACATCGGCACGGAAAAGCCCACGAACAGTGAGTTTATCGCGCTCGTCGCGGATAAATTGCTCCTCGAAAACATGGTTTGAGGGGCGAGGGGGAGCTTTTTTGCGGCGCCGCCGCATGCCGAAGCATGCGGCGGCGCCGCAGTTTTTTGCCGTTTTTTACGGTCCGCGGGGGGAAAGCAAAGCGGAATTTCTTTGCCGCCGCGGAAAAAATCGGGAGGAAGCGCAAAATTCCCCCCTTTATATTGTTGAAAAGTTCTGACAAAAATGCTATAATGTACCGTGAGAAATCATCGCCCCCCTTGTGCGTCCGGGGGGAGAAGGAGAAATATTTTGAACGGTTACGGTCGCGGAGAGGACAAACAGAGCAAGGAAAAGGCGTCCTCCGTCATCACGAGAGAGACATTCGGCATGACCCTCCTGCTTTTTTCGGTCGCCTTGCTTTTCATATCCATCATCGGTACTTACATGCTCGGGGAGATCGGCGTTGCCATCACCGCTTTCCTCATGGGCGTTTTCGGCTTTTTCCTCTATCCGTTTTTGCTCTTCTGCATCGGGCTTTCCCTGCGCATGATCTCGGGGAAGAAATTTTTTGCGGGCAAGCGCGTGCTGCTCACGCTGGCGGTGGTTGCGTCCGTCTTTTTGGTCGTGCATCTCGCCACGAGCGCCCGCTATCTCGGCAACGGGTTCGGAAGCTATATGGGCGGTTGCTGGAACGCCGCAAAAACTTCCGCCGCCATGTCTACGGGCGGCGGCGTCCTCTTCGGCGTTATCGTGTATCCCGTGCAGGCGCTCTTGTCCCGCGTGGGCGCTTATCTCGTGTTCTCCCTGCTCATCGCCCTCAGCGTGTTCTTCTTCCTGTGGACGACCCCGTTAAAGGACAAGCTCAAAAAGGCGCAGACCAACAAAGGGCAGACCGTGAAGAAAGTCTCCCCCACGGACGAAGAGGAGTCCGCTCCCGCGCCGCAGTACGGCAAACAAGCGCGCTCCCGCGCGCCGCAGGAGCCCCGCTACGAGGAACCGCGGAACGAAGAACCGCGGTACGCGCAGGAGCCGCAATTCCGCGCGCCGCAGGAACAGCCGCAATACAACCAACAGCAATACAACCAGCCTCAATATAATCAACAGCAATACAACCAACCGCTCGGACAGGCGTACGGCCGTTACGAGCCGCAACAGCCGCAACAACCGCAACAGCAGTGGGGACGGGGAGGAGCGTACAACGCGCCCTATATGAACGATTTCGACCGCTATACCCCGCCCATGCCGCAGTCCTCGCCCGTCGATTCGATGGATATCCTCTACGGGACCGACCCCGCGAGCAGTTACCGCAACAATCCCATTTTCAACAAAGATTCCCGCTACAACACCCGGCGGCGGCGCAGCAGCGTGGAACCCGAGGATTCTCCCGTCCGTGCGAAACCGAGAGAGATCCCCGTCAGCTTTGAACAGAGGTACGAGTCCCGTGAGCCGCAGGGCTATGCCGAGCGCTATGCCGCGCAGACCGAGGCGCCCCGCCCCGCAATGCCCCGCAAAGTGGTGGAGCAGAGGGCGCAGTCGCCCGCGACCGATCTCAACTATGCCAACCGGCCTTACTATAAGGCGCCCGATGCTCCCGACGTCGGCGGGGAGCGCGGTTTTTACGAGAAAGACGTTCCCTATGAGACGGAATACTCTTCCGCGCCCAATATCGACGACGTGGAACCGCAGGAAGAACCGCGGGAAGAGCCGCAGGCGTTCAAGGGAGATTTGCGCAGGGCGAGCTTAGAGCCTACGCCCGAACCCGTGAAGAGCGAACCCCGCTCCGAAACGTTTGCGCCCGAACCCCGTACCGAAACGTTTGCCCCCGAAACCGCGGACTGTTCGGCCCCCGCGGCACGCGACGAGGGAAGAGACGATCTGCGCAGGATCTTCGGCGGAGACCGTTCCGGCCGCTCGCTCGGCGGCGATATGGGCTTCGGAGATCGTTCCGATCGCTCGTTTGACAGCAACACGGGCTTCGACGACCGTTCCGACCGTTCGTTTGACAGCAACACGGGCTTCGGCGACCGTTCCGACCGTTCGCTCGGGGAAGACAGGGGCTTTGACCGCTCCGACCGCTCGCTCGGCGGCAATATGGGCTTCGGCGACCGCTCCGACCGCTCGCTCGGGGAAGACAGGAGCTTTGACCGTTCCGACCGCTCGTTCGGGGAAGACAGGAGTTTTGACCGTTCAGACCGCTCGCTCGGGGAAGACAGGAGCTTTGACCGTTCAGACCGCTCGCTTGGGGAAGAGGACGTCGGCGACAGCCGTGCCGCGGACGGACTGTCCCGCGCGGATATGTTCGACGATGACGAGGACGATATGCCCGCGCCCGAAGCGGTGCGGGAGCCGCCCGCCCGCGCAAAGCGGGAGGAAGCGCATCCCGTTCCCGCAACGCCCGCGCCCAAGCCGCAGAAGCACGTCTACCGTCCCTACGAGCGCCCGTCGATCTCTATTTTCCACCAATATGACGAGAGCGTCACGGTCGACAGAGAGGAGATCGAACAAAATTCGCAGACGATCATTGATACGCTTGCGGGGTTCCGCATGGATGTGGAAGTCATGCGGGTCGCGGTCGGACCTTCGGTCACGCGGTACGACATCAACATTCCCAACAACATCTCCGTGGGAATGGTAACAAAAAAGGACGACGATGTTGCGATGCGCCTCCATGCGCGCGACGGCGTGAATATGTATTCCAACAACGAGTCGGGCTTTGTTTCCATCGAAGTCCCCAACAGGAAGCGCGCTATCGTCGGCATGCGTTCCATTTTGCAGTCCGAAGAATATCTCAAAGATAAGCCCGGCGCGCTCATGTTCGCCATCGGCAAGGACGTCGAGGGCAGATGCGTCTGCGGAAATATTGTCAAGATGAAGCACATCCTCGTTGCGGGCGCCACGGGTTCGGGCAAATCGGTGTGCCTCAACGCCATGCTCATCAGCCTCTTGTGCAAATATTCCCCCGAAGATCTGCGCATCATTCTGATCGACCCCAAGAAAGTGGAGTTTGCGATCTACGACGGCATTCCTCACCTCATGATCAACGAGATCATCGCGGACGCGCAAAAAGCGGTGACCGCGCTCAACTGGGCGATCAAGGAGATGGAGCGCCGCTACGATCTGTTCGAACAAAAGACCCGTTCGGGCGTCGTCGTGCGTGAAATCGACGAATACAACGCCCACCTCACGCCAGACGAGCAAAAACTGCCCAAGATCGTGATCGTCGTCGACGAGCTTGCCGATCTCATGGCGGTCGCAAAAAAGGACATCGAAGAGCGCATCCAGCGGCTCACGCAAAAGGCGAGGGCGGCGGGCATCCACCTCGTCATCGCAACGCAACGGCCCTCGGTGGACGTGATCACGGGCGTCATCAAGGGCAATTTGCCCACCCGTATGGCGTTCCGCGTGATACAGGAAGTGGACAGCCGCACCATTCTCGATGATTCGGGCGCGCAAAAACTTCTCGGCAACGGCGATATGCTCTACCGCACGGAGGGCATGTTCAACTGTCTGCGCGTGCAGGGCGCGTTTTTGAGTTCGGAAGAGGTGCAGGCGATCCTCACGGACATCAAGGCGAACAACGAAGCCTACTTCGATCCCGCCGTGGCGGACTTCATCAACAATACCCGCTCGGACGACGAAAGCGGCGGAGAGGACGGGGAGGACGGAGAGGCCAATCCCGAATACGTCCGCGCGCTCCGCATGGTGGTAAAGCTCGGGCAGGCTTCCATTTCCCTCATCCAGCGCAAATGCTCCATCGGCTACAACCATGCGGGCAAGATCATCGAATGGATGGAACTCATGGGCTACATCTCTCCTTTCGACGGCAAGGCGAAAGCGAGAACGGTGCTTCTCACCAAAGAAGAATTTGAGAGCAAATACGGCCCTCTCGATTAAACCATGAAAGATAAGAAAGACGTCACGGCGTCCGCCGGTAAGGCGGACGCGTCCAAAGGAGAGCGCGTGCCGCTCTGTTCAATGCTCTCGTCGGAGGAGTTCCGTCAAAGAGAGGGGCTTCCTATTGCGTTCGGCCGCGATCTTGCGGGGAAATACCTGTTCGGGGATCTTTTCAATCTGCGTCACCTGCTTCTCACGGGCGGAACGGGCGCGGAGAGGACGGCCTGTCTCAACGCCGTTCTGTTGAGTTCGCTCTGCCGCTGTTCGCCCGCCGATCTGCGCATTTTGCTCATCGACCCCGAAAGGCAACTCGAAGTTTATCGGGGACTCCCGCATTTGCAGGGCGATCCCGCCGGCGACGGGGAGCAGATCACGGCGGCGCTGATGTGGGCGATCAACGAGATGGACAGACGTTATGAGATGTTCATCGAAGAGCGCCGCGCAGGAAAGAGCGCAAACAACTTTACCGAGTATAACTTGATCCCCTCCGTGCAAAAGCTGCCCCTGATTCTCACCGTATTGAATGTACGGGATAGGCAGTTGAAAGAAGAGAACCTTTCCGACCTCATCCGCCGTCTTGTGCAGAAGTGTTGGGCGGCGGGCGTATGTGTGATCCTCGCAACGGACCGTGCTTTCTCCCCCGAAGAGAATTTCTTCACCCATATCACATTTTCCTCCCGCGGAGCGGGCAGAGAGGGCGAACTGGCGTTATGTACGGCGGGAACCGAACTTCGCGCTCAGCGCGCCTCTGTAACGCCTGCGGAGCTGGGTACGGCGGTCGAAGAGATCAAAGCGCGTCACAGTGCGCAACCAAATCCCGCACCTGCGGACTTCATCGAAAAAAAGACGGACCCGGACAAACGGATCAATAAAGTTTTCGGGATGATCTCTTTGGGGTGCGACAAGAACCGCGTGGACGGCGAGCGCATTCTCGGAGAAATCAAGGCGCACGGCTGCCCCATTACGGATACCCTCGAAGAGGCGCAGATCCTCGTCGTGAATACCTGCGCCTTTTTGAACGCCGCGCGGAAAGAGGCGATCGATGCCGTTTTGGAGGGGAATGGTTACCGGAGCGGCAAACTCGAAAAGATCGTGGTCTCGGGCTGTCTGCCCGAAAAATTCATCTCCGAACTCTATCCCGCCCTCACCGAGGCGGACGTCTTTTTGGGCATTTCGGATGTGAGCGAACTGTTCCCCGCCCTCGAACGCGCCTATGCGGGCGAGCGGGTGAACGCCGTCGGGAAAGGGGACGGCGCGGCGCGCAAGCGGCTCGTCTCCACGCCCGCGCACTATAAGTATCTCAAAATCTCGGAGGGCTGTTCCAACCACTGCACCTACTGCCTCATCCCCAAGATCCGCGGGAAGTACCGCTCTTACCCGATGGAAGAGCTTCTTCATGAGGCGGCTTCGCTCGGCCGTACCGAGGAGCTGATCCTCGTCGCGCAGGACACCACCCGCTACGGCGAGGACCTCGGACAAAATTTATTTGTCCCCCTCCTCAAAAAACTTTCCGAACTTGACAATATATGTCATATAAGATTGCTATACTGTTATCCGGAGAAGATCACGGACGAACTCATTGCCGAGATCGCGGAAAACGACAAAATTCTCAAATATCTCGATATTCCCCTGCAACATGCGGACGACGCGATCCTGAGGCGCATGGGGCGGATGGGAAGCCGCGCAGAGTACCTGTCGCTCATCGCAAAACTGCGGCGGGAGATCCCGCAGATCACGATACGGTCCACCTTTATCGCGGGCTTTCCCGGGGAGACCGAGGAGCAACACAAAAATCTTCTCTCCTTTTTGGAGGAGGCCGGATTGCAGAATTGCGGCTTTTTCGCCTATTCCCGCGAACCCGAAACTCCCGCCTACCGCATGGACGGGCAGGTGCATCCGTCCGTCAAAAAGCGGCGCGTGAAAGAACTTTACGCCGCGCAGGAGAAGATCTCCGCCGCGTTCACCGCGGGCTTTGTGGGCAAAGAAACAGAGGTCCTCTGCGACGGGATTGACTATGAAAAGGGGCTCTTTCAAGGCAGGACGTATTTTCAAGCGCCCGAGATCGACGGTTGCGTCTACTTCACTGCGGCGCACGCAGAAGAGGGCAAACGGTACAAAGTTTCGGTCGACCGCGCCGAGCCTTACGATCTGTACGGAAGCGTAAAATAGAGGAAACGCCATGAATTTACCCAACAAGATCACACTCACCAGAATTTTTATGATCCCCGTATTCGTCCTCTTTTTCTATCTGGACGTTCTACCCTACAACGAGCTGTATGCCGCTGCGGTCTTTGTCCTCGCCGCCTTGACGGACGCCTTAGACGGACACATCGCCCGTTCGCGCGGGCTTGTCACCAACATGGGGAAGTTTCTCGACCCCATTGCCGATAAAGTTCTCGTGTCCACGGCGTTCATCGTGCTGTTGACCCGTCCGCTCATCTTCGGATACAACACGCTCGCGGGCTGGGGACCCATCGTTGCGGGCATCTGCGTTGCGCTCATCATGGCGCGCGAACTCATCGTCAGCGGCTTCCGCCTCATCGCGGTGGAGCGGGGGCTGGTCCTTGCCGCCGATAAGCTCGGCAAGATCAAGACGACCGTGCAGGACGTGACGATCGTCGTTCTTCTCTGCGTCATTCCTTTCCTGCGGACGGGCGGCGATGTCTTCGGTTACGAAGAACTCGGCGCGATCATCGGCTTGGCGATGCTCATGCTCTCCGCCCTGCTCACCGTGGTTTCGGGCGCAAACTATCTCATAAAGAACAGACGAATACTCAAAGAAGAGGAAGCGTAAGATGAAATTTGCGGCGCTCGTGCTTCGGAATATCCGCCAAACGCTCCTCTCCGTCGGCTTTGCGGAGGTGGCGGACGCGTTGCTCTCGGGCGGGGTCTGCCTCGACGAGGTGGCGCTTCTGCCCTACGACGATCCCACCGCGCTCCCCGCCGCCATCCAGCGGCTGAAAGGGGAGTGCGATGGCGTGTTCGTCGTCTGCGACGAAGTGCTGCTCCCCGCCGTAAAAGAGGGGATCGAGCAAGTAGCGGGCAGCAAATTCTCGGGAGATCTGTTGGAGACGGAGGAATGTCTCTTCGCACTTCTCACCGCCGACGAAAACGGGAAACTCCGCGCAAAGAGCGAGGTCGTTCCCGCCGTGGATAAAAGGCGCGGGCAGTCTTTTTATAGTGTGGTATTAAAGACCGTACTCGCTCCCCCCGAAAAGGTGCTTGCCGCCGCGGAAGAGGTCAGCGAGACGGGCGCGCGCGTTTCGGTGCATACGAGCGAGGAAAACGGCGTGGGACGGGTGGAGGTCGTCTACCGTTCGTCCACGCCCAAAGTGGAGGTGGACGAGGCCGTCCGCATCCTTGCGACCGCGCTCGATCCCTACCTCTATGCAATGGAGGACGTTACGGTGGGAGAGCAACTCTTCCGTGCCTTAAAATTGCACCGTTTGAAAATTTCCACCGCAGAATCCTTTACGGGCGGCGGCGTGGGGGAGGCGATCGTGAAAAACCCCGGCGCGAGCAGCGTGTTTTTCGAGGGCCTCAACACCTACTCCGGCGAGTCCAAAAAGGAACGGCTGGGCGTTTCGGAATATACGTTAAAGACGAAAGGCGCCGTCTCGGGGGATACCGCTTACGAAATGGCGGCGGGGCTTCTCAAAACGGGAAATTGCGACGTCGCCGTGGCGACCACGGGCATTGCGGGTCCCGATTCGGACGGATCGGGTACGCCCCCCGGCACTTGCTTTATCGCCGTGGGGACCCGCGAACGGGTGCGCGTTTTTGAGTATCTTCTCAAAGGCGACCGCGCGTCCGTTACGCGGCAAGCCGTGAATTTGGCGCTCTTCCTCGCCTATAAAGAAATCAACTGAAAGTGAAATCAACCGAAGGAGAAAAGGATATGAACGAAGAAAAATTAAAAGCGCTTGACGCCGTGCTTGCGCAGATCGAAAAACAGTATGGCAAGGGCGCAATCATGAAGCTCGGCGAAGAGGCGGGCAACACCGACATCGACGTGATCCCCACGGGGTGCCTTGCGCTCGATCTCGCGCTCGGCATCGGCGGCGTTCCCCGCGGCAGAATGGTGGAGATCTACGGCCCCGAGAGTTCGGGCAAAACGACCGTCGCCCTCCACTGCGTGGCGGAGGCGCAAAAGATGGGCGGCATTGCGGCGTTTATCGACGCAGAGCATGCGCTCGACCCCGTATACGCCAAACATTTGGGGGTCAATTTAGACGAGCTGTACGTCTCCCAGCCCGATACGGGCGAACAGGCGCTCGACATCGTGGACAGCCTCGTGCGTTCCTCCGCCGTGGACATCATCGTAGTGGACTCTGTGGCGGCGCTCACGCCCAAAGCGGAGATCGAGGGGGACATGGGGGATTCCCATGTAGGGCTTCAAGCGCGGCTCATGTCGCAGGCGCTCAGAAAGCTCACCGCCATCGTCAACAAGAGCAAGACGTGCGTCGTGTTCATCAACCAGCTCCGCGAAAAGGTGGGCGTGATGTTCGGAAACCCCGAAGTTACCCCGGGCGGCAAGGCGCTCAAATTCTACGCTTCCATCCGCATCGATGTGCGCAAGATCGACACACTGAAAGATTCCGAGGGGGCGGCGGGCAACCGCACACGCGCAAAGGTCGTAAAGAACAAGCTCGCGCCTCCTTTCCGCCAGGCGGAATTTGACATCATGTACGGCGAGGGAGTCTCGCAGGAGGGGTGCCTCATCGACCTCGGCATTCAGTACGACGTGATCAAAAAGAGCGGCGCATGGTTCAGCTATAACGACGCGAAAGTGGCCAACGGCCGCGAGAAGATGCGGCAGTTCTTAAAGGACAACCCCGAGCTTTCCGCAGAGATCGAGAGCAAGATCCGCACTGCGGCAAAGGGCGCTTCCGTCGCGGACGTCGTGGGCAGCGAAGAGGAGTAAGAGTTTCGTGAAAAATCTTGCTACGCAATCTTTTTCGCGAGGAAACTTGCTTTTCGTGCCTTAACTTGCTCAACCTCTTGTTCGTCTTATCGGACAACAAGCCGTAAGTATGCGGCAAATTGTGGGCGCTTATGGAAAAGCGTGGTTTTCCAACGCGCAGGGATTTATATTCACGAAAAATCTTTTGCTTCGCAAAATCTTTTTCCGTGAGGAAACGGGTATGCGCGGTTTAACTTAGTTACTCTCTTCTTCGTTTCATCGGACAATAAGGCAAAAGGGTTTGCCAAATTGTGTCGCCCACGGCGGAAGTCAATTCCGCCTAAGGCAAGTAAATTATATTCACGAAAAAAAGCGTGGTTCTTCTCGTGCAAGGAAATTTTATAGCTCTCGCCCTCCTCCGCGCGAATGCGTGGGGGAGGGGTAGGGGAGGGGGTACCTTATTTCATGCAGGGCATGACCCCTTTTCGGCACTGCGTGCCACTTTCCCCCGCGCGGAATGCGCGAGGGACAGCGAGTGGGAGTGCGGGGCAAACAGACCTCCCTCTCCTGAGTCAAGTCGTTAAAAAAAGGAGAAAAAGTATGAAACATCAATTTGTAAAAGTTGCGGCGGTAAGCCCCGAGCTGAGGGTCGCGGACCCCGCGTTCAACGCCAAAAAGATCGTTGAGGTCATCGAGGAACAGTCCGCAAAGGGGACCGAACTTTTGGTCTTTCCCGAGCTGTGTCTCTCAGGCTATACCTGCGGCGATCTCTTTTTGCAACAGACGCTGCTCGACGGGTGCCTTACCGCCCTCAAAACGGTTGCAAAAGCCATAACGGGTCTGAAAATGCTCGTCTTTGTCGGGTTGCCGCTCTCCGCGCAGGGCAAGCTCTACAACTGCGCTGCGGCCCTTTCGGACGGCAATCTTTTGGGGTTTGTTCCCAAGACCTACATTCCCAACTATAACGAATTTTACGAGGCGCGCTACTTTTCTCCCGCGCCCGAGGAGGTTTTATGGTTTCCTCTCGGCGGCGAGGAGGACGATGGCGCGGCTTTTTCCGCAGAGCTTGTCTTCCGCGACGAAAACCATCCCGAGATCGCCGTCGGGTGCGAGATCTGCGAGGACCTCTGGGCGCCCGAATCGCCCTCGGTGCGGCTCGCAAAGAGCGGCGCAAGCATCATCGTCAATCTCTCCGCCTCCAACGAGACGGTGGGAAAGCGGGAATACCGCAAGACCCTCCTTGCCGCCCAGTCGGGCAAAAATCTCTGTGCCTACGTCTATGCCGACGCGGGCGTGGGGGAGAGTACCTCGGACATGGTGTTCGCGGGCAACAATTTCATCTACGAAAACGGCGTGTGCCTCGCGGAGAGCCTGCCTTTCTCGGGCGAGGCCGCGGAGGCGGAAGTGGACGTCGGATTTCTCCTCTCGGAGCGCAGAAAACTCAATACGTTCCGCACAAACGGGGAAAACGACGAGTGGTTGGAAGCCGATTTTGTCGGCGACGGCGAGCTGACGCTTCGCCGCTTCCCGCAACTTCCCTTTGTGCCGCAGGGCAAAGAACTCGAAAAGCGGTGCGGGCTGATCCTCTCCGTGCAGTCGAGCGCGCTCGCAAGGCGGCTCTCGCATACGCACAGCAAGACTGCGGTCATCGGCGTTTCGGGCGGGCTGGATTCTGCGCTTGCGCTCCTCGTCACCTGCCGCGCTTTCGACCTTTTGGGCAAGGACCGCGAGGACATTATCGCCCTCACCATGCCCGGGTTCGGCACCACGCTCAAAACCAAAAACAACGCCCTCTCCATTATGCAGGCGGCGGGCGTGACGATCAGAACGGTACACATCGGCGGCGCAGTCAACCGCCACTTCCGCGACATCGACCACGACCCCGAAAACCGCGATACGGTTTACGAAAACGCGCAGGCGCGTTACCGCACGATGGTTTTGATGGACGTTGCCAACGAGACAGGCGGCCTTGTCATCGGCACGGGGGACATGAGCGAACTCGCCCTCGGCTGGTGTACCTACAACGGCGACCATATGAGCATGTACGCCGTCAATTCTTCCGTTCCCAAAACGCTCGTAAAGTCCCTCGTCGCCTATGAGGCGAAGCGGCTGGGCGGCAGAATGGAAGTCGTATTGAAGAGCGTTTTAAGTACCGAAATTTCGCCCGAATTGCTCCCGCCCGACGAGGAGGGGAACATCGCGCAAAAGACGGAGGACATCGTCGGCCCCTACGAACTGCACGATTTCTATCTCTGGTGCTTCTTGCGGCGGGGATATTCTCCCGCCAAAACGCTGTATGTCGCGGAGCGGACGTTTGCGGAGAAATACGACCACGAGACTTTGAAGAAGTGGCTTGTGAGCTTTTATAAGCGGTTTTTCGCGCAACAGTTCAAGCGCGATTGCGTGCCGGACGGCGTAAAAGTGGGGTCGGTGTCCCTCTCGCCCCGCGCCGATCTCCGTATGCCCTCGGACGCTTCCGCAAACCTTTGGGTGAGAGAGGCGGAGGAACTGTAAAGAGTTCACGAAAAATCTTTTGCTTCGCAAAATCTTTTTCCGTGAGGAAACGGGCGTGTGCGGTTTAACTTAATTGTCCTCTCGTTCGTTTCATCGGACAAGAAGCCGCAGGTATGCGGCAAATTGGGTGGAGCGGCGCAATTCTGCTCAACAGCCCAGTGGGCTGTGAGCTGCGCCGCGACAGGAGCGTTGGCAAACGCGACGGGCTTTGCGGCGGTCCCTGCCGCCCAAAGGCGCAGCGCAAAATGGCGATTTTGCTCGCGCAAGTATATTTAATTGTCATTTCGAGCGAAGTGAGCGTAGCGAACGAAGTGGAGAAATCTCTACCGTATTATATTCAGGAAAAACCTTTTGCTTCGCAAAATCTTTTTCCGTGAGGAAACAACGTTTCTTGCTGTCCCTGAAAGGGAAAGTGGCATGAGCGAAGCGAATGCCGAAAGGGTTTATGAAAGCTTGTTGAGACCCCCTCAGTCTCGGCTTCGCCTACTTCGCCTGCGGCTCGCGCCGCGCTTAGAGAATCAGAACAGCGCGCGGGGCGAAATAACAAATTTATAAATATCAAAACAAAATCATTCATAAAAACAGGGGGAAAGGTATGTTCAAGAAAAATTTTGTTTGGGGCGTGGCGACGGCGGCCTACCAGATCGAGGGCGGCGCGCACGAAGCGGACAAGGGCCTCAACGTGTGGGACGTCGGGTCCGCAACGAAGGGCCGCATCTTCGACGGCCACAGCGGCGACGTCGGGTGCGACCACTATCATCTCTTCAAAGAGGACGTCCGCCTCATGAAAGAGTTCGGGATCAAGGCCTACCGTTTCTCCGTCAACTGGGCGCGGCTCATGCCCGAGGGGACGGGGAAAATTTCCGAGGACGGCAAACGGTTCTATCTCGAACTGTTGGAAGAACTCAAAAAGGCGGGCGTGGAGCCGTGGGTCACTCTCTTCCATTGGGATTATCCCTACGCGCTCTTCCAAAAAGGCGGTTGGCTCAATCCCGAAAGTCCGAAGTGGTTCGAGGAATACGCGGGCGTTTGCGCGAACTTGTTCAAAGACCATGTTTCGCACTTTATTCTCATCAACGAGCCGCAGTGCTTTTTGGGCCTCGGGCATTCCTCGGGGGAACACGCCCCGTTTTTGAAGATGCCCGATAGCGATGTCATCCGCATGGCTCATAACGTGTTGCTCGGTTGCGGGCTTGCGGAGAAGAAGATCAGAAGCGTCTGCGGCAACGCCGTCAAGATCGGCACCGCGCAGGCGTATTGGCCCGCGCTTCCGCTCACGGACGCGGACGTGGAGACCGCCCGCGAGGCGACGTTCGCCTGCTACCGCGGGTTCGGTTCGGTGAACTATTATACCGATCCGCTCATTTTCGGGCGTTATCCCGAGGTCTCCCGCGCATGGCAGGAGGAGTGCGGGTTCAAGTTCCCCGAGAGCGATATGCAGATCATCAAGAGCAAGCTCGATTTTTACGGCCTCAACACCTACACGGGCGACCGCGTGACGAGGAAAGACGGCGAGATCGTCTATCCCAAACCCGCGGCATGGGTGCCGCGCACCGATACCCGCTGGACAGTCTACCCCGACGCGATGTACTACGGCCCGAAATTTATCTGGGACAGATACCACCTGCCCATCGTGTATACCGAAAACGGCGTGGCGCTTGCGGAGTGGAAAGACCTGAACGGACAGATCGACGACAGCAGCCGCATCGACTATTTGAAGCGGTATCTGCGCGAACTCTCCCGCGCGGCGGACGAAGTGGAGATCGAGGGCTACTTCTACTGGTCGCTCATCGACAATTTCGAGTGGGCGGAGGGGTTCTCCAAAAAGTTCGGCCTCATCCATGTGGATTATGAAACGCGGGCGCGCACACCCAAAAAGAGCGCCTATTTCTATCAAAAGGTCATCGAGACCAACGGCGAAGAAATCTGGAAATAAGCCGTGTAAGAAAAGATAAATAAGGTAAAGCGATCGAACGCCGCCGCGGGCAAGCCCGCGGCGGCGTTTCCGTTGCCCGAAAATGCCATGTCCGCCGCCTCTTTTTCGCCCGCCTTGTCGCCCGTTTCGCCGCCTGTTGCGACGGCCCGCGCATCCATGCCCGAAACTTCCAAAAAATCTCAAAAAGAAAAGAACTTTTTTAATTTTCATGATATTTTTGTTGAATGGGGGGAATTTCCATGTGTTATAGCAACTTTTTGTGGAAATTTTTTTCATTTTTTTCCCGAGAAGTATTGACAAATTCACGGCGCGGGACTATAATAGTTTCACAGTGAGGGTTTCTGCAAAGGGAGGTTTGCCGCGCGGACGCCCGCAAAAATTCGATCAGGAGGAATATTATGAAAAAGCACATTTTCCGGACATTGGCTGTCATGCTTTTCGTCTGCCTCGGAATGGCGGTTTTCGCAGCGTGCGATCCTAAGCAAGAAGCTGACACGTTCACCGTCACCTATGTGGCGGGCGAAGGCACGGGAACAGCACCCGCAACGGAAAAACACGCCGAGGGCGAAACGTTCACGGTCGCAGAAAATTCCTTTACCTTTGAGGGTCATACTTTCAAGGCGTGGAACGACGGGACGAAAGACGTAGCCGCAGGCGAAACTTATACCATGCCCGCAAAGGACGTCACGTTCACGGCAAAGTGGACCGCGCAGGCCACGGCCGAAAAGGTTACCGTGACGTTCAGCCTCGGCGACAATACCACGGGGACGGTTCCCGCCGCGCAGGAGGTGGATAAAGGGGCGAAAGTTACCCTTCCCGAAGCTCCCGCATGGGCAGGCCATATTTTCCTGGGCTGGAAAGTCGGCACGGATGAAACGTTGAAGAAAGCGGGCGACAAGATCACCGCTTCGGCAGACGTCACCGTCACCGCGCAATGGGCGGAAGAAGTTACCGTAACTTACAGCCTCGGCGATGGCGTTACGGGGGACGCTCCCGCGCCGCAGACCGTGGCAAAGAACGGGGAAGTTACTCTTCCCGCCGCTCCTACCCGCACGGGTTACGATTTCGCGGGCTGGAAAGTCGGCAATGAAGTGAAGAACGTGGGCGAAAAGATCACCGTCACCGCTTCGATGACCGTTACCGCGCAGTGGGAAGCGGCGATCACGGGCTACTGGACGGCGACCGATGTCGACCCCTCCACCTTTGGAGGCAGCGGCGCGAACGTCAGCATTGAAGTTGCCGTAAAGAGGTTGGGCAACGAAGCGTACGTCGTTCTCAAAGTGACGCAGGGCGACGCTTCGTGGATGTACGCCGTGTATGCCGAAAAAGGCGCTTCCGCTTGGGAATGCGATCTCGGCACCATGACCGTGGAAGACGGCAAACTGAAAGTTACGCTTACCGTATTTGACGGCACCAACCTCGAACTCAGCGGCCGCACCGATCTCGGTAGCGACCTTACGGCCACCGGCACGTACAGTGCGACCGTGGGCGAAGCCGAGCATTATTTGGACCTCGACCAGTATGGTTATGACGGCGGCGACGGCTACATGAACGACGCGGAGTTCGTCTCCGTCGGCAAGTATCTCGCCGTGTTTGAGTACGACGAAGAAGAGGAAAGCAGCGAGTGCGCCGTAGTCCTCGTCGCAGGGCAAGAGGGAGCGTTGGAAGCGTACAATATGGGTGGCCATGTCGGGACGTTCGCTACTTGCGAGGCCCGCGCGCAGACCGTTTCTTACAGCGTTTTCAAGCTCGAACAAGAGGGAGAGGAAGTTTACTTAACTGTTGAAGGCGTATACAGCGGCTTTACGCCGACGGGACTTAGGACTCTCCAAGAAGATACAGATATTGAGCATTACAATATTTCCGTCTTCTTGAAAGGCGGGGCAAGCGGAAATACTTATACCGTGTATCCCAACCCTAACAACGCCGACGGAGTTGCGCTTATCAACCGTATCCTCACGATCGGACAGGGTAAGATCAGCGCAAGGTTCACTGTAACCGATCTTCCTCTTGACGGTGATACAGGTTACGGCGTAGCCTCGCAGAACGATGGCCACGGCGACTTGAAATATGGTTCCACGCCCGCAGACTACGAGATCAAGTTGGGTAGCATGGTTTATACGTTGAAAGGCAGCAGTGGGAACGTTGTCGTATTGAAAGTTGAAGCATATAACCATGCGACCGACTGGACGGGCGTTACCACCACCCCGACGGCGATCACCCTTACGCTCAACGACGCGAAAGATAAAGTTCTTCTCACCATCAGCGGCACCTATACGGGTACCACGAAAGAGCATATGCAAGAGCTTCTTTCGCAAAAATACAACAATTACAACATTATCTTCTTCTGGGGCGCTACGGCAGGTACCGAAACTCCCGATCTTGTCGTCACAGTCGATGAAACCACTTGGAAAATCGTTGTGGACGTTACCGCGCTCAAAGACGACGTAGCTCACGCGATTTGCACTCAAAAAGAAGGGTTCAACCCGCGCAAGTCGGGATCAGGCACCGAATTCCAGTTCGCTGGGATCGAAGATACGACGGTCCGGGTAGGGGATAAATGCTACACCCTTATGGAAGTCGGCGGCTCTTACGGCCATAACACGCTTTCCACCGGCGATCCCGCAACGGTCACCTACGGTCTCAACGGTTGGACCGACGGCACGGCTCCCGCATCCGCTACGGTCGCAAAGGGCGCCAACGTGACCCTTGCAGACCTCAGCGGAGAGCGCACGGGCTTCATCTTCAAGGGCTGGAAAGTCGGCACGGATGATAAGGGCGGCGATGTGATCCAGCAACCCGGTTCCCGGCTCAACGTTACCGCGGACGTCACCGTTACCGCGGTTTGGGCGGAAGCTGTCACGCTGACTTATGATCTCGGTGAGATCGGCGACGAAGCGCTTGAAACTCCCGCTCCCGTTACGGTGGAAAAGGGCGGCAAGGTCACGCTCGTTCAGGCCCCTCAGCGCGATGGCTACACCTTTAAGGGTTGGAGAGTGGGCGAAGATCTCAAACAGGCGAACGAACAAGTCGAATTGTCGCAAAATATCACCGCCACGGCGGAATGGATGAAAGGTTCCGTTAACGGGATTTGGGAAGGCACGATCTTTGGATGCCCCGGAAGCTTGTATCTCTCCGAAGCTCCCGGCGGACTCTATGTCATTGTCAGTATCGAATCGAGCGACTTCGGGATCATGAGACGGGCATTCTTCCTTGCAACGCAAGAAGACGGTAGTTGGGCATCCGACTCGATGGCGGTCCGCTTCACCGATGACGGCCTTGTCATGACAGATGAAGACATCGATCCCATCACTTTGACTGAGTACAAGAAATTCGGCGCAGAAGATACCGTCGAAATACCGAGCGGCGCTTACAGTTACAGAGCGGCAGAAGCCCAGCAAGACGCATTCTATGTCGATTTCGATTATAAGGCGATCGACAACGGCAACGGTTATCTCGTAGACGCGGAGTTCGCAACGGTCGGTAAATTCGTGATCGCGCTCATCGAACAAGAGCAAGGCAGAAAGTACGGTCCCGTGTTCGAAGTTGCAAACGGAAAGCTCAACGTATCCAACGGCGAACCTACGGGGAGCCAGGACGTCCTCATGGATCTCACTGCCACCACGGCCCGCGCGCAAACGGCGTTGAGATTTTCGACGATTACTTTGACGGTTGACAGCGAAAATTCGAAAGTTTATCTCACGGCCACGAGCAATGTCTACAACAACTTCACACCGAACCACATTTTGGCGCTGTTTGCAGGCTCGGAAGATAATGAGTTAGACCCGGACTCGCCGTCGAAAAAAGGTATCGGCTTCAATCCTTATATCTACGGGGGAAGCGCAGTACAGGGTACTAACTGGACTGTAACGGTGACCATGGCAGAGGGCATTATTACAGCCAAGTTTGATGTTACCAATCTTCCCGACGGAAGCTACATCTTCCTTGCCAACAATTCGGGGTATTCCGATACCAAATTTGGTAGCAGTACTGCGGGAACCCAAACTCTTAACGAGAAAGAGTTCAAGACGAGAAGCGGCGACTATGGCAATGCTACGCTCGACGTTCGCAAGATCACCAATAATGTGATTATTGCCACGAAGATCGCCATCGGCCTTGATAATGAGGACGCGGGTCAAGCAACAAAAGTTCTTCTCACTGTGAGCGGTACCTATTCGGGAGCTGATTACACGAAAGAAACCGTACAAGCAATGCTTGAACAGCAATATAGCGGTAATCCCGTTATCTTCTTCTGGGGCCCGAAGACATCTATCCAAGTTGGCAAAGATTATGTCGTTACAGTTGGCGAGGGGACATGGTCTATCACTTTCGATATTACCGATATGAAGATAGAGGAAGATAATCAAGGAAGCGCAATTTGCACGGGCTTGAACGGACCGGGAAAACTCAACAATCGCGGCGCGAGCGATACCGAATTCCAGGTGCAAGACATTGAAGAAAAGACGGTTACTCTCAACGGTAAGAGCTATCGCCTTGTAAAGGCCGGCCTGTACGGACACAATACGATTTACGTTACTTCCGCAGCCGAGTAAAACCGAACGGATTTGCGCATTCCCCGTTTCGGGGAATGCGCCCGAAAGGCAAAAAAAGCAAAAATTTCGCCCACTCCGTGGGCGAAATTTTTTTACCGCGTCTTTTTCGGGACCCCTGTTTTCTTAGTTAGGGCTACAAGAGGCCGCGGACAAACCGCTTCACAATACAGCGAGACGGGAGAGCCAACAGGCTCTCCCGTCTCGCTGGTTGAGGTGACGTGACTTGAACACGCGACCTCTTGGTCCCTAACCAAGCGCGCTACCAAACTGCGCTACACCTCATCGTCGCAACAAACTCCGCTTTAAGCACTTTGTGCTACGCGCAAAGTGCAAGTGCGCTCCGTTGTTGCTCCTCTTCACGAAAAAATACTTCGTCTTTTTTCGTGAGTTTTGCTTTGGTCGCCACCGTCTTACGCTTTTCTTGCGAAAAGGCTTTCGGCGTTCATGAAAGCATATCTTATTATACCAAATTTGCGCGAAGTGTCAAGTGATTTTTCCCGTCATTTCCGAAATATTTTTTGCGCGCCTCTCTCCCGCACCGCAAAATTTCAAAATACCCGTGCAAATGTTGGACGAATCGGAAAAAACATGGTATAATAGCGCGTGAAATCAGGAGATCATTTATGGCGAAAGACAATCAATTTGTATCGCAGATCGCGGACATCGAAACCGACTTCCCGCAATGGTATACCGACGTTGTGGTGAAAACCAAACTCGTCGATTACGGTCCCGTAAAGGGGACGATGGTCATCCGTCCCTACGGGTATGCGATCTGGGAAAATATCCAAAGAGAACTCGACTCCCGCTTTAAGGCGGCGGGCGTGGAAAACGCCTATTTCCCCCTGCTCATTCCCATGAGTTTCATGACGAAAGAAGCGGAACACGTGGAGGGATTTGCCCCCGAGGTCGCGGTCGTCACCCATGCGGGCGGCGCAAAACTTGAAGAACCTCTCGTTGTGCGGCCGACCTCCGAAACGATCATCGGACACATGTTCGGCAAATGGGTGGAGAGCTGGCGCGACCTGCCCCTCCGCCAAAACCAGTGGTGCAACGTGATGCGGTGGGAAAAGACGACCCGCCCGTTCCTGCGCACGAGCGAATTTTTATGGCAGGAAGGGCATTCCGTGTATGCAACGGGCGAGGAAGCCGAAACCGAAACCCTCAATATGCTTCATCTCTATGAAGAATTTGCAAAGAACGTTCTCTGTATGCCCGTTTTGACGGGGCGCAAGACCGAAAAGGAAAAGTTTGCGGGCGCGGTGGCAACTTACGGCATGGAAGCCATGATGCACGACGGCAAGAGCTTGCAGTCGGGTACCACCCACTACATGGGGCAGAATTTTGCCAAAGCGTTCGGCGTGCAGTTTACGGGAAAAGACGGCGTTTTGCAATACGGCTATACCATGAGCTATGGCGTTTCCACCCGTCTTATCGGCGCGCTCATCATGACCCACGGCGATCAGCGCGGGCTTGTTTTGCCGCCCCCCGTAGTGCCTGTGCAGGTCGTCATCGTTCCCATCGCCGCCAAGAAAGAGGGCGTTTTGGAGGCGTGCAACGCGCTCGCGGAACGGCTGAAAAAAGCGGGTGTGCGCGTGAAACTCGACGACAGCGAAAATTCTCCCGGCTGGAAGTTCAACGAATGGGAGATGAAAGGGGTGCCGGTCCGGATCGAACTCGGACCGCGCGACATCGAAAATGGCAAGATGACTGTGTTCCGCCGCGACACCTGCGAAAAGAGTGAGCTTGATCTTGCGGACGCCGAACGGGAAGCGGGTGCATTGCTCGGCGAAATTTCGGAGAACCTCTACCGCAAAGCGGAAAAGCGGATGCACGAGCGCATTGTGAATGCGGAGACGCTCGACGGTCTTCTCAAAGGGGTGGACGGCGGAAACTTTGTGCGCGCGGGTTGGTGCGGTTGCCGCGCTTGCGAGGACAAGGTGAAAGAGTTCGCCCAGGCGACGGCGCGCGTCATGGACAAGGAGAACAGCGCGGAAAAGTGCGTTGTCTGCGGCAAGCCCTCCGTGCATACCGTGTTTTTTGCGAGAGCGTACTGAGAGGGTTCACGAATTTCTTTGCTTGCCTACGGCTTCGAAAAGAAATTCCGTGAGGAAACGTGCATTGCGCGCTTTAACTTATTTGTCCTCTCGTTCGTTTCATCGGACAAGAAGCCGTAAGTGTGCGGCAAATTGTGGGCGCTGCCGCAGGGGAACCCTGCTCCGCGCAGTGGATTTTATTTCGCACAATTCTTTGCTCGCTCCACTTCGAAAAGAATTGTGCGAGGAAACCTTCCTCTACGGTTTAACTTTTTCGTCCTCTCGTTCGTTTCATCGGACAAGAAGCCGTAAGTATACGGCAAATTGTGGGCGCTTATGGAAAAATGCGATTTTCCAACGCGCAGGGGTTAAGAACACGCCCCACCCCCTACCCCCTCCCACGGAGGGGGTAGGGGGTGGGTAAAAGAAAGCGGGCGCCGAGCGTAAGAGCGGGCGATAAGATCAACAACGAGGTTTTTATGAAACATACCGATATTTATGAAGTTTTGAACAGACCCGACCTTGTGGGGACAGAGGCCGTTGTGTGCGGCTGGGTGCGGACCTTCCGCGATTCGGCGCAGGTCTCCTTTCTGGAACTTTCGGACGGCACGAGCTTTCCGCGCTTGCAGGTCGTGATCGACAAAAATACGATCGCGCTGGACCCCGAGTGCGCCAAATCGGGGGCGAGCGTGCGCGTAAAGGGGAACGTCGTCAAGGCGTTCAAGGGCGAGGGGAACGAACTCAACGCGAAAGAAGTGGAACTCCTCGGAAAATGCCCGCCCGAATATCCCATCCAGAAAAAGCGCACCACGCTTGAATTTCTGCGCGGGATCCCGCACTTGCGTCTCCGCACCAACACCTTTGCGGCGGTATTCCGCGTCCGCTCGGTGGCGGCGCAGGCGATCCACCGCTTCTTCCACGAGCGCAGGTTCTACTATATGAATACCCCGCTCATCACGGCGAGCGACTGCGAGGGCGCGGGCGAGATGTTCCGCGTGACCACCCAGTCGTGGAACGCCTCTTATAAGACCGAAGAAGAGTACTATAAAAACGACTTTTTCGGCGTAAAGGCGGGGCTTTCCGTATCGGGACAGCTCGAAGGGGAGATCGCGGCGACGGCAGTCGGAAAAATTTATACGTTCGGACCCTCGTTCCGCGCGGAGAACTCCAACACGACGCGGCACCTCGCAGAGTTCTGGCATGTGGAACCAGAGATCGCGTTTGCGGAACTTCCCGACGTCATTGAAATCGCGGAGGAATTGCTGAAATATTTGATCAACGCTGTCCTGACCGAATGTCCCGACGAGATCAAGTTTTTCGATTCCTTTGTGGAGAAGGGACTCATCGAAAAGCTCACCCATGTGGCGACTTCCGATTTCGCGGTGTGCGAATACACCGAGGCGGTGGAGCTGTTGAAAAAGGAAAACAGCCGTTTCCAATTCCCCGTGGAGTGGGGAAGAGATCTCCAAAGCGAACACGAAAAGTTCCTCACCGAACAGATCTTCAAGCGCCCTGTATTCGTAACCAACTATCCCAAAGAGATCAAATCGTTCTATATGAAGCAAAATCCCGACGGCAAGACGGTGGCGGCGACCGATCTTTTGGTCCCCGGCATCGGCGAGATCATCGGCGGGAGCGAGCGCGAGGCGGACTACGGAAAGCTCGTTGCGGCGATGGAAGAGCGCAAAATGGACATGAGCGCCTACAAGCAGTATCTCGATCTGCGCGTCTTCGGCAGTGTGCCGCACGGCGGATTCGGGCTTGGGTTCGAGCGGTTCGTGATGTACGTCACGGGCATGGAGAACATCCGCGACGTCATTCTTCTGCCCCGCTGGGCGAAGAATATCATGTGAGGAAGTTCACGAATTTCTTTGCTCGCCTACGGCTTCGAAAAGAAATTCCGTGAGGAAACCTTCCTCCTGCATCAACGGGGTTATCCTCTCTTTCGCTCGGCTTTTACACTAAGCCGTAAGTGTGCGGCAAATGTTGTGCGCTTATGGAAAATGGCGATTTTCCAACGCGCAGTAATTGATGGAAACGCCGCTCGGCGCGATTTTGGAACACGCCCCACCTCCCTGCCCTCCTCCCACGGAGGAGGCAAGAGGCATCCCCTCATCGGGATTCTTGCGATATGATAAACCCGCGGCGCGGTCTGCATTTGCAGACCGCGCCGCGGGTTTATTTACGAATTGATATTTTTCTGCTTTTCGTTTTCGAACGGGGTGTTGTACAGCTCCTCTTTGCGCAGTTCAAACAAAGGCGCGCCGCTTTCATCGAAGCGCACTTTCATGACGTGCGCGTGACGGTTGTGGTCGTTCAAGGGATCACCCGAGATTTTTTCATAGTCGCGGAAGTGCAACAGGGTGAGCTGTTCGCCCTCGTCGCCGAGGACAAAGCAGTTGTGGCCCGGGCCGTACACTTTTAATTTCTCGTCCGTTTTGAGTACGGGGTAGCGGCTCTTGCGCCACGAGAGGGGATCCAAAAGATCGGAATTTTCGTCCGCGGTGAGCATTCCCATGCAGTAGCATGCGCCCGTTGCGGAAGCGGAGAACGTGCAAAAGATCTTGCCGCCGTGCTTCAAGATCGCGGGTCCCTCGTTCACCCAAAATCCGCCGTCGCGCTCCCAATCGTAGTCGGGCGTGGTGAGAAGCACCTGCACCGTTTTGAGTTGCGTGGGGGTTTCGAGTTCGGCGATATAGAGGTTGGAAAGCCCGTGCTGTCCGCCCACTTTCTGCGCCCAGATCGCAAACCACTTGCCGCGGTGTTCAAACACGGTCATGTCGAGGGAAAAGTCGGTAAAGGAGTAGGGGTCGCCCTCGGCGGGCCGCATCATGCCGCCCTCCTCCCATTCGTCCGTCATGGGATCGTCGCCCTTGCACACGAGGGTAAAGGGTCTGATCTTCCAGCGGTCGGGCAATTCTCCCGCGGCGAAGTAGATCACCCATTTGCCCATGATAAAGTGGATCTCGGGCGCCCAAACGTGGCTCGCCATAAGCCCGACGTGGTGCCTCCGCCAAACGACGCGCGCGGGCGCCGAGGCGATTCCGTTTACGGTATCCGCACAGCGGATCTCCACCCTGTCGTACTTCGGGCAGGTGGCGGTGAAATAGTATTTTCCGTTGCGCTTATAGAGGTAGGGGTCTGCGCGCTGGGGCGCAAGAGGAGAGAGATAGTTCATTTACACACCTTTTGTCTTTGTTCAACGGCTCTCTATTTTACCGTTCTTTTTTGGGAAAGTCAAGAAAAATTCCGCAAAAAATAGGGGAAAGATCACTCTTTTTTCTTCCGCGGGCGGAAGAGAACGAACGCGGCGAGAACGCCGACCGCAACCACGCAGAGAACGATGATAAGGCTCATGCGGAGCGCGTTCGGATCGCCCGTTTGGATCATGCGGTCGGTGACCTGCGCGGTGTATTCCACGCCCTCTTGGGTAAAGCGCAAAAAGTAAAGCCCGTTCGCGCCCTCGTAAATCTTCACCTGCGTGCGCTCGGTAACGAGCAACGTTGCGCCGTTTTCCGCGCGGAACAGCACGCCCTCGTCCGAGGCTTTCAGATACCCGAGCGTGTATTCCTCGGGAAGCACGGAGACGGGCGGCGCTTCGGTGAGATAGGCGAGGGGAACATAGCCCACGGTGTTGCCGCTCCGCACATAGGCAAAGTCGAAATTTCCCTCGGTCGTTACGGTGGCGAGCAGGTCGAGCCTGCTTGCGCGGGGCAACCGCTCCACGGTGAGCGGAGCCGAGAGGCAGGGATAGTAGCTCAGGGCGACGTCGCTCGTCGTAAAGCGGAGCGCGGGCGCAACGCCTGTCCATGTCGCGGGCGCTTCGGCGCAGTCTTCGGTGAGATAGAGCGCAACGGTATAGTCATAGTTCTCCGAAAGCGCAACGAGGGAGAATTTTCCCCGCTCCGCGAGCAGGATCCCTCTCCCGCCTGCGGGGGTGCGGTAATAGCTGTCGTAAGGGAAATAGGCGCTCGTTTCTTCGAGTTTTCCCGCGTCTACGCGGACGCCCGTCACGCCCGCATTCACGTCCACAAAGGCGAGGCTCTCTTCACCGGGGACGGAGAAGATCTCGGGATATGCGTCCGTCGCCGCGATCGTGGAGAGAGTGGGGAAAGAGACGTTTTGCGTGCGCGCAAGGAAACTGCCGTATTGCAAGTAGAGCGCGTTATCCTCAAAGCCGAGGGCAAAAGAGAGAAGCGCGGGCGTTTCCGCGCCGTGATAGACGCAAGCGGACCCGTCTATGGCGGAGAGACGTGCGCCGTTCTGGTAGAGTACGCTGTCGGAGAGATAGTAGAGATTGCCGTCGAAGTCGGCGCGGAGGGAAAGGAACCCTTCGGGCAGGCTCCAACCGTCCGTCATCACTTCCCCGTCGTTCAAAGTAGTGTCGAGGAACTGTTCCTCGGTATATTTGAGAACGCGGCGCTGCGCGTCTGCCACATAGAGATTGCCGTAAACGTCGCTCGTGAGCGCCGTGGGGGAGTTGGAACGGGTAAATTCATGCGCGCCCTCCTCCGCAACGCCGTAGTGGTGTTCGGTGACATAGTAGCACCTGCCGAATACGACCGCCACGCCCGTCACGGCGTTGGCGGTGGTATGGACGTAGTAGGGCTGTTCCTCGCCGTAGCGGAAGAGCTGGATCTGCGTTCCCACGCCCGCCGCGATCACTTCGCCGTCCGTCGCAACGCAGTCGGCCGCGCCCGTTTGAAGCAGGGAAAATTCCCCCGTGCGGGTGTTGTAGACGGAAACGCGCTCGTTCCCGCAGTCTGCGGTGACGATCAGATCGCGCGCCCGCACAACGTCCCGCGCATGGGAAATGCGGTTGACGGAGTCGGAATCGGAGGCGATCTCGTAGCCCGTATATTCCGCGGTTTTGCCGTCCGTCTCGATCTCGCGCACCGAGGCGCCTTTTACGCAGAAGACGCGGTCCCCATAGGTGAAGAGGGCGTTAAAGCCGTCCCCTGCGAGCAGGCGGGAGGCAGAACCGCTCAGCGAAGTGACGAACACGCCGTCGTTTTCGTCCGTCACGGGATCGTTCACGGTATAATAGACGCTCTCGCCGAGGACCGCCACCGAAGTGAGGTCTTTCACGACATCCTCTCCGGAGAGCTGTTTCACGCTCGCGTCAAACGTATTCCCGTTGTCCTTGTAGACGTAGACGGTCGAATTGATGGCGCAGTACAGATCGCCGTCCATTACGAACATGTGCGGCGCGATGCTCGTGGGTGTGGGCAGATCGCCAATGCTCCGCGCGCGGTCAAACGAAAGCCCCGCGCCCCTGTGGAGATAGGCGAGGAAGGTCGTCATACCGTTTGTGACCGCCGTGGTATAGAGCGTATCGCCGTCGATGACGAACGTAGAACAGGAGATGTTGGACTGGATCTGCGCTTCCTGCGTGGTGAAATTATAGAGATAGAGATGCGCTTCCTGGTCGGAGAAAAAGAGCCTGCCGTCCGATGTGAAGCCGACTTTGGTGATGTTGCGGGGTTCGCCGTAGGGAGCATGGTGGTCGTAGCGGGACCACGCGACCGCGTCCCTGTCGTACACATAAAGACCGCTTCCGTCCGCGATCACGATATAGGAGTCGTTCATCGCGGCGTCCGTGGGAGATTTCAGCGGCAGATATTGTTCGTAGCTCGTGGGCAGGAACAGCTCTGCGGCAGGTTCCGCCTCTGCGGGCAACACGCCCAAAGAGAGCGCCCCCGTAGCAAAGAGGAGCGCCGCCGCGCCCAAGAGAAGTTTCATCCGTAGTTTCATATAGCCATTATAACACGCGCGCGCGCAAAAGACAACCGCTTAACGGAAGTTTTTCCCGCGGGTTAGGAGAAAAAATTTTTTTGACAAAACAAAAAAATAATCGGCATATACGCACCCATTTGTCAAGTTTGCATGCTATGATGATAAAGCAAACATATGTTTGCATTATTTTTTGCGAGGTGGCAACATGAAAGAGTATCTCTATGTAAAGCTGTTGCTCTATGCCTATCCGAAGCTCGAATTGTTGGAGGAGTCGGCGGAAAGCAGCGCCGAAATCAAAGCCGCGCTCTCTTTCCGCACGCAGTGCGACGCGTTTACGGCGGCGGTGAAAGTCGCCGACGAGATCCTCATGGCGCAGAAACTGAGGGCGCTCCGCGAGACGCTCGACGGGGTGGTTTCGGAATGCACGGAGGGGGAGCGGTTTTTGCTCGAATACAGGTATTTCCGCAGAAAAGCGGAACTTCTCGGCAGGTTTGCGGAAAAGCGGCCTGTCTGTTGCACGCGGCGGACGTATTTCCGCTTACAGAGCTATCTGCTTTCCAAAGTTGCGGCCATGCTCGCGCGGCGTGGCTATACGCGGGAGCGCATCATTGCCGATTTCGGCGGGTATCCGCCTTTCCGCAGGGTGTACCGCGCGCTCAAAGAGGGGCGGGAACGCGCCGTCGTGTTCAAACGCAAGCGGCAGGGACTCGATCTTTGTCAGAACTCTTCCGCCGAAGCCGCGCGCGGCTTTTTGCCGCGCAGGACGAGCGCAACAACGGCGAGGATCGCAAGCGCGGCGGCGCAGATCGCCACGATCTGCACGGCGGAGGGCGCGGAAGAGACCTCCGCGGGCGGCGGTTCTTCCGAAGCTCCCCCCGAAGTCTGCGTAAGGTAGTCGGTGTTGAGTTCGTACAGAATGTCCTGCGTGGCGGGAACATAGTCGAAAATGCCGTCCGCATACACGTAGAAATACCGCGCCGTCCCCGCAAAACTCGTACCGTAGTACACAAAACGCCGCTCTATCTTGTTAAACGCGCCTCCCCCCATCGGGTTTTCTCCCGCGATCGAGTAGGTCACGGTGATCTCGCGGCGGAGATAGGGGCGCGCGGGAACAAAGTCCACAAAGGTGAGCGCCTCCGTCTTGCAGAAGCCGTTGATCGCGCGGTAGGGGGCGATGTCGTCGAGATACTGCACGGCGGTAAAGAGCGTCCCCTCGCGCAAGACGCGCACATAGTAGGTATACGGAATGAGAAACAGCCCGCTCTCTTCGTTTTCGGCGGAATAGAACCAGACGTCCTCCCGCGCGGCGACGGCATACCGCTCCCCGCTCCCCGTATTCTCCTCGGCGGACGCGCGGAGAACGGCGGGCGGAAAGGAAAGAGAGAACAATCCCGAAAGCAGGACGGCGAGCAAGGGAAAAAAGCGTTTCATAGCCGAAATCATAGCGCATCGGGTCCCGCGTGAAAGAATTTATTTTATCGAAATGGATGAGATTATAGAGAAAATCAGAGCCATCGAGGCGGAACAGGCGCGGCGCCGTGAAGAGGACAACCTCGCAAGATACAATACCGGGGAAAAGGTACACCAAAAACAGCTTGCGTTCCACCGCTGTACAAAGCGCAACCGTTGGGTGTTCGGCGGGAACCGTTCGGGCAAGACGGAGTGCGGAGCGGCGGAAGCGGTGTGGCTCGCAACGGGTACCCATCCCTATAAACAAAACAGACCGAACGTGTTCGGCTGGGTCGTCTCCCTCTCCATGCAGGTGCAGCGGGACGTCGCCCAGAAAAAAATTTTACACTATCTCCGGCCCGACCGCATCGCGGACGTCGTGATGCAGAGCGGCAGAAAGGACAGCCCCGCGTTCGGCGTTGTCGACCAGATCGTCGTCAAAAACGCGTTCGGGGGAACGTCCGTCATCGGCTTCAAGAGTTGCGATCAGGGCAGGGAGAAGTTTCAGGGAAGCTCTTTGGACTTCGTCTGGTTCGACGAAGAGCCTCCCCGCGAGATATACGAAGAGTGCCGCATGCGACTTCTCGACCGCGAGGGAGAGATGTTCGGCACGATGACCCCCCTCAAAGGCTTGACCTTTCTCTACGAGGACATCTACCTCAACCGAAAGCGCGATCCCGAGGTGTGGTACGAGTTCATGGAGTGGGCGGACAATCCGTTCCTCTCGGAGAAAGAGATCGCCCATCTCGAAAACACGATGGACGAGACCACCTTGCAGGCGAGAAAGTACGGCAGGTTTTGCACGCGCGAGGGGCTTGTCTACCCCGAGTTCGAGGAGAGCGTGCATGTGATCGAACCCTTTCCCGTCCCCGCGGCCTGGCAGGATACGATCTGCATCGACCCCGGGCTGAAAAACCCGCTCTCGGCGCATTGGTACTGCGTGGACTACGACGGAAACGTCTACGTCGTTGCGGAGCATTACCGCGCGGGGGAGGGCGTGGACTTCCATGCAGACGCGATCCGTGCAATCAGCGCCCGTCTCGGCTGGAAAACGGACGAAAAGGGGAGGCTCCGCGCGCTCATCGACTCTGCCGCCGACCAGCGCACCCTCGCCTCTTCGCGGAGCGTCTCCGAGCTGTTTTACGAGCGGGGGATCCTCGTGAACACCAACGTGACTAAGGACGTTTTCAGCGGGATCGCGCAGGTGAAGAGCTATCTGAACCCCAAAAACGGACTTCCGGATCTCTACATTTTCAACTGCTGTCCGAATATGATCCGCGAGTTCAAAGGGTATTTCTGGGGGAGCGGCGAAAGCCCCGTCAAGCGGGACGACCATGCGATGGACGAGCTTCGCTACTACCTCATGAGCAGGCCCCGCCCGCCCAAAGAGACGGAGAAAAGCGACGTAAAACGGGACAAGGAGCGCAGGATCAGGCGGCAAAAAAGAAGGTAATTATGCAAGAAGACAAATTGAAAGACGCCGTACTCAAAGTGGCGCTCGGGTTCTCCATCGAGGAAGTCACGGAGGAATACGGCGTGGAGGACGGGGAGTTGAAGCTCGTCAAGCGCAAGGAGACGCGGAAAGACGTACCGCCCGATCTGAAAGCGGCGAAGCTGCTCCTCGAAGAAAAGGACTACGCCGCTCTCTCCGACGAGGAGTTGGAGCAGGAGCGGCAAAGGCTACTCAGCAAGTGGAAGGAGATATATGACGACAGAACAAACGCAACAGGAAAAGCGTGAGGAAAAGCGGAAGCGCGACCTTGCGCACAAGGTGCGGGAGGACTTTCTCGCCCGCCAAAGGGAGCGCAAGCACCTCGAACGCGGCTGGCAGATCAATATGAACTTTGTCAGCGGCAACCAGTATTGCGACGTCTCCCCCGCGGGCGAACTCGAACAGGAGGACCCCGCATTCTATTGGCAGTCGCGGCGGTGCTTCAACCACATCGCGCCCACCCTCGATACGCGGCTCGCGCATCTTGCGAAAGTGCGCCCCGCGCTCACCGTCCGCGCGTTCTCCGATTCGGAGGAGGACCTCAAAACCGCGCGGCTCTCTTCGAGCATTTTGCAGTCGGCCAAAAACCGCATAGAGCTGGACCGTGTGATTGCGCGCGCCACCCTCTGGTCGGAGACGTGCGGCACCGCGTTCTATAAGATTGTTTGGAATTTCGACGACGGCAACGTGATCGGCACCGACGAAACGGGACACTCGCTCAAAGAGGGGGACGTCAACGTCGTCGCCGTCTCGCCGTTCGAGATCTATCCCGATTCTCTCGCCGCCGAGGACCTCGGGGAAGTAAAGAGCCTCATCCATGCCAAAGCGGTACCCGTTTCGGAGATCAAGGAGAAGTTCGGCGTAGAACTTCCCGGGCGGGAGATCGGGGAATTTTCCCTCGTTCCTTACTCCTCGGCCAGCGGCTGGAAGCGCCCCGCGGACGGCGATTTCCGCCCCGAAGCGGACGGACGGGAGATCCTCATCGAGCGTTACACCCGCCCGAGCGGAGAATATCCGCAGGGCAGGCTCGAAATCGTGGCGGGGGATACCCTCCTCTACGAAGGGCCGCTTCCCTATCTGAACGGAGACCGCGGCGCGCGGGTACTGCCCTTTGTGCGGCAGACCTGCATCGAACTTGCGGGTTCGTTTTTCGGCGGCTCCGTGGTGGACCGCATGATCCCGCTCCAACGCGCCTACAACGCGGTGAGAAACCGCAAACACGAGTTTTTGAACAGGCTCACTTCGGGCGTGATCGCAGTGGAGGACGGCTCCGTGGACGCGGAGGAGATCGCGGAGGACGGGCTCTATCCCGGAAAGGTCCTCGTCTACCGGCAGGGGAGCAAGGAACCGCATTTTCTCGATTGCGGGTCCCTCCCCGCGGAGTTCGAGGCGGAGGAAGAGCGCATTTCAAACGAGTTCATCCTCTTCTCGGGCATGAGCGAGATCTCGCGCAATTCTTCGAATCCCACCCACGTGACTTCGGCAACGGGCTTGCAACTCCTGCTCGATCAGGATACCGCCCGCATGCAGATGAGCGTCGAAAGCATCGAGCGCGCCGTAAAGGAGACGGGCAAGCAGATCTTGCACCTCTACAAACAGTTTGCGGCGACCAAGCGGCTCATCAAGATGACGGGCGTGGGCGGGGAGACCGAACTGCACTATTTCAGCGCGAGCGACGTTTCGGCGGACGACGTGGAGTTTGACACGCAGTACGAAAAGACCCCCGAGCAGATCAAGGAAGAGACGCTCGCGCTCCTCTCGTCGGGACTTCTCGGCGAGGAGGGCGCGCTCACCGAAGAGGTGCGGCTCAAAATACTCGATTCCCTCGGCTACGGCTCTTTCGAGGCGGCGAGGGGAATTTCCAAACTTCATCTGCGCAAGGCGGAGAAAGAAAACGTGCGGCTTTTGAGCGAAGAACTCGAAGCGGACGACTACGACGACCACAAGCTCCACATTACGGAGCATACCCGCGCCCTTCTTTCGGGGGGCGAGGAGGACCAAGCGGTGAAAGCGCGCATTGCAAAGCACATCGCGTCCCACCGCGCAAAATCATAAGGAGAAAGAACATGGAAGAGGAGAACGTAACGATCGCCCCCGGAGCGGCAGCGGAAAATACGCCGAAATTCGGGAAATTCAAAGACGCAGACGCCCTCATGAAAGCATATGAGGAGCTGGAAGCGGAGTTCACCCGCCGCAGCCAGCGGCTCAAAGCGCTCGAAAAGAGCAAGGAGCGGGAGCCTTCCGCCGAGACGGAAGAAAGCAAGCCCGCGCCCTCTTCTCGGGGGGAGGCGGAGAGCGGGAGTGAAGCGCTCTTCCGCGCCGTCATGGAGAGCGGGGAGGTGCGCGAAAGGGTGCTTGCGGAATGTTTGCAGTCCCTCAAAGGCGTACCCCTCATGACGAACGGCACGGGGGTGATCGCGCCCCCGCAAAAGCCCAAAACGTTTGCCGAGGCGGGCTCTCTCGCCCTCGGCTACCTCAAAAACAAAAAGTAAGGAGAAAAAAACATGGTAACTACTCAGAATGCCGACAGCGTTCTCAAATCTTATTACCTCGACGTTGTGAGCGAACAGCTCGACAAATCGGTAAATCCCTTCCTTGCCGCCATCAAAAAGACGACGGCGGACGTGTGGGGCAGGGACGTGCGCAAGGTCGTGCGCTTCGGCGTTGCGGGGGGTATCGGCGCAGGCACCGAGGACGGCGCTCTGCCCAAAACCAACGGAACGAACTATGCGCAGTTCGTCTCCACCCTCAAAAACCTTTACGGCACCATCGAGATCTCGGATAAGGCCATCCGCGCTTCGAGTTCCAACGAGGGGGCGTTCGTCAACCTGCTCAACGACGAGATGGACGCGCTCGTGAAGAGTTCTTCCTATAATTTCGGAAGAATGCTCTTCGGCGACGGGAGCGGGAAACTTGCCACCGTCACCGACGTTGCGGACGGCAACGTTGTAGACAGCGTGCAGAACCTCGCGGAGGGGATGATCGTGGACATTTACGCATCCGCAGGCACCCTCAAAACCGCGGGCGTTACCGTCACTTCCGTCGACAGGGCGGAGAAGAAGATCACGCTTTCGGGCGGCGCCCCCGCCGCGAACGACTATCTCGTCGTGCAAAATTCCAAAGATCTCGAAATCACCGGTCTCAAAGCGATCTTCGCGGATGAGGGAACGCTCTACGGGGTGGACAAGGCTACGAACAGCTGGCTCAAACCCTATACGAAAGCGTCGTTCGGCACATTGAGCGAAAACGCGTTGCAGGCCGCGATCGACGCGGTGGAAGAAAACGGCGGCGGCAAGGTAAACTTCATCGTCTGCTCGTGGGGAGTGCGCAGGGCGCTCATCGAGGCGCTTTCCGCCTACCGCAAGATGGACCCCGTGACCCTCGAAGGCGGCTTCACCGCGCTCTCGTTCAACGGGATCCCCGTCGTGGCGGACCGCTTCTGCCCCACGGGTACGATGTATCTTCTCAACACGGACGACTTTGCGCTCCACCAGCTCTGCGACTGGCAGTGGCTCGAAGGCGAGGACGGCAAGGTCTTGAAACAGATCCCCGGCAAGCCCGTGTATACCGCCACGCTCGTCAAATACGCCGAACTCATGTGCTACCGTCCCTGCGGGCAGGGTTGCCTCACGGGCGTCACCGAGAAGTAAGAGGAGAAAAAATGAAAGTCAGGAACGTGATTTCGCTCGCCGCGGCGAATTTGGGCAGAGAGGACCTCGTAGCGCGCGTGGAGGACTGCGCGGCGGAGCCTTTTGGCGAGCTTGCCTCTCTTCTGCGCTGCTATAACCTCGTCGAGAACGAGGTCGCGCTCGACTATTTTCCGCTGAAAAAGGACGAGGAATTTGAAACGGACGGCGTTCTGCCCTATACCGCGTTCGCCTTTGCGCCGTCGGAGATCCTGGAAGTGACGGGGGAGAGCGGCTCGCCGCTCTCCTACGAGTGCCGCCCCGACAAGCTGGTTTTGCCGAAAAACGCAAAACGGGTGCATGTTTTTTATACCTACTCCCCCAAAGAAAAGGAGTGGGGGGACGACGCGGAGATCGCGGGACGGGCTTCGGTGCGGCTGCTCTCTTACGGCGTCTGCTGCGAATTTTGTCTCACGAACGGACAGTACGGCGAGGCGGCGATGTGGGAGAAGAAGTACCGCGAGGCGCTCCGCGCGGCGGGCGTCAGACGCAAAAGATTTACGGTGCGTTCGAGGAGATGGGTATGATCTACGACAAGGAACTTTCCCCGCCCGCTTACAGGCGGCGCTCCGTGCGGAGGGAGCTTTCCTTCTTCGGGGAACAGCAGAACGCGGTTTCCGCATACGGGTTGCATTTTAAGCAGACCGCGAGGGGTCTCGTCTGCGCCGAGGGGGCCGAGCTTCTCGGATCGGCAAAAACGCTCCTGCCCGGGCAGGGATACACCGCGCGCCTTTACGAATATGCGGGCGGAGCGGTAGTCACTCCCTCGGGCGAGCGCTTCCCGTTCCCCTCGGAACCCGCCGCGATCTTTTGCTTCCTTTCCGCGGAGGGCGAAGAACAGCATTTCGCCCTCTCGGACGACGGGTGTTTCTTTCTGAAAACCGATGGCGCGGAGCGGATCGGGGACGGGGCCGCTTGCGGCGCGATCCACGGGGAGCGGCTCTTTCTCGCAAAGGGTTCGCTTCTCCGCTGGTCCGCTCCCCTCGACGTCAAATTCGGCCCGCAAACGGCGCAGACGGCGGGGCAGGTCGCCCTGCCCTCCGCCGACGGGGACATTCTGGCGATGCTCTCGCTGAAAGATACCCTCTATCTCTTCCGCGAGCAGGGGATCGCCGTTCTCTCCGTGTTGGGGGATACCCTCGGCTTTACGGCAAGGCATCTGCCCGCGCCGTGCGGGATCGTGGGCGCAAGCGTGCGCAAGTGCGGGGATGGCGCAATGTTTTTGGCGGACAACGGCCTGTATTCTTTTGACGGAAAGCAGTGCAAACTTCTCCCCGCGAGCGGGTTTTCCGAACTCGATCTCAGCGGGACAAGCACGGCGGTGAGCGATGAAAAATACTATGCGACCGCCCTCTATAATGGGGAAAAGTGCATCCTGTGCGTGGAAAACGGGCAGGGACATCTTATCCGCGCGCGGGCGGAAAAGCTCATCGGCGGCGAAAAGTTGCTCTTCACCGCGGGGGGCGAACTGTTCCGCCTCACCGAGCGCGGGCTTCCGCCCATGCGCAGAAAGGAGTGCGCGCTGCGCACGGAGCGGTCCTTTTTGGGCCTCTCCGCCCGCAGGAAGTTTCTCGACGGGATCTTGATCGAGGGCAACGGGCATTTCCGCGTCGAGGCGAAAGGGGAACGGGGACTTCCGCGCGCCGTATTCGGAAAGGCGGGAGAACCCCTCCGCTTTCCTCTCCCCGTGCGGGGAAGCGGGTTTTCGTTCGACATCCGCACGCTCGACGAAAACGCCTGCATCAAAGCGCTGGTATTCGATCTGAGGGAGGAAACGGCAACATGGTAATCGACATCATCGACCCCAACGCGCCCGAGTATCAGAACCTCACCAATTTACAGTTGGCGATGATCCGCGCGGCGCAGACGGAAAAGGACCAAATTTTGGCTTCCGCGGAAGAGGAGAAAGAGAAAGTATTTCTCAAACTGCTCAAAAACAACATGGCGCGCTCCTCGGTGTACCGCAACCGTTGTGACGAGATCGACGTGGAGGCGGCGGGCAAAGTGGACGTGGTGCGGGAGGACCTTCTCCACCGCCTCGCCTACGAAAGTCTTTACGGGGACGAAAACGAGAACGGGAAATACCGTTATCCCGAGAACCCGAACTACAATTTAGACTACCCGCAACGCTTTCTTGTCGTGCGCGACTATTATATGCACGTTACGGCAAATGCGCAGGCACGGCTCGACGCGTACAGCATGGATTCGCTTGCAAGAAGTTATTTGGGCGAGTTCTACCAAACGCTCTACGATCTGTTGGCTTCGTACTGCTGACGTAAGCGGAAAAAGGGCGCCCCGCGGCTGTGCCGCGGGGCGCTTAAATTTAATAGGAATGCCCGCCCGCGGCCTTGCCGCGGGCGGGCGTTCGATCATTCGGGCATTCGGTCATTCGATCCCTTCGTTGAGTTTTGCAAGCAACGTTTCAAGGTCCTCGCCGTGAACGGCGACGGCCTCTGCGATCGTTTCGCCGTGCGCAAGCGCGCAACCGAAGCAGTGCATACCCGCTTCGAGCAGAATATCCGCCGCGTTGGGGTTGAGTTCCAACACGTCTGCGATCAAAGTATTTTCGGTGATTTTTGCCATATGATTTTCGCTCCTTATTTTTCTAATCGGAATTATAGCACAAACTTTTTTCTATTTCAACTCTTTTCGGGGAATTTGTTCCTCTTTTTGCAGGGAAGAGGGGAACGCACGAAACTATGGGGCAATCATTTCTTTCTGACAGCTCCCCAATGAGGAGATGAATGCCCACCCCCTTAATCCCCCTCCAATGGAGGGGGTCTCGTATGCCCTCTCCGTGGGAGAGGGGTAGGGGTGTGGGGCGTGTTCTCCAATGTCATGTCGACCGAAGTGGAGACATCTCTACCGCATTATAATAACGTTGAGATTTCTCCATGCGCTTCGCTTAGTCGAAATGACATTTTGGAAATCGCACAATTCTTTTCGAAGCCGTAGGCGAGCAAAGAATTGTGCGAAATTCTTACAGCCCGATCAGCCAATAGATGAGGCCTACGGCCGCGCCCGCGCTCACGCCGAACACGATAATGGGCCCCGCCACAATGAACATCTTCGCCGCCATGCCGTAGACAAAGCCCTCCGTCTTGAACTCGATGGCGGGGGAGGCGACGGAGTTCGCAAAGCCCGTAATGGGGACAATGCTTCCCGCGCCCGCGTTCTTGCCGATGCGGTCGTAAACGCCAAGCCCCGTGAGAAAGGTTCCCAAAAAGATGAGAATGACGGAGACGGTCCCCGCGAGTTCGTCCCCCGTCAGCCCCGCAAATTCGAGCATGTAGCGGAAAAACTGCCCGATACAGCAGATAAAGCCGCCCACGAGGAAAGCTCTTCCGCAGGTCTTGAAGTGCTGGGTGGGCGGGTCGAACGAGTTGACATAATTGATGTAGTTGCGGTTGTAGTTCTCGCGCGATTTGCCCGTCATACCCGCTCCCTTGCCGCGGGGTGTAGGTCCGCTCTGCCCGCTTCGGGGAAGCAGGTCTCCCGCTCCTCTCTCGTTTTTTCGAGGGGATTTTGCTTGATCTTTCTCATGCCGATAATTTGGGAAATTTTCGGCAAATTTATACCCTTTGTTTCATGCCGCTGTTTTTGGGTATAATAAAATAAAGAGGTACCGTCATGTATTCCTATTTTCTGTTTCTGCTTATCTTGATCCCGTTTATGGCGCTGTCGGCGTGGGCGAGCGCAAAAGTCAACTCCACTTACGCAAAGTACGACAACGTGCCGAACCATTCCAATATGACGGGTTACGATACCGCCGTGCGGCTCCTCCGCAAGAACGGGGTCCACGATATTTCCGTCAACCGCGTGGCGGGGCGGCTCACCGATCATTACAATCCCCCCAAGAAGCAGGTCAATCTCTCGCAGAGTACTTACGGCTCGGCGTCCGTCGCGTCCGTCGCGGTGGCGGCGCACGAGATCGGCCACGTCATGCAGAAGCAGAAAGGGTATGTTCCCTATAAATTGCGCACCGCGCTCGTCCCCGCGGTGAACATCGGCTCGCGGCTCGCGCTCCCGCTCATTCTCATCGGCATGCTGCTGGATATTTTCCTCTTCGCCGCAACGGGTTCTATGGCGGGGCAGATCGTGATGTATGTCGGCATCGGGCTGTATTCGCTCTCCACGCTGTTTATGCTCGTCACGCTCCCCGTGGAGTTCAACGCGTCCCGCAGGGCGAAAAAGATGCTCGTTTCCGAGGGCATTTTAACGCGCGAGGAGTTGGAGGGGGCGGGCAAGGTCCTCTCCGCGGCGGCAATGACCTATGTCGCCTCCATGCTCATCTCGCTCGTCTATTTCTTGCGGATGCTCCTCATCGTGCTTGCGAACACGAGAAGGAGACAGTAAAGATTTGAAAATCGAAACGCCGCCCGAGGGCTAATGCCCTCGGGCGGCGGCTTTTATTTGTCGTCCATATCGAACAGGTCGTTCGGCGTACACTCCAAAATATCGCAGAGCGCCTGCAATGTTTCAAAGCGGATCATTTTTGTTCGGTTTTTGATCATATTGTCGAAGTTGCGATAGCTCGTTCCAAGCTGTATCCAAAGCCAATACTTTGTTTTATGCTTTTCTTCGAGGATCTCCAAAACGCGTAATTTCATATTTTACCTATATAACGTTTTTATTATATAATGTAAAAATGATTGACAAGTAGAAGTATTTTTAATATATTATAAATACATCATATAGGTGAAACTGATGACAATAGATGAAATTGAGAAATATCTCTGCTATCTGTGTGAAGCGGAGAAAAATTTGAAGCTGGCGGAAAGTTTGTGCGTGCAAGTTCCGTGTTCCCGTCTTTCGGGGCTTTTGCGGAGCATCGGAGAAGAGTATCGCATGGCGCTTCGGGTGGCAAAGTCTTTGCGCGGCGGCAAAGATCAAAAGATCATTGTGTTGAGTGAGTAAAAGTGACGTGTTCAGAATGCGCCATTTTTCCCAAAACGTCATGTTGAGCTTGTCGCCCCGCGCTGTTCTTAAATGTCATCCCGAGCATAGTCGAGGGATCTCTACCTTAGTGTTAAAATTATGTAGAGATTTCTCCACTTCGCTCACATTCGTTCGCTACGGTCGAAATGACAAAAAGAAAAAGTGCGGGTCGAAATGACATTTGGAGCGGACGGCTCAGGGTGACGTATTTAGAACGCCTTTTCCCAAAACGTCATGTTGAGCGTAGTCGCCCCGCGCTGTTCTTAAATGTCATCCCGAGCGTAGTCGAGGGATCTCTACCTTAGTGTTAAAATTATGTAGAGATTTCTCCACTTCGCTCACATTCGTTCGCTACGGTCGAAATGACATTTGGAGCGGGCGGCTCAGGGTGACGTAGTTAGAACGCACTTTCCCCAAACGTCATGTTGAGCGTAGTCGCCCCGCATTGTTCTTAAACGTCATCCCGAGCGTAGCCGCCCCGCACTGTTCTTAAACGTCATCCCGAGCGTAGCCGCCCCGCACTGTTCTTAAACGTCATCCCGAGCGTAGTCGAGGGATCTTTACCTTAGTGTTAAAATTATGTAGAGATTTCTCGACTTCGCTACGCTCCGCTCGAAATGACAAAAAGAAAAAGTGCGGGTCGAAATGACATTTGGAGCGGACGGGGCAGGGTGACGTAATCGGAACAGTGCAATGGCGAAGTGATAAAATCGTAAAGCAAAAAAAACGGCTCCGAAGAGCCGTTTTTTTCATACTTCATTTTGTAATAATGTTGAGATTTCTCCACGCGCCGCTATCGCAGCTTGGTCGAAATGACAGTTTAGCGTTTTAGGTAAATTTTATTCTCTGCCCGCCATCTTCTTGTAGCCCGCAAGGCGCTCTTTACTGCTTTCCTCCGTCTTTTTGAAGAGTTCTTCCGCGACCGCGGGTTGCGTCTTTTTGAGGGAGGCGTAACGGGTCTCGCCGAGAATGAACGCCTGGTAGTCGCCCGTGGGATCCTTGCTGTCGAGCGTGAACGGATTCTCGCCCTTTGCCGCAAGTTCGGGGTTGTAACGGTAGAGCTGCCAATAGCCACAATCCACCGCGCTCTTCTCTTCCGCCTGCGACTTCGTCATGTTGATGCCGTGGTTGATGCAGGGCGCGTAGCAGATGATGAGGGACGGTCCCTTATAGGCTTCGGCTTCTTTGAGCGCTTTCACGAGCTGCGCCTTGTCCGCGCCCATCGCGCACTGCGCCACATACACATAGCCGTAGGAAGCCGCGATCATGCCGAGGTCCTTTTTCTTGACCCGCTTGCCGCTCGAAGCGAACTTCGCCACCGCGCCGATGGGGGTGGACTTGCTCGCCTGTCCGCCGGTGTTGGAGTACACCTCGGTGTCGAGAACGAGAACGTTCACATCTTCGCCGCAGGCAAGAACATGGTCGAGTCCGCCGTAGCCGATATCATACGCCCAGCCGTCGCCGCCGATGATCCAGAAAGACTTCTTCACGAGGCAATCTTTGTCGGCAAGCACCGCGTCCACAAGCGCGAGTTCTTCGCCCTCGCATTCCTTGCGGCACTCTTCGAGTTCTTTCACGAGCGCGGCGGAAGCCGTCTTGCTCGCCTCTGCGTCGTCGCAGTTTTCAAGCCATGCGGTGAGAGGCTGTACGCATTCGGGATATTCTTTCCACAGTTCGGCGAGCTTTTCGATCTTCTCCGCAAGCGCGCCTCTTCTTGCTTTGTAGGCAAGGTGCATGCCGTAGCCGTACTCTGCATTATCCTCGAACAGGGAGTTCGCCCATGCGGGACCGTGGCCCTGCTTGTTCGTGGTGTAAGGGCAGGTAGGGGAGGAGCCGCCGTAAATGGAGGAGCAACCCGTGGCGTTGGCAACGATCATGCGGTCGCCGAAGAGCTGGGTCACCACTTTGACGTAAGGGGTCTCGCCGCAACCCGCGCACGCGCCCGAGAACTCGAACAGAGACGGGGTGAACTGCGATTTCTTGACGTCCGCCATCTTGACGGCGGAAAGATCGGCTTCGGGAAGATCGACGGCGTAGTTCCAGTTCTGCGCCTCTACCTCTTCGAGTTCGGCAAACGGCGTCATCACGAGCGCCTTGTTGCCTTTCATGCCGGGGCAGACCTCTGCGCAAACGCCGCAGCCCATGCAATCGAGCGGAGAGACCTGCATACGGAACTCGTAGCCGGGGACGCCCGTCGCGGGTTTGGTGTCGAACGCTTCGGGTTTTGCCTCGCCCGTCTTGACGAGCGCGGGACGGATGCAGGCGTGCGGGCAGACGAACGCGCACTGGTTGCACTGCACGCAGTTTTCTTTCACCCACTTGGGTACGGTAACGGCAACGCCGCGCTTTTCGTACTTGGTGGTGCCGGTGGGAACGGAGCCATCCGCATTGAACGCCGAGGAGGGAAGTTTGTCCCCTTCGAGTGCAAGGATGGGCGCAACCACCGAACGGAAATAATCGTTGTCGGCAAGTTTCACCATCTCCGCGCCCTCGGTAGTCGTTTCCCACGAAGCGGGGATGTCGATCTTGACGAGGTGTTCCTTTGCGGAGTCGATCGCGTTGTAGTTCATCTGGACGATCGCGTCGCCCTTTCTTGCAAAGGACTTATATGCCATCTTCTTCATGTAGTCCACTGCGTCCGTGTAAGGCATGATCTGCTCGTTGATGAGGAAGAACGCGGATTGCAAAATGGTGTTCGTTCTGCCGCCGAGGCCGAGGGAACGGGCAATCTTGATCGCGTCGATCACATACAGCTTTGCGTGCTTCTTCGCAAGCAGGTTTTTCATTTTTGCGGGAAGGTTCTTATCGAGTTCTTCCACGGTCGTCCACGGCGCGTTGAGCAGGAAAGAGCCGCCCTCTTTGAGGTCGGTCGCCATGTCGTAGCGGATGACGTAGGAGGGATTGTGGCAGGCGATGAAGTCCGCCGCGTCGATGAGATATTCGCTCTGGATGGGCGTCTTGCCGAAGCGCAAGTGGGACACGGTGATGCCGCCCGACTTCTTGCTGTCGTAGAAGAAATATGCCTGCGCGTACATATCGGTGTGGTCGCCGATGATCTTGATGGAGTTCTTGTTCGCGCCGACGGTGCCGTCCGAGCCGAGGCCGTAGAACTTCGCCGAAGTGGAGCCTGCGGGAGCCGCGTCGAACTTCTCGGAGAAATCGAGGGAGCTGTGCGTCACGTCCTCATAAATACCCACGGTGAAGTGGTTCTTGGGTTCTTTCAGTTCGAGGTTCTTATACACGGAGAGGACCATGGAGGGGTTGAACTCCTTGGAACCGAGACCGTATCTGCCGCCGACGACCTTGATGCCGCTCACGCCCTTTTCGAGGAGGGAGGTGCAGACGTCGAGATAGAGCGGTTCGCCGAGCGACCCGGGTTCTTTCGTTCTGTCGAGGACCGCGATCTTCTTGCAGGTTGCGGGGATCGCCGCGATAAACGCGTCGGAAACGAAAGGACGGTAGAGGCGGACCTTGATGAGGCCGTACTTCTTGCCCTGTGCGTTGAGCTTGTTGATGCTCTCCTCCACGGTCTCCGCGCCCGAACCCATGATGACGACGACTTCTTCCGCGTCGGGAGCGCCCACATAGTCAAAGAGGTGGTAGCTTCTGCCCGTCAGAGCGGAAACTTCGTCCATCATCTCCTGCACGATGGCGGGAGTTGCGGCGTAGTAGCTGTTCGCGGTCTCGCGGTTCTGGAAATAGGTGTCGCCGTTCTGCGCGGTGCCGCGCTGTACGGGATGTTCGGGGTTGAGGGCGCGCGCACGGAACTCTGCAACGTCCTTTGCAAGCCCCTTCTTGTCGAAGAGCGCTTTGAGTTCTTCATAGTCGATCGCGTCGATCTTGCTCACTTCGTGGGAAGTGCGGAAACCGTCGAAGAAAGAGAGGAACGGCACGCGGGAACGGAGCGTAGCGAGATGCGCAACGGTCGCAAGGTCCATCACTTCCTGCACGGAACAGCTTGCGAGCATCGCAAACCCGGTCTGGCGGCAAGCCATCACGTCCGAATGATCGCCGAAAATGTTGAGGGAGTGCGCCGCAAGCGCGCGCGCCGAAACGTGCATGACCATGGGGAGCAGTTCGCCCGAGATCTTGTACATGTTGGGGATCATGAGGAGCAAGCCCTGCGAAGCGGTGTAGGTCGTGGTGAGCGCGCCGGCCGCGAGAGAGCCGTGGACCGCGCCTGCCGCGCCGCCCTCGGACTGCATCTCTGTGATGCGGAGCTTTTGGCCCCACATGTTCAATCTGCCCTGCGTAGCCCACTCATCGGCGGATTCCGCCATGGGCGAGGAGGGTGTGATGGGGTAGATGGCAGCCACTTCGCTGAACGCATAAGCCACATGCGAGGCGGCGGTATTGCCGTCGATCGTCATCTTGGTCATTTCTCGAAAAACCTCCATAAAAAAATATAAATTTTGAAATCGATCGCATCGGGAAAGCCGCGCCCCCCCGCGCTGTTCCTATTATAACGATTTTTTCACGATAAGTCAATAGCGGAAGCGGAAAATTTTTCGGATTTTTACGTCGGACGGCGTGCGGCGAAAAATGTCGGAATGGGGTGTAAATTATTTGCACAAAAGCCCAAAATGTGGTATAATCTTCTCGGAAGATAACAATATTTCGAGGTATCTATGGCACAGAACAACTACGACGCAAGCGACATCACCGTTCTCGAAGGCTTAGAGGCGGTGCGTCTGCGCCCCGGCATGTACATCGGCTCCACGGGCGTAAAGGGCTTGCACCACATCCTCTGGGAGATCGTGGACAACGCCATCGACGAGGCGGCGAACGGCTTTGCCGATAAGATCGAAGTCATTCTGCACAAGGACGGAAGCGCCTCCGTGGAGGACAACGGGAGGGGGATTCCCACAGACATCCATCCCAAAATGAAAGTTTCGGGCGTGCAGGTCGTGTTCACCCAGCTCCATGCGGGCGGGAAATTCGACGAACACAATTATTCGTTCTCGGGGGGCCTGCACGGCGTGGGCGCTTCGGTGACGAACGCCCTTTCAAAGTGGCTCAAAGTGGAAGTTTATAAAAACGGCACCACCTATGCGATGGAGTTCCGCTCCGCCTACGACGTCAAGAAGAAAAAAGTGGAGTGCGGCATTCCCGTCGCCCCCCTTGCCGATACGCGTCAAAAGACGAGAAAACACGGTACGTTCGTGCATTTCATGCCCGACGACGCCGTTTTCAATACGGTGGATTTCCAGCTTTCCGCAGTGAGCGACCGTCTCAACGAGCTTGCCTTTCTGAACAAGGGTCTCACGATCAAACTTACCGACGAGCGCATCACGATGAACGAGTTCAAGGCGGCGGAAGAGGGGGAAGAAGTGGAACAGCTCGACCTCGCGGGCGCAACCACCCCTTACTGCGTGGATTTCCACTACGACGGCGGCGTTTCCGACTTCGTGAAATCGCTCAACGAGGGCAAGACGGCGCTCTACAATAAGCCGCTCTATTATAAGGCGGAAAAGGATGGGATCATCATCGAATATGCCATCCAGCACACGTCGGAGTATACCGAAAGCCTCTTTTCTTTCGTCAACAACATTCCCACGCCCGAGGGCGGATTCCATGAGATCGGCTTCCGCACGGGCATTACCCGCATGCTCAACGACTACGCCCGCGACATGAAGACCCTCAAAGAAAAGGACGCCAATTTCCTCGGCGACGACTTCCGCGAGGGGCTGACGGCGGTCCTCTCCATCAAGATGAAGAACGTGCAGTTCGAGGGGCAGACCAAGACAAAGCTCGGAAACCCCGAAGTAAAAACGCCCGTCGAGAGCGCGGTCGTCGAGGGGCTTCGCGCCCTTGCGGGACAGAACGGGTACAAAAAAGCGTTCGACGAGATCTTGAAAAAAGCGCAGGGCGCGGCGCGGGTGAGGCTCGCGGCGCGGCAGGCAAAGGACACGGCGCGCGCGAAAAACAGCATCGATTCTCTGACGCTCGTGGGCAAACTCGCCGCCTGTTCGGGCAAGAAACCCGAACTCAACGAGCTGTTCATCGTGGAGGGCGACTCCGCGGGCGGCACCGCAAAGCAGGCGCGGGTGCGGCAATACCAATCCATTCTGCCCCTGCGCGGCAAGCCGCTGAATGTGGAAAAGAAACGGCTCGACCAGGTGCTTGCCAACGAGGAGATCAGAACCATCATCTCCGCGCTCGGGGCGGGCATCGGCAACGACTTCAACCTCGACAAACTCAACTATCATAAAGTCATCATTCTCTCGGACGCCGACCAGGACGGCTTCCATATCCGCTGCATTTTGCTCACGTTCTTCTTCCGCTATATGCGTCCGCTCGTCAACGCGGGCCACGTCTATATCGGCATGCCGCCGCTTTATAAGGTTTACAAGCAGAACGGCTCCGCCGAAGAATACGCTTACGACGACAACGAGTTGCAGGAAAAGATCGAAAAAGTGGGGAAAGGGTATCTCATCCAGCGCTACAAGGGGTTGGGCGAAATGAGCGCCGAACAGCTCTGGACCACGACGATGGACCCGATGAAGCGCAATCTTACCAAAGTGACGATCGAGGACGCCGTCGCCGCCGAGAACATGATCTCCACCCTCATGGGCGACCGCGTGGAGGGCAGAAAGGAGTTTTTGAACCGCAACGCAAATTTCAACAAGGTCGATTCCTTTATGGACAGGGTAAAGGGGAAGAAGGAGAGCGCAGATGAAGAAGAATGAAAAACCGCAGGAACCGCAGGGAAATTTGATCACGTTGCCCCTTGAAGAAGTGCTTCCGCAGTCCATGCTCCCTTATGCGGAGTTCGTCATCATGGACCGCGCCCTGCCCCGCGTGGAGGACGGTCTGAAACCCGTCCAGCGCAGGATCCTCTACACCATGTACGAAATGGGGCTTTTGCCCGATAAACCGCACAAAAAGTCGGCGCGTATCGTCGGCGATTGCATGGGCAAATACCACCCCCACGGCGACAGCTCGGTGTACGACGCGATGGTGCGCATGGCGCAGGACTTCAACATGGGCAGGACCCTCGTCAACGGACACGGCAATTTCGGCTCGGTAGACGGCGACCCCGCGGCGGCAATGCGCTATACGGAGGCGCGGCTCGAACCGCTCGCCCTCGAACTTTTGCGCGACCTCGATAAGAATACCGTCTCCTTTTCTCTGAACTTCGACGATTCGCTCAAAGAACCCGATATGCTCCCCGGACGGTTCCCCAACCTGCTCGTAAACGGCGCGTCGGGCATCGCGGTGGGGCTTGCCACCAACATTCCTCCGCACAATCTCGGGGAGGCGATCGACGGCGTCGTCGCCTATATCGATAAGCCCTCGATCAAACTGAACGAAATGCTCAAATATATCCCCGCGCCCGATTTCCCCACGGGGGGCTATATCATCGCGGGCGAACTGAACGAGGCTTACCGCACGGGCAAGGGTAGGATCACCCTCCGCGCCCGCGTCCGCGTGGAAGCGGGGGAGGGAGACCGCAAACTCATCGTCATCACCGAACTTCCTTATCAGGTAAATAAGTCGAATTTGCTCAGACGTATCGCGGAACTCCGCGAGGAAAAGAAAGAGCAGCTTGCCGCCGTTACGCGCGTCACCGACGAGAGCGACAGGGGCGGCATGCGCGCCGTCATCGAGGTGAAAGGGGACGCGGACATCCCCGCCATTTTGAAACTTCTCTATAAATACACCGACCTCGAAACGACTTTCGGCATCAACATCGTGGCGATCGCGGGCGGCAAACCCCTCCAAATGGGGCTGATGGAGATCATCCGCTATTACGTCAACTACCAGCGGGAGGTCGTTCTCCGCCGCACGAAATTCGATCTCAACCAGGCGAAAGAACGCTGCCATATTCTGGAAGGGCTCATCATCGCCGTGCGCAACATCGACGAAGTGGTCAAGATCATCAAAAACGCCGATTCCACCGCCGACGCGCGCGACAAATTGCGCAAGCGGTTCGATCTTTCCGAGCGGCAGGCGCAGGCGATCCTCGATTTAAGGCTTGCCCGTCTCACCAAACTCGAAGTATTCAAGCTCGAAGAGGAATTAAAACAGCTCAAAGAACTCATCAAAAAACTCACCGCGATCGTCGGCAGCCAAAAGTTACAGCTCGAAGTCGTAAAAGAGGAGATCCTCGAAATCAAAAAGAAATACAAGACCCCGCGGAAGTCCGTTCTCGTGTTCGACGAAAAGGACGCCGACGCCGAACGCACCGACATCCGCGAACCGGGAGTCAAGAGTATCTTCTGCATCTCCGCAAAGGGGACGCTCAAATGCGTCAGCGAGAAAAATTACGCCGCCTCGGGCAAGACGGTCACGGACAAGACCCGCCCGAGCGGACTCATGGCGCAGTATATCGGGATCCTCTCGGACGAGGACGCGTTCGTCTTTACCAATTTGGGCAACTGTTACCGCGTCATGGTAGGGGATTGCACCTGTAAATTTACCGACGCGGGCATATCGCTTGCCGATCTCGTTGAGGACGCGCCGAAAGGCGAAAGACCCGTGGCGGTATTCCCCGCTTCGGCGCAGGAGGGGGAACTCCTCTTCGTCACCGCCAAAGGCATGCTCAAAAAGACGGCATGGAGCGAGTATTTCCTTGCGAAGAATGCCTTCCAGGCGATCAAACTCGCGGAGAAAGACGAAGTGGTCGCCGTGCAGACTGATATTCCCGACGAGGGCGAAACGGTGTTCTTTGTCACCGAGGGCGGCATGTGCCTGAACGCGAAAAAGGACGACATCCCCACGCAGGGGCGCATTGCGGGCGGCGTGCGCGGCATGAACGTGAAAGAGGGCGACCGCGTGATCTTCGCCTCCCAGATCGACGGCGAGGGCGAGATCGTAGCGGCGATCTCGGGCGGACGGTTCAAACGGGTAATTGCCGCGCAGGTCGATCCTTTGAACCGTAATTGCAAAGGAGTGCGCATCGCGGCGCTCAAAGAGGGGGAGAGCGTCCTGTTTGCGGACTACGTTACCGTGCCGTATATCCTCGCGGTGGATACCGAGGACGGCATGCTTGAAATTTCCACCGAAGACGTTCCCATCGACGTCACTTCGAGCCGCGGCAGGCCGCTCAAAGCCGTGAAAGTTGCGCCGAAAGCCGTTTATGCGCTCAAATACAGAAAAGAGGAATAATGAGGTTCAGAAAGCGGGCGTTGGGGAACGGTAAAGTTTTCCGTTAACGCCTTTCAAAGCGGAAAGCGATCGGGCGGACTTCCTTTCGGAAGTCCGCCCGATGTATTTGCATAAAAAGAAAGTGGCATGTTCAAATCGGCACCCGCAAATAAAAAAGCCGGGCGTACTGGTTTCGCGCGCCCGGGTGACGGTTCTCGCAGGTACCTACGGAGCCGTCTGCCTAACTAGCAATTATATTATATGCAATTCTGCGGGAATTGTCAAGCGGATTTCTACGCCACGGCTCCTCTTCCCGAAAAAAGGCGTAGCATTTTTTCGGGAACCCTTATATTATTCTTGGTTCGTGCCGAAAGAGGCCGTGGGATACAGCCTACATACAAGGAATGGCATGGACAAACGTCCATGCCATTCCTTGGTCGAGGCGACGGGATTTGAACCCCTAAGAGGGGAGCGCAAAATAAGCAAAAATGGCCAAAAAAAGCACCAAAATAGCGTTTTTTTAAGGGATTTCGCTTTCACTACCCAAAGTCCTACCCAAAAAACACGCTCAACATGCTCAAAAGTTATCCACAAATCGTGGTCAAGCGCTTGACCACGAATACTTTGCAACAAAAACCGTGTAAGCCGCCGGGACGCGGGGGGAGCGCTAAACCGCTCCATGCCCCGCGTCCCCGGCTTGGCTTATAAAACGGTCGATCTCCCGGCCCGTATGTGAATGTTGCATGGCGCGTTCTTCGGCAGTCGCCATGATATTTGAATATTCCGCCATGTCGTCCAAACTCACACGGTTAAACACGCTCCGCTCTTCAAAAATCGCACGCATGCAGTCCGTCGAATAACGGCCCGAGCGAACTTTTTTATGCTGCTTGAACCAAACCGCCTCATCGTAGCTTCCGTCATCCTTGCCGCGGACGATCCGCACTTTCACTTTCTGACAGCCGAACAGTTTGTCGATCCGCTCGCAATAGTTCCCGAACACGGAAAAAAGCCCGTGTAGCAGATACGAAAAAAGCGTGTAATCCCCGCGCACGAAACGGTATTGCAAATAAAAAGGAGTATACCTACCCGCCAAAAGGCCGAAGAATGCTTTAACCAGCCAGTAAGGCGCCCAGAAAGGTAGAACGGGCTTCGCCTCGCTCTGCTCGCGCAGATCTACCACATCGCCCAGTTCCAGAAAGCCTGCATTCAGATCCCCGGTCCGTTGGAGCGTAGCCAAAATATGCACGAAAACACGGTTTGCCACCACGCAAGCGTGGCGGCTCAACCTCACACAGATATTAAAAAGATCGTTCTTTTGGTTACATTCATCCGCATCTGCTTTCAGATGCTGCGTTTCCGGCCCGTTCTTCCGTTCCGTCGAAACTTCGTCGATGATCCATACCCCGAAGCCGAATGCGGCGCGGTTGGGGTTGTCCGCAAGCATTCTTTTCCCGAGGCGCAACATATCAAAGTCAAGAATGTGGGAGTGCCGGGAAAAACTATCGATCAAGCGGCTGTCCCGTTTGAAAAAGTCCGTATTCCAAAGCGGGAAATTCCCGAGGTCTTGCATTAACCTATCCGAACGGATAGAGTAATTCGAGATCAGATAGGAAGATTGGATCGTATAAATGAAATACGCGCAAGAATAGTCCTCAATCGCTTGCCATAGGTCTACAACCGCCAAATTATCGTTATATGTCAAACCGTACCGCTCCGCCGCATATCCGAATAAATTCTCCGAAGAACTCTTCTGCTGCCAAAGCTCTCTGCGTTTCCGAACCCAGCGGCGCACGCTCCAAACGTCGTAAATCTCATGACCCGCCGTTGCACGGCGCAATTCATCTTCGAGTCTGATCCACGGGAAATAGGGGAAGTGCCTGTCTGTTTCCAAAATAATTTCGAGAGCGTCATCGAGAAGTTGGACTTCATACGAAAGGGCCGCGTCGGTCTCCCATTCTGTTTTCCCGACGCCCGGCTGGCCGATCCCGAAAAGCACCACGCCGCGCGCGTTCAGAAAGCCGCGGTTACGGCGTTCATGATGTTCCAGAACGGAATATCCGCGCTTCTTAGAACGATGATCCAAAAGAAATACCGCGGCGACCGCTAAAAGCCACAGCGGAACCGTAGTAAAGATCACCGACAGATCGCAGACCAGCTTAAACACCTGCCGATAAAGATTTACCACATCAAACGAAAGAATGAAATAAAAATAATAAGCCACTGCTTCCAAAGCGATCGTAAACGCATTAAAAAAGTACGCCCACATGCAGAGCCATATTGTAACGTATACCTTGTGTTCCCGCAGAAAGGCGAAAAAGCCGATGAGCCAAATACGCACCCTGCGAAACGAAACGGCTGAAATACGCTTAAATAGTTTCAACGGACGGCTTTCTTCGGCATGCGAAGCAGGGTCCTTGACTTGCCGCAAATAGCGGCCGAACGCCATGCGGAGAAGTACGATGAAAAACGTCACCGGCAAAAGCAAAATTACGAGCCAACGGACGACATTCCCGAGAACGGCAAGATAGCCGAGGAAATTCTCCTTTGTCGCCCACAGCGACCAGTACACCCCCCAAGAAACCTTAAACGCTTCCCACGTTTCGGGAAGAAACACGGTGGGGAGACGGCCCGGCAATTCGTTCACCGTGGGCGTGAACGTATAGGGGATCTCGAAAAGCTCGCAAAAGTAATAAGCAACCGAAAGCCCGAGATCGCGGAAGCTCTCAACCAGCCGCCAAAACGCGTTGGAGAAAACGAACACCCCGCACAGCACAAAGCCGAGAGTGATCGCAATACATATGAAATGCCGATAATTGATCCGCTTCATACTTGAAACCCCGTATATACAAAGTAACCGATCACGACCGCGCCGATTAGAAGCGCGGCCACCCAAAGCAACAGCTTCCAGCCTTTCATACTCCCTCCGATACAAGCTCGGGATATGTACAGTCTATGCCCGAGCGGCCTGCCGCTCTGAAACCGCAAAACAGGCCGTAAGGGGAGACCACGGAACCCAACGCCTCCCGCTTCACTCTCCGCTTACTTGCCCAATAAACGATCAGGCACGTCATTCCTTTCAAAACAACAAAGCGGCGGTACTCACGCACAATGCCGCGCAAACTCAAAAAACTACCGGCGTAATACAACTCCGAACAGTCTTTCTTTTTCTCGCCGTAAACAAGCTCTTTCCCCGTCGCATACTCCAACAGGACATAGCGGCAATATTGTTTTTCAATTTTCTTCTTCATCGCTCTTCTCCGTAATTTTCTCTTCAAACCGCTTGACTTTTCAAGCGGATAGGTTTATAATAAATGTCAGAAAGTGTTTGGCTCGGTGTCAGCGGATATCCGCTCTCGTCCTTGTAGCCCCGTACAATGGAATCGCTCATGCGATTTGCGGGCACTTTCTTTTTTTATGTTCATTTTCCTTTCGGTGGTTTTTTCTTCCGATATTGTCCTTTCCCGCCTGTCGTTGGAACACGTTCATGCGGAAATACTTCAAACATTTTTCCGATGCGCTTCTTGTCGAACTCTACGGGATCGAACTCGTCCGTCTCTGCCCCAAGGGCCGAACGTTTACCGTCAAAAACTTTTGGATAAGCATAAGAACGATTTTCTCCGAATTTTTTACCCTCAACCTTATTTTTCTTCCGCTCAGAGGGGCTGATATTATCCAAAAGCGGAACGGTCTGAACCTTTCCTTCTTTTCCGAAATCCACTTCGGCAGAATGCGTAAAGGTAATATATTCGATTTCATCACCGTCTTTACGACGATATGTAGCGGGATGTTTTTTATGCGGATATTCTTTCGTTCTCGCCCAGCCCGTAGACCGCTTTCGATTTTTCATTTTTCCCATACTTTCTCCTTACGCGTTTGCGAACAGCGGGGCGAGCCACTGCCACAGCCGCACGCCCACAAAGGTCACCGTCGCAAACATAACGACCGCAAACAAGATGACGGCGATCGCCACGACGATATACACTCCCTTTGCCGTCTTTTTCACGACTTCCTTTGCCGCCGCTTTCTTCTTCCGCATAGCTACTCCTTAATCGCTTCGTCGCTTTTTCTTCACCCAATTTACCAGCGCCGCAATCGCTTTGAACGGCAATAGCACCACCCAAACCACCAACTTGATGAGATAGGGCAGAACGGGAGCGAGTAAAACGACTATAAGAATAAGCGCCAAAAGCGCGGCGATGAGCTTCCCCCAATTAAAACCGTCTTTTTCAATGGGAGCGGAAATACCGCCCACCACATCGATAGGGGTTGCCACCACGGGGATGATCGTCTCCGTCGTGTCGCGCAGGAAAGTAAGCTCGATGATATCGAAATCGAGAAAAACCGTTTCCCGCGCCATGTAAGTACTTTCCTTATCCTTTGTTCCCGATTGCCAAGTGGAGGGATTATACCACGTCGCGTCGGTGAGAACGGTTTGCAGATTGCTGTAATAATCGGTCACGGCAAAGCGCAAGAGAAAGACGTTCTTCGTGGACTTATTTGCCTTGTAGAAGCTCTCAAACTCATCGAAATCTTCTGTAAGGACATACAACTTTCTCGCGTCCGCAGCGTCCGCCCCCGTAAAATCTCCGTCTTTCACAAGACGGATCGGCTCAACAGGATCTTGCTGCTCCGGGCCGAAATCCCAACTGCTGTGCGTCCAAAAGGCCTGCCAATTCAAACAGAACTTGTCCCAACCGCTTGCCGTTTGGTTAAACGTCAGCATGTTAAAAGGTTCGTCTGCCGTAAAGATATGTTCCTGATAGCCTTTTGTCCGTCCCTCGTCTACGCTATCTGAAAACAGATAATCTGCCTTGTTATGCCCGTAGATCCATTTTTTCATCTGCGCGGAAGTAATGTCCGTATCTTTGACATTACTTTTATTTGAAAGAAAAACATACCCGGCAGGTGTATCGTCATAAACGTAGATACCGCCGACGTCGGGGTTCGAAGAATTATACCGATAACCCCAACCCCAATCGGCAACAGGCATACCTACCGTAAGGTCGGTTATATTGCCGTCGAAAATTCCGAATGCGTCCGTTATATTTTCGCGCTGTCCAACCCACTTCGATGCCCAAGAATAAATTTGTTCGTTATTCGTCACGATGACGGGCGAGGTCTTCTGTTCGTCCCAACAGCATTTCACGCGGTACAGCTCGCCGTAATTTTCGTTAAATTCTTTCGGAACGGCGAAATACACGCTGTCGAGCTGGTTTTGATGTCCCACTCCGTTTTGGTTTATGTAGGGGAAGCGGTATGTCGTAGAATGAAGATCGAGGGAAACCGTTTCGAGCGTATTTCTCGTAAGCGTCGTCCCCGTTCCGCCCTCGCCGTAGCCCTCCGCAAAACCCGTAAAATGGTAAGACGTGGCTACGCCGTACGCAGTCGCGTTCGGCTCGCCCTCGGTCAGAAGTTCGATCTCCGAAATGTCATAGCGGCGGTCCATGCTGTTCACGCGCTCGGCGATCGTCTTTCCGTCCGCGCTCTTGTGGTCGATGACTTTGAACTTATAAAACAGCCGATTTACGCCCGCGCCCGCCGATACCGAGCAGAACCGCAAATCGAACTTCTCATAAGTAAGAGCGTTGCTTTCTTCCGTAATAGGATCGCTGTCATAAGCGACGGCGATCGTAACTTTATTTTGCGTGCTGTTGACGACGACGTTCTGCCCGTTCGGGTTATAGACGTAGAGATACAGCCCATAGTTGCCCCGCATGTTTGCGCGGTAGTCGTAGCAGTACTCCACGAAGTCGATGACGCGCATTTCGGGCTTAACGCTCTCATAGTAGGGGTACTTTATGAGCGAGAACCCGTCCATGCTTTTGAGGTCATCGAGAACGTCCGACTCTTCAAATTGCGTATGGCTTTCCGCGGCGAAAGCTAAGGCACGGGGACTGTACATGGAGGTAAATACCCCCATGCACAGAACGAACGCGGCCGCAAAGCACGCCACGGCATGTTTTAAGACGTGTTTCCGCAACATATTAAACCCCACTTCTCAGCTCGAATTTTATGACGACGTCACAAGCGGGCATGGTAAAAGAATAATCATGGGCGTACATACTGCTTGCCGGGGATAAACTCTGATCTTCTATTGCACTGCCCGTCACGGTAACGGAAGCGAGGTAATAAATTCCCGTCGCTTGCGCGGTAAAGGTGATCTCTTTCCCCGCAAGTCCCTGTTCGGGCAAACCGTTCAAAAACAGGCCATAGGTCTCTCCGCCGGAGATCTCGTAGGTGATGTTGTAGAATTGCGACTTCGGCGCAAGTTCGATGCGGAGACGGATCGTCTCCGTCTGCACCTTGAACCAAAAGCCGTCGTCCGACTCGTACAGCTCCCGCCAATTTTTCAGCTCCCCGTCGTAGATCTCAATGCCCGCGACGTTGTATTGCGCGCCCGCCGCACTTGTGAGAGCGATGTCCGGATAAACGGTCATGCCGTAGCGGAAATCCGCCTCGGCCACGCGCTTGCCGCCGCTTCTGTATGTAATCCCTGCTACCATATCGTCTGTGCCGCCTTTCGTCTCGTATGTCACCTTATACGGCGAAAAAACGGAAAACACGACGTCGTATGTCACGGCTTCGTTGTACGAACTCACCCGCAACAGAAAGAACGGGGTTTCGGGATCCACGCCCCCGGGGAACGCCCCGCTCAGATCGACGGTATCATGGTAGATCTCGCGCAGAAGTTCTCCGATCCCGCCTTGCGGGGCCGATAGCGTGAAATATGCCGCTTGCTTATCGAGCGAGAAATACCCGTCCAGACTGCCCGCCATGCGCCACGCATAGGAAAGCCCGCCCGCTTCGAAGTCGAAATCCGCCTCGGGGTTCGGAAATATAGTCACGCTGTAATCCCGCGCCGCGGAGTTGGTGCCGTCGAAAACGTATCCCACGTCAAAACGCACCTCGCTCCCCAGCTCAAACGCCGCCGTACTCTTCGAAGCGAGGATCCTTTCTCCGTCCCGCTCGATGTAGAATGTCTTGAAATCCTCGTTGAACCCGTTCGTATACCGGTAAAGGACAAAGATCCCCGCACCCAATACGAACAGAAGAACCACGCATAAAATGGCCGTTACCGCTCTCTTCATCCCGTTCTCCTTTTTCAGCTTGCTTTCCCGTACTCTTCGGGGCGCTCTCTTCCGAAATACGCGCGTTGCCTGAGGATCATCTCACAATCTGCCCGTGAACCCGTGAAACGGTATACCGCCTCGATCATTTCGATCTCCGCGTTACTTCCCTCGGCATACCAATCCATTAGGATCATCCCCATAGTGTACTTGTCTTCCTTTTCCAACCCCTCGCACAGCGGGGGGAAACAGAACCCGAAGCCCGTTCCCGCGCCGCAAAACACGGTGTAGCCCTCGCCGTCGTCGTTCAGAACGGAATAGGCTTTCTCCGCACTCAATGCGCCCAGCGTTGCGCGGATGTTTTCGTTGATAGATCCGCTCGTTTCGGCGTATGCGCGGAAGCTCACGATAAACTCCTGCGTCAGGCGGTACTCGCTGCTCCCGATGTCCCACTCCAACGTCTGTTCCTCGGTATAGGGGAAATAACTCTCTTCTTCTACGATTTGTCTATCACTGTCGGGGTACTGGTGCGTCCCCCCGAACGTGAACGTGTCATATCCGAAATAAGTGTTCGCTTCCATCGAGTCCACAACACGGAAATATCCTTTGTACGTTTTTACCGTTTTCAGACAGCCGCACAGGCATTCCCGCGACCCGCTCCCATCCGAACAGACGATCTTCACCCGCTCTCCGAACGGCGCGAGGAACTCGATGTTTACCGTCCGCCCGGAGGGAGTGAGCCGCACATAGTTCTCCGTACGCTTTCCGCCTGCCCACTCCGAAGCGGGATCTTCCCACTCCGCCGTCCATGTTACGCCCGCCTTTGTCGCCGTGAGCGTTGCGCTTGTTTCTCCCCCGGGGACATACAACAGTTCCTCCGTGTTCAGCGTAAAATCTGCTTC